>CAZEQJ010000022.1:0-34556 GCA_964514385.1 uncultured Cytophagales bacterium
AGAGCGACAGCCTTCCAAGCTGTAGGTCGCGGGTTCGAGCCTCGTCGCCCGCTCTGATTTCACCAAACGGGTGAAGTTATTCTCTGCCGATGTAGCTCAGGGGTAGAGCGCTTCCTTGGTAAGGAAGAGGTCACGGGTTCAATTCCCGTCATTGGCTCAACCTCCGGGTATCAAGCAGAGTTTCCGGTTGTATAAACTAAAACTGTAATAAATTAATTAAAACTTAAGGATTTAGAGATGGCTAAAGAATCATTTGATCGTTCCAAACCACACGTGAACATTGGTACCATCGGGCACGTCGATCACGGTAAGACTACCTTGACTGCTGCGATATCCAGAGTTCTTTCAGACAAAGGTCTTGCAGAGAACAGAGATTTCTCTTCGATTGACAATGCGCCTGAAGAAAAGGAAAGAGGTATTACAATCAATACTTCACATATCGAGTATCAGACAGTAAACCGACATTATGCGCACGTTGACTGTCCGGGTCACGCTGACTATGTAAAAAACATGGTTACAGGTGCTGCTCAAATGGACGGTGCTATTCTTGTTGTAGCTGCAACAGACGGACCTATGCCTCAGACTCGTGAGCACATCCTGCTTGCACGTCAGGTTGGTGTGCCTGCTATTGTAGTGTTTATGAACAAGGTTGACCTCGTGGATGATACAGAATTGCTGGAGCTTGTAGAGATGGAAGTAAGAGAGCTTCTTTCTTTCTATGAATTCCCCGGTGATGATATTCCTGTTATCCAGGGTTCTGCTCTTGGAGCACTTAACGGTGAGCCTCAGTGGGTAGAGAAAGTTGAAGAGCTGATGAATGCTGTAGACGAATATATTCCGCTTCCTGAGCGTCTGGTAGACAAAGATTTCCTTATGCCAGTTGAAGATGTTTTCTCTATCACAGGTCGTGGTACAGTTGCTACAGGTAGAATCGAAAGAGGTGTTATCAACTCTGGTGACCAGGTTGATATCCTGGGAATGGGTGCTGAAAACCTTAAATCTACTGTTACAGGTGTGGAAATGTTCCGCAAAATTCTTGACAGAGGTGAAGCTGGTGACAACGTGGGTCTTCTTCTGAGAGGTATTGAAAAAACTGATATCAAAAGAGGAATGGTAATTTGTAAGCCTGGATCAGTAAAACCTCACCAACATTTCAAAGCTGAGGTGTATGTACTTTCAAAAGAAGAAGGTGGACGTCATACTCCATTCTTCAATAAGTATCGTCCTCAGTTCTATCTGAGAACTACAGACGTTACAGGCGAGATAAAGCTACCTGAAAATATTGAAATGGTAATGCCGGGCGATAACGTTACTATCGAGGTAAACCTTATCAATACAGTAGCGATGGAGAAAGGTCTTCGGTTTGCGATCCGTGAAGGTGGACGAACTGTAGGTGCCGGTCAGGTAACTGAAATCCTCGATTAATTATAGATTGTAAATAATTTAATTTCAAAGTGCGCATCTTCAACGTTGCGCACTTTGTTTATATATAAATTCTATCTATCTTTGCAGCCCGTTTTGCGGTTTAACTTACGGGTGTAGCTCAATTGGTAGAGTAGCGGTCTCCAAAACCGTTGGCTGTGGGTTCGAGTCCTACCACCCGTGCTAGGTATAAAAACTATGAAGAAAATAGTTGATTATTTGCGTACATCATATGAAGAGCTCAGGACAAAAGTGGCCTGGCCAAAGCGTTCAGAATTACAGAGCAGCTCCATACTTGTGTTGGTAGCTTCCCTGATCTTTGCGCTTGTCATCGGTGTATTCGACTACGGTTTTGAAAACCTTTTGAAGAACATTTATAATAATTTTTAATCACCTGTTTCAATGAGTGAGCTGAAGTGGTACGTGATCAGAGCAGTTAGTGGCCAGGAAAAGAAAATAAAAAACTACCTGGAAAACGAAATTGTTCGTGCTGGCCTGGAGGATTTTATTCCTCAGGTGCTCATTCCGTCAGAAAAGGTGTACGAAATGCGAAACGGGAAAAAGCGGGTGAGGGAACGCAACTTCTTTCCGGGATATATTCTTGTTTCTGCAGATTTGTCGAATGGTGAAGCATTACACACGGTAAAAAGTATACCGGGAGTTATTGGATTTCTGGGATCGAATTCATCCTCTTCCAGCTCCGAGCCTGTGCCATTGAGACAAAGCGAAGTGAATCGCATTCTTGGACGTGTGGAAGAAACCGATGAAATGGAAGCCAAGATCGATACACCATTTATTGTCGGTGAAAGCATTAAGGTAATGGATGGACCTTTCAGTGGCTTTACAGGCAATGTTGAGGAAGTATTCGAAGACCGTAAAAAACTTAACGTTATGGTGAAGATATTCGGTAGAAATACTCCTGTTGAATTGAATTACATGCAAGTTGAAAAATTAGACTGATAAATAATGGCCAAGGAAATTAGTGGATATCTAAAACTGCAGGTTAAGGGAGGCCAGGCGAACCCTTCGCCACCCGTTGGACCTGCCCTGGGTAGTAAAGGAATCAATATTATGGAGTTCTGTAAGCAGTTTAATGCCAGAACCCAGGAAAAAAACGGGCAGGTACTGCCTGTGTTGATCACTATTTACTCTGATAAGTCATTTGATTTTGTTGTTAAAACACCTCCTGCCGCAGTAATGTTGTTGGAAGCAGCCAAAATCAAAAAAGGTTCTGCGCAGCCTAACCGTACAAGGTCGGGTTCTGTTACCTGGGATCAGGTGAAGACCATAGCGGAAACCAAGATGCCTGACTTAAACGCTTTCACAGTTGAGTCAGCGATGAAGATGGTTGCTGGTACTGCACGTAGTATGGGTATTAAAGTAACGGGAACAGCCCCCTGGGCGGCGGCTAAATAAGAAGTCATGGCAAAATTAACAAAGAAAAGAAAGGCAGCGTTGGAGAAAATTGAAGCGGATAAATTTTATTCGCTTGAAGAAGCTGCAAATCTCGTTAAAGAAATTACGTCAACCAAGTTCGATGCATCAGTAGATCTTGATGTCCGGCTCGGTGTTGACCCTCGGAAATCTGACCAAATGGTCAGAGGTGTCGTAGCGCTTCCACACGGCACCGGTAAGGAGGTTCGCGTGCTTGTACTTTGTACTCCTGATAAAGAACAGGAAGCCAAAGATGCAGGTGCAGACCATGTCGGACTTGATGATTATATCACCAAGATCGAAGGTGGATGGACTGACATTGACGTGATCATCACTATGCCCACAGTGATGGCGAAAGTAGGTAAACTCGGACGTGTTTTGGGGCCAAGAGGCCTTATGCCTAACCCCAAAGCAGGAACTGTTACATTGGATGTAGCCAAAGCAGTAAAAGAAGTGAAGGCCGGTAAAATCGACTTTAAAGTTGATAAGTTTGGTATAATACATGCCAGCATCGGTAAAGTTTCTTTTACACCGGATAAGATTAAGGACAACGCTGTTGAGCTCCTTACCACTTTATCCAAGCTGAAGCCAGCATCTTCTAAGGGAACCTACTTCAGAAGTATCAACATTTCCAGCACCATGAGTGCAGGGATACCGGTTGATAAAAGTAGTATTGCTGGAATCTAGAAAAATAAAAAATGACTAGAGAAGAAAAAGGTGCATTGATCGATGAGCTTGCTGAAAAGTTCAAAGAAAACCAAAGCTTCTATATAACAGATTCCAATGGTATGTCCGTAGCGAAAATCAATGATTTTCGCCGTATGTGCTTCGACAAGGGCGTTCAGTATAAAGTGTATAAAAATACCTTTATACGTAAAGCACTTGAAAAAAACGAAGTTGATACCACTGAATTTGGCGATGTGCTCAAAGGATTTTCAGGGATAATGTTTGCAGGTGAAAATGCCAACATATCTGCTAAAATCCTGCAGGACTTCAGGAAAAAAGATAAAAATAGCAAGTTGCCTCTGCTGAAAGCTGCTTCCATTGAGAACGAGCTTATCAAAGGTGATGACAAAATCGAATATCTGAGCAATCTGAAGTCTAAAAATGAGCTTATCGCGGATGTAGTAGCATTGCTCCAATCTCCTGCTAAGAATGTAATCTCTGCTCTTAAGAGCGGTCAGAACACATTAGCTGGATTACTTAAAACATTAGAAGAAAAAGAATCGTAACATATTAATCCTTAAAATCACAAAAAATGGCTGATCTTAAAGAATTCGCTGAACAGCTTGTAAACCTTACAGTAAAAGAAGTAAGTGAACTCGCTGAAATACTTAAAAATGACTACGGCATCGAGCCTGCAGCAGCAGCTCCCATTGCAGTGGCCGGTGGCGGTGCTGCAGCAGGTGGCGAGGCTGAAGAAGAGAAGACTGACTTTGACGTTATTCTTAAATCTCCTGGCGCAGCCAAGCTTGCGATCGTGAAGCTTGTTAAAGAGCTTACCGGTCTTGGCCTTAAAGAAGCAAAAGAACTCGTTGACGGCGCTCCAAAACCTGTAAAAGAAGGTGCACCAAAAGACGAAGCTGAAGCTATCAAGAAGCAGCTTGAAGAAGCTGGTGCGGAGGTAGAATTAAAATAAAAATCTCCATAAAATTATTGGGCAGGCCTGGCTGAATAGTCAGGTCTTTTCCCGTTTGTAGTTAGGTATAATCCTCGAATTTAAATCCTCATACATTGGCAGATTCATTAATATTTTCCAAAAGACATAATTTCGCTTCGATAAAAACGGTACTCGATTATCCCGATTTCCTTGAAGTACAGTTGCAGTCTTTTAGGGATTTTTTCCAGCTTGAGACACCAGCTGACAAGCGAACCAAAGATGGTTTGTTTAAGGTGTTTGCTGAAAATTTCCCAATTTCAGACTCAAGAGAAAATTTCGTGCTTGAGTTCATCGACTATACCGTTGATCCTCCTAAATATGACGTGGATGAGTGCGTCGACAGAGGATTGACCTACTCTGTGCCGCTGAAGGCAAAACTCAGGCTTACCTGTAATGATGAGGATAATGAGGATTTTGAAACAATAGAACAGGAAGTTTTTCTGGGTAACATCCCATACATGACCGAAAAAGGGTCATTTATTATCAATGGAGCAGAGCGAGTGATTGTCTCCCAGTTGCATCGCTCACCGGGTGTGTTCTTTGCTCAAAGTAAACATACCAACGGTACCAAACTATACTCTGCACGGATCATCCCGTTTAAGGGTTCCTGGATCGAGTTTGCTACTGACGTCAACAACGTCATGTATGCATATATCGACAGAAAAAAGAAATTCCCTGTAACTACTCTGCTCAGATCTATCGGATATGGATCAGATAAGGATATACTCGACCTCTTTGGTCTTTCAGAAGAAGTAAAGGCAGATAAATCAACACTTAAAAAGGCCATTGGGAGACGCCTTGCAGCCCGTGTGTTAAGAACATGGACAGAAGACTTTGTCGATGAAGATACGGGGGAAGTAGTGTCTATCGATAGAAATGAGGTACTGCTGGAAAGGGACTCTATTCTGGCTGAAGAAGATATCGATACCATCATCGACTCCGGCAACGATTTTATTATCCTGCACCGTGAGGATATAAACATTGCCGATTTTCAGATTATTTACAACACGCTCCAGAAGGATAATTCGAATTCTGAAAAAGAAGCCGTTGAGCAGATCTATCGACAGCTGAGGAATACGGAAGCTCCGGATGAGCAAACTGCACGTGATATCATTCAGTCATTGTTCTTCAGTGACAAGAGATATGACCTGGGTGAAGTGGGACGATACAGGATCAATAAAAAACTGAACCTTGATATCAGCTCGGATACCCGCGTATTGACAACCGAGGATATCATTAGCATCGTAAAATATCTCATCGGCCTTATCAACTCAAAGGCGATAGTCGATGATATTGACCACCTTAGCAACAGGCGGGTACGAACAGTAGGCGAGCAGCTCTATGCACAATTTGGTGTTGGTCTTGCTCGTATGGCGCGTACTATCAAGGAAAGAATGAATGTCCGTGATAACGAGGACTTCAAACCAGTAGACCTTATCAATGCAAGGACTTTGTCTTCCGTAATTAATTCATTTTTCGGTACTAATCAGCTTTCTCAGTTCATGGATCAGACAAATCCATTGGCTGAAATTACCCACAAAAGAAGAATGTCGGCTTTAGGGCCAGGTGGTCTTTCCCGTGAAAGAGCTGGTTTTGAGGTACGGGATGTCCATTACACACACTATGGCCGACTTTGTACCATCGAAACGCCTGAGGGCCCGAATATCGGACTGATTTCATCTTTGTGTGTTCATGCTAAGGTGAATTCCATGGGATTCATTGAAACACCATACCGACTGGTTCAGGAGGGTAAAGTGGATATGACGGGTAATGTCACTTGGCTTACCGCTGAAGAGGAAGATACACACAACATTGCCCAGGCAAATGCTCCGCTGAAGGACAGTGGTGATTTTATAAATGATAAAATCAAAGCAAGGTTTGAAGGTGACTTCCCCGTAGTAGGACCTGATGAGGTAAGCTATATGGATGTAGCTCCAAACCAGATTGTTTCTGTGGCAGCATCGCTCATCCCATTCCTGGAACATGATGATGCGAACCGTGCGCTTATGGGGTCAAACATGCAGCGTCAGGCTGTGCCCCTGTTACGTCCGCAGGCACCTATTGTGGGTACCGGTTTGGAGGAAAGGGTAGCACTTGATTCCAGAGCGCTTATCAGAGCCGAAGGTGACGGTGTTGTGGAGTTTGTGGATGCAACAAAAATTGCAATACGCTACGAAACCACATCGGATGAGCGTCTTATCAGTTTTGATGATGATGTAAAAGTATATAACCTGATAAAATTCAGAAGAACTAACCAGGATACCTGTCTTAACCATAAGCCTATTGTATTAAAAGGGCAAAAGGTTAAAAAAGGACAGCCTATTGTTGAAGGTTATGCTACCGAGCAGGGAGAACTTGCCCTTGGTAGAAACATGATGGTTGCCTTCATGCCGTGGAAAGGTTACAACTTCGAAGATGCCATTGTGATTTCCGAAAAGGTGGTACGTGATGACATTTTTACGTCACTTCACATTGAGGAATTTGAGCTCGAAGTACGAGACACGAAAAGAGGAGAAGAGGAGCTAACTTCTGAAATTCCCAACGTAAGTGAGGAAGCAGTTAAAAACCTTGATGAAAATGGTATTATCAGAGTAGGTGCTGAAATACGGGAGGGAGACATCCTGATCGGTAAGATCACACCTAAAGGTGAAACAGACCCTACTCCGGAAGAGAAATTACTTCGTGCCATCTTTGGTGATAAGGCAGGTGATGTTAAAGATGCATCCATGAAGGCGTCTCCGAGTGTACGGGGAACCATCATCGACACCAAGCTCTTTTCACGACCTAAAAAGGATAAAGAGCTCAGAGCAAAAACCAAGAAGGATGTAGCCGAGCTAATGAAAAAATACAGCGGTCAGCTCCTTGAAATTCGGGCCAATATGATTGCTAAACTGGCAAAACTGCTGGAAGGGCAAACTTCAAATGGTGTATATCACAAGTTTGGTGATGAAGTATTCCCGAAAGGAGTAAAATATACGGCCAAAAATATTGAAGAGAACCTTTTCCCGGCCAAGAATATCTACCGGGATGAGAGCAATTACTCAGTAGCTGAAGAGGTCAACCTGCTTTCTGATCTGAAGATAGAAAACTGGGTAGATGACGAATCTATTAATCAGCGTATAAACCTTCTTGTTAAAAATTATAACAAGAAACGTAATGAGGTCACCGGTACATTCAAAAGAGACCGGTTTACACTGGAAGTGGGTGATGAGCTCCCTGCCGGTATCGTACAGCTTGCTAAAGTTTACCTGGCGAAAAAGCGAAAGCTCAAAGTAGGTGATAAAATGGCCGGAAGACATGGTAACAAAGGTGTTGTGGCCAAGATCGTGCGCGAAGAAGATATGCCGTTCCTTGAGGATGGAACCTCAGTAGATATTGTACTAAATCCATTGGGTGTACCATCCCGTATGAACCTAGGTCAGATCTATGAGACCGTACTGGGATGGGCCGGACTGAAGCTAGGTAAAAAATACGCCACACCAATATTTGATGGTGCTTCTATTGATGACGTGATGGCAGAGCTGGAAAAAGCGAAGCTGCCACATCTCGGAAGAACTGACCTGTATGATGGCCTGACCGGTCAGAAGTTTGATCAGAAAGTTACAGTAGGGGTAATTTATATGCTTAAACTGGGCCACCTTGTAGATGACAAGATGCACGCCAGAAGTATTGGTCCTTACTCACTGATCACACAACAGCCACTGGGTGGTAAAGCACAGTTTGGTGGTCAGCGATTTGGTGAAATGGAGGTGTGGGCACTTGAGGCCTTCGGAGCTTCCAACGTACTTCGGGAGATTCTTACCATTAAATCGGATGACGTGGTAGGGCGAGCGAAGGCATATGAGGCTATTGTGAAGGGAGAAAACCTCCCATCACCTAATATCCCTGAATCATTCAACGTTTTGGTTCACGAACTCAGAGGATTGGCCCTTGAAATTACACTTGAATAAAACACTCTAGCATAACGCATATGGCTTTTAGAAAGAATAAAAAAATAAATACGGACTTCTCATCAGTAACCATAAGTCTGGCTTCACCGGAGTCTATTCTGGAAAGTTCACATGGAGAGGTTACTCAGCCGGAAACAATCAATTATAGGACATATAAACCCGAAATGGGAGGCTTGTTCTGCGAACGGATTTTCGGGCCGGTAAAAGATTGGGAATGTCATTGTGGAAAATATAAAAGAATCCGCTACAAAGGAATCATTTGCGATCGTTGCGGAGTAGAAGTAACAGAAAAGAAGGTGCGCCGAGAGCGCATGGGACATATAGAGTTGGTGGTTCCTGTAGCGCATATCTGGTATTTCAGATCACTCCCTAACAAAATCGGATATCTGCTGGGTCTCCCAACTAAGAAACTGGATCAGATCATTTATTACGAAAGATATGTCGTCATTCAGCCTGGAATAAAAGAAGAAGATGGTATCGTGCAGATGGACTTCCTCACAGAGGATGAGTATCTCGATATTATCGACAAACTTCCCAGAGAGAATCAGGCATTAGATGATGCAGATCCGAATAAATTCATCGCTAAAATGGGTGCCGAAGCGCTTGAAATGTTGCTTTCCCGTACTCAACTGGATGAGCTCTCTTATTCTTTGCGTCATCAGGCCGCAACAGATACCTCTCAGCAACGTAAAGCTGAGGCCCTGAAAAGACTGAAAGTGGTGGAAGCATTTCGTGATGCCAGAACAAGGATCGAAAATCGCCCGGAATGGATGGTGATCCGTATGGTTCCGGTTATTCCACCTGAATTACGTCCGCTTGTACCATTGGATGGTGGTCGCTTTGCAACATCAGATCTTAATGACCTCTATCGTCGTGTTATTATCAGAAATAACCGACTCAAGCGATTAATTGACATCAAAGCGCCAGAGGTAATTCTCAGAAATGAGAAAAGAATGCTTCAGGAGGCAGTAGATTCACTATTTGACAATTCCAGAAAAGTGAATGCAGTACGTTCAGATGGTAATCGTGCACTTAAATCCCTGAGCGATATGCTGAAAGGAAAGCAGGGTCGATTCCGCCAAAACCTCCTGGGTAAACGTGTCGATTATTCTGGCCGATCTGTAATCGTAGTTGGCCCCGAGCTGAAAATGCATGAATGTGGTCTGCCAAAAGATATGGCTGCAGAGCTCTTTAAGCCATTCATTATCAGGAAGCTTATCGAGCGAGGCATCGTCAAAACAGTAAAATCAGCCAAGAAAATTGTAGATCGCAAGGATCCTGTAGTTTGGGATATCCTAGAAAATGTACTGAAAGGACATCCGGTGTTACTAAACCGTGCCCCAACACTCCACAGGCTTGGTATACAGGCTTTCCAGCCCAAATTAATTGAAGGAAAGGCTATACAGCTGCATCCTCTTGTGTGTACGGCGTTTAACGCTGACTTTGACGGTGACCAAATGGCAGTACATGTGCCTTTGGGACACGAGGCAGTGCTGGAAGCTTCCATGCTGATGCTTTCTACTCATAATATTCTTAATCCTGCCAATGGTGCTCCTATTGCTGTTCCTTCACAGGATATGGTACTTGGTCTGTATTATATTACCAAAGGCCGCAGAAGTACAGATGATCTGAAGGTGAAAGGTGAAGGTATGACCTTCTATTCTGCTGAGGAAGTAATCATCGCGGTTAATGAAGGAAGAGTAGATAAACATGCCTATATCAATGTAAAAGCAAGCGTACTGGAGAAAGGTAAGCTCGTAGATAAGACCATAGAGACTGTAGCTGGCCGGGTTATATTTAATGAGCTTGTACCTAAAGAAGTAGGCTTTGTCAATGAACTGCTAACGAAAAAGAAACTGCAGAAAATTATTTCTACGGTCTATAAATATACCAATACTGCCAGTACAGCCAAATTCCTCGATGATATCAAACAACTTGGGTTTGAGACAGCCTACCAGGCAGGTCTTTCAATAGGTCTTGGTGATGTCAAAATCCCAGATCAGAAAGATCCGTTGGTAGAGCAGGCGAAGGAAGAAGTAGATGCCGTTTGGAATAACTACCTGATGGGTCTTATTACCGATAATGAGCGCTATAATCAGGTAATCGATATCTGGACCAGAATTAATACCCAGCTTACCAGTACACTGATGAAGCAGCTGGAAGAAGATGATCAGGGATTTAACTCGATCTATATGATGATGCACTCCGGTGCAAGAGGTTCGAGAGAGCAGATTCGTCAGCTGGGGGGTATGCGTGGACTGATGGCAAAACCTCAGAAAAACCTTCAGGGTTCAGTAGGGGAAATCATTGAAAACCCAATTTTGTCCAACTTCAAGGAGGGGCTGGACGTGATCGAATACTTCATCTCCACACATGGTGCCAGGAAAGGTCTTGCAGATACTGCGCTTAAAACGGCTGATGCCGGATATCTGACCAGGAGACTTGTAGATGTAGCTCAGGATGTTGTAATAAATGAAGACGACTGTGGTACACTCCGTGGTATTACAGTCGCTGCTTTGAAAGATAACGAGGACATAGTAGAACCTCTTTCAGAAAGAATTCTGGGAAGAGTTGCATTGAATGATGTGCATCATCCTCTGACAGATGAAATCATCATTGAATCTGGTGATGAGATCACAGAGGAGGTAGCAGATTTGATTGATGAGGCCGGCATTGAGGAAGTGGAAATTCGTTCCGTACTTACCTGTGAAACCAAGCAAGGTGTATGTGCCAAATGTTATGGACGTAATTTGGCTACCGGAAAAATTGTCCATCGGGGAGAATCTGTAGGCGTAATCGCTGCACAATCTATCGGTGAGCCCGGAACACAGCTTACTTTACGTACTTTCCACGTGGGTGGTACTGCATCAAACATTGCAGTTGATGCCATGATCAAGGCGAAATTTGATGGTGTTCTAGCTTTCGATGATATGAGGGTTGTTGATTCTACCGATAAGGATGGTAACCCTATTCATGTTGTGATGGGGAGATCAGGAGAAGTTCGTATTGTGGATCCAAAAACAAAACAGACACTCATATCGAATCATGTTCCTTATGGTAGTATGATTAAGGTAAAAGAAGGTGATAAAGTTAAGAAAGGGGATGAGATCTGTAGCTGGGATCCATACAACGCTGTTATCTTGTCAGATTTCCAGGGTGATGTTGAGTTTGTAGCTATTGAAGATGGTATTACCTATAAAGAAGAATCTGACGAACAGACAGGTCACCGTGAAAAAGTGATTATCGAAACAAAGGATAAAACCAAAAACCCAACTATCCTGGTGACAAATAAGGATGGAGAAACCAAGGAATACAGTATTCCAGTTGGTGCTCACCTAAGTGTCAATGATAAGGATAAAGTGAAGGGAGCACAGGTGCTTGCCAAAATACCGCGTTCGGTTGGTAAATCAAGGGATATTACAGGAGGTCTGCCTCGTGTAACTGAGCTTTTTGAGGCGCGTAACCCGAGTAATCCGGCCGTTGTTTCTGAAATTGATGGTGTTGTTTCTTTCGGCACAATAAAAAGAGGAAACAGAGAAATCTTCATTGAATCAAAAGACGGAGTTAAGAAGAGATATCTTGTTCCGCTTTCCAAGCACATCCTCGTTCAGGATGGTGACTTTGTGAAGGCTGGATATGCATTATCAGACGGTGCAATTACACCAGATGACATACTCGCCATCAAAGGCCCTACTGCTGTACAGGAATATCTCGTAAATGAGATACAGGAAGTGTACCGTTTGCAGGGTGTGAAAATCAACGATAAACATATTGAGGCGATTGTAAGACAGATGATGCAAAAGGTTGAAATCATCGATCCGGGAGATACATCATTCCTTACAGGACAGGTGGTTGATAAATTTATGTTCAATGAAGAAAATGACCTGGTTCTGGATAAAAAAGTAGTTACAGACTCAGGAGACTCTGCAAATCTTCGTCCCGGACAGATCATCAGCTCACGAAAACTTCGGGATGAAAACTCAAGCCTGAAGCGTAAGGATATGAAGATTGTTCAGGTTAGAAACGCAGAGCCTGCCGTATCTAAGCCTACCCTTCAGGGTATTACACAGGCTTCATTGGGTACTGAAAGCTTTATTTCAGCAGCGTCCTTCCAGGAAACGACCAAGGTGCTGTCTGAGGCTTCGATCAGAGGCAAAATGGATACACTCAAAGGACTGAAGGAGAATGTGATCGTAGGTCATCTGATACCTGCAGGTACGGGCATGAGAAAGTATAAAGATCTGATCGTGGGCAATCAGGAAGAATATGAAAGACTCAGGCAGGCTGCAGAAGCCCCCAGAGATAAAGAGAAAATCCTCGAATCCTGATGGCAGACGGAAAAGAACAGCAACAAAATCCGAATAAGATTAACATAGAGCTCTCCGAAGAAATTGCGGAGGGCATCTATGCTAATTTGGCTATGATCGCACATTCAAATAGTGAATTTGTGATTGATTTCATCCGGCTGATGCCCGGTGTACAAAAAGCGAAGGTAAAGTCTCGCGTTGTGATCACACCTGAACATGCAGTAAGGTTACTGAAGGCATTAAAGGACAATATCCAGAAATATGAGAATACCTTCGGTCCAATAAAACAAAATGATGAAGCACCAAAATTTCCAATGAATTTCGGAGGTTCTATTGGTGAAGCATAAATCCTAAATCTAAATTGTATAAGAAAAATCCTTTTTATACCTTTGCAGTCCGATTTTCAGAATTGAGAAAATAATATGCCTACTATACAACAATTAGTACGTAAGGGAAGGAAGCAGCTTAAGACAAAATCGAAGTCTCCTGCCCTTGATTCATGTCCTCAGAAAAGAGGAGTATGTACACGCGTGTACACGACGACACCAAAAAAGCCCAACTCTGCCATGAGAAAAGTAGCCAGAGTCCGTTTGGCTAAATCAGGCAAAGAGGTGAACGCTTACATACCAGGTGAAGGTCATAATCTTCAGGAGCACTCTATCGTGTTGATCAGGGGTGGTCGTGTGAAAGATCTTCCTGGTGTACGATACCACATCATAAGAGGTGCTTTAGATACTGCTGGTGTGAACGGTAGGCTTCAGAGAAGGTCAAAATATGGTGCTAAAAAACCTAAGGATAAGAAATAATGAGAAAGGCTAAACCTAAAAAAAGATATCTTTTGCCGGATCCTAAGTTTAAGGATACTCTGGTTACTCAATTCATCAATAATCTCATGCTGCGAGGAAAAAAGAGTACTGCAGCTACCATTTTTTATGATGCCGTTGAAATCGTAGAAGAAAAAGTTGGTGAAAACGGACTGGAAACCTGGAAAAAGGCCCTAAGCAACATCATGCCTGCTGTTGAGGTAAAAAGTCGCCGGGTAGGTGGAGCCACATTCCAGGTACCTATGGAAGTACGTCCTGAGCGCAAAGTTGCACTTGGGATGAAGTGGATGATTCGTTACGCGCGTCTCCGTAATGAGAAAACGATGACAGAACGTCTGGCAGGTGAAATCATCGCAGCTTCAAAAGGTGAAGGGGCAGCAGTTAAAAAGAAAGATGATACACACCGAATGGCAGACGCCAATAAAGCTTTCTCACACTTTAGAATATAAATCACAAAATGGCAAAACGAGATTTAAGTTTAACCAGAAATATCGGGATTGCAGCCCATATTGATGCAGGTAAAACGACAACAACGGAACGAATTCTATATTATGCTGGTGTGTCGCATAAAATAGGAGAGGTTCACGATGGCGCTGCCACCATGGACTGGATGGCACAGGAGCAAGAAAGGGGTATTACCATTACTTCAGCTGCAACAACTGTATTCTGGCCTTATAAAGATAAGCAGTTCCAGATCAACATTATTGACACACCGGGTCACGTTGACTTTACGGTTGAGGTAAACCGATCACTACGGGTTCTTGACGGACTTGTATTTTTGTTCAGTGCTGTTGACGGTGTGGAGCCTCAGTCAGAAACGAACTGGCGTCTTGCTGATAACTATAACGTTGCCAGACTT
This sequence comes from uncultured Cytophagales bacterium, assembly GCA_964514385.1. Classification (GTDB taxonomy): domain Bacteria; phylum Bacteroidota; class Bacteroidia; order Cytophagales; family Cyclobacteriaceae; genus CAZEQJ01. The sequence continues at coordinate 14,457 of CAZEQJ010000022.1, forward strand.
GGCTTTGTAAATAAAATGGACCGTGCCGGCGCTGATTTCCTTGCTGTATGTAAGCAGGTAAAAGAGAGGCTTGGCACTAAAGCAGTTCCATTGCAATTGCCAATTGGTGCTGAAGAAACATTTAAGGGAGTTGTTGATCTTGTGGACAACATCGCTATGGTCTGGAATGAAGATGACATGGGTATGACGTATACGCAGGTTGATATTCCGGAAGACATGAAAGACGATGTTGAGCAATATCGTAACGAACTCATTGAGGCTGTAGCAGAATATGACGAAGCTCTTATGGAGAAATACTTCGAAGATCCCGCTACAATAACCCGTGATGAGATTATAGGCGCTCTACGTAGTGCTACGCTTGACCTAGCTTTTGTTCCCATGCTTTGTGGTTCCGCCTTTAAAAATAAAGGTGTGCAGACCATGTTGAATTATGTGATGGAGCTATTGCCTTCACCTCTTGACAGAGGTGAAATAAAAGGTAAAAATCCGGATACTGAAGAAACTATCATTCGTACGGCTGACCCGGACGAGCCATTTTCTGCATTGGCATTTAAAATTGCAACTGATCCATTTGTAGGACGCTTATGCTTCATCCGGTCTTACTCCGGGATGCTCAATTCAGGGTCTTATGTATACAATACAAGGTCAGGAAATAAAGAAAGGATTTCACGGATCTTTCAGATGCATGCCAATAAACAAAATCAGATAGATTTTCTCCATGCTGGCGATATTGGTGCAGTTGTAGGGTTTAAGGATATTAAAACCGGAGATACACTCTGTGACGAGAAATCAAAGATAGTTTTGGAATCCATGGTATTCCCTGAGCCGGTTATTGGGTACGCTATTGAGCCCAAAAAACAGGCCGATGTTGATAAACTGGGTATGGCAATCTCCAAACTTGTTGAAGAGGATCCTACACTTCAGGTAAATACCGATCATGAAACAGGTCAAACGATCCTCAGAGGAATGGGAGAACTTCACCTTGATATTATCATGGATCGCCTTAAAAGAGAATTTAAGGTTGAGGTTAGCCAGGGTGCACCTCAGGTAGCCTATAAAGAGTCTATACTTGCCAGTGTAGAGCATAAGGAAGTATATAAAAAGCAGACAGGTGGTCGTGGTAAGTTCGCAGACATAGTATTCGAACTTGGTCCAAAGGATGAAGATTACGAAGGTGAGGGACTACAGTTTGTGAATCAGATTGTGGGTGGTGTGATTCCTAAGGAATTCATTCCTGCCATCGAGAAGGGATTCAGAGAAGCAATGAAAAATGGACCCCTTGCCGGCTATCCTATAGATAGTATGAAAGTGAGAATTTTCCATGGTTCATTCCATGATGTTGATTCAGATTCACTTTCATTTGAAATGGCTGCGCGTATTGGTTTTAAGGTTGCCGCTAAGAAAGCCAGTCCGGTACTTTTAGAGCCGGTTATGGGAGTAGAGGTTGTTTCTCCTGAAGAATATACCGGATCTATTACTGGTGACCTGAACAAAAGAAGAGGAATAATGAAGGGTATGGATACCAGAGGTAATTCCCAGGTGATTAAAGCTGATGTACCCCTTTCTGAGTTATTCGGATATGTTACAGATTTGAGAACCATTACTTCCGGTCGAGCAACAGCAACCCTTACCTTTTCACATTATGATCAGGTACCGAAGAACATTGCCGATGAGGTTATCAAAAAAACCATCGGTGAAAAAGCATAATTCATAAAAAGATGAATCAGAAAATCAGAATTAAACTTAAATCCTACGATTATAATCTGGTGGATAAATCGTCAGAGAAGATCGTACGTGCCGTTAAAACAACTGGTGCTGTAGTCAGCGGACCTATTCCGTTGCCAACAGAAAAGGAAGTATATACCGTACTGCGGTCTCCTCACGTAAATAAAAAGTCGCGTGAACAATTTCAGCTGTGCACTTTCAAAAGGCTGGTTGATATTTACTCCAACAGTACCAAAACCGTGGATGCTTTGATGAAGCTTGAGCTTCCTAGTGGTGTAGATGTAGAGATTAAAGTATAATTCTTCATAATTACTTGGTAAAAGACCAATACAAGTGGTGTATTGGTCTTTTTTTGTGTCAATGTTTTGACCAAACCTTTGTTGCATAGATTTAAATTTCTATCTTTGCAGTCCTTTTTGGAAAAAATAAATTATTGTCTTTAAAAGATATATAAAATGTCAGGCATAATAGGTCGTAAGGTAGGTATGACATCCATCTTTACTCAGGGTGGTAAAAATGAGGCTTGTACACTCATTCAGGCAGGGCCATGTGTTGTAACACACATTAAAAATGAAGATAGTGACGGTTATTATGCCATCCAGCTTGCTTACGGTGAACGTAAAGAAAAAAATACACCTAAAGCCCTTCAGGCACATTTCAAGCGTGCGAACACCACGCCTAAAAGGAAGGTAGTAGAGTTCCGGGATTTTAGAGATGAATTTGAAGGTGGTGTAAAACTTGGACAGTCGATTGCCATCGGAGAGGTATTTAAAGAAGGAGAGTTTGTAGATGCTATTGGCACTTCAAAAGGTAAGGGATTTCAGGGTGTAGTAAAAAGACACGGTTTCGCGGGTGTTGGTGAATCCACTCATGGTCAGCATAACCGCCTACGTGCACCTGGTTCTATTGGAGCCTGTTCATTCCCTGCGCGCGTATTTAAAGGGCTGCGTATGGCTGGAAGAACTGGTGGCAACAGAGTTAAGGTTACTAACCTGCGCATTTTAAAAATATTAGAAGATAATATGGTATTGGTTTCAGGTTCTGTGCCTGGGCCTAAGAACTCATATGTAATACTTGAGAAATAATGGAGCTTGAAGTTGTAAATATTGAAGGTAAGTCTACCGGGAAGAAAGTTAATCTTCCTGAAGATTTCTTGGGTGAGCCAAATGACCATCTCATTTACCTTGATGTGAAACAGTATCTTGCCAATCAACGTCAGGGTACGCACAAGGCTAAAGAACGAGCTGAGATCAAAGGCTCTACTAAAAAGATCAAAAGGCAAAAAGGAACAGGTACTGCAAGAGCAGGAAGTGTAAAATCTCCTGTTTTTGTTGGAGGTGGTCGTGTTTTTGGTCCCAGACCGCGCGATTATAGCTTCAAGCTTAATAAGAAAACAAAAAGAATAGCGCGAAATTCAGCTTTTGCTTACAAGGTAAAAGATAATCAGATTAAGGTTGTTGAAGATTTCACTCTTGACCAGATTAAAACAAAGAATGTCATCTCTATCCTTAATAACCTTGAGTATGGTGATAAGAAATCACTGATTCTTATCGCAGAAAAGGATGAAAATCTTTATCTGTCGAGCCGAAACCTGCAGAAGGTAAAGGTGTCTCTCATATCTGATGTTAATACATACGACATCCTGAATGCTGAAAACCTTTACATCACTGAGAAATGTTTTGAAACTTTAAATACTGCCCAATAATGGATGTTTTAATTAAACCATTGGTGACGGAGAAAATCTCCGAAATGAACGAGGCTGGTAAATATGGATTTATTGTCAACCCAAAAGCCAATAAAATTCAAATTAAAAAGGCAGTAGAACAAATGTACAGCGTTACGGTAGAAGACGTAAACGTCATGAACTATTTAGGTAAATCTAAATCCAGGTACACGAAATCTAAAATCATTAGCGGAAGAAAGCCATCCTTTAAGAAAGCTATTATAAAGGTAGCAGATGGAGAGGTAATTGACTTCTACGGAGAAATATAACAGATATGGCAGTTAAGAAGATTAAACCGACAACTCCCGGACAGCGATATAGAACGGCTCCTTCATTTGAAGAAGTCACAAAGAGTACACCTGAAAAGTCACTGATCGCATCTCATAAAAAGAGTGGAGGCCGTAATTCAGATGGACGGATGACTTCAAGATACCTGGGAGGTGGTCATAAAAAACGTTATCGTATTATCGATTTTAAAAGAGATAAACACGATATACCCGCCACGGTTAAAGCTATTGAATATGACCCTAACCGTACTGCAAGAATTGCATTACTATACTATGCGGATGGGGAAAAGAGATATATCATCGCTCCTAAAGGTATAAAAGCCGGTGATAAAATTATCTCAGGTGAAAAAGTTGCGCCTGAAGTAGGGAACTGCACCATGCTGAGTAATATGCCCCTGGGTACTATTGTTCATAACATTGAAATAAAGCCTGGTAAGGGAGCTGCGATGGCAAGATCTGCCGGAACTTATGCTCAATTGGTTGCAAAGGAAGGAAAATACGCAACTATAAAATTACCATCAGGCGAAACCAGAAACATATTATCAAATTGCTTTGCCACAGTTGGATCAGCAAGTAACGAGGATCATATGAATGTTAGCCTTGGAAAAGCAGGTAGAAATCGCTGGTTGGGCAAACGACCTCGCGTAAGGGGTGTTGCTATGAACCCTGTAGATCACCCGATGGGTGGTGGAGAAGGTCGTGCTTCAGGTGGTCATCCCCGTTCCAGAAATGGCCTTTATGCAAAGGGTGGTAAAACCAGAAAGCCAAACAAGTATTCAGATAAGTTTATCGTAACAAAAAGAAATAAAAAGTAAGCAGATATGCCAAGGTCACTAAAAAAGGGTCCATATATAGATTTCAGGCTTGAAAAAAAGGTTGAGGCCATGAATGATTCTGGCAAGAAATCAGTCATTAAGACCTGGTCAAGGAGGTCTATGATTTCGCCTGATTTTGTTGGACATACCTTTGCAGTTCACAATGGGAATAAGTTTATCCCGGTATTTGTAACTGAAAATATGGTAGGTCATAAATTAGGTGAGTTTTCCCCTACCCGTAACTTCCGTGGTCATATCGCAAAAAAGGATAAAGGAAGAAGATAATGAAGGCAAGAGCAGCATTAAATAACGTTCCTACATCCCCTCGAAAAATGAGGCTTGTAGCTGATATGGTACGTGGCCATAGTGTGGTAGATGCTTTAAATATATTGAAGTATGAGCCAAAGCACGGTGCTAAGATGGTAGAAAAAACGCTTCTATCGGCCATATCAAACTGGCAGAATAAATATGAAGATCAAAACCTTGAAGAAGCTGATCTTTTTGTTGAGACGATAACCGTAGATAGTGGTCGAATTTTGAAAAGGTTGCGCCCGGCACCACAGGGAAGAGCGCATCGTATCAGAAAGCGCTCAAATCACATCACTATTGTGGTGGCCAGTCGAAATGCAGGTAATGCAGAAGTAGAAAGTGAAACTGAAAACGAAGAAACTAAATAATCCATGGGGCAGAAAGTTAATCCAAATGGACTAAGATTAGGTATTGTCAGAGGCTGGGATAGCAACTGGTATGGTGGTAAGTCTTTTGCCGATAAGCTTAGTGAAGACAAAGATATAAGAGATTACGTTGCGGCCAGAATACCTAAGGGTGGGATCGCCAAAGTCGTGGTAGAACGTACTCTAAAGCGTATTACCCTTACCATCCATACTGCCCGTCCTGGTGTGGTGATTGGAAAAGGTGGTTCTGAGGTTGATAAAATCAAAGAAGAGCTTAAGAAAATTACTGGCAAAGATGTACACATCAATATTTTTGAAGTAAAACGTCCTGAAATAGATGCTAAGCTGGTTGGTGAGTCTATTGCACAGCAGCTGGAAGCCAGGATTTCCTACAGGAGAGCTATGAAGCAGGCTATTTCATCGGCCATGCGTGTAGGTGCACAGGGTATCAAAATAAAATTGAGTGGTCGTCTTGGCGGCGCTGAAATGGCACGAACTGAACAGTATAAAGAGGGAAGAATTCCATTGCATACCCTCCGTGCTGATATTGACTATGCTATCTCAGAAGCACAAACTATTTATGGTAAGATAGGTATCAAGGTTTGGGTATTCAAAGGCGAGGTTTATGGTAAAAGAGATCTTAGTCCGAATGTAGGTATGGTTTCTAATACCAACGAGCCAGCAGGTAGAAAAAGAAGAGGCGGTGAAGCCCCAAGACGAAGACGAAAATCGTAAAGACGTATGCTACAACCGAAAAGAACTAAATTCAGAAAGCAGCAGAAGGGAAGAATAAAAGGTATTGCCACAAGAGGCCATAAAATTTCATTCGGCACCTTCGCTATCAAGGCAATGGAGCCGGGTTTTTTGACTTCCCGCCAGATAGAAGCTGCTCGTATCGCCGTAACGCGTTCCATGAAACGACAAGGTCAGGTGTGGATCAGAATATTTCCTGATAAGCCTATCACCAAGAAGCCTGCAGAGGTTCGAATGGGTAAGGGTAAAGGTAATCCGGAATACTGGGTAGCCAGAGTCAAGCCAGGGACTATCCTTTTTGAATCTACAGGGGTAGATATCGAGTTGGCGAAGGAATCGTTACGTTTGGCTGCACAAAAACTGCCGTTAAAAACAAAATTTGTAGTTAGAAGAGATTACGAGGCTTAGTTATGAAAGCATCAGATATTAGATTAATGTCGGTCGAGGAGATAGAGACCAAAATTGCTGGGGAAACTTCTGTTTTACAGAAATTGAAATTTTCTCATGCTATTTCTCCAGTAGAAAATCCTATGCGGATTAAGGAGCAGCGAAAGCTGATAGCCCGATTAAATACTGTATTGACTGAAAAAATGGGAGAGCAGCATGGAAACTAATACAAGAAACCTAAGAAAGGAAAGAGTTGGTCTTGTTGTATCCAACAAGATGGACAAAAGCGCCGTAGTAGCTGTTCAGCGACGTGTGAAGCATCCTATTTATGGGAAGTTTATCGGTAAAACGACCAAATTCATGATACACGACGAAAAAAATGACTGTGGTATCGGCGATACAGTAAGAATTATGGAAACCCGTCCGCTGAGCAAGAGAAAGCGATGGCGTTTAGTGGAAGTTATAGAAAGAGCGAAATAAGAAACTAGCGATGATACAGCAAGAATCAAGATTATCTGTTGCAGATAACAGCGGGGCCAGAGAGGTACTTTGTATCCGGGTACTGGGTGGTACCGGAAAGCGTTACGCCTCTATTGGTGATAAGATCATAGTATCAGTGAAATCTGCTGCTCCTTCTTCTAATATCAAGAAGGGCGTAGTTTCCAGAGCTGTAGTTGTAAGAACTAAAAAGGAAATACGTCGCAAGGATGGGTCATATATCCGCTTTGAGGATAATGCGGCTGTATTGTTGAACAACAACGATGAGCCACGGGGCACGCGTATATTCGGTCCTGTTGCACGTGAATTGCGAGAGCGTCAGTTTATGAAGATTGTATCACTTGCACCAGAGGTGCTTTAAAGAACTTATCATGAAGCTGCATATTAAAAAAGGCGACACAGTAAAAGTATTATCCGGTAATTCAAAGGATAAAACAGGTAAGGTGCTTGAAATTGATCTGGCGAAGAAAAGGGCACTGGTGGAAGGTGCAAACATTGTCACCAAACACCGTAAGCCTTCAGCCCAGAACCCTAACGGTGGTATAGATAAAATTGAGGCTCCTATACATATCAGCAACCTTATGTTGGTAGATCCGGCTACAGGTGAGGCTACCCGAACAGGCAGAAAGCTGAATGATAAAGGTAAACTTCAGAGATATTCAAAGAAAACAGGAGAATTCATTAAAAATGTATAGTCCGAGATTAAAAGATAAGTACCTAAATGAGATCGTACCCGCACTGAAAGATAAGTTTCAGTATAAATCAATCATGGAGGTTCCAAAGATTGAAAAGATCTCTATAAACAAAGGTATAGGAGCTGCTGTCGCTGACAAAAAGCTGGTTGATCAGGGCGTGGAGGAACTAACTCAGATCACGGGACAGATGGCTGTTGCCACGAAGGCAAAGAATGCGATATCTAACTTTAAGCTTCGTGAAAATATGCCTATCGGGGCGAGGGTTACACTTCGTGGTGCCAAAATGTACGATTTTCTCGATCGCCTTTTGAATGTTGCTCTACCTCGTGTACGGGATTTCCAGGGTGTTTCTGACAAAGGATTTGATGGCAGAGGTAACTATACCCTTGGTGTACGTGAACAAATAATTTTCCCTGAAATCAGTATCGATAAGGTAAATCGAATTTCGGGAATGAATATCACTTTCGTTACTAATGCAAAGACAGACGAAGAAAGTTATGAACTATTAAAGGCATTTGGAATGCCATTCGCGAATAAAAACAAATAGTAATGGCGAAATCATCAATAATAGCAAGAGAAAGAAAAAGAGAAAAGCTGGTAGCGCGATATGCTGAAAAGAGGAAAGCGCTGAAAGAAGCAGGCGATTGGGTTGGTTTGGATAAACTTCCCCGAAACTCTTCTCCGGTTCGACTGCACAACAGATGCAGCATGACCGGTCGCCCGAAGGGATATATGCGGAAATTTGGCGTCTGCCGAAATGTTTTCCGTGAAATGGCCTCTGAAGGAAAAATACCAGGCATAAGAAAAGCGAGCTGGTAGTGGATATATTGAATAAAAGATATTAATTTTGCAGCCCTTTTTGAAATTAGAAATAAGGATATGACAGATCCAATAGCAGATTATTTAAATAGGATTCGCAATGCGATAAAGGCTAAACATCGTATTGTCGAGATACCCGCATCCAATACTAAAAAGGCAATCACCAAAGTATTGCATGAGAAAGGTTTCATTGCAAACTATAAGTTTGTTGAAGATAATGCTCAGGGTATCATCAAAATAGCACTTAAGTACAATCCTGTGACTAAGAAAAATGCTATTGAAGGATTGAAGAGAGCCAGTACGCCCGGACTTAGAAAATATACGGGGGTTTCAACCATTCCACGTGTACAAAACGGTCTGGGGATTTCGATACTTTCCACTTCAAAAGGGGTAGTTACCGACAAAGAGGCGAAAAGCCTGAATGTCGGAGGTGAAGTTTTGTGTTACGTCTATTGATATATAATTATGTCACGAATTGGTAAAGCGCCTATAACAATCCCTCAGGGAGTTGAGATAAAGTTAAACGGAAAGACCGAGGTAGAAGTGAAAGGACCGAAGGGCAGCCTGAAACAAGTGGTTAGTCCTGAGATCAACATCCAGATAGAAGGTGATCAGTTGGTCGTATCACGCCCTACTGAACAAAAAAGACATAAAGCGCTTCATGGCCTGACGAGATCATTGATTTTTAACATGGTCGTTGGTGTTTCTGAAGGGTATAAGAAGGATCTTGAGTTGGTTGGTGTAGGATATAAAGCATCCAATCAGGGTAATATCCTTGAGCTAAACCTGGGGTATTCTCATGACATATTCATGGAAATTCCACAGGAGGTCAAATTAAATACTGTAACGGAGAAGGGAAAGAATCCCATTATAAATCTGGAATCATCTGACAAACAGTTGATAGGCCAGGTTGCAGCCAAAATCCGAAGTCTGCGCAAAATCGAGCCTTACAAAGGTAAAGGTGTGAAGTTCGTCGGAGAACAAATCAGAAGAAAAGCAGGTAAAACAGCAGCTAAATAAATCGTTATGGCGTTCGATAAAGTTAATCGCAGGAGAAGAATTAAATACAGGATCAGAAATAAAATTTCAGGAACACCTGAAAGACCAAGACTTTCTGTGTACAAGAGCAATAAGTTTTTCTATTCACAGCTCATCGATGACCTGAACGGAAAAACCTTGCTTGCTGCTGACTCAAGAGAGATCGACGAGAAGAAAAATTGCACAGTCGACATCTCAAAAGAATTAGGAATAAAGTTAGCCGAAAAAGCCAAGGCAAGCGGCATTGAAGCAGTTGTTTTCGATCGTAGCGGATATATTTATCACGGCCAGGTGAAAGCTTTTGCTGAGGGAGCAAGAGAAGGAGGCTTAAAATTTTAAAATATGTCACAGACTAATATTAAATCAGTAAAAGCCAGCGAAATAGACCTTAAAGAACGGGTAGTAGCTATCAAGCGTGTGGCGAAAGTAGTGAAAGGTGGTCGACGATTCAGCTTTGCAGCAATCGTAGTTGTTGGAGACGGTAATGGAGTTGTCGGTTACGGTTTGGGTAAAGCAAATGAAGTAACTGATGCCATCACAAAGGGCATCGATGACGCCAAGAAAAACCTCGTGAAAGTGCCTATTTTGCACCACACGGTACCACATGAAGCTGAAGGTAAATATGGCGGAGGTTTTGTATTAGTCAAACCTGCTTCCGCGGGTACTGGTGTAATCGCAGGTGGTGCAATGCGCGCCGTATTTGAAAGTGCAGGTGTAAAGGACGTGCTGGCAAAGTCTAAAGGCAGTTCAAATCCTCATAACGTTGTGAAGGCCACTTTTGATGCGCTTTCAAAAATGAGGGACCCGATTACTGTTGCTCAGCAAAGAGGTGTTAGCTTAACAAAAGTATTTAACGGTTGATCATGGCAAAAGTGAAAGTAACACAAGTAAAGAGTGCCATAAAACGCCCGGGCCGTCAAAAGAAGACGCTTCAGGCTTTGGGCCTCGGTAAACTCAACAGAACGGTTGAGCATGAGCTTAACCCTCAGATAGAGGGTATGATTAAAGCAGTCAATCACTTGGTAAAGGTAGAAAAGTAATGAAATTACATACATTAAAACCAGCAAAGGGATCTGTAAAAAGCAGAAAAAGAATCGGACGAGGCCAGGGTTCCGGTCGTGGTGGTACATCTACTAAAGGACATAAAGGTGCACAGTCAAGATCAGGGTATTCCAAAAAGCTTGGCTTTGAAGGTGGTCAGATGCCTCTTCAGCGTCGTATTCCAAAGTTTGGCTTTAAATCTCCTTTCCGAGTGGAATACAAGCCGATTAACCTGAGCGACCTTGAAAAACTTAATAAAGATCACAGTGTCAGTGACATTGATTTCAGCACATTCAGAGATCATGGACTTTGTGGTAAAAATGACAAAATCAAGATATTAGGTAGAGGCGAATTAACTGCTAAAATCAATGTTTCAGCTCATGCTTTCAGTGAGTCTGCCAAAGCAGCTATCGAAAAAGCCGGAGGGTCTGTTCAAATAATAGAAAATAAATGAAACGGTTTATAACTACCATAAAGAATATTTTCAGTATCGAGGAATTAAGAAACAGAATTCTTAATACCCTGGGCTTCCTCGCCATATTCAGGTTGGGTAGTTTTATCGTTTTACCTGGAATTGATCCTACAAAGTTAGAGCAGGCACAAGGTGTATTCGGTCTTATTGATACATTTCTTGGAGGTGCATTCAGCAATGCGTCCATATTTGCTCTGGGAATAATGCCCTATATATCGGCCTCTATTGTTATTCAGCTTCTTACCGTTGCTGTACCTTATTTTTCTAAAATGCAGAAAGAAGGCGAATCCGGAAGAAAGAGAATCAACCAGATTACTCGTGTACTTACTATCGTTATAACGGCTTTTCAGGCTACAACGTATATAGCCGCACAGGTAAGCCCTGACGCTATTATTCGACCAGGCTTATTTTTCAATATCTCATCTGTTGTGATATTGGTTGCCGGTACGATATTCTGCATGTGGCTCGGAGAAAAAATAACAGATAAAGGTATAGGAAATGGTATTTCCATGCTGATCATGATCGGTATCATTTCTGTACTACCGAAGGCACTTATTGCTGAAGGACTTTCAAGAGGACTTGGCGGTCTGTTAATCTTTATATTGGAAATACTTGTATTATTCGGAGTGGTCATGTTTGTGGTAATGATTACACAGGCAACACGAAGAATTCCTGTACAATATGCCAAGCAGGTGGTGGGGAATAAGGTTTATGGTGGCCAGCGTCAGTATATACCTCTAAAGCTGAACTCATCTGGTGTTATGCCGATCATATTTGCTCAGGCATTGATGTTTTTACCTGCATTGGTTGCTGGTCAGTTTGCTGAAACAAGCGATTTTGCTACTCGTGTAGCCACGCAATTTTCCGATTTCACCAGTTGGCAATATAATTTGGTGTATGCGTTTCTGATCGTACTGTTCACCTTTTTCTATACAGCAATTACGGTAAACCCAACGCAGATTGCTGATGATTTAAAAAGAAATGGTGGTTTCATCCCCGGAATTAAGCCGGGTAAACCAACATCCGATTTTATCGATTCTGTATTGACCAGAATTACGTTCCCGGGTTCATTGTTTCTGGCACTTGTAGCGATTTTGCCAGCTGTAGCCAGCTTATTTGGTGTTTCCCGGGATTTCTCATATTTCTTTGGCGGTACCTCACTCCTTATTATGGTAGGAGTGGTGCTGGATACGCTTCAGCAGATCGAAAGTTATCTGTTAATGAGGCATTACGAAGGAATGATGCGATCAGGAAGAATAAAGTCGAGATCTGAGACGATTGCTGTTGCATGAGTCGGATCTACTATAAGACAGAGGAAGAAATTAGCTTAATCCGTGAATCTGCTGAAATATTAGGCCAGACACATGGATTGGTTGCAGAAAATATAAAACCTGGTGTGAAGACCAGGGAGCTCGACCGGATAGCGGAAGAGTTTATTCGAGATAACGGCGGTGTTCCTTCGTTTAAAGGATATGGAGGGACATTTCCGGGTACTTTATGCGTATCTGTGAACGAAAACGTCGTTCACGGTTTCCCAAGCGAATATGAGCTGAAGGAAGGTGACATAGTTTCAATAGATTGTGGTGTCTTTTATAAAGGATTTCATAGTGATTCGGCCTACACATATCCGGTTGGAGAGGTTTCTGATCAGATAACCAGATTCCTAAAGGATGTTCGTCATTCTTTGTATCTGGGCATTGAGCAGGCTGTATACGGCAATAGAATAGGTGACATAGGTCACGCTATTCAGACTTATTCACACCAACAGGGTTATACCGTGGTACGTGAGTTGGTTGGCCATGGCGTAGGTAGAAATCTTCATGAAGGGCCTGAGGTTCCCAACTACGGAAAGCGGGGAAAGGGTCCTATTCTGAAGGAGGGCATGGTAATCGCAATCGAACCTATGATCAACATGGGGACACGTAACATTGTGCAGGAAAGAGATGGTTGGACTATCAGAACAAGAGATCGAAAGCCGTCTGCACATTTTGAGCACACTGTTGCAATATTAAAAGATAGAACAGAGGTATTAACGACACATAAATACATAGAAGAAAAGGTGACAATATAATATGGCAAAACAAAATTCGATAGAGCAGGACGGTACAATAGTCGAAGCATTGTCTAATGCCATGTTCAGAGTTGAGCTTCAGAACGGACATCAGGTGATTGCTCATATCTCAGGTAAAATGAGAATGAATTACATTAAAATCCTGCCTGGAGACAAAGTTAAACTTGAAATGTCACCCTATGATTTAACTAAAGGAAGAATTGTATATCGATATAAGTAAGATATTATGAAAGTTAAAGCTTCAATTAAGAAAAGAAGTGAAGATTGCAAGGTGATTCGTCGCAAAGGCAAGCTTTACGTGATAAACAAAAAGAACCCAAAGTTTAAGCAACGTCAAGGTTAAAATATTATGGCAAGAATTTCTGGAGTTGACATACCCGATAATAAGAGAGGAGTAATTTCTCTTACGTATATATATGGCATAGGTCGCAGTACTGCTGCTAAAATCCTTGACCAGGCTGAGGTGAGTCAGGATAAGAGAGTAAAAGACTGGACAGATGATGAAGCAAACGCTATTCGTACGATCATCAGTGAAAATTTTAAGGTTGAAGGTGTACTCAAGTCTGAGGTTCAGCTGAGCATCAAGCGGCTAATGGATATTGGTTGCTACCGGGGGCTGCGGCACAGAAAAGGGTTGCCGCTTAGAGGTCAGAGGACTAAAAACAACTCCAGAACCAGAAAGGGTAGAAGAAAAACAGTAGCGAATAAGAAGAAAGCTACTAAATAACAGATACTTATGGCACAACAAAAAAGAAAAGATAAAGCGAAAAAACGCGTTGTCCATGTAGAACCGACAGGTCAGGTTCACATTCAGGCCACCTTTAACAATATTATCATCTCCATTACAAACAATAATGGTCAGGTGATAAGCTGGGCGTCTGCTGGTAAAATGGGATTTAAGGGGAGTAAGAAAAATACTCCTTATGCGGCGCAGGTAGCTGCACAGAATTGTGCCCAGACTGCTTATGACCTTGGAATGCGAAAGGCTGAAGTCTTTGTGAAAGGTCCTGGTGCAGGTAGAGAATCAGCAATACGGACGATCCAAAATACAGGTATTGAAGTGTCGGTAATAAAAGATGTCACTCCACTACCTCACAACGGATGTCGACCACCTAAAAGAAGAAGAGTTTAATTATGGCAAGATATAGAGGACCTAAGGCAAAAGTTGCCCGAAGATTTAACGATCCGATATTCGGACCAAGTAAGGCTTTACAGAAAAAAGCGTATCCTCCCGGACAACACGGTCGGGGGCGAAGGAAAAAACAGTCTGAATACGCTATTCAGCTGGCTGAGAAACAAAAGGCGAAATACACTTACGGTGTACTTGAAAAACAATTCGCCAACCTTTTTGAAAAGGCCAGCCGTAAAGATGGTATCACAGGTGAAATCTTGCTTCAGATGCTTGAGTCACGCCTCGATAATGTTGTATACCGCCTGGGTATCGCCAGAAGTCGTAGAGCAGCTAGACAGTTGGTGTTGCACAAACATATTCTGGTAAACGAAAATGTAGTTAACATCCCTTCCTACTCTATTAAAGTAGGTGACATCATCGAGGTGCGTGAACGATCCAAGTCATTATTGGCGATAACAGATAGTCTGGCTGCCAGCTCCAAGCGATATTCATGGCTGGAATGGGATCAGAACCAGCTAGCCGGTAAGTTTATCAATGTTCCTCAGAGGGAGGAAATACCTGAAAACATTCAGGAACAACTTATCGTAGAATTGTACTCTAAATAACGAAATTAAAACTTAACTATATGTCGATTTTATCTTTCCAAATGCCTGAAAAAGTGGTAATGGAGAAGGCAGATGACTTTCATGGCCTCTTCACTTTTAAACCTCTTGAAAAAGGGTATGGTGTTACCATAGGTAATGCGCTGAGAAGGATTTTACTATCCTCTCTGGAAGGTTACGCTATTACAGGTATTAAAATACCGTCAGTGTTGCACGAGTTTAGTACGATTGAAGGAGTTGTGGAAGATGTATCTGAAATTATCCTTAATCTCAAGGGAGTTAGGTTCAAAAAAATTGCAGATACTGTAGATAGTAAGATCAATGTTACTGTAAAAGGTAAGGATAAGCTTACAGCGGGAGATATAGCAGGGTTTACATCTACTTTCGAAATATTAAACCCTGAGCATATTATTTGTCACCTTGACGATGCTATACAGTTTGATATCGAACTTACCATCGAAAAGGGAAGAGGATATGTGCCGGCAGAGGAAAACAAGCCTAATGAGCAGATATTTGGGTTTATTCCTATCGATGCTATTTTCACTCCGATCAAAAATGTGAAATATAGCGTAGAAAATACACGGGTAGAGCAGAAAACAGACTACGAAAAGCTTGTGCTTGACATCAAAACCGATGGTTCTGTTCATCCTGAAAATGCATTGAAGGGTGCGGCAAATATTCTTATTCAGCATTTTATACTTTTCTCAGACCAGAATATGGTACTGGATACAGGAGATCAGGGAGAGCCTGAGGCTGTAGATGAAGAAATGCTGCATATGAGAAAACTGCTCAAAACTCCATTGAGCGACCTTGACCTTTCAGTACGTGCTTACAACTGCCTGAAAGCGGCGAATGTAAAAACACTGGGAGATCTTGCTCAAATTGAAATCAGCGATATGATGAAGTTCAGAAACTTCGGTAAAAAATCACTTGCCGAGCTTGAACAGCTTATCGCAGAAAAGAACTTATCATTTGGTATGGACCTTTCCAAGTATAAACTGGAAGAGGATTAATTTAGGCTGTAATGAGACACGGAAAGAAATTTAATCACTTAGGAATGAAAGCGGCGCATCGGGATGCTATGTTATCCAACATGGCCACTTCGCTGATCATAAATAAACGTATCACAACTACGGTGGCAAAGGCAAAAGAGCTTCGCAAATATGTAGAACCTCTGATAACAAAGGCTAAAAGTGATACTACTCATAACAGAAGGATCATTTTCTCTTATCTTCAGAATAAAGAGACGATAAAAGAATTGTTTGATGGTGTAGTCAACAAAGTGGGCGATCGTCCGGGCGGATATACAAGAATTATTAAGCTTGGAAGCCGGTTGGGTGATAATGCAGAAATGTGTATGATGGAGCTGGTTGATTATAATAACCTGCTTCTTGAAGATACATCTGCTTCAAAAACTAAAACTCGTCGTAGCCGAAGAGCAGGTAAAAAAACAACATCGGATACCGCTACTGTTACAAAAGAAACAGCTGTTGAAGAGGAATTAGCGGACAATAAAATGGAAGCTACAGACACCAACGTTGCTCAGGAAGCTGAGACAGCAACATCTGAAGTCGAAATGGATCAGGAAGTATCCTCTGAACCATCTGAAGGAGATGTTAAAGCTGACGATAAGGAAGACGACAAAGCCGAAGGCAACTCTGAAGAGGATAAAGAATAATAGATTATAGCATTAGTTATAAAGAGGGATTTTCAGAAGAAAATCCCTTTTTTTTTGTTCTGCAGTAACGGACAATTTATTTTTGCACCCAATGAAGCTACATCATTCACATCAGCCCGCATGGTTACTTTTAGAAGACGGCACATACATGCAGGGTTATTCTATAGGATTTCATGGTACACAAGGAGGCGAAATGTGCTTCAATACCGGAATGACCGGATATCAGGAGATTTACACAGACCCTTCATACTACGGACAGATAATTATCAACACAAATTCTCATATTGGTAATTATGGTGTCTTTGACGAGGAACAGGAATCTGATACACCCAAAATCAGTGGAATCGTAGTAAACGAGTTCAGTCAAAGCTTTTCGAGAAAAACAGCCAGTGGAAGTCTTTCCGACTACCTGAAAAAACACAAGGTGGTTGGAATAGCGGGTGTCGATACACGAAAACTTGTTCGTCATATACGAAGCAAGGGAGCAATGAACGGCATTATCACAACCGAAATTAGTGAAATGCAACCACTTATGAGTAAGCTTGGTGAAGTCCCTAAAATGGCTGGCCTGGAATTATCCTCTCACGTATCTACAACAGAAGCCTATGATCTAGCCACTGACGGAAAGATCAAAATAGCTGTTCTGGATCTGGGGATAAAGTCAAGCATACTCAAGAATTTTACAGAGCGTGGATGCCATGTACGGGTATTTCCAGCTAAAACAAGCTTAGCGGAAATAAATCAGTGGAATCCTGATGGTTTCTTTATCAGCAATGGTCCCGGCGACCCGGCAGCAATGCCATATGCCGTAGAAACTGTTGTTCAGATGCAGGATACAGGTAAGCCTGTCTTTGGCATTTGCCTTGGCCACCAGATTCTTGCTCTTGCCAATGGACTGGAGACCTATAAAATGCACCATGGACATCGTGGCATTAATCACCCTGTCAATAACCTGCTTGCTGGTAAGGGTGAAATAACCTCTCAAAATCATGGATTTGCCGTAAGCGAGGATTCCATTACCAAAAATGATAAGGTGAAAGTCACACATATCAACCTCAATGATAAAAGTATCGAGGGAATAGAAATCGCAGATCGGCCCGCATTTTCCGTACAATACCATCCGGAATCATCGCCAGGTCCGCATGATTCCAGATACTTATTTGATCAGTTTTTATCACACTTTAAATAATAACCAATGAGCCTAATTGAAATTATTCACGCGAGACAAATAATGGATTCCCGTGGCAATCCCACTGTGGAAGTTGACGTCATTACATCCAACGGTATACTGGGTAGAGCTGCAGTGCCTTCAGGCGCTTCCACAGGAGAAAATGAAGCTGTTGAACTCAGGGATGAGGACGCAGCCAGGTATATGGGAAAAGGTGTGTCCAAGGCTGTTGACAATGTAAATAATATCATAGGCCCGGAGCTGGCCGGATTGTCAGTACTTGATCAGATGACCATTGATGCTGTGATGCTTGCACTGGATGGTACAGAAAATAAAAGTAAACTGGGAGCAAACGCCATACTGGGCGTTTCACTCGCCTGTGCCCGGGCAGCGGCAAACGAACTGGAAATCCCTCTCTACAGATATATTGGCGGCATAAATGCACATGTACTGCCTGTGCCAATGATGAATATCATTAATGGGGGATCGCATTCAGATGCGCCTATCGCATTTCAGGAATTTATGATCAGGCCGGTTGGAGCATCCTCTTTTTCTGAGGCTGTACGAATGGGTTCTGAAGTATTTCATAACCTGAAAAAGTTGCTGAAAGAAAAAGGCCTGAATACTGCTGTTGGTGATGAAGGTGGATTTGCACCAACCTTTCAGGGGGGTACAGAAGAGACATTAGACAGTATTTTGAAGGCAATCGAGATGGCAGGGTATAAGCCGGGCGAGGATCTGACAATTGCACTGGATTGTGCATCATCTGAATTCTACACCGATGGTGTATATGATTATTCTAAATTTGAAGGTGAGAGTGGTCAAAAAAGAGATTCTTCACAGCAGGTTGAATACCTTGCGGAGCTGATTTCAAAGTACCCGATCGATTCTATTGAAGACGGTTGTGATGAAACGGACTGGGAGGGTTGGAAACTGCTTACTGAGAAAATTGGAAACCGATGTCAGTTGGTAGGCGATGACCTTCTTGTTACCAATGTGAAATTTCTTGAAAGTGCCATTAATGAAAAGGCAGCCAATTCCATTCTAATAAAGGTAAATCAGATTGGTACACTTTCCGAGACTATGGCAGCTATTGAAATGGCACATAAAGCCGGCTGGACGGCAGTAGTTTCGCATAGGTCGGGTGAAACAGAAGATAGCACCATCGCCGATATTGCAGTAGCTACAAATGCCGGTCAGATCAAAACAGGTTCTATGAGCCGCTCCGATCGTATGGCGAAGTATAACCAACTTCTTCGGATCGAAGAGGAGCTTGGAGAAATAGCAGTTTATCCATCTAAAAAATAGTTAAAACAGGTACACATTCCATTTTTGATATGGAATGTGTATCTTTATTATATGAGGAAGATAAAAGTACCGTCTGTTTTTAAAAACTTTTACTTCAATGTCACCCTTGTGTTCATTTTATGGATGCTTTTTTTCGACTCCAATAGCATTATTAACCAGTACCGGCTGAAAAGTAAGCAAACAGAACTGATTCAGCAGAAGGAGTTTTATAAGCGAAGTATTCAGGAAGTGGAAAAAGACCGCGAAGAGCTACTGACCAACCCTGAATCCCTTGAAAAATATGCCAGGGAAAAATATTTCATGAAAAAGCCAACAGAGGATGTTTATATTCTTGTAGAAGAGAATGACTAAATATTTTGGCCTGCTATTTCTCTTCTTCGCTCTCACCATCAGAGCGCAGGATTCTGTTGAATCAACAATACAGGATCAAAATAATGAACCCACATTTTTTGATAAACTATCTGTCTGGCCTATTGGCTTCGGTGGATTTTACAATGCAAATGGACTTATCACCTCCGGCTGGTATTTAAATGGTGGAGCAATACTGGCCTATCAAGCTACGGAAAGGTTAACACTCGGGGCAGGTTTGCAGGGCAATTACGAACGCATAAACCTGATAAATTCAAATTCACTAAATCTGTTTTCCTATGGCACACGTGCTGTGGCACGCTTTTCTATTTTCCCACGCTTTTTCGGGCAGGCAGAGTATGAGGTATGGAATGTAGAAATAGATGAGAATGTACGAACAACCCGATATGCCATACTTGTTGGTCCCGGGATAATGTATTCTGTCGGCAGGACTACGATTACGCTTGTTGCCTTATACAATGTGAACAGAAATTCCGGCCGATCTTTCTATGCAGGAAATTTTGTGCCCCGGGTAGGGTTGAATTTCGCATTATAAAAGCTGAGGCTCCGCTACAGAAAACTTTTTGGCTGCTTCCTGCAAACTTTCGAACACTTTCTCATTTAAATGTATACCCGTTTTCTTTCGAATCGCTTCCTGCTCTCTTTCTGGGTCGCCGGGAATTAACACGGGTTGTGTTTCATCAGCTGGCTGAGAATTTCTGAATCTGCGCAGCCAGTTGTCCATATGTGATTTGAATTCATCCACAGACCGAAAGCCATCCACCCTCATGGCTCCAAAAAAATGCCCCAGGCCATCACCTACCGGATCTTTTGGTAGAGGCACATAGCTGACAAAAGGTGGAGCC
>CAZEQJ010000022.1:34566-57667 GCA_964514385.1 uncultured Cytophagales bacterium
GACGACTGAGGGGGACACGCTTATTCACGTAGAGGGGGTATCTGCACCTGAAAGGACAGAAGAAAGGATGTCAACCATGCTTCCCAGAATATATCCTTTGTGACTGCCATGCAAGCGGTCACCACCTAATGGCAACATTGCCCCTCCTTTATGCAATGCGTAAGGGTCGGTGGTCGGTCTGCCCTCATTGTCTTGCACCCAGCCTTCAGGAGCCTCTTTTTCCTCTCTTTGTAATACTTCAAGTTTACCGTTTGCCACTGTAGTGGTAGCAAAATCTGCAATGTAGGGTGCTTCCTTACCTGAGGGTATGGCGATCGATATGGGATTGGTGCCCAGGAGCTTTTCACGGGAGAATGTCGGGGCCACAAGGGGGCTTGCGTTCGTCATTGACCAACCGATCATGTCGTAATTTAATGCCATCATGCTATGATAAGCTGCAATGCCATAATGATTTGAGTTTTTTACTGCTACCCAACCTGTGCCGGCATGCGTCGCTTTTTCAATGGCTATTTGCATCGATTTTGGCCCCACGATTAGTCCAAGTCCTTTATCGCCATCTACTGTTGCCGTAGAGGGTGTTTCACGAATTATTTTTACCTGAGGCTTTGGGTTGATTCTATCTGCTTCCCACAACCTGATATACCCTGACAATCTGGCAACACCATGTGAGTCTATCCCTCTCACATCCGCACTTACCAGCACATTGGCGGCAAGCGTGGCGTCATCATCATTATGGCCCATAGCCTGAAACACATCTTTACAAAGACGAATCAGTTCATGATGCGAAATATTCATATTTCATGGTTTAAAAGCATACCTTCACGCAAGGCATATTTTGACACATCGATATATTCAATAGAAGGTAAACGGCTTAGCACCCACTCTATCATAAGGGATGCCACTACGATCATGTCCACCCTTTTCGGCTCCATCCCTTTTATTCTTAGCCTCTCCTCCCGGTCACTTTCATAAAGTAAATGGCATATTCTTCTGAAATCTTCAAGTGAAAGACTTTCTGCAGCTGAATCATGGATATGTTGATGTATCATCAACAGCGTATCAAAACTGCCTGATACCCCTATCAACCGCTGGGGTGCTTCATGATTTAGTATATCAGTAAATTCCGAACATTTATCATGGATAAATTGCAGAACGCGCTCACGGTCTGCAGCCTGAATTGATTTTTCAGGATATCCCATCAGATCAAGCATACGCTGGCCACCTATCTCAATGCTTTTGATTTGGCGGATATCCGATTGTTGGAATAAAATAAATTCTGTGCTACCTCCTCCGATATCTACGATGAGTTGCTTTTTATCTGACTGAAAGAGGTAATGAACGGCTGTAAAAATACCTTTTGCCTCCTGTTCTCCGGACAGGATCTTTACAGATATTCCTGTCGCATCAAATATTTTTGCCAGTACCTCCTTCTGGTTTGAAGCGATTCTAAGCGCTGAAGTACCTACAGCAAGTGTCTCGTCAGCAGCGTGCGAATAGATGACATCTTTAAACCGGGTTAGGGTAGCTATGCCTCTTCCTATAGCTTCGTCGGTGATGAAACCTTTGGTAATGCCTCCATACCCAAGGCGCACAAATTCCTGCTCATGGTGATGTATTGTCAGCCTTCCATTAATCACTTCACCTATTACAAGATGGAAGGTATTTGTCCCGAGGTCAATTACGGCTTTTTTCATTTTACCTCGAAGGTTTCCATGCCGATCAGCTGGCCGTCAGCAAAAAGGCCAGCAGTGTAGATGCCGGGAGAATAGGGTGTGCCTTTTGCATAGCTCATTTCTACATGCTGCAACGTCCTGTCATACAATATTTCTTTTTTTGCAGTAAAAAATGTTTCTTTTTGATCAAAGATAAAGGTACCTGAACCCCTTTCGGTGTCAAATACCGGGTTGTCGTTGGCGTCGCGAATGACCAGATAAATAGTACGTGAGCCTATAGGTGAAACTTCGTTTTCCAAAACGTCAAAACTTACACGTATCTGATCTATCTGGCGATCTCTGAAAGACGCTGTGCGTTCCCGTCCACGTTCATTTATGGCTGCAATGACAATATTATCCGTCCGAAGCTGACCTGCGATTTCAAGTTTAGATTCCAGTTCCCTTTCTTTTTTTTCAAGGGCTGTAATATTGCGTGACAGTTGATTTGTTTGTTGTTTTAAGGTAGTGTTTTCAGCGAATAACGCCTCATTCATCTGCTTAAGTCGTTCAATTTCATTATCCTGTTGCACAAGCAATTGCCGGTATCCTTCTACTCTGTCTTCAAGCTCATTGATTTTTCGGTTTGAATTACGGATAATATATCGTTTGTCGGCTTCAAGCTGCTCCTTTATTTGCAGCAGCGTATCAATATCTCCGCCAAGGCTATCAATGACGCGTATTCTTTCGTCAAGTTCAAGGCTGATGGAGTCAATTTCATTGTATGCAGCACTTATTTCCTCCTGATTGGAGGCAATGATAGCCTCACTTCTTGATTTGGACTGAAAAAGAATATACAAGGTGATAATATTGGTCAGCGCAAGTATTACAATTGCCGCCATCCTTATTTGCGTCCCCTTCATAGGCGTAGTTTAAAATGTTGTTTTGGCCATTTTTCAGCCACAAAAATAAATCCTGCCTCAAACATATCAATAGATCGGGTAATAATTGGCCAGCTAATTACTTCATTCCATGCCTTTGTCATCCCACGGCTCCAGTAGATATCGGCTAGTACAATTACACCATCTCTTTTGAGACATTCCAACGCAAATGTAACATATTTGATCGTCGCCTGATAGGTATGGTTGGCGTCAATGTATATTAAATCATATGGTCCCTGACGGATGAGTTCATTGATGTGATCTTCAATTTTGCCAGATATGGCCTGTATAGCAGTAAGGTTACGCTTTTGAAAAAAGGAGGTAGCCAAACGTTGAATCTGAGGATTTCCTTCAATGGTGATAATATGCTCTGCTCCGGCAAATGCCATGGTGGCGGTAGTAAACCCCAGTGATGTTCCAAGCTCGAGCACTTTTGACTTCGGATGAGCTTCGATCCATGCTGAGAGTATTTTCATCATTTTTGGCGAGGATGTGCTCATACGGGCTATATCGCAAACCCTCCTTGTGCCTTTTTTTCTACTACCGGCACCATGATCTTCCTCGATGATCCGGCTCTTATCGTTTAGCAGGCGCTTTATTTCATCTGTAACCGCAGGGGGTAATTTGGAATGCCGTGCTTTTCGGCTAGTGGAATAGAAACTGAACACATAGGGACTGTGTAACCACCTCGCACCTCGTGCAGTCAACTGAAAAATAAGAAACTGAATGACCTGATACAACTGAATTAATTCAGCTTGAAGGGCACAACCATCGTGAATTCAGGAATATTTACTTTGAACTGTTTGCCATCAATTACCCTTTCCATGGTATATGTGCCGTACATGCGACCTACACCCGATTTCAGGTTACACCCCGAAACGTATTGATGACTCTGGCCCGGTTCGAGAACGGGCTTTTGACCTACAACACCTTCACCCTCTATTTCCTTTTTAGTAGTTCCGGCATCATGGATATACCAGTTTCTACGAAGCAGCTGAATCGTATGATCGCTATTGTTTTCAATTGTAATCCTGTAGGTAAATACAAAGTGAAACTGTACCGGGCTTGAGTACTCCGGTTGGTATTCCGTTTCAACTATTACCTTTATGCCGTTTGTAATTTGAGTAACCACTTACTTATAACATATATTTGAGAGAATTGATCCAAAGATCACCTATTTTCTTAATGAATTTAATGATATGGATGTAAAAATAGAAACATCATGGAAGAAAAAACTTGATGAGGAGTTCACAAAGCCTTATTTCAGCGAATTAGCGACATTTATAAAGCAAGAATATAAAACCCGTGAGGTCTATCCACCCGGAAAATACATTTTTCATGCCTTCGAAATGTGTCCGCTTGAAAAAGTAAAGGTAGTGATTCTTGGTCAGGATCCGTATCATGGGCCAGGTCAGGCACATGGCCTTTGCTTTTCGGTACAAAAGGGAGTTCCTATGCCGCCTTCATTGCTGAATATCTTCAAGGAGATAAATAGCGATCTCGGGAAGAAAATGCCCGCTGATGGACATCTCGATCGCTGGGCAGCACAGGGTGTATTATTGTTAAATACAACCCTGACGGTCAGAAAAGGGGGACCAGGTTCTCATCAGGGCAGAGGATGGGAAATATTTACCGATCGTGTCATTCAGCTGATATCGGCTGAGCGATCAGGAGTTGTATTTTTATTATGGGGAGCCCATGCCGGTAAAAAAAGCAGCTTAATAGATTCAGCACGACATTATATATTGAAAGCACCACATCCCAGCCCACTATCGGCACATCGTGGTTTTTTAGGGTGTGGACATTTCAGTAAAGCCAATGCTTTCCTAAAGGAAAATGGAGAAGTTCCTATCAACTGGTGATCAACGGATCACCTGAAGAAAGCGACTCCATCTGATTTTGCTCAGGAAAGATCGGTTAGGATCCAGCGACATCCAGATGAGCCAGGCTTTTCCAACAATATGATCCTCCGGGACAAACCCCCAATATCTTGAGTCCTGTGAATTATGGCGGTTGTCGCCCATCATGAAATAATAATCCTGTTTAAAGGTATACGAACTAACCGGGGTGCCCTCGATATATAATATTCCGTCTTTCAGGTCGACATCGTCATTATATTCATAATTCTCAATGACCGGAAGGTATTTTGTGATGTTTTCCGGGGTTAGCTTTATGGTGAGACCTTCGTAAGGTACCTCCAGTGGCCCGAAATTATCACGGTTCCATACAAATACACCAGGATCAGGATATATACCAGGCCCGGGGCGGTCTTCATCTTCTGTCAGGCGGCGTACAGATACAATAAAATTTTCCTTCTGAATACGCTCGATTATATCCGGAGTGGTCATCACAAGGTAAGTGTTTGTTTCTACAGCGTTGTATTCTGAGATATTATAATCCCTCCACACGCGTTCCCTGACTCTGTTTTTTGTGCTGATAAGGTAAGAAAACTGCATTTGGGGTGGATTTGGCGCTTCTTCGCCGTTTACAAATACCTGTCCGCTGCGGACAGATATGGTATCACCGGGAATGGCCATACATCGCTTGATATAGTTTGTTTTAAGGTCGACAGGGCATTCCGGGCAATCATCAGAATAAGGATAATTAAAAACCACGACATCATATCGGTCTACATTATCAAGACCAGGCAAGCGTAAGGAAGGAAGCTGAATCCATGGTAAATAGGATTTAATATTTGTTCCCCATATCCTCTGGTGCGTAAGTGGTATTTGTAAAGGTGTTTTAGGTGTTCTCGGACCATAATGGATTTTGCTTACAAACAGAAAATCACCTGTAAGCAAAGTGGTCTCCATGGAAGGTGTAGGGATGGTATACGCCTCAACGAATAACCACCGGATAATGGTAGCTGCAATGATGGCAAATACGGCCGCATCCAGCCATTCCCGCACCTGGCTTTTTCTTTTTCTCTGTTTTTCAATGGTTTTGAAATCGCCTTCAAATGTAGTTTCCGGCTTTAAGGCCTTTATGGGCAGATATATGAGGCCAAAGACCACAGCAACGGTTCTTTCCCAGATTTTTACAACTCCGAAGCAGGTAATATACTTTACGAAGTGGTCAATGATGTAAAATACATTTATGATGGGGATGAACTCATAGATCACATTGATCTTTTTGACTCCTGAAATCTCAAGCTGGGTAAGGGCATTCAAAACCGGAACAAATGCGTGCCAGGGTGTTTTACCCGCTTTTTTGAAAAGGAAATAGTTACCAATGCTGTTTAGGTAGTAAAAGGGTAAACCAATAAAAACAGCAACAAGCAATGATGATATTGACATCCTTCTAAAATTTTAATAAATCTTTCATACCAAATATACCCTCTTTATCCATAAGCCACTCTGCTGCAGTGATGGCTCCCAGAGCAAATCCTTGTCTGGAGTGGGCCTCATGACGGATACTTATATTGTCTATTGAAGATGAATATAATACCTCATGCGTACCAGGAACTTCATCTTCTCTAAACGAGTTAATTTTTACATCGTTGGGCGAAGGATTCTCCATCGTCCATTTTTTTATATGATCGGTAAATTCAATTATTCCTTCGGCTGTTGTGATGGCTGTTCCCGAAGGTTTATCCTTTTTATGGATATGATGGGTTTCATTTATTTCTACATCATATTCCCTTCCATTCATTAGCCTGGCTAGTTGTCGATTTATTTCAAAGAATATATTGACACCTATACTGAAGTTAGAAGCATAGAAAAAGGCACCTTTATGTTCCTTACACATAGCGGTAATTTCATCCCATTTGTCCAGCCATCCGGTTGTACCTGAAACCACCTTCACCTTGTGTTCGAGACACCACCGTATATTTTGGTATGCTGACTCTGGTTGCGTAAATTCGATTACGACATCTGAAGCTAAAAGCTGCTCTTTGAAGTCCGGCGACCAGTCAGGACCATCGTGGACGCCCATGCGCTGGTGACCATTTTGCTGAGCCAGCTGATCGATAGTCTGGCCCATTTTGCCATATCCGATAATTGAGTACTTCATGCTTTTAAAATCTTAGGCTTAGGCCGACTCCAGTAAATGAAAGCTGATGTTCCGGACGTGATATAACAGGTTCCATTCGAAGGGAAAGGCTTTCATCCACATCAAAATTATTAAGGTGAGCAAAAACAAGAGCATCTACCACGGTAAGCCCATACCATACTGCTACATAAATGATGGAAAGCTCCAGATCCCGACGAAATCTGTCCCTTAATGCTTCTGCTCTGGATTGGGTAATAAAAGAAAGATAATCGTCATTTCCCCGGACTCTGTATGCAACAATATTCCGGTAAGTTGTATAACGCTGGCTGTTGTAAGCCAGATAATAACCAGTACCCAGAAACCCGGCGTATACAAGGGGTACCTTCCATGGCTGGTCATTCAGGAGTTGACCTACACCTGGTATTAGTGCTGAGTACATCATGACGGTTTGTGGATCGTATGATTTTTTTTGTCTGGCTTTTTCCTCTTGCTGCGGAATTACGAAGGTGCCTGTACGCAATGTATCGGGTAACCTTTCCTGCGCAAGAAGGCTAGAGCTGAAACAAAGGCAAAACAACGATAGAACAACTATTTTCATGCATTTATTAGCTCAAGCAACCTGTTGAGGTCATCTACACTCATAAATGGTATCCTGATTTCACCTTTTTTACCATCAGTACTTTTGATGTCTACTTTAGTGCCGAAGTGGGAGGATAGTTTTTTCTTGAGACTGACAATTTCAGGGTCTGTCTCATTTGGCTGTTTCGCTTTTACGGGCTCTTCATGAACAGAGGCCTGTCGCACCAGCTCTTCCACCTTCCGTACAGAAAGGCCATCGTTTATGATTTTTTTGAATATCTGAAGCTGCAGGTCTATATCTTCAATGTTAATGATGGCACGCGCATGCCCCATAGTTATTTTTTTATCGCGAATGGCAGCCTGGATATCGGGAGGCAATCGCAACAAGCGAAGGTAATTATTTACCGTTGTTCTGTTTTTTCCAACTCTGTCTCCCAACTGTTCCTGTTTCAGGCCAACTTCTGTTATCAATCGCTGGTAGCTTAGCGCTATTTCGATGGCATTCAGGTTTTCGCGCTGGATATTTTCAATAAGTGCCATTTCCAGCATCTGCTGATCATCGGCAGTACGGATATAGGCCGGGATTTTTTCCAAGCCGGCAATCTTGGAGGCCTGAAATCTTCTTTCGCCTGATATCAGCTGGTACTTGTCATCGGCAAGTTTTCGCACGGTAATGGGCTGAATAATACCCTGAACTTTGATGCTTTCGGCAAGTTCTTCCAGCGCAGCCTTGTCAAAGTGGGATCGTGGCTGGAAAGGGTTTACCTCAATATCATCCAGGTCGATATCATTCATCGAAATGACTCTTTCAGCTCGTGCTCCGAGGTTTTCATTGTCGGAATCCTGCAGGAGGGCGCCAAGTCCGCGGCCCAGCGCATTTTTCCGTTTTGATGACGAGGATGATTTTTTTGCTTCAGCCATATTACTTTTGCAGCTTATTTTTCTCTATAATTTCCTTACCCAGATTAAGGTAACTAATGGCCCCTTTACTTTCGGCATCATGCGCAATGGCAGGCATGCCGAAGCTGGGTGATTCGCTGAGTTTGATATTACGGGGGATCAGGGTGTTGAATACCAGATTTTTGAAATGGTTGACCACCTCTTCCACTACCTGATTGGATAACCTCAGGCGCACATCGTACATGGTGAGTAAAATGCCTTCAATTTCCAGGTCAGTATTGAGTCGCGACTGAATAATTTTAATGGTATTAAGCAGCTTACCCAAACCTTCAAGGGCGAAATATTCACATTGTACAGGTATCAGCACAGAATCAGCTGCAGTAAGGGCATTTACCGTTACAAGTCCTAACGAAGGGGAGCAGTCAATGATTATGAAATCGAAATCTTTTTTTAGTGGCTTCAGTGCTTTTTTCATTTTTTCCTCGCGCTTGTCGAGGTTGACCATTTCCACTTCGGCTCCAACAAGGTTAATATGGGAAGGCAACAGGTACAGATCCTTCATGTCGGTTTCCATTACGAGGCTTTTCGGGTCAAGACCATCTACCATACATTCATAAATGCTGCTTTCGATGGTTTTAGGGTCAACGCCCACACCAGAGGTAGCATTAGCCTGAGGATCTGCATCTACGATCAGGGTTTTGTATTCAAGTACTGCCAGGCTGGCAGCCAGGTTAATCGCAGAGGTTGTCTTTCCTACCCCACCTTTCTGATTTGCAATGGCTATTACTTTGCCCATATAGTTTCAAATTTGTTTTACACCTTGCCGGAAAAAGACTGTAAAGCTATTAAAAATATCGGGAACAATTCACCTTGACTTTGTGAAATTAAGATACCATACGGCACTTCACATCCGGCAGCAATTCAAGCGATTGTATGAGCTCATTAGAGGGGTATATTTTAAATTTTCTTGATGCCAGCTCTACTGTATTGGACTCTTCCGGATCATGAATTTTTAGTTTTATGGTGCAATTGCCGGGGTGTTCCATAGCTGCTTTTTCGATTTGAGAGACCACGTCTTCATCTACCTGATGTATATCCAAGGTGAGCCAGAGCTCTTTCACTTTTTTTTCCCTTATTTCTGCCAATAACTGTATTTGGGAAGGTCTCAGGTCCCATTGGTCAATCTGATCACGGCGTTGTTCCACTCTTCCGGTTACGTACACAAACTCATCCTTAATCAACAGGTGCTGATTTTTGCGAAAGTTTTCTCCAAACATCACCATATCGATAGCGCCTTCATAGTCTTCCAGTGTAAAGATGCCGAAAGGATTGCCGTTTTTGCTCATCCGCATGGAGGCCTGTGTGATGATGCCGGCTACATGGATATCCTGATTTTTATATTCTTCTATATTTGTCACACTACAGGTGCAAAAACTATCGATATCGTGTTTAAACTGGTCGAGTGGATGTCCGCTGAGGTAAAAACCAACAACTTCTTTTTCAATACGCAGCCTTTCCATGTCGCTGTAGGGATCACATTCCATTACTTTCGGCGGGGGTATCTGCACTTCAGAGTCGCCACCAAAGAGCGAAACCTGTGAAGATTGTTCTTCCTGCTGGATTTTCTGCGCATATTTAATGATTTTTTCGATCAGATTGGGCTCAGCTTCAGGGCTGTACAAATACTGTCGCCTGTGGAATCCGAAAGCGTCGAGTGCCCCTGCCGTAGCCAGGCTTTCAAGCACTTTCTTGTTTACTGACCGCAGGTTTAGCCTTTTGGCAAAATCGAAAATAGATTCGAATTTTCCATCATTTTCCCTTGATCGGATGATCTCTTCCATGGCAGCTTCACCGGCTCCCTTTATGGCTCCCAATCCAAAGCGAATTTCTCCCTGTTGATTCACGTCGAAATTAATGTTACTTTCATTTACATCAGGGCCCAGCACCTTAATGCCCAGGTGGCGGCATTCTTCCATAAAAAAGGTGACTTTTTCAATATTGCTTTGATTATGTGTAAGCACGGCGGCCATGTATTCAGCCGGGTAGTTGGCCTTCAGGTATGCCGTATGATAGGCTACAATGGAATAGCAGGTAGAGTGTGACTTGTTAAAAGCATATTTGGCGAAAGCTTCCCAGTCATCCCATATTTTAAGGGCAATTTTTTCATTGTGACCATTGGATTTGCACCCTTCAATAAAAAGTGGTTTGAGCTCATCCATAAGGGCCTGAATTTTTTTACCCATGGCCTTTCGGAGACTGTCGGCCTGACCCTTGGTGAAATTGGCAAGCTTTTGAGAAAGCAGCATCACCTGCTCCTGATAAACGGTAATGCCATACGTTTCTTCGAGGTATTCCTTCATTTCAGGCAGGTCATATACAATTTCCTCATCGCCATGCTTACGCTTGATGAAATTTGGGATATATTCCATCGGCCCCGGTCTGTATAGGGCGTTCATTGCGATGAGATCCTCCAGTCGGTCAGGTTTCAGGGCCCGAAGATGTTTTTGCATTCCGGGTGACTCAAATTGGAAGGTTCCATTCGTTTTGCCTTTTTGATAGAGTTCGAAGGTAGGTACGTCGTCGAGTGGGATTTCATCAGGATCAATTTCCACGCCATGCCGCTTCTTAATGTTTGATATAGCTGTCTTGATGATGGACAATGTCTTTAACCCGAGGAAATCCATTTTAAGCATTCCCGCGGACTCAACGACGCTATTATCAAATTGCGTATTCAGCAGGGTAGAGTCTCTGGATATGGCCACAGGGATATGCCGTGTGATATCATCCGGCGTGATAATGATGCCGCAGGCATGGAGGCCGGTGTTACGTACGGAGCCCTCAATTACCACAGCCTGGCTAAGCACTTCTGCGCGCTTATCCTGCCCTTTTTTTATTTCAAGCAGTTCCTTTACCTCCTTAAATGCCTTTTGCAGGTTAGTGCCCGGTTTCTCTGGCACCATAGATGCCATAAGGTTGGCCTGATCAAGGGGCAGCTCCATTACTCTGGCGCTATCACGTATGGATGACTTTGCTGCCATCGTGCCATAGGTGATGATCTGAGCTACCTGATTATAACCGTATTTATTTACTACGTAATCGATAACTTTACTGCGCCCGTCGTCATCGAAGTCAATATCAATATCGGGAAGTGAGACCCTGTCAGGGTTAAGGAACCGCTCAAAAAGCAGGTCGTATTTAATGGGGTCTACATTGGTAATGCCGATGCAGTATGCTACGGCTGATCCTGCTGCCGACCCGCGGCCCGGGCCTACTGAAACCCCCATTTTTCTTGCTTGATTGGTAAAATCCTGTACAATCAGAAAATATCCGGGATAGCCAGTCTTTTCGATGATGGACAATTCATAGTCCAGCCGCTCCCTGATCTCATCAGTGATTTCGCCATACCTTTTTTTAGCACCTTCATATGTCAGGTGGCGCAGGTAATCGTTTTCTGTAGAGAACGGGTCAGGTATATCAAAAGCCGGCAAAAGCACATCTCTTTCAAGCTTATATGATTCTATCTTATCCAGCAGCCGCTCAAGCGCCTCAAAGCTTTCCGGTATATCACTGAAAAGTGATTTCATTTCCTCCTGACTTTTCAGGTAATAGTGGTCATTTTGCAAACCATAGCGGAAACCACGACCTCTTCCTTTGGGTGTGCTCACAAATTCGTTATCCTTAATGCAAAGCAGGATATCCTGTGCCGGCGCATCTTCCTTTTTCAGATAATAGGTTTCATTGGAGGGTATTATTTTTACATCATACTTATCTGCAAGTCGCAGTAATACTTCATTTACACGGTCCTCTTCTTCCAGACCGTGGCGTTGCAGCTGGACATAAAAATCATCCCTGAACTGCTCGAGCCACCAGACAAAGGCCTCTTCGGCCTGATGTTCACCCACATTGAGTATTAATCCGGGAATTTCGCCCTGAATACCCCCTGTAAGCGCAATAAGGCCCTCCTTATATTTTGAAATCAGCTGTTTGTCTACTCTTGGAAACCCGGCATAATATCCTTCGATAAAACCGAGTGAACTTAACTTAGCGAGATTATGATATCCGACCTTATTTTTTGCAAGTATCACCTGCTGAAAGCGACGGTCGGGGTTGTCCTTAGTGAACTTTTGCTTATGTCTGTCTTCTGCAACATATAGTTCACACCCGACTACCGGCTTTATCTCCTGTTTCAGTGCCTCACGAACAAAGCTGAATGCGCCAAACATGTTGCCCAGGTCGGTTATGGCTACAGCAGCCATTTTGTCTTCCTTAGCTTTGGCTATCAGTGACTTTACATCAGGGGTAGCCTGTAATACACTGTACTGGGTATGAACATGAAGATGTGCATACCCTTTTGTGATGGCTGCAGCTCTTGCCGGGTCGGTAGTCAGGCTGTAAGTGGTTTCCCGCTTTTTTTTCTTTTTGAAGTTCGCTTCATCAAGTTTAGGAGCTTCATAGATAATTTCATCTGGGCTTACCTCAACATCTGGTGTGTTGATTTTCTTTTTGAGCAGAGCAAAGAAAACTTTGGCCGTGGCGTTGACATCGTAGGCGGCGTCATGAGCATCATCAAAACCTTCGCCAAATAGTTTTTCATGAAGTTCGATCAGTTTGGGTGACTTGAAGCCACCTCCTACACCTCCGGGGAGTGCACAAAACTCACGGGTTTCCTCAGCTGTGTCGTAAATCGAAAGGTTATGTAATGCTGTATCTCTATCCTGCCGGATAAATTCGGCACCCAT
Source organism: uncultured Cytophagales bacterium (assembly GCA_964514385.1). Lineage (GTDB taxonomy): Bacteria > Bacteroidota > Bacteroidia > Cytophagales > Cyclobacteriaceae > CAZEQJ01. The sequence goes on from CAZEQJ010000022.1 coordinate 47,365, forward strand.
GGTTTTAAGGTCAAACTCAATGTTATGTGCTACCAGGAAAGTAGTTCGGGCAAGGTCTTTTTCAAAAGCTTCCAGCACTTCTTCCAGAGGTTTACCTTCTTTCAATGCCCTTTCGGTAGAAATGCCATGAACCTTTTCAGCATTGAAGGGTATGGTGAAGCCATCCGGTTTTATGATATAATTTCCTGTATTCAGCAGACGGCCGGTAGCATCATGCAGCTGCCAGGCGAGCTGTACAACACGTGGCCAGTTTTCGGTGTCGGTAAAAGGAGCAGCCGCGTTCTTGGGCAGACCGGTTGTCTCAGTATCAAATATCAGAAACATACTACGATGGTTACTTTACAGGAACGAAAAGAATTTTCTTTTCAGAAAAGAAAGGCAAGTTAAAAAATGATGATATTTCTATGTCGTTGACCGGTCGATTTATTTTACTGATTTCTTCAGATAGATCTCCACCCTTAAGACATATAAGCCCATTAGGTAAATCATTAAAGCCTTTTTGGCGAACTTTTGAAGACGTCCAGTGCCATAATTTATCCAGGGGAGCTACAGCACGGCTTACAATGTAGTCAAATGACTGATCTATCTGTTCACAACGGCTGTGGATTGCGGTTACATTTGGAAGTTTAAGTTCAGCAATTATCTCATTCACCACTTTTATTTTTTTGCCTATGCTATCAACAAGGGTGAAATGAGCTTCAGGAAAAATGATGGCCAATGGAATGCCCGGAAATCCACCACCGGTACCGATGTCCATTATTTTAGTGCCGGCCTTAAAGGAAATGACTCTGGCTATAGCCAGAGAATGCAGAAAATGGTGTGTTTCGATTTGGTCAATGTCCTTTCTCGAGATCACGTTTATCTTCTCATTCCAGGTTTTATACATTTCCTCGGCCTTTTTGAGTTGCCGGAAGCGCGACTCATCCATACCCGGAATAGTCCAAAATAAGCTTTTCGGTTCCAATGGATCAGATATGATCTTTCTTATCCCTCACAATATCCTGCATCAGCTCACGTGCTCGGTGCAATTGTGCTTTCACAGTTCCCAGCGGAGCCTCCAGTTCTTTGGCTATTTCGTCATACGAAAGCTCATCAAAATATCGGAGTTTCACCAGCCGCTGGTATTTTGGGGGTAATTTATTGACAAACACACGCATGAGTTTTATGCGTTGTTCCTTAATGGCCAGATCCTGGGGATCAAGCTCCTGATCTTCCACTTCGATAGCGACAGCCTCGCCATTATCATCGGTAAAAGAATTGTAGATACTTGTTGTGTTGAGCTTCTTTTTGCGAATAAAATCGATCGTGTTGTTGGTAGCTATACGAAAAAGCCAGGTGCTGAATGTGTAATCCTTTTTAAACCGGTGAAGGTTTTTGAATGCTTTGGCAAACGCTTCGATCGTCAGGTCTTCTGCATCATCCACATTCCGTATCATTTTCAGGATCATATGATAAACCGGTTTTTTATACCGCTTCATCAGTTCTGCATAGGCATTCTGATCCTTATCATTTGTTGCCTTATCTATTAGACTAAAGTCTTCCAGTGCTTTTTTGGAAAAATTTTTACCCTCTATTTCCATGTCACTCGTTTATCAATAAGTACTGACAGTCCAAGGATGTAGTAGAATAGGATAAAGAGCAAGTCAAAAATTACCACCGGCCATAATCCTGTATCGTCGCCACTCTTCTTTTTAAAGAAAAATAGGGCTAGAAGCCATCCCAGTACTCTAACTATCAAACTGCCAATCACCACATATAGTTTAAATGCTAAAAAGCATGCCAGAATGAAAAACACATAAAAAAGCAGCCAACTTGTCATTCTCCAGCCTATTTTCATCCGGCTCAGCCACCTGTAATGCCTTCCTATGGCAAGGTGTCGCCGCTTTTGCCTGAAGTATTCCTGCCATGTTTTTTTTGGCACCGATAAAGTTTTGGCTTCGGGGTGGAAGACAGTACGGGTCTTTCGGCCCTTACCATATTTGTTAACCATCAGGTCATCATCACCTCCGAGTTTTCCAAGCCATGGACCAAAACCATTGACATCAAGAAAGAATGATTTTTTATACCCCATATTTCTGCCTACACCCATGTAAGGAGCGCCCCATTGAGCGGCAGCAAAGTATTGTATGCCAGTGATCAGGGTTTCATACCGGATCAGATAGTTTAATAGCCCTTTTTGCTTTTCATATTGGGAATATCCGAGTACAAAGGTGTTGTCTTTCGTAAATCCTGACGCCATATGCGATATCCATTGATTTGAAACCGGAAAGCAATCCGCGTCAGTGAATAGCAACTGCTCATATTTTGCTGCCTTTATTCCCAGTGTTAGTGCATATTTTTTAGCGTTGGCATGATCCGGCACATGGTCAATGCGCACCCACTTGAGATTGTCATGCTTTTCTTTCATTTCAAGCAGGTATTCATATGTCCCATCCTCAGAGCGGTCATCTACAATGATGATTTCAAACTCCGGATGATCCTGCTGAAGGAGGACGGGTAGAAGCCTTTGAAGATTCTGAAACTCGTAATGTGCAGCTACAATCACGGAGATACCGTCGGCATTTTTTTGTCTTACCTTATAGCGCAGTGCTGCAATGGTTACTTTTGACGAAAAAATGAGCTGTTGTAGCGTAAAAAACACCAAGCCACCAAGAAGAATGCTTTCTGTTAATGTCAGGTTGAAGTACAATTTCTGAGTTTTTTCCTTTGTCGCTGTAAATATAGTCCAATTGGCTAAACTTTTATTTCAATAGAATTAGTTTTGCATTTCTTATGAGTGCACACACGTTTATTCTGGAGAGTAAGGACCCCAAAAGTAATGCGCGGGCAGGCAGACTAGATACACCTCATGGCAGCATACATACCCCGATATTTATGCCGGTGGGTACTGCAGGGTCTGTAAAGGCGGTGGAACAGCGTGAACTTGTACAGGATATTGAAGCAGAAATAATTCTTGGCAACACCTATCATCTTTATTTACGGCCGGGGCTTGATATTCTGCAAAAAGCAGGCGGGTTACATGAATTTATGCAGTGGGAGCGGCCATTACTGACCGATAGTGGCGGATATCAGGTTTATTCTCTGGCAGCCAATCGAAAGATCAATGAGGAGGGGGTTATTTTTCAGTCCCATATCGATGGCTCATATCATAATTTTACTCCGGAGCGTGCCATGGAAATACAACATATCATTGGAGGTGATATCATCATGGCTTTTGATGAGTGTCCGCCGTATCCATGTTCGTATGAGTATGCAAAAAAATCTATGGAGCTCACCCACCGCTGGCTTGACCGGTGTATCGATTCTCATGAAAAAGCAGAACCAAAATATGGCTTCCCACAGGCACTTTTTCCTATCGTGCAGGGGAGTACGTATGACGACTTACGCGAGGCGTCGGCAGAATATATTGCTGCCCGTGGTACGGTAGGTTGTGCTATTGGTGGCCTTTCAGTTGGTGAGCCCGCCGAAATGATGTATGCCTCTACCGCTGCAGTTACTGCAATACTGCCATCTGATCAGCCAAGATACCTGATGGGAGTGGGGACACCGGCAAATATTCTTGAGTCAATATCGCTGGGTATAGATATGTTTGACTGTGTGATGCCGACAAGGAACGCCCGAAATGGGATGCTGTTCACTTCAGAAGGGATCATCAATATCAAAAATGAAAAGTGGAAAGAAGATTTTTCGCCGATTGACCCGAACCTGACCGGCTACATGAGTAATACATTTTCCAAAGCTTATCTGAGGCACCTGGTCATCAGCAAGGAATATCTTGCCAATCAGATATCTTCTGTTCATAACCTGACGTTTTACTTGTGGCTGGTAAAGGAGGCGCGAAAACATATTATCGCGGGTGATTTTGCTGTCTGGAAAGATGAAATGATCACAAAAGTAACGCGAAGGTTATGAAGACCATTGACTTTTACATATTAAAGAAGTTCCTGAAAACATTTGTATTCGTGGTGCTGCTTATAGTGTCGATAGTGGTAATCATCGATCTGGCAGAAAAGAACGATAATTTCATGCAGCATTCGCTTGACAGGGCCACCATTTTACGGTATTACTTCAGTTTCATACCCTTCGTAGCTAGTCTGATAACGCCTATTACCACATTTATAGCTGTTGTATTTGTCACAGCCCGACTTGCCGGCAGAACGGAAATTATTGCCATTTTGAGCAGTGGCATCAGTTTTCTTCGACTTACCAGGCCCTATCTGGTAGGAGGTGTCATTATTGCCATCATGAGTTTCATTTTGAATGGTTGGGTGATCCCAAATGCCAATGAATACCGTATCTCATTTGAAAATAATTACCTGAGAAAGCCTTCATTTTCTTCTTCCAGAAACGTGCATATGAAGATCGGCCCCGATACCTATTTGTACGTCGAAAATTTCATCACCCGTCGTAATGTAGGCGATAATATGACATTGGAAACGGTAATTGACAATCAATTGGTTTCCAAGCTGCATGCTACCCGAATCGAATGGGACACGGCTTCATTAACGTGGACGCTACGTAACTACCAGATAAGAACGATTGACGAGTATGAAGAAACATTTGAGTCAGGAGCAGAAATGGATACCACCCTTGCGGTGACCCCTCGTGATTTTGGAGAAAATTATGGCATGAATGAAACCCTTACTCTTCCTGAACTCAATGATTATATTGACAACCTGAGGCAAAGAGGTGCAGACAATGTGACTACTTTCATCATAGAAAAGTATATCCGGTACATGTCGCCATTTTCTGTAATTATTCTCGTCTTTATCGGGTTGATCATGTCATCCCGAAAGGTGAGGGGAGGTGCCGGGGTACAGATTGCCATTGGGTTTCTGATAGCCTTTATCTACATTATATTTTTTATTCTCAGCAGGGCATTGGCAGAAGGGTCATCGATGAATCCGCTGATAGCCGTTTGGATTCCAAATATTGTTTTTGCAGCGCTGGGCGGATTTCTTTATCGAATTGTACCCAAATGATACAACAGAAAGTCAAAGATTATATTCTTCTACAGTTGGTGATTGTGCTATGGGGATTTACAGTCATTCTCGGGCTTTTGATTCATTTGCCGGCTTTGGAGGTTGTGTTTTACCGCACGGGCATAGCTACGATAGGGCTTTTGGTTTTGGTGATATGGTCAAAGCGTCCATTCAGGGTAGGCCTTCGCCCTATTGGAGGTATTGCAGCAGTTGGTTTTCTGATTGCAGTGCACTGGATACTTTTCTTCGGAGCAGCTAAGGTATCCAATGCCAGTGTATGCCTCGCCGGGATGGCAACAGCTGCCTTTTGGACATCCCTTATCGACCCCTTGATAAATCAGCGTAAATACCGATGGTACGAGACATTGATCGGTTTGATGGTGGTCGCCGGTCTGGTGGTCATATTAAATGTAAACTTTCAATACTGGATCGGCTTGTTGATGGCGATAATCTCCGCTCTAATGGCCAGTTTATTTACCATATTAAATGGCAGGCTGGTAAAAAAATATGATCATTATACGATTACGATGTATGAAATGTCGGGCGCATTTCTTACCACTGCTATTTTTCTTCCCTTTTCTGTATTTTTCTTTTCGGACACCTCTGGTTCGATTGGAATTCCTGACACATCGGATTTGGGGTGGCTTTTGGTGCTGGCATTAGTGTGTACTGTTTTTGCTTATTCCATTGGCGTTAAGGTAATGCGCTCCCTTTCACCCTATTTAGTATCATTATCCATCAACCTTGAACCGGTATACGGTATGGTCATTGCTGTACTTGTATTTCCGGAGAAGGAAAAGATGGAGCCCTGGTTTTATGTTGGTTCGGCTATCATTATTGGAAGCCTTCTTATTTACCCCATTGCTTTACGGCTGGATAAAAGAAAAACGGCGAGGGTAAGGCGCATTGATTAGTCCAGTATGCCGTAAAAAGCACGATAGGAGTGAGGCCACTCCAATTTATCCGGTTCTTCATTGAAAAGGCCGTAAACGGCAGAGCCGCTTCCTGTCATTGAGGCATAAAAAGCACCTGCAGACTTCAGCTTATTTTTAATATCTGATATTTGAGGGTGGTTTTCGGTTGCATAAGCTTCAAAATCATTTGAAATATCATCCCATTGAATAGATGGCTTGCAAATTAATGCCGCCAGATCATGTTTCGGGCTACCTGGTACAATCGACTGGTATGCTTTTGATGTTGAGACATGAATGCCAGGGTGAATGATCGCGATATGATATCCTTTTAGAGAAAAGTTAATTTTTTTCAGTTTTTCTCCCCTTTCTGTAGCCAGCGCAGGCTTATTTTCTATAAAAAATGCACAATCACTACCTAAGCCGGAAGCCAGCCGCTGTCTTTCACCTACTGATAAGTTAAGCTCAAAATACTCATTTGCACCATTGATAAAAAAAGCCGCGTCTGATGATCCGCCACCTAACCCGGCTCCCATGGGGATATTTTTATGTAGATGAACAGCCAGAGGAGGTATTTCATAATGGCGGTGCATAAGGCGATATGCTTTAGCGACCAGATTGTCTTCACCGGCTCCATCTATGTGAAGGCCGGTAGTTTTGAATGTAAATGAATCAGCTATTGTCAACTCCAGTATATCCTGCCAGGGTACAGGATAAAAAACCGAATGGATATTGTGGTATCCATCCGGTCGTTTTTCAGTGACATAGAGGCCAAGGTTGATCTTGGCGTTGGGGAAGAGGAGCATCTATTTTGTTAATGCATCTATGATTTCCTGTGTGATTCCTGATGTTGAAAATCCACCGTCATGCATCAGGTTTTGCATTGTCACCATGCGCGTATAGTCGCTAAACATTGCTACAATATAATTTGCGCAATCTTCGCCGCTGGCATTGCCAAGGGGTGAAAGCATTTGTGCGTAGTCGTAAAATACATCAAATCCTGAGATGCCTGCGCCTGCAGTCGTCTTGGTGGGCGACTGTGATATGGTATTTACTCTCACTTTTTTAGATTTAGCGAAACGGGCGCCATAGCTTCTTGCAATTGACTCCAACAGTGCTTTTGCCTGTGCCATATCAGAATAATCGGGGTAGGTACGCTGCGCTGCTATATAGGACAGAGCAATAATGCTTCCCCACTCATTCATAGCATCTGTTTTTTCAGCTACCTGCATCACTTTATGGAATGAGAGAGCAGAAATATCCAGTGTTTTTAGGAAAAAATTATAATCCAGGTCCCCATACTCTTTCTTTTTGCGGACGTTGGGGCTCATACCGATAGAATGAAGCACAAAGTCGATTTTGCCTCCAAGCTTCTCAACAGATTGTTCAAAGAGAGTCGTAAGCTCATCCGTAGAGGTAGCATCCGCAGGGATAACTTCTGTTTCGCAGGCGTCAGCGAGCTCATTGATTTTGCCCATGCGCAGCGCTATTGGCGCATTGGTCAGTATGAATCTGCCACCTTCTTCAAAAACTTTTTCTGCAGTTTTCCAGGCTATGCTATTTTCATCGAGTGCTCCGAAGATGATGCCTCTTTTCCCGGCTAAGATATCTTTACCCATAATCTAGATTCGTTTTAAGGGCAAAAATAGTCGAATTAATCTAATTTCAAGGATCGAAGGCTTATGGTTTTACCGAACAACTCCTCAGACTTGGCATTGTAGGCATTTGCTGCCTCTTCAGGGGTATCGAAAAGCCCGAGATTAAATCGTTTTGAGTCGTGGTATATGACAGCACGGTATTTATTTCGTTCTTTATGCACGCCCCTGAATCCCGTCTTGCTTTCGTGATATTTGGTATTTCGGGTCACTTTGGAGAAGTTTGCCCACTCAAGATTTTTAATTCGGCAATCCAGCCGGTTGCCATTTTTGAGCAACACATAAAGTCTCTTGCTGGAGCTGGGCTTCGGAACAAATTTTTCAGCGATAAGCTTATGTAGGTAAATGGTTTCGGTCTTATAGGTGCCGTCGCGGTTGGGTCTGCTTTTCTGGAAAAATGCATAGCCACTCGAATGCAAACGGATGTTGTCAAGCAGCTTCAGAGATACCAGGTAGTCATTTGTGCTTAGGTACTCATAGGCCACGTCATCCGTGAGCAGATGGTCATCTGAGTTCTTAAGTTTTATTTTAAAAAGCATGATAAAAAAGGAACCTCCAGCTATTTCGATATTATTGAGAGCTAAAGGGATATGCAAGATAGAAAAATAGTGCCCAAATTCAATGCCCTGCGCTGTATCTAACCAAGATTTAACTATAAGTTTACAATGAAAGCAATTCGCGGGCACTATCCAGTGCTGCAGAGGACGGGTTGGCCCCACCTATCATACTGGCAATATTGCTTACTCTGTCATCCCCGCTGATTTCTTTTATTCGGGATAATGTTTTGGATTGTGTGTCCTCTTTGTAAACAAAATAATGCTTATTTCCTTTCGCCGCTATTTGCGGCAGATGAGTAATGGCTATTACCTGATGTTTTTGAGCCATTTCTCTCATCATAGAAGCCATTTTGAATGCGATTTCGCCGGAAACACCGGTGTCAATTTCATCGAAGATAATGGCAGGTAACTCTGTTTTGCCCGCCAGCATATATTTAATGGCAAACATGACACGTGATATTTCACCACCTGAAGCACCCTGTCCCAGGGGTAACATTTTATGGCCCTGATTGGCCGAAAAAAGGAAGGAAACCTGATCCTGCCCGGTGACACCCGGCTCAGTTTTTTCATGATTAATGGCGAATGTGCCCTTTGGCATACCCAAAGGTGAGATTAACTGTTTCAGACTCTCGGTGATGGTGTCAAATGTCTGTGTTCTCGATGCAGTAAGCTTATTTGCCAGATCAGCAACCTGTGCGTACTTCTCATCCCTTTCCACGGTCAGCTTTTCAATCCGCTGGTCAAGGCTGCTCGTGTCTGCCAGTTTTGTGTCAAGTGTATCTCGAATGGATATCAACGCTGCTATACCCTCTACATTATGTTTCGCTTCCAGCTTATAAATCAGAGATAACCTATCCTGTACCTCCTGCAGGCGCTCATCATTTAGCTCAATATCCAGTACAGCATCATCAAACTGCGAGGAAAGATCTTTCAACTCTATCCAGAGGCTTTCCATACGCTGGTGAAGATCTTCAAAGGTTTTTCCAAACGAAGATAGCTTGCTGATCTCAGCGACTACCTGCTGCAGGTTGTCTGTAAGGTTCCACTCTCCCTCATCCATGATTGCCTTGATCGCACCCAGTTTCGTGAGAATTTCTTCCGCATTTTCAAGTTGGCGCAGTTCCTCTTCCAGCTCATCTTTTTCTTCCGGATTGTCCAGTGCTGCCTCATTTAGTTCATTTAGCAGGAACTGATCGTAATCATTATCTTTATTGAGTTGCCGGGACTGCTCTACCAGCTTATTGAGTTCTGAAGTTAGCTTTTTATACGCCTTGTATTCCGCCTGATACTGTTGAATTAAGCCCTCGTTTGCTGCTATTGCATCAATAAAATTGAGCTGAAAGTCATTTTTTGTGACCAGGAGATGGTCATGTTGAGAATGAATATCAATGATTTGGTCGCCTAGATTTTTAAGTATGCTAAGCTGAGCGGGAGTATCATTGACGAAAGCCCTGGATTTACCTGAGGGTAGAATTTCCCTACGAATGATCGTCTCAGGGGCAAAATCCAGTTCCCAGCTCTCGAAATCACTTTTCAGGGCTTCAGGGATGACGAAGACCCCTTCAATAATACATTTTTTATCTGTATCGAGCAGGCTTCGGGTATCCGCCCGGTTGCCTAAAAGCAGCCCCAATGCACCCAGCATTATTGATTTGCCTGCACCCGTCTCACCTGTGATGGTAGTAAAAGCCTTACTGGGGCTTAGTTCAAGCTCATCTATCAATGCGTAATTTCTTATCGAAAGAGACTTCAGCATGATGTAAAATTAATGTAAATCCGGAAGAGGTAGATATTATTGCAGAATATTCTCATACTCTGACCTGCGTGAAGGGTCCACCTCCGTGAGGATATTGAATACCTTCTTCCGCTGGTTCAGGTCACCCTGTGAGAAAATATTGATCACTTCATTTGCTTTTGTATCCAGAAAGGTGGTAACGAAAACATTATTAGGTCTGATGTCATGAATTTTCTCAAGAGCTTCCACCATGGTGGTAATCTGCGTCCGGCTTTCATCTGGGGCATCTGCAAATGTATCCAGCCCCTTGCGGTGGTAATTGTAAAATCCTACCCGGGCGTCATCATATTGTGTGTTAAGTATTGACTCAATCAGCCAATACCGATTTCTGTTGCCATCCAGAGCGCTCCACCCGACGGCTCCGGCTGACTGGGCTGTCGTCACGATATCACGTGCTTCCTGC
>CAZEQJ010000023.1:0-55107 GCA_964514385.1 uncultured Cytophagales bacterium
GTGGGATCGCCATAATACATGGCAATATCTTTGGGGGTATACCGATCTGCTGCAATATCGGCTTTGACTATAGCTGCAGTATAATGTCCCGGAAAGCGATTTACTTCAAGAAACGCCTGTAGTTTATCATCTTCAAGAGACAGTAATTCATTTTTTTTCATTTTAAGAAATGAGGTAAGCACAAGCGAATCCTTTGGGATTGCGGCTTTTGTTTCTTCTGTCTCCTCCTTTTCCCGTGTCTGGTCATCCACAATAGCATATACAATATCAGGATTTGTGGCACAGTAATCGATACCGATACGCCCCATAACGCCTTTCCCGGGAAGGCCTTTGGTTACCTTTGACCAGTTGTCCCCACCGTCCACTGTCTTATAAATTGCTGTGGCATCACCATTTTCAGTAAACTCCCAGGCTTTTCTGCTCCTTTCCCATGCTGAAGCCAGTAATACTTCGGGATTATCAGGATGCATTTCAATATCTATAACGCCCGTAGTTTCGTTGATATACAATATTTTCTCCCATGATGCACCGCCATCAATAGTTTTGTATACCCCTCTGTCTTCACTGTCGGTATAAAGGTTACCAATTACAGCGACGTAGACAGTATTGGGATCTTCCGGGTGAATCAATACCTTACCGACATGTTGTGAGGCCGGCAGGCCGGCAAAAGACCAGGTGGCACCGCCGTCTGTACTTTTATACATCCCGGAACCGGCATAGGTAGATCGGCTGGCGTTCATTTCACCTGTTCCGAGATAAATAATATCGGGGTCAGAAGGTGCAAGGGCAAATTCACCGATGGTCAAGGCTCCTACATGATCAAAAACAGGAGTAAAAGAGACGCCGGCATTGGTAGTTTTAAAAAGCCCGCCGGAGGCATAGGCAATATAATAGGTATTTTTATCTGTGCTGCTGACTTCTATATCGACTATCCGGCCACTCATGACTACAGGACCAATACTGCGCGCATCATAATCGCTGAAAACAGAAGAACTGCGCATGGCATTACGATCCTGGATACCTTGCTGAATCTGCTGCCCGGTAGACTGAGCAAAAAGGCAGGAGATAGTTGAAAAAAGAAAAAACACTATATAATGTTGAACTTTCATATATGGAAGGAATTTGTATCTGTTAAATTTACCAAAATTTACATCCGTCAATGGCAAAGAGTAAGCCTAAATTTAGAAGTTTATTTTCTATATCCGTATTCATCCTGCTATGTTATGTGATAAGCGGTATATTATTTTTCCGATATGGTGAAGCATGGTGGCAGCAGATCGTCATCATAATATTTTTCCCCCTAGGTTCGGTACTTCTTTTCCGCTTGTTATGGGATTTGAAAACGATCGAATTCAGCAAAAACAGGGTTATGGTGCGCTGGCCGGTTCGGTTTCAGGAGAAAAGTATTCCACTAAGTGAGATCCGGCAATGGCGCGAAGAAAAAGTTAAGACCTTTAATACGCTTTTCCGTGAGGTGATCATAGAATACGGGCGAAAAAAACTACGGATGTCCAACCAGGAGTTTACTGAATATGATAAAGCTGTGGGGTATCTGAGGAAGAAGGCGGGTAAAAAGGAAATAAAGTCATGAAAACCATATTAATGATCGGCCTTGGCGGTTTTACAGGTAGCATTGCGCGCTATACCCTAAGCGTATTAATACCTCAGCATGCTATTCCATACGGTACGCTTGCAGCGAATATTACAGGATGCTTCATTCTCGGAATGATCACCGGGTTTATCGCGTCACGCGGCGTATCAAAAGAAGCTTACTTCTTTTTTTCTACTGGTTTTTGCGGAAGCCTGACCACCTTTTCCACGTTTACAGGAGAGTCCATTGCCTTGCTTGAAAAAAACTGGATGCTAAGCCTTTTATATATGATCATCAGCCTTGCCGGTGGTTTTATTGCATTTCTGCTGGGCACAAAATTGATCCCTTCATCATGAGATGATAGCTTGAATTCGCACGGCTATCTTTATTCCATCAATGGAAATATGCGTATATACCTGTAGAGAACAATACTATCTACTTGATGAAAACTGCATTGAAAGTGATATTACTATTTTTATTGCTTATGCTTATAGCCGGATAGCATCGAAATGTACCGGATATATAAACGCATAATGAAAGCCGGAAGCAGCCTCAACAGCCCGGGTCAGGCTACCGACGAATGGGATATTGCAAAATCAGAGCCCCTGTTTATTAAACCTGATAAAAAAAGTAAAAGTGGGTTGTATTGGATTCGAACCAACGACCCCCGCCCTGTCAAGGCGGTGCTCTGAACCAACTGAGCTAACAACCCATAAAGTGTAAAGATAATGGGTTTACCCATTAAGACTCCATTTTCCTGTCTCAAAAATATAACTTGAAGCAACATGCCTCACACTTTCTCCACTGATACTATCAGTTCTAAACTTGAAATATTCCGTCAATCGTGCGACTTTTATGCAAAGGCAGTAACATGAAAACAAAAAAAATTGCAATCATAGGATGTGGTAACCTTGGGATGGCCATCCTCAACGGACTCCTGGATCGAGGTATACCCGGTACCCATATCACCGCAACCAGGCGACATACTCAGTCCCTTTCTATTCTTGCTGAAAAGGGCGTAGGGATAACGACCAACAACCAGGAGGCTGTTGATAATGCTGATATTGTCATTGTTGCTCTCAAGCCCTACACCATTCTGGAAGTATTAAAAAAGCTGTCTTTTGACCCCAAACGGCATATCATAATATCACTGGCTACAGGCATCTCCATTGAAGCTATTGCTCCGCTCGTCAATCATGCACCACTCTTTAGGGCCATGCCCAATACAGGAGCAGATGTAGGAAAATCACTGACCTGCGTAGCAACAAAAAATACAGATAATGACACGGCAGCGCTTGTGTATGAAGTGTTTAATGCTATCGGACATACTGTCATCATCGACGAAGAGCTGATGGATGCTGCCACTGTGATGGGTGCCTGTGGTATTGCTTTTGTCATGCGCTTTATGCGCGCCATGATACAGGGTGGTATCCAGATAGGATTTGACACCAAAACAGCTACCGAAATTGTGAACCATACAGTACAGGGAGCAGCCGAACTATTGATAACACGAAAGGCTCATCCGGAATCAGAAATTGATAAAGTGACCACACCCAAAGGATGCACAATTGCCGGTCTCAATGAAATGGAACATAATGGATTTAGTTCTGCATTGATTAAAGGAATCGTAACTTCGTTCAATGATATTAAAAGCTGATATTTTTCATTTAACAGCATGGGTTGCTATCTCCCTGATGCTGTTTTCCTGTAAATCGGATGCTGAAGAAAATAAGCAGGTTGAACTCATCACCACAAAAGGCACCATCATCATTGAGTTGTATAATGAAACGCCACAACATCGGGATAATTTCCTGAAGCTGGTAAAAAAAGGAATGTATGATGGCGTACTGTTCAACCGGATTATACAGGGATTTGTGGTGCAGGCGGGTGAAAAAGATAGTTTAAACAGAGGCGACCTGAAAAAGCTAAACTACCTCGTCCCGGCAGAGTTTCATCCGGACTTGTTTCATAAGCGCGGAGCCGTTGCTGCTGCCAGAAGAGATAACACAGAACGAGCCTCCAATCCTATCCAGTTTTATTTTGTGCAGGCAGGTCCGGTAGCTGATTCTGTACTTTTGGATGCAGAAAAAGGCATAAATACCTGGCTATCCCATCATTATATCCGACTGGATCCCCAATACAAAAGTCTGGCAGAAACAGAACGTCAGGCAAAAGCGAGTGGAAACATCCATCAATATGAACGCTACCGTGATAGTATTAATGCATTTGCCACTACTTATAAAGGGTATCAGACCTATGCGATACCTGAAGCACATAAAGAAGTGTACCGCACGGTGGGTGGCACCCCCCATTTGGACCAAAACTATACCGTATTTGGGGAAGTGGTGAAAGGTATGGACGTAGTAGATGCGCTGGCAACTGAGGAAACTGATGAAAATGACCGGCCCGTAAAGGATTTGCGGGTCATTAAAGCAAAAGTGTTGAAGTGACGCAACTTACTCCTCCAACACGTAGAGTTGCTTATAACCCAGCTGGGTCAGCAACATCCAGGCCTGATGAAGTTCCATTTCGCTCACACCAGTCAGTACTTTATTCTGGTCATTTTGCCAGATGTCAACGTATTCCCGGTTCAGTAGCATAGCAAAAGGAATATTTACCGTCGATTCTACATCGTTATCTGTAAAAAGTTGCGGCTCACTTAAATCAATCTTCAGGTAGTCCCCTGAATACGGCAGGCTATCCAAAACATAAGCTGTTTTGGACAAGGTTATCATCTCTTCGGCACTATATCTTAAGTTACTACGGTCCATGGCTGATGTCAGCACCAGCAATAGTCCAAAAAAGAAGACTACAATTACACCTAATATTTTCGTATTCATATTCATGATCCTTTTATTTAGCTACAACCGCCCTGAACCTGCTTTTTATCGCGCCGCTGCACCGGAATCAGTGGTGTCTGCTGCGGCTTAATAATAACCTCACCACCAGTAAAATACCGGCTGGCAGCAGCTCGTTTTTCATACAGCTCAAATGCTTCACCTGAGGCTGTGGCTTCCGGATACTCAGGATTTAAAATGGTCGATTTCCATGCCTCAAGGCCGCCCTTCAGCATATAGTTATTTTCAAAGCCCTTCTGTCGGGTTATCATCCAGGCCTGAACAGCCAGTTGGTCGTCATCGCTGTAAAATATGTTTCTGACCGCCGTCTGATCTATATAATACACCTTTTCAGGCGTAAAGAGGCTATCAAGGGGTATATTAATTGCCCCGGGTAGCGGATTAATTTCAGCCTTTTCCACCGGTCGTACATCAATAAGTTGAATGGATGGATCCTGATTAATCAATAAATCAGACAGCTCATCAACTGATATATAATGGGATGACTGTAATAATTCACGATGGAGGTCTACTTCGGTTAGCTCAAGCGAACTGTTTGAAGTATCCGGCAGTATGGCAGCGGTACCTCCCAACACAACTATAACTATAGATAAAATTACGCGAGCATTCATGATCATAAATCTTTTGTGATATCAGGACGAGGGAATTTCTTTTCGGCCCATTCGCCGACCCAAAACATAAGCACGGCAGCCAATATTACCATCAATACCAGCAATCCGTCAGTGACCCCCATTACGTCAGATAATTTCACCCCACCCAGGTAGCTGCGGGTATAAACACCTTCCCATAATTGGTATGTCTCTCCAAAAATCAGGATGCCGATAAGACTACCACCCAGAAAAGACCATGCATCTTTTTTTCCAATGGCGGCAGCGCAGACGCTTGTGCCCGGACAAAAACCACCTACAATAAAACCAAGCCCCATAATCACACCACCAATGATGGCGGATTCAATATAATATTCATTTACATATACGATCGACATATCAATCAGTCCCATGTAATTCATAAAAGTAAGGCCCAGCATGCCGGTGATGGCTGCTGTAAAAAACACCTTGAGTACGGTAGTGTCATAGCCGTAAAACATCCCTGCCAGCTTACGGCTGGAGGAAAAACCTGCCTGCTCCAGTGCAAAGCCGAATCCAAGCCCGATCAAAAATGCTACCAGCAGGTTCAGCTCGGGTGAAATTTCATATACCGGTATTAAAGGTCCCATGATTATATCCAGTTTTTTCTAAAGAAATACGCAAAAAGAAAGGCCGTACCGAAAATAGCCATCATCGTTACAAATCCCGCTACGGAAAGTGTAGCCATACCGCTAAGTGCAGCTCCACTGGTGCATCCACGTCCAAACTGTGATCCAAACCCAAAAAGCGCACCTCCTGCCGCTGCCAGTAACAGTCGTCTTCCCGTCGTGATATTTGGTGATTTTTCTGTTTTCCAACCCAGACGGCCGGCCAGTGCTCCTGACAAAAATCCTCCAACGAGCACACCCAGTACCTGAAATACCAGCCAGCTCTTCATAGGTGAGTGTTCGTCATTCATATTGGATGCATAAAAGGCTGAGGTAGCAGCATGTTCTCCCGAGACCGCATCTACCCCGGTGACGACGACACTCTTCATCGCGCCACTGGCTCCCAACCCTCTTCCCGTGAGGTAAAAGGCAAATAACAAAACCAGCCCCAGCAAAATACCGGCAAGGTAGGGGTTCATATATTTGGTTTTTCCGGTGATATAATTGTGATGTGACATAGCTTACAGATTAATAAAGATAACGACTTGCCTGCCCGGCATTGACAATGATAAAGCGCAGCATAATATTGCCAAATAATATAAGCAATGCCGGTATTATCACCGGTATACGCTGCCCGTTGAGCTCCAGAAATTCAAGAATAGCCGGAATGATCATACCGATGAATACCACAAATATCCAGAAAGGTAAAGTATAGGGTCCTCCCAGAAACATCCGCGCTGCTTCAATCTGCACCTCTGTGCTCGCCAGGAAACCCATAAACATATGGATAATGAAAAATAGCTCCAGCCCGATTACGATGATGTCTATTCTGGAAAACAGCCGCCGCTCGATCTCATTTTTAGAAAAAACAATGATTACCGCTGCCCCTGCTGATAATCCGGACGCTAAAAATAATGGGCCCAGAATTGAGGTATTCCAAAGCGGCCGGGCATTGAAAGCTGAAAGCAATATACCTGTGTAAATGCCAAGTATTACTGAAAAAATTACCAGCACCCAGGCTATCTTTTTGCGATGTGCCACAAAAAATTGCTCCAGCATATTAAGCCAGTTAAACTTCCAGTCCCAACCGGGAAACAGGGTCTTCATATAGGTTGCTACCCATATAAAAGAAAGAGGTGTCACAACCATAAGTGTCCAGGCTCCCCATGACATTGGCGATTGGAGCCGTACTGTGGTGTAAAGCCGCCAGAAGTAGGCCTTATGATTTAAATCCATCAGTAGTGCAATCAAACCAAGTACCAATAACCCCGGCACTACAAGTGGAGCCCATTTTACACTGGCAGGATATTTATCTTCCTTGCCCTGCAGATAATAAAATGATGCAAAAAACATGATGCCAGCCGCAATGCCGCCGACAAACAGATAAAACGGTATCTCCCAATGCCAGATGTTGAGCATCGGGTCTACCCGATCGTTCATCCTGCCGCTGATAATAAGTTCTTCTTCCATAGCTGTCAGATTAAAAAGTAGAGTTGTGGGTCTGTTCCGGCCTCAGTCTTCAGGCGTTTGTATTTCCGTTCCTTTATTTTTCTGGAAACTTCGCTGTTCGGATCATCCAGATCACCAAAATAAAGACATTTTGTAGGGCAAACTTCTACGCATGCCGGCTGTTCCCCTTTGCGCACCTTATGAATACAAAAAGTACATTTATCAACATACCCATCCGGGTGTGGGTAACGGGCATCGTAGGGGCACGATGCTATGCAGGCACCACAACCGATGCAAAGATCAGGTGTTACCAATACCACGCCGCCTTCTTCGATATGGCTGGCACCGGTAGGGCAACATCTTACACATGGGGCATTGCCGCAGTGATGACATCGCTCAGAGCGATATTCAAGCTCCAGACTTGGATAAGTGCCACTTACCGACTCCACCACCCATTCACGACAGTATCCAACAGGTACATTATTCTCCATTTGACATGCAACTACACAGTCGCTGCAGCCTACGCATTTCTTTGTGTCAATAGCCATGGCATATCTCATGATAGCACCTCCTCTTGTTTAGGTTTTTCGGTAAGAAAAGTGACGAAATTGCCACGCATACCAGTTCCTCCCATGATAGGGTCTACTTTTACATTGGTAATCAGCTCGGTATCACTGGCACCCTTTCCATAGGCGCGGGTCAGCTTTTTATTGGTATGTCCAAATCCATGAACCATATACACCGAATCCCATCGGATACGTTCGGTCACTCTCACTTTTATTGGAAAAGTTGATACTACGCCGTCCTGGTTTTTGAGCCAAATCTTTTGTCCGTTGCTGATGCCCCAGCGCTGCGCCACTTTTGGGTTTATCCAAAGATCATTTTCATCGTAGATGTCGGTAAGGTTTGGATTATTGGCCGTACGACTAAACGTATGTGCCGGAGTCCTGCCATAATTCAGGCGATAATACCCGGGTGGTGGCTGATCATGTTCGGTGTAAACCGGCATTGGATCAAAGCCTTCTGCGGCCATTTCAGTACTATAGAGCTCGATTTTTCCTGTATTGGTATTAAATTGAATATCCTGCCCCTCATGGAAATAAAGATCATCGTATGAGCGCTTTAGTTTTTTAACACCCAGACGTTTCATTTCCTTTAATGATGAACCGATCTGACGGAGTTGCCAGTCCAGCATTTCTTCGATGGTTTCATAACCAAAATATGCCTCCAGCCCCATTCGGAGTCCCAGCTCCCTTGCAATCCACCAGTCTGGTTTTGTGTTGTATTTGGGCTCGACAGCCGGCATACGGAGGGCAATACACGGCTCGCGGTGTGGCGAATTGCGAATCGAATCATATCGCTCCAGATACGTGCACTCCGGTAGCACAATATCAGCATATCCGGTAATTGCCATCGGCATCGTGTCGATCACAACGAGTAGTTCCAGCTCCTGAATGGCTTTCAACGTGTTCTGCTGATTGGGGATGGTTTCAATAAGATTAGTACCGTTGACAATCCAGCCTTTGAATGCACATTCGCGGGTCGGTGATGGCATGGTAGCATCGCATATTCCGTTTGAAAGAATCTCAGTGGCAAGGTTGTATTTACCCGGAAAAGCATCCCTCCATGTCTTTGATGGCTCCGGATACGGAGGATGGGGATAATTTGGAACAACTACTGCCTCCGGGTTATAAAATCCCCCTCTTCTGCCCCAGCTCCCCAGTAATGCATTTAAAATAGCTACTGCACGAAGGCGCTGTGTATCATCTCCATACCAGGTCACATGACGCCCGGGATGGATGATCACGGCAGGAGAAGCAAAGGCCATCTCTCTTGCTGTTTCTCTGATGATCTTTGGATCGATAGTAGTTTTGCCATAGGCCCATTCAGGGGTATAGTTTTCAACGTGTTTCTTCAGCAGGTCAAAACCATAGGTGTACTTCTCCACATACTCCCGGTCATACCATTCCTCTTCAATGATGACGTGAATCCAGGCCAGCAGAAGCGCAAGGTCGGTTGCAGGCTTGATGGGCAGCCAGTATTTGGACTTGGATGCTGCCGTGGAAAACCTGGGATCAACTGTAATGATAGTAGCGCCATTATCAATAGCATCGGACATCTCCTGCACCTGGCCATTATGCATATTTTCTCCGATATGTGAGCCAATCAGGACAAGACATCGTGTATCCCGGATATCAGTCCGCTCGGGAGAAAGAACACCTTCGCCAAAGGTATTATAGAAAGCTACCTCCCTCGGGCCACGGCATTGTGCAAAGGATGGCGCTGTAATATGTGGTGACCCATAGGCTTTGAGCAAATGTCCCAGAAAAGTGCCCCCTGAGCCGTGTGTAAAAAGAGCGGTACACTCAGGTCCATATTTTTCCCTGAGCTCCAGCATCTTACCGGCGATGTAATCAAGAGCTTCTTCCCATGAGATTTCAACGAAGGTCTGTTTGCCATCGACTGTTACACGTTTCAACGGATTTTTAAGCCGATCTTCGTCAGTATACATCCCTACACCGCCGGTGCCACGCGGGCAAAGCCTGCCATTGCAGTGCGGGTCATCGTTATGGCCTTCAATTTTCCAGATATCGTTGGCTTCATTTTTGTAAACCCAACCGGCACATTTCCAGAAACAGATTTCACAATATGTGGGTGTTTTGGTAAAACTGTTTGGTATAGTAACATCTTCATTTAATAATGCACCACTTAACCTATCAAACACCAGACCGCTGGTGGTGAGCCCGCCTAGTCCCAGCGCCGAAATCCTGATAAAATCCCTCCTGTTGGTCTTCATATTAAAAATTTTGACATAATTTCGCATGCTATACATATGAATAATATGACATTTGTTACCAAGCTTTATGATCTATGAAAATACGTCTTGCTGAGTATGAAATACGGATACGCCTTCAGGCAGAGGAGGTAAAATTATTGGAGCATGAAATACTTGAATTTCGTCATCCGGTTTTAAAGGTTTCCCCTAAAAAAGGTAGTTCATTCTCAGCGCGTATTGAAGATCACACGCTTATGGTGACATTTTCAGATGATCATTATGGCATGCTAAAAAAGGGGATTCATCAGATTGCCATTATGGGAAATGAAAAGGTGAAAGTGATCATTGAGGAGGACTGGGGTAGCCGCATAAAAGAATAAAAAAGGTGGCCATGATGACCACCTTTTAAACCCCGGTAACTAAAACATCAATCCAATAAGTCAAACCTGTCAAGGTTCATCACCTTATTCCATGCGGCAACAAAATCCCTGACAAATTTTTCTCCATTATCACTTTGTGCATATACCTCGGCGATGGCACGTAACTCAGCATTTGAACCAAAAACGAGGTCAGCGCGGGTACCCGTCCATTTTACATTACCCGTGGCACGGTCTTTACCCTCATACAGGTTGCTCTCACCTTTAACTGCAGACCACTCGGTATTGAAATCGAGGAGGTTTACAAAGAAATCATTCGTCAGCTGACCAGGCTTATCGGTAAAGACTCCATGCTTTGAGCCATGCCAGTTAGCATTGAGAGCACGCATACCACCCACGAGCACGGTCATTTCGGGAACATTCAATGTAAGCAGCTGCGCCTTGTCAACCAGCATATCTTCTGCTTTGGCAGCGTGCTTATTGTTCTTATAATTTCTGAAACCATCAGCATCAGGCTCCAGTACGGTGAATGATTCTATGTCAGTCTGCTCCTGCGTAGCATCGGCACGACCGGGAGTGAAGGGTACTTCTACAGCATGACCAGCATCCTTTGCTGCCTTTTCGATCGCTGCACAGCCTCCAAGTACTATCAGGTCGGCCAGTGATACCTGCTTACCTCCGATATCCGCACCGTTGAATTCTTTCTGAATATCCTCCAGCGTGCTTAATACTTTGGAAAGCTGGGAAGGGTTATTCACTTCCCAATCGTTTTGGGGCGCCAGTCGTATTCTTGCTCCATTAGCTCCACCTCGTTTATCAGAATCACGATAGGTAGAAGCGGAAGCCCACGCTGTATTCACCAGCTCAGACACGGAAAGACCACTGTCCAGAATCTGACCCTTCAGGTGGTTAATATCTTTTTCATCGATAAGCTTGTGTGAAACTTCAGGAATAGGATCCTGCCAGATCAAATCCTCTGCAGGCACTTCAGGTCCCAGATAGCGTGATTTTGGACCCAAATCTCTGTGGAGTAGTTTGAACCATGCTCTGGCAAAGGCATCGGCAAATTCATCCGGGTTTTCATAAAACCTTCTCGAGATTTTTTCATACTCAGGATCAAATCGCATAGAAAGGTCTGTAGTAAGCATGAAAGGTGCATGCTTTTTCTCAGGATCATGTGCATCGGGGACAGTACCCGCACCGGCACCATCTTTTGGCTGCCACTGGTAAGCTCCACCCGGACCTTTAATGCATTCCCAGTCGTATTTAAATAGATTTTCGAAATACTTGTTGCTCCATTGTGTAGGTGTATCTGTCCAGGCTCCTTCCAATCCACTTGTGATGGTATCTGCGCCTTTACCTGTGCCATGGTTGCTCTTCCATCCCATGCCCTGCATTTCTATTGGCGCTCCTGCGGGCTCTGCCTCAAGGGCTGAATCTGGTGCGGCACCATGTGTTTTACCAAAAGTATGGCCACCAGCTATCAAAGCCACTGTTTCCTCATCGTTCATGGCCATTCTTCCGAAAGTTTCCCGGATGTCATGCGCCGCTGCAACGGGATCTGGCTTGCCGTCCGGACCTTCAGGATTTACATAAATAAGCCCCATATGTGAAGCTGCCAGAGGATTCTCGAGTTCACGCTCACCCGTGTAGCGGTTTACGCCGAGCATCTCTGTTTCTGAACCCCAGTAAATGTCTTTTTCTGACTCCCAGATATCTTCACGACCTCCGCCGAAACCAAAGGTCTTGAATCCCATAGTTTCCATGGCCACATTGCCCGCCAGGATCAACAGGTCGGCCCAGGAGATTTTATTGCCATACTTTTGCTTAATTGGCCACAGCAACAGGCGTGCCTTATCCAGGTTGGTATTGTCTGGCCAGCTATTCAATGGTGCGAAGCGCTGTGCACCGGTGCCTCCTCCTCCGCGGCCATCTGTCATGCGGTATGTACCGGCAACATGCCATGTCATACGTACAAAGAAAGGTCCATAGTGACCATAATCAGCCGGCCACCAATCCTTAGAATCGGTCATCAGGTCAGCCAGATCCTTTTTCAATGTCTTGAAATCCAACGATTTGAATGCATTCCTGTAGTCAAAGTCCTCACCCAGTGGATTTGACTTTGATGAGTGCTGACGCAAAATGTCTAGCTTTAGCATTTCGGGCCACCAATCGAGGTTGGATGTGCCATGCCCTGCGGTCGCCTTCAGCGGGCCTTCCAGGTAAGGGCATTTCGCCTCACCGTTTTGTGTTTTCATATTTTCCATAGAACGATCTGTTTTTATGTGTGCCAAAAGTATTTCCTATCAAAAATCGACAATCTGATTGTATTAGTCAAATCAATAATTATTATAATTGTATAACTTTTAATTATATGACTTTACAACAATTGGAGTATATCGTAGCGCTGGATGAGCACCGTCATTATGTAAAGGCGGCAGCTCATTGTTTTGTATCCCAGCCCAACCTGACCATGCAGGTAAAAAAGCTCGAAGAAGAAATTGGTGTTCGCATTTTTGATCGTGACAAAAAGCCGATACAGCCCACTGAAATTGGTATCCAGGTGATCACAAGAGCACGGCAGATATTGCGCGAATGCAACCAGCTGAAAGAATTTGTGAACCATGAAAAATTTGCGGTTGAAGGTGAATTTACAATTGGCGTCATCCCAACGCTGGCACCTTACCTGTTGCCTCAGTTTTTGCCACTTTTTATGAAGGAAAACCCGAAAGTTCACCTAAAAATCCAGGAGCTACAGACCGAGCAGATCATTTCAAGGCTGGAGCACGGCATGATCGATATAGGAATACTGGTAACACCTCTGGAGGAACAGGCTATTAAAGAGATTCCGATATTTTATGAGCCTTTTTTGCTTTATCTGCCAGAAAGTCATCGGTTGTTAAATGAGAAGCTGATGATGGCAGAGGACCTGGATCCGAGTGAAGTGCTGGTACTGGATGAAGGTCATTGCTTTCGTGAACAGGCACTGGCTATTTGCAAACGGGCCAAAAACCAGTCTGCCATTGGATTTGACTATCAAAGTGGATCTATAGAGGCACTGAAAAGGCTCGTACAGAATGGTGTCGGGTATACCCTGGTACCGGAATTATCCGTTCTTGAAGAACTCAACTCTATCCATATCCGGAGGTTTATTGAACCCGAACCAGTGAGAGAAGTAAGCATTGTGGTGCACAACAGTTATATCCGTGAGTCTGTAATCTTACGGCTCAGCGAAGCAATCCAGCGTGTAGTACCAGCACATATGCTACAAAAGCAGGCAGTAGTTCACTTCGACTGGAAGTAGCCATTAAACGCGCTATTCAATGTTACTTGTGACGCCAGTCGTAACTATCTAATTCCATCACTGCATGTACCAGCAGGTCGATGGATCGTTGAATATCCTCCTTATGTGCCATTTCAATCACCTGGTGAAGGTGGCGTGTCGGAATAGAAATTGCACCAGCTATTGCACCGTCCTTACCCATTCTTTGCAGGCCCGCAGTATCTGTGCCTCCGGCAGTAAGACATTCCGGTTGCCATTTGATATTATGCCTGTCGGCTGTGTTTTTCAGGAAGTCCACCATGCGATAATCACAGATGGTCATGGCATCCAAAATCTTTATGGCTGTCCCTTCACCCAGTTTGGTAACCTGCTCATGTGGTGCTGCACCTGGAAGGTCATATGCGATGGTAGTATCGAGTGCTATACCAAAATCGGGATTAATATGATGGGAAGCAACATTAGCCCCTCTTAAGCCCACTTCCTCCTGTACGGTAAACACGCCGATGACGTCATATGGCGGATTTTTGATTTTACGCAAAGCTTCGATCAGGATAAATACGGAAACCCGGTTATCAATGGATTTACAGTTCACACATTGCCCCATTTCAATAAGCTGTCTTTCGCGTGTGATGGGGTCACCTACGGCTACTACTTTTTCGACCTCCTCTTTGGGCATACCCAGGTCGATAAAGAAATCGGTCGTTTTGGGCATTTTGGTACGCTCTTCCGGCTGCATCACATGTATGGGCTTCGTACCCATTACACCTATTACCGATTTTCTGCCGTGAATAATCACACGCTGCGCCACTAACGTTTTTGGATCAAAGCCACCCAGTGTGGTAAACCGAACAAACCCGTTATCATCGATATGGGTCACCATAAAGCCAATCTCATCCATATGGGCTGCAATCATGACCTTTTTACCCTCCGGATTATTAGCTCCCTTGATTGTGGCATACACATTGCCCAGGTTATCTGTTTCTACGTGTTCTGTGATGGGCGATACTTCGTCGATGATCATATTGCGAATCACAGATTCATACCCTGGTGCACCCGGAGCTTCGCATATAGCTGCTAGTTTTTTAATATCCATATCAACAAAAAAGACTTTAACCTAAAATGTTTAAAGCCTCAAAATTAGAGATTAATAATGAATTAGTTTTTAAGAATAGCGTTTTTATGAATGGTAGCCTGTTTCACTTCATCGTTCCCATCTACATAAATGAAAACCACATAATCCTGATCGCGGTAGAAGCGTGTAATAGTACTCTCTGCTTCTTCGCGATAACCGAGGACAA
This sequence comes from uncultured Cytophagales bacterium, assembly GCA_964514385.1. Lineage (GTDB taxonomy): Bacteria > Bacteroidota > Bacteroidia > Cytophagales > Cyclobacteriaceae > CAZEQJ01. The sequence goes on from CAZEQJ010000023.1 coordinate 14,867, forward strand.
TATAAGTTTTGTCAGGGTTCGCGCCCTGAAAAGTGATCATTTGACCCAATTCAAGGTGTGGCTCGGGGGCCCGTGCTGGTGGCTGGCAACCCAATACACCCGCCAGCATGAGCGTAAAAATGAGATATAGAAAATATTGCTTAATCATAACTATCAGATTTGAAGCAAATTAGGCTTTTTAGCTTAAATACCCGCTTACAAGGTAGGTATTTTTGGGATAATCCACTACACAAGTACCTTTTGGGGTGAAATTGAAACAACTCAGTTTGAGTTTTGTCATGATAATATGAATTATAATCGCCTGATAATTGTGCTGGGTGACCAGCTGTTTCATAACCACACTAACCTTGGTATCGATGAAAATAGTCTGCTGTTTATGGCAGAGGATTTTCAGCTATGTACACATTATAAATATCATAAACATAAGCTTGTCCTCTTCCTGTCAGCGATGCGTCAGCATGCCGATAAGCTAGGTAAAAGGCATTCTGTTAAATACCATAAACTTACTGAAGCCGATCGTACGGGCTATATAGATAAACTACGCAGTACGCTCAAAGAGCATAAAATTGATAAAATCACCACATACGAAATCAGCGACCGGTATTTTCAGGACCAGCTGACGAATCTTGTGGATGAATTGAATATCAGTTGGGATGTTGTAGCTACGCCGGGGTTTCTGTTCCCTGCAGAAGATTTTAAAAAGTATCGGGATCAGGTCAAAAAGCCCTTTATGCATACTTATTATCAGCGGCAAAGAAAAAAGCTGGATGTATTGATGGAAGGTGAAAAGCCCGTAGGTGGTAAATGGTCGTTCGATGACGAAAACCGTAAAAAACTTCCTAAGGGTATTGATATCCCAAAACAGCCGCAATTTACACCCGGTAAAGTGGTAAAGGAGGTAATGGAACTAGTGGAGCATTTATTTGCGGACCATCCGGGGAATAGTAGTAATTTTGGCTGGGCAACGACCAGAGGGGAAGCCTTGACGGTGCTCGATCATTTTTTTGAAGTGAAATTTGAAAGCTTTGGGCCTTATGAAGACGCGATACATAGCGGAGAGGCCTTTATTTTCCACTCCACCATTTCACCTTACCTCAACTGTGGCTTGCTTACACCTGCAGAGGTATTAGAAAAAGCCCGGGAATACTATTTAAATAAAGAAATACATTATCCAAGTGTCGAAGGCTTTGTACGCCAGATAATGGGGTGGCGTGAGTTTCTTCGTGGTATGTATCTAACAGAAGATATGCAGAAAAACCACTTCAACCATACCCGAAAATTAACGGATGACTGGTGGGAAGCAACCACCGGAATCCCCCCGGTTGATGATACTATAAAAAAAGCGATAGATCATGGGTATACTCATCACATTGAACGGCTGATGGTGATGGGAAATATGATGTTACTCTGCGAAATCCATCCAGATGAAGTCTATCGCTGGTTTATGGAAATGTATATCGACAGTGCAGAATGGGTGATGGTACCCAATGTTTACGGGATGAGTCAGTTTGCTGATGGCGGTAGTTTCGCCACAAAACCATATATCGGAGGCTCAAATTATATTTTAAAGATGAGCAACTACAAAAAAGGTGAGTGGTGTGATATATGGAATGGTCTTTACTGGAGATTTATCGATGTAAATAAAGAAACATTTGCCAAAAATCAGCGAATGAGCATGATGGTGCGGACACTGGAAAAGATGGCCGATGACAAAAAGGAAGCATTATTTCATAAAGCTGAGGACTTCATAGACAAAGTCACCTGTTAAATACCACAACTACGGGAAAATGGTCGGACAGGTAATGTCCGTCTATAACGTGGCTGACCACCTCATAGCTGGCTGGTGCATCAAATGCATTGAAAAATATATAATCAATCCGTCTTGCGTTATTGGCATTAACCTGATTATTGAAACCATTGAATGTGCCTATGTTGCCAAATCTGATATCTGCTTCATCGAAACTATCTTTCATCACATTGAGCATTTGTCTGATGGGTGCAGCCTGAGGCTCCAGATTAAAATCACCCATTACAATCACCGGATGATCAAAGTTTTGCGTTTTTTGGATAAGAAGTTCAGCACTTTTAGATCTGGCCTCCTGCCCGACGTGATCAAAATGAATATTGATAACGGTAAATACTTTGCCGGCCTGATCTTGTAGTGTAGCAAATGAGCAAACACGCGGCAAAGCTGCATCCCAACCTGTAGAAGGTATGTTTGGGGTTTCGCTCAGCCAGAAAGCACCCGAATCAAGTAAATCAAACCTGACCGAATCATAAAATAAAGGCACATACTCTCCTTTTGAACCCCCATCATCCCGTCCGACACCGATACGGACCATCCCTGGCAGCATTGCCTCGAGGTCATGGACCTGAACATGAAGTGCTTCCTGAAAACCTATGACATCAGGGTGATGAAACTCCAGAAACTCCTGCACAGAGGTTTTCCGTTCGATCCAGCTATTTTCACCATCAGCAGGGTTATAGAAACGGATATTAAACGTTGCTACTTTTAGTTGTGGAAAAGCTGTAAACGGTATAAAAAGCAGAATAAGCAGACGCATCAGTATGTACCTCGATATCGGTGATCAAATCGCTGGCCGTAATCCTGTTTTAGCGGAATGGACTCCCCCCCTGTTTCCTCCAGCCATTTAAATAGTGCAGACCTGAGTTGACCTGCGATCTCAAGGTATTCCGGATCACGGATCAGGTTATTCATCTCATAAGGGTCATTTTCGATGTCATACAGCTCATTTATATCCCAGATGCCATGATATCTGATGAATTTATATTTAGAGGTTCTTACTGCGTGGACAGTAGGCGTTTGAGGAAAGGGTCTTTCCCAGAAATATTCATAATACACAGTATCACGCCAATCCACTTTTTTTTGATAGAGCAAGTCGAGAAATGAATGACCGTCCATATTTTCTGTTTTAGATAGACCCGCCATATCCATTATAGTAGGGCCGACATCGATATTCTGAATAACTTCAGATACCCTTGTGGCTGCCGGCAGGTCGGCACCCATTGCAAGCATCGGAACACGCATGGATTCTTCATAGGCCTGCCGTTTATCTATCAGACCGTGTTCGCCAAATGAAAAACCATTATCGCCCATATACAACACCACTGTATTTTGGATCAGGTTATTCTTTTCCAGGTAGTCTATCAGAATGCCAATGCTTTCATCAATGGACAACAGGGTCTCGCAATAGCGTTTGTAAAATTCCTCAAACGATATCTGGCCGTGATACAGATAATCAACGCCATGCCAGCTATATCGTTGCTCCTTTACCCATTCAGGAAGATCTTCATAATTATATTCTTCTGCGGTGAGTGTGCTTTTTTCATGGCCAGGTGGGAACATGGTAGGTGGATAGGCCACCTCTTCGTTTTCATAGATACCCAGATGTCTGGGTGCCGGTTTAAAATCAGCATGTACACCCTTATGTGAAAGATATATAAAGAAGGGTTTATTTGTATCTCGTGATTCCAGAAAATCAATAGCATAATCTGTTAGCACATCGGAAATATATGCTGAATCAGAAAAAGATATTTCCGTGCCATTGAAATTGATCGTTGGATTGAAATATACACCCTGCCCCTTAAAACTTGCCCAATAATCAAAACCCGAGCGTGGGTCTGCGTGATGCTCACCCATATGCCATTTACCAATAAAAGCTGTTTCATAACCTGCTTCCTGCTGCAAATACTGTGGGAAAAATGTGGTACCATCCGGCACCATGGATTGATTATCTACTACTTTGTGATTATGAGCATATCTTCCGGTGAGTATGCTGGCCCGGCTTGGAGAACATAAGGCAGTGCTCACAAAGGCATTTTCAATATGGACTCCTTCGGCCACCATTCTATCCATGGCAGGAGTTTCAAGAAAGGGTACTTTCCCGGTGAATCCCATAAAATCGTAACGATGGTCATCACTCAGGATGAAAATTACATTTTTCTGATTGTCAGGGCTACGTTGCAGCTCATTTTTTCTTTCTTCTTTGCAACTCAGAGATAAAAAAACTATAACTAAAAATGACAGGTATTTCATATTAAATTTATTGTATTTCCTTACTTTATTCCATCGTATATCATATTAATTATTTGATTTTTTCTTAGAGAATATCCAAGGGAGCAGTTGAGGTTCTGCAAAGGCTGAGTCCCAGCTATTATGGTTTGCATTTGGATAAAGGGTAAATTGAACCTCACCTCCTGCTTGCTGAAGTGCTTGAACCATATCCTGAGAGAGTTGTGGATCTACTACATCATCCCTGGCGCCGTGAAACACCCAAAAATCTGTATTTCGCGCATACCTTTCAACATGGTCAGGTGATCCACCACCACAAATCGGAAACGCTGCAGCAAACATATCAGGTCGTCTGTACACAATGTCAAAGGTACCCATACCTCCCATTGAAAGACCTCCTACATAAATCCTTGACTCATCAATATGGGGTTGTGCAACCATGTAGTCCAATAATGAAATCACACCCTCCATTGCCCTGGTGGGTGGCTCATCAGGGTCAAAGTTAAATATACGCTTACCGTTTTCATCCCGACGTATTTGAACAGCTGCCCAATAGTCGTTTTCCGGGCATTGAGGAAAGACGACAATAGCGGGAAATTTCATTATGCTGTCCTTAAAAAGGCTGGCACCATGAACAAGCTGGCTCTTATTATCGCTACCTCTTTCACCAGCACCATGCAAAAAAAGAATCAAGGGGTAGGATTTTTCTTCTGAGAACCCCTTTGGATACAGGATCTGAAAATGTAAATCTCCTTTTGAATAGGTATGGGTAGACGGTGAATAATCCTGTGCAAATGCCGATATAAAAAAGATCGAAAACAGGGTTAGTAAGTTTCTCATTTTTCCCAGGTTATTGAAGCTGATTTATAATTGCTTGAATTTGTACCAACCATAATTTCAAACTCTCCAGACTCCCAATCGTGAATGATTTTTTCATAGCCGGAACTGGCATCGTATTTATAGTATTTAAGGTCTTCTGTAGTAACTTCAAATGATACTGTCACCTGTTGTCCTGCCGGAATAGTGACCTTACTGAAACCTTTCAATAGTTTGTCAGGTCGTGTATTTTCTCCCACTACATCGTGTATGTAGAGCTGCACTACTTCCATTCCATCAACATCACTTGTATTTGTAATGTCTATTTCAACATTCAGGATTTCATTACCATTTAATTGGCTGTTACTCAACCTTAATTCACCATATTCAAACCGGCTGTAGCTTAGTCCAAAGCCAAAAGGAAATAAAGGCTCATTCGGGACATCAAGGTAGTTCGTTTTAAACTTTTGAAACCACTCCTGCGTGATGGGCCTGCCGGTGGATTTGGCAGAATAGTATATGGGAACCTGTCCGATATTTCTGGGCCATGTAGCTGTGAGTTTGCCGGATGGATTAGCTTCTCCAAACAACACATCAGCGACGGCATTCCCTGCCTGACTGCCGCCAAACCACACATTTAATATCGCATCCGCTTTGTCCATAGCATCAGAAATATCCAGTGGTCTTCCTGTCAGTAAAACCACTACGACAGGTTTTCCTGTTTTTTCTAATTCATTCAGCAGATCGAGTTGTGTTTCCGGGATTTTGATGTTGGTGCGGCTGGAGCTTTCTCCCGACATTTCGGCTGATTCTCCGAGTACTACAATAATAACGTCGGAGTTACGCGCCACCTGAAGCGCCTCATCCCTCATCACCTGTGGTGATCTTGAGTCACGATTGGTAGGTTTTCCAAAGATGCTGACGCGCTGTTCCAATGCAGCATCCTGTACGAGGTTAGAGCCTCTGGCATGATTGACAGAAGAAACACCGGCATTTTTTATTCCCTGTAATACGGAGACGCATTTTGTAAAATCTCCTGCTACAGCCCATGAACCGGCCATATTTTCAGAATTATCGGAGAGGGGACCGATCACAGCAAACGTCTGTTCCTTTTTCAATGGGAGTACATTATTTTCATTTTTAAGGAGAACAAATGACTCCGCTGCTAAATGGCGTGCAAACTCAAGGTTTTGATCTGAAAAGACTTCCGTTGAGGATCGTTCCTCATCAATATAACGGTATGGGTCATCAAATAGGCCAAGGCTGAATTTTGCCTCAAGGATCAGTCGCACAGAATTATCAATTTGTTCCATAGTGACGAGTCCCTGATCCAATGCTGTTTGCAGGCGACCGATAAACGCTTCGCTAACCATATCCATATCGATGCCAGCTCTTTTTGCCATGGCTGTAACATGAAGGGAATCCCCAACACCATGTTCTACCATTTCATATATGCCGGTATAGTCGGTAACCACGAATCCGTTGAAGCCCCATTGGTTACGGAGCACTTCTGTCATAAGCCATACGCTGCCGGTAGCGGGAATGCCATCAACATCATTAAATGCAGCCATTATTGAGCCTGCACCTTCTTCTATTGCTGCTTTAAACGGAGGAAAATAATCGTTATACATTGCCGGGCGGCTCATGTCCACGGTGTTGTAGTCGCGCCCGGCCACCGGGGCACCATAAAGCGCAAAATGTTTGGCGCATGCCATCATAGTCGTAGGATCGGAAAGGTCGCCTTGCTGGTAGCCTCTGACCATGGCACGAGCTACCTCACTACCAAGGAAAGGATCTTCTCCGGCACCTTCAGTAACGCGTCCCCATCGCGGGTCTCTGGAAATATCTACCATCGGAGAAAAAGTCCAGCAAATTCCCTGAGAAGTTGCCTCGCGAGCCGCTATTCGTGCCGATTTTTCAATCATTTCTATATTCCATGATGCGGATATGCCTAACGGTACAGGAAACAAGGTTTTATATCCATGAATAACATCCATGCCGAAAATCAGGGGAATGCCTAGCCTGCTTTCCTCCACAGCTATCCGTTGTGTTTCACGGACGCGCTCAATACCGGAAATATTAAATAATCCACCGACTTTACCTTCCTGTATTTTGGTTATGATGCCTGTGTTCGATGCCAGACCGGTTGTGATGTCACCAGCTGCTGGCAGATTAAGCTGACCGATTTTTTCTTCCAGTGTCATCAATTTTAATACTGAATCAGCCTGTTGGTAGTATTTACTACCTTCATTTTTATCATCTGCAACATTACAGGCTGAAAAAGCAAGCCCGACGAACAGAATTAGAATTAAATGTCTAGTATTTATAACCATCATAAGTAAAGCCTAATTTTTCAAGTCCAGATTTAATTTCGGGAGCATGCATAAAAAGATCCCATAGTAACCCACTTCGGTAATTTTCGATCATCACCGGTATAGGTCCCTGATCGATAGCAAGATATCTGGGCAAAAACCATCCTTCGTGTATGCTGAAGGCATCATATGGACCATATTTCCCCACCAGTGTATCTGCCTCAAAATAAAGGTATTTGAGATGTTGCATACTTTCTTCAGGTGTATAGGGAAAGCTGGATAAAGCGGCTGTCGGGGATATAACACCCAAGTCACGACCTGGCCGGTGCCCTGCATATCCCGTAGGTGAGTAACTTGAAGTCATCCCCCATACATTTTCACCATAGCCAGGATAATTCTCAGGATTATCCAGCGCATACCGATAATGGATCAGGGCATGATTTATTACCAGTGTGTCGTAGCGCGCATACTTATCACGCAGACCGTTAGGGTTAAGTCCGAGATAGGAATAATGTGCCCAAAATAAGGGACCCACAGGTGCCGGGTTGTTTTCGTAGTGATCAACTTCCGTCGTAAGTCCAAAATAAACGGTATCTCTGGAAATATCACCGCTTCTGGCCCATCCATCATGATAAACTGAGGGTTCTATGGCGTGTGTGGGGGATGAAGCGGCCAATATATACATGATAAGGCATTCATTATAGCCTCTTACATCAAAGTTCATTTCCCAGCCAACATTTGGAGACCAGTGCCAGTAAAGTACATCCTCACCGCCACGGGTGTAAAAATCCCACTCTACTTCTTCCCATATGGTGTTGATTCTTTCCGTAAGACTGATGGCTGTAGCAGCGGTATCCGATTTAAAATATTCGCGAACTGTCAGTAGACCCTGGATTAGAAATGCCGTTTCTACCAGATCACCACCATCATCATTTTTGCTAAATGGCTTTACTTTTCCTGATTCTCCATACCACCAGTGGGGATAAGCACCGTGAAAACGATCTGCTGTCTCAAGGAAATTAAGGATTTTATCAAATCGCTGCAACGCCTCATTTCGGGAAATGAACCCCCGCTCAATTCCTACCAGGATGGCCATCAACCCAAATCCTGAACCACCGGATGTAACGACAGAGGCATCATTTTGAGGATAGATCCCATCCATATGAGTGCGCTCAGGAGCAAGTCCGGAGTTGGTTTCAGCATTTTCCCAGAAATAATTAAATGTCTGGTACTGGACAAGTGTCAATAGTGAATCATCTGAAATCATGGACGTTTCAGATGTCGCATTACCTCGCTGCTCATTGTCACAGCTGGTAAAAATGCTCAATAATATGCATGTTACTATAATGGTTTTCATATCAGTAGTTAAATCCAAGTTTATCCAATCCTGCCTGTACTTCCGGTGCTGACATAAAAAGCTGCCAAAGCAAGCCGGTCCGGTAGTTTTCAATCATTATGATGATAGGTCCCTGGTCGATGGCAATATAGCTGGTAGCATACCATCCTTCCATTACGTTAAATGCATCATAAAAGCCATATTCACCCCAAAGGCGATCTCCAAGCCTGTAATACAAAAACCGAATCGCAGCAAGACATTCTTCCGGAGCATACGGTAAAGAGGAAATGGCCGCAGTAGGAGTAATTACACCGCGGTCGTTGTCAGGGCTATGTGCCGAATATCCGGCATTGCCATCACTGGCCGTAAGACCCCACATGTCCTGTGAATAGCCCACGTAATTCAGCGGATTATCGATACAATAAGCCCTGTTGATGAGGGTGTGATTTCGGTTTTGTTCCCAGTAATCCGCATATTGATCTTCGAGGTTTCTGGGGTCAAGACCAAGAAACGAATAATGGGCAAAGAATAAAGGACCGCCACGGTCGTTCCGTAGTGGCAGTTGAATACCATAATACATATTACCGCTATTCACTATGTTACCTCCGCGCGCCCATCCCTCATCGTAAACTGCTTTGGAAATGTTGAACGTATCTGATGCTGCCGCAAGAATATAGGTAATAAGACACTCATTCCATCCTCTGACAGGTAAATTCATTTGCCATTCAACTCTTGGTGACCAATGCCAATAGAGAACATTTTCTGCGCCATTTTTTGTATGCCAGTCCCATTCTACGCCGGCACACATTTCATTTATGGTGTTTATTAATGCCGCTTCCCTTGTATCTGCATCATCAAGGTATTGCCTGACGGTGATTAACCCCTGAACCAAAAAAGATGTTTCCACAAGGTCGGCCCCGTCGTCATTTGTACTGAAAGGGATCACCTTTCCTGTTGACCCATTCATCCAATGTGGCCATACACCATGAAAACGGTCAGCCTTATTTGCCAGAAAATCAATAATTTTCTCAAACCGGAGTATACCTTCATCCCGCGTGATAAAGCCTCTTTCTATTCCAACAATAATTGCCATCAAACCAAACCCTGACCCTCCCATGGTAACAGTTTCTCCGGAGGTGTTTCTCTCCCTTGCAAGTCCGCTGACAGGGTGCGCAAAATCCCAGAAATATTTAAAAGTCTGCTCCTGTATTCTGGTTAAAAGTTCCTCATCCGAAATCTCCGGAAATTTTGGAACTGGATTGATTTTAGTATAAAAAGCAAGGTCGAGACCATCAAACTCAAATTCGTCATTTACAAGGCGATCGGGGTAGATTAAAAGTCGGTGGCGTTGGAAATCAGAGAGCTCTTGCCGAGGAGAAATGATCAGAGTAGAATCACCATCTTCAAGTCTGTAATCTAGTGGGATCTGACCATTCTGGAACATTTGAATATCATTAGCAGCTGACTGGATATCAACACTGGCATCGAAGGAAATTTTAATATCAGGGGTTAGTGATACATCTGTAATACGATTTGTCCCCGCTCCTACAGGTACACCATCGATATGGATGCTAATTACATTGAGTGATCCCTTTTCAGTAGAAAATGTTAAAACCACCCCATCAAAATTGCCATTAACGGTTTTCATCGACTGGATGGTAAGTGTGTATTCAGTATTGTATCTTAAAGGTGTTACAGGTTGAAGAGATATTGTCTTATTATCATCCAGATAGGAGAAGTCTAAAGAATAGTTTTCATTTTGCGATTTTAGCTGTACTGCATTGTCCACCTCATCCGGAAGAAGCTGATCCGAGAATGATAACAGAATAGGTGCATCAATCGGTTTGGGTGTCTCGTTTGCAATAGCTGTTGCACCCACCCTTGCTGCTGTGATCTGCACAAAAAACCCATTTTCGTCCGGCTCTTCTGTACTGCAGGCTAAAGTAAATAAAAAAAAGAGAAGTGCAGTAAGGTGGTATTTCATGTTTGGATTTAAAAAGGATCAGGTCATTATGACCTGATCCGGGAACTTTACAACTAAGTCAATAATTCATTATGGCTTTTCAGCATCATGTAGTGCCTCAACCTGCTGTTGCGTAAAGGCAGCATGGAAAATTCTGAAATCATCAAGCCATCCTTTGTAATGATTGGCTGTAGGGAATTCATATCCACCCCATGGCTCGCTATCCCATAGGGTACCTCCTCTGGAATGGATAAAACCAAGTGCAAACTCATCCAGTACATCCGGCTCCTGACCTCGGTACTCCAATCTGTTTGCTGTTTGTTTAGGAGCTCCGTCCGGCCATAGGTCAAAGTCAAACTCCTTCATACGTACACCATCAAAATATAAAGTACCTGTACGCTCTTCGCTGTTGAAGGTATAAATAACATGGTACCAACGGTCTTTAATGATAGCCTGCATTTGCTCAACCTCAAGGAAATTGGCATATGTCCATCCCTGCCAGCCACCGGAAGAATTGTCAGTAGCCTGAGAAGGGAACCACATGTCTTCTCCAAACTGATCACCCGCATCATTGGCATAACCTATTGCAAATTTTGATCCTGAAAAATCGCCGAAAATTTCATATTGAATACCGAAGAATGCTCCGAGACCGAACACAAACATCCCGGTAGGGTCACCATTTGCATTCACATGACCTTCTGAGTCTGTGCGCAGCCAGAAGCTAATGGTAAAGTCTTCTGTATTGATCATAGAGCTTCCATTGGGATACTCAATAATACTGGCATCACCATCGAAGTATGCCGCACTTGCTGCCTGGCCGAAACGGTCAGTATCATATGTGATGGCAATTTCTGCTGTAGGGTTATTTGAACCTACCTGGTCGTTGGCATCACCATCGAAATTCCAGTAAACTATCTGGTCGTCAGCATTAGGTGGAACTACAGTTGCGCGACCTCCTGTGGTAAAGCTTCTGGTAGCTGTGGCGAAAGTACCACCGTCTGTAGACTGGATAGCTGATCCCAGTGAAAGTGAATAGTCTGTACCTCTTTCCAGATCAGCATCCAGCTCCATGGTCACAACTGCTCCAATTACAGAAATGGTGGTTGCCACCGGATTTCCATTTGCCAACAATTGAATGCTGGTATTATTCACTGTTTCCACACTTACATCCTTAGAGAAGGTAATGGTCACTGTAGGATCTACAGGAACATTTGCAGGAGCTGTAGCAGCATTAAGGTCAACAGTGACAGGTTCACCTGACTCTACGTCAGTACCGGTTGCTTCAATGCTTACAATTGAAAGCGGTGCAATTTCCTCCTCACAACTGGTGAAGAAGAAAACAGATGCCAATAAGGCAGCGAAAATTAACTTTGCTTTTTTCATGTTGATTAATTGTTTTACGATTTGTAATTATTCATAGCCTGGATTTTGAGTTATCCTGCCCTCTGAGATATCAATCTCAATTTGGGGTATGGGCAACAGCTCGTTTTTGTTGGGTGTAAAACCCAACGGCCCCAAAACGTTTAATGCCTGATCTGTTCGTACAAGATCCCAGAATCGGAGTCCTTCGAAAGCAAGCTCATAATTTCTTTCATCCCAGATTAACTGACGCAACTGGTCCTTATCGGTGGTCGTGATATCAGGAAGAACTCCGGTATTGCCCCCACGTGCACGCTCTCTTACTCTGTTGAGGTAGATCAACGCGTCATTGGGGTTATCATTCTCGTTTAACGCCTCAGCAGCCATGAGCAGCACATCAGAATAGCGTATCATACGACGGTTATGTCCAAAGCTGGTTTGAGGGTTTGTGCCAGGATGCCATATTTTCTGATTATACACTTCTATCTCAACAATATCACCCTGCTCATTGTAGGTAGTATCCGGTGTTACACCATCGCCGGCTGTAACTGCACCGTCAGGCATCACTTCACCAAGAAAGATCACACTTGGCTCAAGTCGTGGATCATTATTATTCTGCATCATTACAATCCATGGATAAGCCGGACGGCCAAAACCCCAACCCCTGTTAGGTGTACCTCTTACGGCCTGTGTATTACCATATTGATTTCCTCCAAATCCAAAACCAACCGGAAGGGCGCCTATTTCCCACACTGATTCTATACCATTTTCATTATTGACAGAGAATGCGTCCTCAAAGCTGTTTTCGAGACCATACTGTGCTGAATTTATTACTTCCAATGTAAGCCGCTCTACTTCATCGAAATTCCCGTAATAGAGATGAATCCGGGCAAGTAAAGCTTTTGCTGCACCCCGGGTTGCTCTTCCTAAATCTGCTTCACTGTAATCAGACTTCTCTGGCAGATTATCTGCCGCAAACTGGAGGTCAGGTAATATTACCTCTTCAAGTACCTGCTGTGCCGGTACGTTGGAAAGGTCTAACGGAGGCTCATTTTCCAGCGTAAGGACGACATCGCCCATACCCCTCACAAGAATGGAGTAAAAATATCCTCTTAAAAACCGTAATTCAGCCAAGCGCAGGTTTTTTCGGTTTGGATCCATAGTTTCCAAAGCATTTATACCATTTATAGCAATGTTAGCTCTCCGAATAGCCTGATAACAAGCCCCCCACCAGCGCTCTATAGCCGGGTCAGTAGCGTCAAAAGTAAAATCTTCAAAAGGTTGTGTGGTGGCACCGTCACCCGGATTGCTCCCCTTGGTTTGCTGGTCGCTCATGATATCCAACAGAGGAAAACCACCGGTATTGATGTTCCAATTCCTTAACGAATTGTAGACACCATTGACGGCAAGCTCGGCATCCTCAGCCGTGGCAGGGAAGGTACCACCGGAAAGTGTGGCAAAAGGAGGCCTTTCGAGGAACTCCTCGCCACATCCGGAAAACATGAATAAACCAAATAAAAGTAAAACAATTATCTTTCTCATAACTAAAACGATAGATTTAGTCCAATGCTATAAACTCTTGTAATGGGATAAACACCGGGATCATTCACCCCGCCAAGTGGGTTGGTTGTGCCAAGGTCAGGTGAATATCCTGTGAATCTGGTGAATGTAAGCAGATTGGTGCCTCTCAGGTAAATATTTGCGTTGGACAATTTAAGCTTCGTTAGCATTTCGCCGGTAAGTGCATAAGAAAGCGTGACTGTCCTCAGGCGCAAATATGATGCGTCTTCAAGAAAATAATCCGAAACTCTGAAGTTTGAACCCCCTACTGTAGGCCTTGGATGCTCGTTGGTGGATCCGGGTCCCCGCCAGTAGTTATTGAATTTACCCTCATAATTTAGCTGAGCAAATCGCAGGGTCTGTTTTCCATTATAAATCTGCGAGCCGGCCTGACCATTCCATATTGTTTCAAGCCTGAATTGCTTATAACCTACATTGAGGTTAAATCCATATACGAAAGTAGGGATAGAGTTGCCTAATTTCACACGATCCTGTGAGTTGATCACGCCATCATTGTTTACATCCCTGAAAATGAAATCACCTGGTCGTGAACCCGAAAGTGATGGTGTATTATCTACTTCTTCCTGTGTCTGAAAAACACCAATCACATCATAGCCGTAATAAAATCCTATTGGAAAACCGGTAACCGTCTGGGTAATGGATTGTCCAAGGCCGATGAATCCATTGATAATTACAGAATCCGCACCAATATCCTCACCCAGTCCAAGAACCTCATTTCGGATAGTCGAACCATTTGTACCAATCTCAAAACTCCATGGGCCACTTTGATTGCGAAAATTGATCAGGTATTCAAATCCTCTGTTTTGAACTGTGGCAGCGTTAAACCGGATGTCTCCCGGCGCCCCTGTAAAGGCCGGAGGTGACAGAAAAACAAGGATATCACGACTGGTTTTAACATAGTAATCCAGATCAAATGTGAGTCTGCTATTAAATAACTCACCATTAAAACCAGCGTTAAACTGCCGTACTTCTTCCCATTTCAGGTCCGTATTGCCTGCTCTGCTCAGGGTAACTCCGGGTCGCAAGTCCTCCGGTATACCAAATACGGCTCCGAAACCTGTACTATACTGAGTGTACTGATCACCTCCTCCGATTTTTTCATTACCTGTAATACCCCAGCTGGTACGGAACTTTACCAGGTTGATAAAATTTGTGGCCGGGAAAAATGGCTCGTCACTCAGATTCCATCCCGCAGCAAAAGATGGGAAGTTTCCATACCTGTTATTTGCACCAAAATTAGATGAACCATCCCTTCTGAACGTGAAAGTGAAGATGTATTTATTGAAAGCAGAGTAATTTACCCGTCCCAGAATGGAAGTAAGAGCGGAATGTCCTCCTGAATTATTGGCAACAAGGGCTGTATCCTGCCTAGCCGATGCGATGTACCAGAATTCCTCTGAATCGCGCAGCAGATCAATACCGGAACCTGCGACAAACTCGTTCTGATTAAGCTGTGAGGTGTACCCCGCCACCGCATTGATCCTGTGATTTTCGTTAAACTCCTTGTCATAGGACAGCGTGTTTTCAAATAAGATCGTGCTTCTGTCAGAGTAACTTACTCCGATATTAGAAAACTGGTTTTGCTGTAAAGGTGCGACGAAAAATTCGGGCGTGAATGATTTATTTTTTGATCCTTCCACATCAAACTGGACACTGGTACGAAATGTAAATCCATCCCAAAATCTGGCCTGAGCATAAAGATTACCTACACTGCGGATTGACCTCGTATTATTATTCGTATATTCAATTGCGGCCAGCGGATTACCTCCACCCTGAACTTCAGCGAACATACTGTCCGGGTCAGATGAACCTGTAAATGGTTCATTAATCGGCCATGCCCAGAGGGCATTTGTCGAAACATTTGGTGGATTTTGTTTGTCACGTAACTCAACTGAAAGATTTACACCCAAATCTATGTTTTCTGATAGCGCGTATTCATTGTTACTTTTTACTGTCATACGCTGAAAATCGGATTTTGGAAGGATACCCTGCTGACCAAAATATCCGAGACTGAAGTAATACCGGAAATTGTCATTTGTAGCGCTGGTTGAAATAGAGTAGTTCTGTATGGGTGTCAGGTCGTTGTAAATTTCATCCTGCCAGTTGACATCCGGTAGCACATCAAGGTTGTTGTACGTACCCGGGTTAATCTCATTGATATATGTTGCAAATTCACGTCCTGACATAACATCTATCTCACGGATGATTGACTCAAGACTAAAGTCAGCCGTGACATTAAATGTAGGCTTGCCTCCTTCACCCTTTTTAGTAGTGATAATGATGACCCCATTCGAGCCCCTTGAGCCATAAATAGCCAGGGACGAGGCGTCTTTCAGTACTTCAATGGATTCGATATCGTTAGGGTTAATAAAATTTGCACCACCTTCTATGATCACACCATCCACAACAAAAAGTGGACGGTTATCATTCAGAGTAGATATACCACGGATATAGACTGCAGGATCAGCACCCGGGTTTCCTGACACATTAGATATGTTGACTCCTGCTACACGGCCCTGAAGGGATTGGAGAACATTATTGCTTGGGATGTTGGTCAGGTCTTCGCTCTCGACTTTGGAGACAGCTCCCGTAAGATCGCTTTTCCGTACCGTACCATAGCCTAGTACAACTACTTCCTGAAGTTCTTCAACATTGTATGAAAGCTGGATATTTATTTGGGTGCGGGTACCCACTGTGATCGTCTGTGTGATATAACCTAGATATGAAAACTGGAGAACGGATGCATCTTCCACATTAGCAATAGAATAGTTACCATCCATATCAGTGGTAGTACCCCGGGATGTTCCTTCCACCCTAATGCTTACACCAGGCAATGGAGTGCCGTCCGAAGCATCTGTGACCTTTCCGGTAACCGTTCGCCCCTGACCAAAGACAATACTACTTAACATCAATATTACAATCCAAAAGGGAATTCTTACATATTTGTCAAGATAAGAAGGCATAGTTGCTATTTTGATAAAACGACATGTATAATATACTCAAATATTTCGTAATTAACAAAAGTGTTTGCCTCCACTACAGTTTTTTGAAAAAAATCTACTGGTTAGGACATGGTTTATCCGTGTTAAAAAGCATTAAAATCACAGTTAAATAACATGTAAAATATAGCTATCTCAATCAATCAAGGCTATTTGGATAATTTTTATACAATTGAGTAACAATCAGCCGATGAAGGGCTATTTGGTGAACAATAGTGCTTTATTTCCGATTTTTTCCGGTGAGCTCAGAGCTTCCTTTACCTTCTTACGAAAATTCAATATCGTGTTGATATGGATGTCTGTAAGTTCTGATAATTCCTGCAGTGTATACATATCTTCCTGCTTACGCATTACATACAGTAAATAGAAAGCCTTCTCAAGTGGTATCCGGTTTCGATGAAATATCGTATTGCTTGTTGGAGACTCCACAAAACCACATCGCGTACATCTTCTTTTAAATGCAGGCTCATTATGCGCTTTGTCATGACCACATTTTCTGCAGTTAAATCCACCCTCCCATTTAATATTACTCAAATACCGTAGACAGTGATTTTTATCCGGGAAAATTTTACGGAATTCATCATAGTTGAGATTATCATTGATCAGCCTGTCAGCCAGTATTTGTTTAATGTTGTTTCTGAGTTTAAAGTTCTCCAGGTCAAGCATCGAATTAATCTGGTTAATTTCGCCGCTTTGCTTTTCAAGTTTTTGATTTAACTCCTGCAGGGTACTTGTTCGCTCTCTGATCTTATCTTCGAGCTCACGGTTCACTTTTTCTTTCAGCTGAACATTTTCTTCATGTTGCTGGATAATTCTGGCCATAGCCCGATCGCGATTCACTTTAAGTATTCTGAGCCGGTCACTTAAGGCAAATGTGAGAAATACCATTTCCATGAGAAAACCGATGTGAATACTATAATATGAAAGAATAAAAAAGGGAACGATGGATAAATACACCATGGCCTTTACAATAAAACCGGTAAAAAGCAGCGAGTAGGCCACAACAAAAAATCTGGCTGAGGTATATCCCTGTCTCAGCGTGTATATACCGCCAATAAGTATTACAGACAATGGTAAAAGCTCAATACCCCGAATCGCAAATAAACTTTGATCGACGAACAAACAGATCAAAAACCAAGCGATACGAAAATAAAGTAACCCACGCAGCAGAAGATCCAGTTTTGGAGCTCGCGCCCTTGTTACCAGAAACATACGGGAAAATTGTATCGCCCAGACAATGACAAAAAATAAAGCTACTCCTGAAGCTATCTGATTCCATTTCGGCGCATTTGGCCAAAGGTATTGGTATGCAATACCATCGATGCACATGGAATAGATAGCTACACTGACAATGTAAAAAATGTAGAACAGGTATTTTCTTTCACGCAGGGCTAAAAAGGTCAGCATATTATAAATGCTGATAATGAGGATCATTCCGTAGAAAAGTCCATAGAGATAATACTCATTTATAGCATAGGCAATGAATCTGTTTACATTCCTGAATACAATTCTGATGTCGGCATATTGACTGTTTTCGACTCTAATGTAATAAATGTAATGCCCTGCTTTATTGGGCATAGGTAATATGAAATTTTTATGTAGTACTGCCTTGGCATTGAAGGGTTCAAGGTCACCGAAGTGATATTTCAGGGTATCAGAAGAAGTAACCTGCCAGATATCGATATCATCAATGGACTGGTCATAAAATTCCATTAACCATCCCTCACGACTAGAATTAAGGGCGACATCAAGACGAATCCAATAAGCAAATGCAGGGTTATATTCAGAAGGGGAGTTGAATGTTTCGCTGGAGTAGATTTTAGTTGATGCGGTTTCAAAATTAGCAGACGCAGTCGAATCAATCCAGATTGGAAGTGTTTTATATGTCAGAATTTTTTCATTTCCCTCCTCGATTGGTATCTCGATTGCAGGAGAAAAAAATTGAAATAACAGAATGAAAATAGCCGGTATCATTACTTTGAAAAGTCTTTCTCAAGGAAGGAACTTGGCCTGGGTGACAAACAAATGAAATTTACCATTGAAATTAATTATTGCCGGATCAGCACCAGATCGATAGGAAACATTATTCCTGCCAAGGTAGTGTGATATGTAGCTGAGATCAATGTTTACAGGATTGAAGTATGTCATCATTTCATTACGCTGATTTTGGACGTTATTTTGGACGCAGCCTGAAAAAAGCACAGAAATGCACGTAGTAAACAAAAAATTCTTCACCCTTGGTTTCAGATAAGATTAAAATATTAATAATGTAATGTACTAATAATCGGGAAATGTAAAAAAATGTGCGCACGAAAGGAGTCGAACCTTCACGCCATTGCTGGCACTGCCGCCTGAAGACAGCGCGTCTACCAATTCCGCCACGTGCGCCTTTGCTGTGTGTGCGCACGAGAGGAGTCGAACCTCCACGACCTAAACGGTCACCAGGCCCTCAACCTGGCGCGTCTACCAATTCCGCCACGTGCGCAAAGCGGACTGCAAAAGTATAAAATAAATTGATTTGTCAAGCCTAAACAGCCTCCCAAATTGTATCTGTAAATTGTGATTTACAGTCAAATAGGTGTTTCCTTACACTAAATCCGCAATTTGAAGCGATGTTTTCTATTTCCAGAATGTCGTATTTCCTTGATACTTCCATAAAAATGGGCTCATACCATGAAAAATGAAAGGTTTTATCCAACGCCTCTATAGCTACTTCCTGATCGCCCTTGCTGATCAGGTAGCTCCTGGCTTCACCTGTTACCGGATCATAGGTTGGATAATGGCTGAACTTTTCTGTATTAAAGTTCCCTCCCAATTCTCTGTTGATACGATGCAGCAGGTTTAAATTGAAAGCTCTCGTAATGCCATGCGGATCATTATATGCCAGCAATATCTGTTCAGGGTCTTTTTTGAGATCAACGCCCACCATCACCTTGTCCCCGACATTGATACTACTGCGCAGTTCCTTAAAAAAGGTGATTGATTGATCCTGGCTGAAATTGCCGATGTTACTCCCCAGAAAGAGAATCACTTTTGGGGTTTTGTCATATTCACTGAGACCTTTCAATGCCTGAAAATACTCCCCTACCAATGGGCTGACCTCAAGACCTGGTAATTCTTCGGCCAGTCTGCCCTTCAGGATATCCAACACATTTTCGGAGATATCAACGGGCATATACTTAAAATCAAGCGCTTGCTGAAGAAAATACCGCAGCAGCACCTTGGTTTTGAAGCCATCGCCAGCGCCAAACTCAATAAGCTCAAAAGCGCCGTTTTCGTTGAACAGATCTGCTATTTCCTGCTTATTCTGATCGAAGATTTCATACTCTGCATTGGTCAGATAATATTCCGGCATGTTCATTATCTGTTGAAAAAGCTTATCGCCCTTTTCATCATAGAAGTACATGGAAGGTAAGTACTTCGGAGAAGAAGACAATCCTTTTTCGACGTCCTGTGCGAATGTTTGATCTATTTTTACTTCGCCAGTCGTATTCCTGAAAACATCCATTTTAAGTGGGGGTGAAAGAAATTTCTGTATGTATTTCTGATATGTGAAGCCCATGTACCACAACTGCTGCCCCGGAGCACCATCTGGTTGACCATAAACTTGCCGTTATACTCTCCCAATGCTCCATCCGGTTTGTGAAAGCCGGGATATGGTGAATATGCTGAAGATGTCCATTGCCATACCGCGCCATGCCATTGAAGGGCATCATGCTGTACAGGGTGAAATATTCCGGAATCTGCGCAGCCTGTTACGGGCTCACTAAACTTATCTGCCGCTACCTCCCATTCAAATTCAGTAGGTAACCTGCAACTTTTCCACGATGCAAAAGCATCGGCTTCATAATAGCTGATGTGCGTCACCGGTGCATTGGGATCTATTTTTCGAAGACCGTGCAACGTATACTCATGCCATTCATCCTGAATATAATGCCAATGCAGCGGAGCGGAAATTTTATTTTCATTTACCCAGTCCCAGCCATCCGAAAGCCAGTGCCTGAAGTCGTGATACCCTCCGTCCTGCATAAATTCAAGGAATTCTCCGTTGGTGACAAGACCGTCGGCAATTTTTGTTTCATAAAGATATACCTTGTGTCTGCTGCCTTCATTATCATAGGCAAAGCCATCACCCGAATGCCCGACTTCATATATACCCTCCTCCAGCGAAAGCCAGCTTTTCTGTTTGGCAACGGATGGTGTAATATTAACATCTCGAAGTGCAGGCAACATTGGATTGTTTCCCAGAATATATTTAATGTCATATAAAAACAACTCCTGATGCTGTTGCTCATGGTTTATACCTACCTCCAGTACATATTTCTGATCCGGTGCAAGTTCACCAGCCTGGTTGAGGAAATTCTCCATCTGCTCATCGACATATTTACGGTACGCCATAATATCATCGACGGTAGGTCGGGTCATGAACCCGCGTTGCGGACGAATCACCCGGTCACCGGCTTCATTATAATAACTATTGAAGAAATAGGAGTAATCCTTATGAAACTCCCGGTATCGGGGATGGAAGGCTTTGAGAAAGAATGTCTCAAAAAACCAGGTGGTATGAGCCAGGTGCCATTTTGGAGGGCTGACATCGACCACCGGCTGAACGACGAAATCCTCTGTTTCAAGCCCGGAAACAAGGTTTTCAAAATTTTGTCTCGTATGGATAAAATGCTCTGTTATCGACTTTTCGGTTACAGCTAAGGACAAGGGATTTAACGTTTTGGTATAGATAATTTCTAAACTAAAACTAATCTGCTTTTGATCAAAATAATTGGGCTACTCTTTGCTCATCGGATAGGACCGGCTAAAAAAAACGGTGCCGTTATCGCCGTAAAGTGTCAATTCCAATGTAAGAACACCGGCCTCATCCTTCAGACGGATTGTACCGAAGTTTTTCTGACCAATAAGCGGGCTTACCCGAAGAGCATTTGGCTCATCGCCCACACCTTCGTAGCTATGTGTCATCCCGCTGCTGGTAATGTCTACCAAAGGGTATGGATAGCCTTCAAGTTCAATTTCCGAAACCTCGGCGATATGGCGGTCACCACT
Source organism: uncultured Cytophagales bacterium (assembly GCA_964514385.1). Classification (GTDB taxonomy): domain Bacteria; phylum Bacteroidota; class Bacteroidia; order Cytophagales; family Cyclobacteriaceae; genus CAZEQJ01. Next base: position 36,321 of record CAZEQJ010000023.1, read on the forward strand.
CAATAGTATGACCGGTTTATCATATTTATTTATAAGATCAAGCAGCTTTTCGGCTTCATGGGGGAAATTGGCCCATTTTTCAAATGGGTGCTCTGCCGAAAGCACCTGAATGCTGCTGCCAATAATGTTTATATCCGCATCAGAAGATGCCAGCTCTTCTTCGAGCCATTTCCATTGCATCTCGCCCAGCATTGTGCCTGTAGTGTTTGGTTGATACCTGCGGTTTTTTCTTTCGATAGCATCCCGGAAGTAGCGGGTATCCATCATGATGACTTTTACCTTAATTCCATCAAAATTAAACATCCCGGCATGATATACCCCGGCATGCTGTCGTACAGGATGTGTGGAGGATAATGAAAAAAAGTCGGCAAAAAGGCGCTGGCTTTCATCTCGCATAGCATATTCGTTGCCGGCATCATTTTTTCCATAGTCATGATCATCCCATGTAGCCATTACCGGTGTGGTAGAGATGAGCTGCTGGTATTCTGCATTTTTCAGTTGAAGATCATAAGCGGCCTTCAGCTCTGACATATCTTCAGTATCACCGTAGATATTGTCACCCAGCCATATCCAAAGATCCGGAGACAGACTAAGAATATCGTCCCAAAGCGGTTGTGGCATATCCTGACGATTACACGATCCAAAAGCAATTATCTGTGCCGAAAGTTCAAAGCGGAATAAACAGATTATAACAAGGAACAGTAAGATTTTCTTCATGCCCAAAAATATCAGACATTCCGGTAGGATCAACCCTGACCATCATTAACAATTTATTAACTATGCGATTGATAAATGTATGTGTTTATGAAAATGACATATTTCAGTTCTTTATTTTGTGTTTAGCTGAAAAATTTTCGTATATTTTAGGTGTATTTGAAATAATGCAAAATTTATGACCCTCCTCGCATTTTCTCTGTTGTTCCACCTTGCCTCTCCTGATACGTCGCGTATCATGTTTGCTCATGAACACATTTCATTTTCATCTGCTGATAACCTGGTGATCATACAGGCTGATGGCAATATGACTTTTTATCGTGATGGCATTACCTATACCACTGCTACCGACCCTGATCAGGGCGGGGACGGGCTGCTGCTTGATCTTCATTATTACGGCCCGGGACAATTCATTACTGCCATCACCCCTAGTGATTCATCTATAATAGTAGGCTATGAGGAGGCCCTGCAGTGGCATACAAATGCCAAAGTATCCGAGATTATCATTCGCTGTCATGAAGATGAGATTTTCAGAAAATCGCTACCTCAGCACCAGACGGAGTATCAACTCAATACTGAAGAGCTACAACTGGTAGACGGTGAGATTTATTATTGGCAGGTAACCGGAAAAAACAGGGAAGCTACCCACTGGCAGTCCTTTATTTTTTTAGAAAAAAAATAAATCGCTCTATATTTAAGGCTGATACATTTAACCTATGCCTCAGCGTACCCATAATGAAACATACCTGCACAGATCAGGCAATCGCCTTGTAAAAAGATTTGAAGAATACCTTGGCGAATTTGTTTATGGGGGTATTGACGGCTGTGTAACCACCTTCGCCGTGGTAGCCGGAGCGGTAGGTGCAGGTCTTGACAGCGCCATTATCATTATCCTTGGCTTCGCCAACCTGCTGGCAGATGGTTTTGCCATGTCTGTAGGGTCTTATCTTTCGGCCAAATCAGAAAAGGATAATTATCATAAACATCGTCAGATTGAATACTGGGAAGTAGATAATCTGCCGGATAAAGAACGAGAGGAGATAAGGGAAATCTATCAATCCAAAGGCTTTGAGGGAGAATTGCTTGACCAGGTGGTGAACAAAATAACAGAAAACAAAGACCGTTGGGTAGATGTGATGATGAAGGAGGAACTGGAGATGATACGTGATGAAAGATCTCCTTTCTGGATAGGTGCGGTTACCTATATCTCTTTTATCCTGATCGGTCTGATACCATTAACTGTTTACGTAATCGATTTCATCAATCCCATAGGTGAAAAGGTCTTTCTGTACTCCTCCATGCTCACAGCCACAGGCTTCATTATCATCGGTATATTAAAAACATATGTCAACCAGACCAAAGTATGGCGTGGCATACTGGAAACACTCCTGCTCGGTGCAATCGCCGCCCTTGTATCTTATTTTGTAGGCGACCTTCTCGAGAGTATTGTGAACAGAGCCTGAAGAATCTGTAATTTGATTAAACAGCATTTAAGCCAAATCCAGAATGTATTAATACCCGATATCGCCTTATTCATCTAATTTTAAGGTAATTGTCATTATTTGTTAATCACAATAACAAAATCAATTCGTATTTTTATTATTGTGAAAGTAATCCTATCATTTCTGATCAGTTTGTCCATTTCTATGCCCGGTTTATTCGGGTATACAGTTTCATGGCAAATCCAAAAGGATACCTCAGGTAATCTGGATATAGAGGACATGATGATTGCAGACCACTTTGAGTCTATGCCGGGCCACGCATACAGCAATGGATTTGAAAAGGATGTGATCTGGCTAAAAACCACACTGGACAGCACCTACAAAAAACAAACACTCTGGATAGACAATCATGCACTGGCGCTGATAGAAGTATGGATAGCAGAAAACGGCCAAATCATTGAATATCAAAAAAGTGGAAGTGCTCTGTCCGTCCGAGAAAGAAGTATTATACACCCTGAACATCTTTTTCAGATTCCGGAACGTGATGAAAAACTGGATATATATGTGCGCATAATGCCAAAATATGAAATGCGGTTTAACGCCATGATATTTCCTGCGCGATATACACATCTCACGCTGATCAGGGAAAGCGCCTTTTCCATTCTCCCTGTAGGAATTATGGCCGCTCTTTTCCTGATATACCTGATCATATTCTCAAGGCTGGGAGATAAGCGCTTTCTGATTTATCTGTTTTTTGTTGGAGCAAATATCATTTCATTACTAAACAGTAATGGCTACCTTTTTTTTATGTTATGGCCTGATCTGCCGGTTGTAAATACCTTTTCTCCCGCATTTGATGCTTTAGCCACCATAACAGGCGGGCTATTTCCTATATATTTTCTTAAACTCAGAAGTAACTTCAAATTTGGCTTCTACGCCATTGCTGCGATGGTAGCTTTACAGATAGTCTCACTCATTATGACAATTTTTGGAATGGGGGAAGCAGGTTTACAACTTACTTTTCTTGTAGCTCCATTTTTCCCGCCAATAGCCATCTTCTCGGCCATCTACGTATGGAAAGTCAAAAAATATGAGCTGGCCAATTATTATTTATATGGACTGATCATATTTAGTGTGGGCGTTATACTTTTTATTGGAAGAAACCTCGGCCTGATCAGCTTTGAAGCCATATGGCTTAACCACATACTTGACCTTGCTATCGCAACAGAAATGATCATGATCGGGGTCGGTATTTCAAAATTAATCGACACACTTCGTGTTGAAAAGCTGGAAGCTGATAAAGCCCGCATGGAGCTGGAACAGGAAAATATTCGGCTGATAAGAGACCAAAATAAGAAGCTGGAAGATCTGGTACTTAAGCGAACTAAAGAGCTAAATGAAAAATACAATCAAATTGCCTTACAGAAGGAGGAAATCGAATCGCTGAATGAATCTCTTGAGGAACAGGTACGGCAACGGACAGAAAAATTGAGCATTCAAAATGAGCGCCTACGCGATTATGCCTTCTTTAATGCACATAAAGTTCGCGGTCCACTTGCCAGAATACTGGGTATGGTTGCATTATTCCACAACAATGCATTGGAAAAAGATCAGATCATCCTGAATATCGATAGTTGTGCTAAAGAGCTTGACAAGGTGATTAAGGATATCAACAACAGACTTTCTGATGTTCAGGATGCAAACTAATTGCGATTTCATTCAAAAGTCACGCAGGTGCTTTTCTTTAAGTACTGCTGTTAATATTAATTGCTGCAGATCCTGATTAGGTTTATTTTTACTTAGATGTAATTTATCTTAAAAATCCGTTGAGCCGCCTCCTGCAAATTAATTTAATCTTATTTCTTTTCCTGACGCCGTCAATTTTAAGCGCATCCGGATGGGAGGTGTTGCGGGATAGCACAAATTCCTATTCCGCTGAAGAAATACTGCATGCAGAGCAGATGGTACACTATGACCGATGTACCATAAGTGATGGAATAGTACATTATTCCATATGGTTGAGAAAAAAGATGCCCGATACGACCGGGCACCAAATGCTTTGGATCGATAACCACAATCTCAAAAAAATCACCGTAACCTATTATGACTCTCTTGACCGGCTCATCCATGCAGATATAAGCGGATTATCCATACCACAACGACAGCAAAAATTCAACCACCCGGAATATCTGTTTGAACTTCCCGCCCAAACGCGAAATCTGATCATTCATATCGAGCCTCATATGGAATTAAGGTTTCGGGCTGAATTGAAGAGCCATGCGGAGATGAATACTGCCATTTTCCTGGAAACAATATTCTCGATCACGCCTATCGGCATCATGATCGGCCTATTTATTATTTATTTTCTACTTGCATTAAAGCTGGGTGATGTACGAATTGGTGTGTACCTGTTGTTTCTGCTTACTTCTATTATTGCGATCGTGGGAATAAACGGATACCTCTCCTATTTCCTGTGGCCTGACAACCCGGCAATTAACCGGTATATTTCATTGTTTGATGGATTACCTACTATACCAGGAGGTATTCTGCCCATCGTATTCCTGCAATTAAGGAGAAACCTCAAACCGGCCTTTTATTTTAGCCTTTCGCTGGTGATTCTGCAAACTGTATTTCTTGTAATTGGCCTGATCAATCCCGCGTTATACCCCTATGCGCTGTACAATCTGATAGTATTCCTTTATCTGATCGGCACACTGGTAATATCCGTTTACATGTGGGGGTGGAAAAATTACGACCTGGCCAAATATTACACTTTTGGCCTCATTGCATTGACCATTGGTGCCACATTGTATATACTTAGGGCACAAGGCGTCATCAGCAGCGAACTCATCTTAATCAATCATGCCACTGACTTTGCTATTGCTTTAGAGATGGTCATTCTGGGCATGGGTATCTCACGAATAATTGACAAGCTCCGAAAAGAAAAAACAAGAGTCGAGGAAGAAAACATACGTATTATTGCACAGCAAAATCGCCGTCTGGAAGAACTGGTAACGAAAAGAACCCGGGAGCTCGATGAAAAATATGAGCTGATCAGACAACAAAAAGAAGAAATCACATCGATAAATGAATCCCTGGAAGAGCAGGTTAACCAACGGACACTTCGTCTCAGTGTTCAAAATGATAAACTGAGAGAATATGCCTATTTCAATGCTCACAAAGTACGTGGACCGCTGGCCCGAATACTCGGCATGGTTCAACTTTTCCGCAACAACTACCACGATAAAGAGGATATCATAATTAAAATTGAAAAGAGTGCAATGGAACTTGACGAAGTAGTCAAAGACATCAATAAACGACTTTCGGAAAGCGAGTAAAGAATTAAGAAGTCATTTCCTCAATATTATTTTTTTTAGTTCACTTTTTAATTTAGGTATTTTTTATAAATATTTATTAGTCAATAGCTTATCAGCTGTTTCCATACACCAGAGCTTATGGTCATTATTGTCATCATGCTGTTATTCCTCTCCGCCCCTGTTGTTGCAGACACAAAAGAGGGGTGGTATGAGTCATTCCCGGCAGAGGACGGAAAAGAACTGGCAGACCTTCAGGATGATGATTTTCAGTCCATTGAGGAAGCTACAATAAATAAGGGCTTTGTACGGGATGGAATATGGCTGAAAAGAGATTTTTCGGCCACAGAAGATCATATCCTCTGGCTTGACAACCATTTGCTGAACCGCATCGAGGTGTGGGTATTGCAAGGCGATTCTGTGCTCAGCCATCAGGTTGGTGGTGTGGGTGTTCCGCGTGCAGAACGTTCAAATGTTCACCCTGAAAATATTTTTACCATCCCGGCTTTGGATAGCCTCCGGATTTTCATGAAGGTAACTGCAAACGAAGATCTGAGGTTCAATCTGGTGCTGATGCCGGTAAAGCAGTCTCATACGATATTAAGTGAAGAAGCCATTGTATCGATGCTTCCCACAGGCATGATGCTTGCCCTGTTCTTTATTTATTTATTCATTTTCCTTTCCTTACGCGACCTCAACCTGATGCCCTATCTGCTTTTCATTTTTGCAAGTATACTCTCCAACCTGAAATATGAGGGTTATCTGTTTTTCTATTTTTTCCCCTATTTGCCTGATATCGCACCGTATACCACAAGCATCGATGCCTTTGCTTCAATTACTGCTGCCGTTTTTGCATTACAGTTTCTAAGATTAAGAAATTCAGCGTCCCTCGCATATAAGATAATCCTGGCACTGATTTACCTTCAGGTATTATGTTTTTTTATGGGCATTTTAGGCTTTGGTTACATCGGCTTACAGATCACCAACCTTGTGGCTACGATTTATTTATTGTTTGCATTGCCATTGACAGTTTACCTGTGGGTGAGAAAGCGGCTTATCACAGCCCAGTATTATTTGTACAGTCTTATCGTACTTACTATCGGTGTTGCACTGTTTTTTATGCGGAATTATGGTGTAATAGGCTTTGAAAACATTGTATTGAACCACGCCCTTCAGATAGCCCTTGCTGTGGAAATGGTAGTAATAGGTATAGGAATTGCCCGGCAGATAGAGTTGCTGAGAAAATCAAAATTAAGGGTGGAAGAGGAAAACATCCGGATTATTACCGAGCAGAATCAACGGCTTGAAGCGCTTGTAAAACAACGGACTCAGGAGCTTGACGAAAAATTTGAACTCATAAGGCACCAGAAAGAAGAAATAGAGGCCTTAAATGAAGACCTGGAACAAATTGTAAAAGAAAGAACCCAAAAGCTGGAAGTACAAAATCAACGGCTTATTGAATATGCCTATTTCAATGCGCATAAAGTAAGAGGACCAGTTGCCAGAATTTTGGGACTGATAAACTTATTCGACGACGGCCAGCTCAACGCCGAAAAAATCATACATAATCTTAAAATCTCGACACAGGAACTGGATAAGGCAATACGGGATATTAACGACCGATTAAGCGATTAATCTTCTAACTTCTCCAGTGCCACGGCATTCATGCAATAGCGAAGACCGCTTGGTGGCGGGCCATCAGGAAATACATGTCCCAGATGAGCATCGCATACGTTACATAAGGTCTCTACACGTACCATACCAAAGGAGGTGTCACGGTGATAAGAGATCACATTCTCTTCAACTGGCTGCGTAAAGGATGGCCACCCTGTGCCACTCTCAAACTTCTCCGCAGCATCAAATAAAATAGTCCCGCAACAGGCACAGCGGTATATTCCCGGATCAAATTTTGAGCACATATCAGAACTGAACGCCCGCTCAGTACCATGCTGTCGTGTCACGTAGAAGGTTTCCGGTGGCAGTATTTTCCTCCACTCCTCTTCTGTTTTTTCCACCCGTGCAGGAGGAGTAGGATTGCCGTTTTTGGCATACTGCATAATATCATTCCAATTGAGCATACTGTCTTTCATTTAGCAAATAACATTTCCGGGTTTTTAAAACTTTTGAACTCCAGTGCGTTGCCTGACGGGTCTTTAAAAAATAATGTAGCCTGCTCTCCGGGCTGCCCCTGAAAACGGATATAGGGCTCAATAATAAAGCTTACCTTGTGTTGCTTCAGCTTTTCTGCGAGAGCATGCCACTGATCCCATTCGAGCACTACACCGAAATGAGGCACAGGTACATCATGACCATCAACCGGATTTACAGGTGCTGCCTGCTCCTCCTGACCATCCACCTGGTGAATTACCAGCTGATGACCATAAAGGTCAAGGTCAACCCATTTCACATCACTGCGACCCTCAGGGCAACCCAGTAGTTCGGTGTAAAATTTCCTTGCAGGCTCCAGCTCTCTCACAGGAATAGCTAAATGGAAAGGCGGTATCGTCATAAAAATTAATTTTATTTACAAATATCTGATAAATATGGAAAAAACTATTCCATCTTTTATACTTCCTGTCATCGTGATTGTTCAGTTTGCATGTACATCCCTCTGGTTTGCAGGCAATAGTATCGCACAGGATCTCATACATGTTTTTGACCTTCCCGCAAATGCTGCCGGTCCTCTGGTATCTGCTGTCCAGTTGGGCTTTATTTCCGGCACCCTGATTTATGCAATAGCCGGCTTCGCCGACCGCTACAACGCCTCATGGGTATTTATGATCAGCGCTATTGCCGGATCACTGGTGAACCTTACTATGCTATTCAGCTTTAATACATATACCACCATTTTATTTTCACGCGCCGCCACAGGCCTTTTTCTCGCAGGGATTTATCCTGTTGGCATGAAAATCGCAACCGAGTACTATGATAAAGGATTAGGAAAATCACTTGGATTTCTGGTGGGTGCCCTCGTGTTAGGCACAGCTCTGCCGCAGGTCATGTCAGGCTGGCTACCCTGGCAATCAGTGATTCTGGGTACCTCTGCATTATCCGTGGCCGGTGGTTTGATCATGTATCTTTATGTTCCCAATGGGCCTTACAGAAAAAAGCTTCAGCAATTCTCTTCGCGTCAGATATTCTTAGTGTTTAAAGGTAGTTCGCTGCGGAAGGCTGCAACAGGATATTTTGGGCATATGTGGGAATTGTATGCCTTTTGGGCCTTTATACCTGCCATGCTGCGGGCATACATGCAGCACCGACATATAGAAGCAAATGTGCAACTGCTTGCATTTACTATCATCGGCATTGGGTCACTCTCGTGTATTCTGGGAGGATATATCTCACAACGATACGGCCCACATCGGGTAGCGCGATTCTCTCTTTTTTCTTCCCTTATCTGTTGCCTCGCATCGCCGATTATATTTCTTTACCTGAGTTTCATCCCTGTGGTTATCTTTTTATTATGCTGGGGAATGGTTGTGATATCGGACTCACCCATGCTGTCAACCCTTGTGGGGAATGCTGCCCCAGCGGATAAAAAAGGTACTGCCCTCACACTGGTCAACTGTATTGGCTTTTTTATAACTATACTCAGCATACAGCTGCTTAGCTTTCTGATACAGCATATCGACTTTCAACTGCTTTACCTTTTGCTGGCACCGGGACCACTTGCTGGCCTGTTGGCTTTACGGAAGCAAAAAGCTTAGCAGAAATAAATAACAGATCAATCCGGCAACGAACGATATCCAGACGGATTTATTCCGGAATGGCTGTTAAAAAAATGGCTGAAGGTGGATACATTACTGAAAGAAAGCGAATCCGCAATTTCCTGAACCGGAATATCCGTAAAGCGAAGCAGTCGTTTTGCTTCGAGCAGCCTGCGGTCATTTAATATCTTCGATGGTGTAGGTTGTTTTATTTTCCTGAAAACCCCGGACAACTCTTTCTGGTCAAAGTTGAGCATACGGGCATAATCGGATACCTGTATGATGTCCCTGAAGTTTTTTTCTACCAGAAAATGGTATTCTTTTAACAACTCCCAACTGGCATCATCTATCCGCGAGAACTTATTTTGTTGCCTTAGCAACATCACCGACATTACCAAAAAACGCTTCAGCAGCCCCTGAAGAATACTGTAAGTAAGCTCTTCCGGCTCTTCCACATCGTGTTTCATTGTGCTGAAGAGCTGAAACAGCATATCAGGGTACTCACCCTGAAGCTGTACCACGGGAGTATGGCCCGCATAAAAAAGAGAGCCTTTACTCCCTATACTCTCATCGTCAGTTTCAAGGTCATAAAAGGCTTTATTGAAAAGAATGACATTCAGTTTCTGAAATGAATCAAGATGAAACTTATTCGGGCCTGAAAGGTAAAGGATAGCGTCCCGTTCGAGTGTCACCTGCCTGCCATCAATTTTAATGGTTACAGGCTGTCCGGCGTTCCATAATACCAATAAACCTGTTTGCAAAGGGAATAAGGCCTCCAGGTCTGATACTTTACAGATTTCTTTTACTTTAATGCATGCATCATCGTGGTGATAGTCCATCGGAAAACCTTTGATGATTAACACACAGCGTGTATTATAGTTATAGTTTTCGAACCTTTCGACAGATTTATTTCTTATTATTGGACATTCCACGCTTATATTGGCACAATAACCTTAAAAATTTATGAGATTAATTATTTACTGCAGTATAATTCTGGTATCACTGAGCATGCAGGCCCAGACCATGGCAGATCAGGATCAATCGCTTATTAACTGGTTTAATAAAGATTTTAACGAAGACGGCATACCAGGCATTGGTACGGAAAAACTGTATCGTGAAGTCATTGGCAATAGGCCTCCTAAAAAACAAGTGGTGGTTGCTGTCATTGACGGTGGCACTGACATTACACATGCAGATCTTGATGGTATGATCTGGGTAAATGAAGATGAAATACCTGATAATGGCATCGATGATGACAATAACGGCTATGTCGATGATATCCACGGATGGAATTTCATTGGTAATAAAAACGGAGAACATCTTGTCCATGAAAACCTTGAGTTTACACGGATATTAAAATACCGCTCTGAGGGTGATCCCCTTTATGCAGCTGCAAAAACCCTCTACGAAGAAAATTATGAAGTACATACTACAGGCTACGAAAACATCATGGGTTTTGTGGAATACTACGAAGCGGCGAAACAGATTATCGCAGCCGGTACTGGCATTGACGTCAGCGGTCCGGAAGATCTGGAAAAAGTAGAATCAACCAATGATCAGGTCATGGCCGCAAAGGAATTTCTTGCAGGAAGATACGCAATGGGCCTGACCGATCAGGGGCTGCAGGAAGCTGTGGATTATTTCCGCGAATTCGTTGAATACTATCTCAACAAAGACTTTAGCCCCAGGGAAATTGTGGGAGATGATCCTTCAGACATAACTGATACTGACTACGGGAACCCCGATGTAGCTGGCCCTAGAGCTGAGCATGGCACAGGTGTGGCAAGTCTTATCGGCGCAGTAAGAGATAATAATGTCGGTATTGATGGTGTCACCAACCATGTAAAACTAATGATCATCCGTTCGACACCAAACGGCGATGAGCGAGATAAAGATGTGGCGTTAGCCATCCGGTATGCCGCTGATAATGGTGCAGACATTATCAATATGAGTTTTGGGAAAGACCTTTCTCCATATAAAAAATGGGTAGATGACGCTGTTCGATATGCCGGTGAAAAGGGAGTGCTGATGATTCATGCAGCTGGTAATGACTCAGAAAACATTGATACCACTCCTTCCTATCCCAGCGACAGATACCTGGATGGCACACAACCAACGCATTGGATGGAAATTGGAGCCTCCTCCATTTCAGTTGATGAAAACATCGCAGGAAGTTTCACCAATTACGGTAAAAAGCATGTTGATGTATTTGCGCCAGGTGTGGACATAGTCGCCTGCGATGTAGATGACACATATCAAACCAACAGTGGGACCAGCTTCGCAGCTCCGGTTACCTCAGGTGCAGCAGCACTTCTGCTGGCATATTTTCCTGATATGACCCCTGAAGATGTCATTAATATCCTGAAAAAAACCAGTTACAACCCCTACCGCAGGAAAATATACCTGCCTACTGAAGATGGAGAAGAAGTGAAAACTAAATTCAGGAAGCTATCTGACAGCGGAGGCATAATTAATGTGTACGAGGCATTTAAAAGGGCTGAGCGAAAATTTGGAGATTAATAAATATAAGGGGGAGCAAAAAAAGAAGGCTTCCCTTACCTGGCGGTAAAGGGAAGCCTATAAACAACCACTAACACTGATGCAAAGGTAATGAAGTTTTTGGATTCCGCAAACAAAACTGATTTTTTTTTAGAAAAAAAGTGAGTCAGCTGGGGCTCGAACCCAGGACCCACGCCTTAAAAGGGCGTTGCTCTACCAACTGAGCTACTGACTCGTATGTTTGTATTTGTGTGGGGCGTTTTTGAAATTGCGACTGCAAAGGTAAGAGGTCATTTTAAATAATCAAACCCAGATGGAAAGATATTGTTGGATAATTCTGTTGATAGTTTCAAAAACTGTTTCTGCGTTTTCCCCGGATGTAAAACAACATTTATCTGAAGCTGATTCTTTATTTACATTACAAGAGTATACCAGCGCTATCTCCATCTATGACGACATCTATCAATCGGGCTATATTTCACCTCAAATGGCACTCAAAATGGCCTATATATATGAGGGCCTTGAGGACTATACAAATACGCTTTTCTTTCTGAAATCGTACCATGCATTAACACATGATGCAAAAGTACTCGAAAAAATGGAGCGGCTGGCATCCAAACACAACCTCAGTGGCTATCAGGTGTCGGATGAATCATTGATTATGAATTATATATTGGGCAACCGCAGCACGATACTCTATATTATCGGGGCGATTGCTCTTGTAACCCTTGTCGCCATTATTCTGCTTACAGCTGAAAAGAAGACATTCAATCCGGTGTTGTATTTTTTCTTTCTGACCCTGCTGCTTTTCGGGGCGGTATACAACATTCAGCTGTTTAGTAATCGTCAGGGCATTATTTATCAACCTACCTACGTAATGAGTGACCCTTCTGCTGCTTCAGAACTCGTAGCCATACTTCCTGCAGGTAATCAGGTGAATATCAGGAGAAATAACGGTATATGGGTGCATATTAAAAGCGCAGATACCACAGGCTACATCAGAAATCACCAAATAAAACCTATAATCAGACCTTAATGGAATTATCGCAAATTATCAATGAATTGGGTGAGGACCGTGAGCATTATTTCAATGCTACTACCCCTCCATTGATCCAATCTTCCAATTTCTCCTATTCTTCCGTAGCCGAAATGGCACGCCATCTTGATCATGAGGATGAGATACCTTTCTATACACGAGGGGTAAACCCAACCACTGATATGCTACAGCAGAAGCTGGCAGCACTCGAAGGAACAGAAAAGGCGATTGTTGTAGGCAGTGGCAGTGCGGCAATGGCCATGGCAGTATTATCACAGGTGAAACAGGGAGACCATATCATTTGCGTGCGTAAACCGTATAGCTGGACAAACAAGCTGCTGGATATACTGTTGCCCCGGTTTGGCGTAGAAACTACATTTGTGGATGGCCGTGACCCGAAAAACTTTGAAGAAGCAAAACAGCACAACACCCGGCTGGTGATTCTTGAAAGTCCCAACTCCTGGACTTTTGAAATGCAGGATGTGCCGGCGATCACCAAATGGACAAAAACCCACGGACTGGTTACAATTATGGACAACAGTTATTGTTCTCCTATCCTGTATAACCCGGCAAAAGATGGTGTGGATATCATTATCCACTCCGCCACCAAGTATATTTCCGGTCACAGTGATGCCGTGGCAGGTGTTATATGCTGCAATCATGATAACTATGAAAAGATCTTCAGCAGCGAGTTTATGACACTCGGCCCTGCCATCTCGCCGTTTAACAGCTGGCTTCTTCTGCGGGGTTTGAGGACATTGCCTCTTCGTATCAGACAATCGGGTGAAACGACCATGAAACTGGTGGAATATCTCCATAACCAAGAAAAGGTAGACCAGGTGTTTTTCCCGTTTCACCCGTCGCATGAGCAGTATGAGTTAGCCCGAAAACTATTTAAAGGACCGGCAGGTCAGTTTACGATCACCCTGAAGGCAACTGATGAAGACAAAATCGAAGGATTCTGCAATAACCTGAATGCGTTTCAGCTGGCCTGCTCCTGGGGTGGATTCGAATCCCTTCAGTTCCCTGCCATGACATTGTACCGGTCTAAAAATTATAATAAAACCACCTTTCCACCCAATATGGTCCGCCTATATACCGGACTCGAGGAGTTTGACTATTTAAAAAACAGTTTTGATAAGGCCCTTGAAATGATCTGATGGGAAGGAAGAAGAAAAAAATTATTACGCTTACTATAGAGGATTACGCAGCAGAGGGAAAGGGGATTGGTTTTTATGAGGGCAAGGCCGTTTTTGTACCTGATGCAGTACCTGGAGACAGCGGAGAGGTAATACTTCGACGCAACCGTACCAGTTTTGCGGAAGGCAAATGGATAGAGCTTCTTCAACCCTCGCCTATTCGCATCGAGCCCTTTTGTAAGCATTTTGACTTATGTGGTGGCTGTAAATGGCAATTTGTACCCTATGCAAAGCAGCTGGAGTTTAAGGAACAGGAAGTCGTTCAGAATATCAGGCGAATCGGCAAGCAGGATGGTTTCGTAACGCATCCCATTGTGGGGTCAGAGAAAATCAGACATTACCGAAATAAGCTGGAGTTCACCTTTTCAGACAGCCGCTGGCTGGAGCAGGATGAAGTGGAAAGTGGCCAGGATATTGACCGCCGTGGTGTCGGCTTCCATATCCCCGGCAAGTTTGATCGTATCGTGGATATTCAGGAATGCTTTCTGATGGATGACTGGCAGAATACGCTACGGAATACCATCCGCAAATATGCGTTGGAACATGATCTTAGTTTTTACAATGTCGGAGAACATACCGGGCTGCTACGAAATCTCATGGTTCGGTTGACTGAAACAGGCCAGAAGATGGTCCTATTTCAGTTTGGTGAGCCTGAAATGGATAAAATTGAAGGCATACTCAAATTTACAAAAGATACATTTACTGAGATCACCTCCCTGTATTATGTGGTCAACGAAAAAAAGAACGACACCTTTCTGGATCAGGAAGTCATCTGCTATCACGGCACTGAAAAGATCACCGAAAAGCTGACGTTGTCTGATGGCACGAGCTGTGAATTTTATATCAGCCCCAAGTCATTTTTTCAGACCAACACCTTACAGGCACAACAGCTCTATGACCTGGCCATTCAGAAAGCCGGATTAACGGGAGCGGAAACCGTTTATGACCTGTATTGCGGTACCGGTACCATTAGTGCCTTTCTGGCGAAAAAGAGTAAAAAAACGATCGGTATCGAATATGTGGAAGATGCAGTGGTGGATTCCCGGGAAAATATGGCATTGAATAGCGTTAATAATGCTGAATTTTTTGCCGGAGACCTGAAGGAAGTGTTAACTGAGGATTTTTATCAGCAGCATGGGTATCCGGACGTATTGGTTACAGACCCACCCCGTGCGGGAATGCATCAGGATGTGGTGGAAGTGATCAAAAAAAGTGGCGCCAATAAAATCGTCTATGTAAGCTGTAACAGTGCCACGCAGGCCCGTGACATCCAGTGGCTGAGTGACACATATATCCTGGAAGAAATCCAGCCGGTGGATATGTTCCCTCATACCCATCATATTGAGAATATTGCGGTATTAACGAAAAAGTGACTGAAATAGCTAAATTGTACAAATTGTACAGAATTAGCACTTAACGGAAATGCTGATTTTTTAATTACAGGAGACAGTGATTTATTGAGAATGAAACGTTTTCATGACACACAGATTATTACAGTGAAAGCATTTATTGAACAAGTGAGTAAGTAAACATTAAAAGAATGACTGATAACGATCCGGAATTAAGTGGTAAATACCTTGGTACGATTTCCAAGGACTTTGTGAAAATCGCTGATATCATTAAAGAAGCGAGCTATCAGGTGAGGGTACGTAAATTTTCCGATTTTCCGATTTTCCCCATCTCGAAAACGGATATTCCTATCGGGAAACTGTTGCTCGGCCGTGAAGAACTACAGCTGGAATGGAATTACAACATCACCTATCTGGATGAATTTGTGCAGCGAAAACTGATTGCTGAAGAGAATGTTGAGGAGTTTAAAAAAAACTACAAAGACCCGGAAGAATTTGCCTGCCTGTTTGTGGTAGATATGGAGTTTACCAATTATCTCTATATCCCGTATCCGGTGGATTAGAATTCGATATATTCAGTTCCGGTTCGTGTGGACAAGAACCGGAACACTAAAAATTCCTGTTATTCAAAGCTGAAAACCACATCGTTTACTTCTATCGGTGGAACCGTAATTTGATAATCGAGCATTCCTTTAAATTGTATATAGTCGATATAGTTCACAGGCACCTCGTCTTTGTTACGGCTTACCAGCAGCTCAATATCCGCTTTTGACAAAACAGGAATGCATCTATTATCTATAGAAGAATAGATCTGTGTAAATGTGGCTCTTTTGATTTCCACCAGACGATGTTTTGTCCTGGCTTTGAACATTAACTTAAGCGCAGCCGGCAATTCTACCTCTGTCTCATTGATAATTTTAATTTCGACGGGTTGCAAATCAGGGATGGTGTAAATGATGTGCCCTACCCTTTCCTTATTTTCATTGAACATAATCAAAGAATCCATTGTCTCATCACCATTACCATATTCAAGGGTATATGAACCTAGCCAATCCAATGGATAGGACTCAAAATCCATGTAACTGGCTAATTGCTCTTTTTTATTCCAGTGGGTAAATGAAAACCCGCCGAATCCGTTTACGATATCCATATCATACACCTTTTGGCGTATCCCGGATGAAAGGGGATCTATCACAAGGCTGTCATTGTATATGCGTATATCTTCACTTGAAATTATAACCGTTTTAGAGTCGTACTGAAGCACATCATTTGATGAAAATAGCATGGTGCTGTCAACGGCTGTAACAGTCCGTTTAATTTTCTCAAACAGTTCGGCAGGTGATGCCGGCGTTACAGATACATTATCAAGTTGTTTGTCCTTATCAGATAAGCGCACTGTTGTTATCTTCCGTATATCCTGAACTGATAATTTTAATGGCTGGTATACAATATGTGAAAACACTAAAGTATCCGTGTCATTACCTGAAGGCAAGGAAAAATACCCTAGCTCGTTCGAAATAGTAAGCAACCTATTATCTGTATCACAGATATGTACATATCCTATGCCTTCGCCAGAGGCATTGACCACCTGCAACTGACTAAATGCCAGCCTGGGTATACATAACAAGAGGATGCAGGTCTTAATTAATATATTGAATACAGAAACCGTCATGTGTTGGAGTGATGTAAGATGGATATGACATATCAATGTT
Source organism: uncultured Cytophagales bacterium (assembly GCA_964514385.1). GTDB lineage: Bacteria > Bacteroidota > Bacteroidia > Cytophagales > Cyclobacteriaceae > CAZEQJ01. The sequence continues at coordinate 53,293 of CAZEQJ010000023.1, forward strand.
TTGCTCAAACTGATTTACCTCTGCATATGACACTTTGGAACTATCAACAATTTGATTTTTAATTGCTAGGTATTCAGTTTCATTAAAACCAACTAAATATACCTTCTTTACCCTATCGGTATTAGAAGAGTCAAGAGCTAGCTTAACACACCTATTACAATTATACCTAGAAATAACTACAGTATTAAACTTTAAGTCTAGATTGAGGCCCTGCACAGTTTCAGTACATGTTCTGGTTTCATTTTTATCAACACATCCTGAATCAAAAATACAGGCAGTTAAAATTATTAATATTTGGATTCTCATTTTTTTACAGTTACTAAATAAAATCCATCCTGAAGCTTGTCATCTGACAACGAAACCCCGTTGATGACCCGGTCTTCCCTTAAAATTCCTGCTGCAGCCAATTCCATGAGCATATCAGAATCCAGTATGAAATGTAAGCCTTCCCTACTGGCTACGGCATTGTGAGATAAAATGGTAAATATTAGAAAAGCTGATTCATTCCATTCAGTGTTGCTCTCATAATATTCATTCGCAACAAGATCATAACAGCTGATTACAGGTGTATTACCCACAATTTTCACGAAGAATAAATGGTCATGGAACACGAGTGGAAAATCGAAATGGATTATTTCATTTTGCAAAACATAATTCCTGACCTCATCAATGTTGCTGTATCTATGAAATGGAATGGATGCTGCTGAGGCCTTTCCGAAAGTCAGTATATATTTTGAAAATACATCACCCTGTTCCAGTGAATAGATCGTATCACTTAGATATCTGAAAAGGAACATCTTTGACATACCATCGAAAGAGACTGAGTTATTCAGAGTTCCGGTGCTATTGGCATAAAACTCCGGTGTCGGCAGGAAATAATTAACCGGCTGGATGTTCGCATCCAGTTTTATTAGTGCCGCCCTGGAATCCGCTGAGGGCCTGTTTTCCGGATTATAGATGTAGTAATGATGATCAAATGCAAAGAAGTTATCCTGATAAAAGGGACTTGGCTGGCCTACACTCTCAAATGTAGACAGGTCGATGGTCACAAAACTCCTGTTGCTTGAAACGACCAACTGCCCTGTTAATTCATTAACAGCGACATCATAAACCTCCTGATATTCACCAGGGCCTCTTCCTCTTCTTGCAATCTTTTCGACTAATTGGTGTGAAGTATCAAAAACCCATATTGAACCCGTCAGCTTTTCGTCCCAGATAACTGTGTATTTTTCTCCCTTCCAAAGATGCTCCGGAAGTCCCTCACCAGGGGATATAGGCAGAAAATGCATTTCTAAATTTAAGCTCCTGACCAGGTCCAGCTCAGCAAGCGGTTTGGGATTGGAGCAGTCCAGCATAATTTCATGCGCAAAAGGCGTTTCACTACTACTTCCTTCATTGGATGAGCAGGAGGAAAATATGTAAGGGGTACATAAAAGTACCCCCCATATTGCGCATTTATTCACATAATTGTGGAGTGCAAGAACCTTCACCACTTTTACATTTTATTTGTGCTCCAGATTCAATAGTAAGGGATGGTAATGTTGTCCCTCCAGTACCAGGAAATTTAAAATCCCAGCATGCTGCGGTTTTTTTAATATAGATACAATCATTACACTGAGCCTTCACCTCGGTTGGCTTCAAAAGAGCGATTGAAAATAGAGTTATAAGCAAAATTGAAAACAAACTAGTTGCTCCATAAACAATGTTACGTTTCATTATTAAATAAATTAAATGATTCTACTCTGTTTTATGTTGGCTTTTCGAGTCCGCCAGCAGTTGTTTATGTGTTACCGGTATCATTAGTGACTGCATTTC
>CAZEQJ010000024.1:0-45724 GCA_964514385.1 uncultured Cytophagales bacterium
GTGGTTTTGGCGATAAAATCGCTACCACAATCTTGACAGATTTTCGGAATACGAAGGTTGCTACTCATGTTCTCTCTCTTTCGTGTTTCTTTATCAGGGTGTATCGCTATGTATCACAATGTATCTGTATGTAACATAATCTCCCCCTTGATACTTCTAATCTGTTGCTAGAAACAAAAATGGTGTTCTCAGTAACAAATTAGTAACGAAAGATACGAAAAAATAGGCAAATGAGTAACAAATAAGAGAAAGAAAAACAGCCTAAAAGGCACTAAAAGAAGGGATTAGCTAAATAAATGAAAAGTAATCACTTTCCGATACAAAACTTACTAAAAATATTGCTAAGCAGATCTTCTGTTGTGATTTTTCCGGTGATCTCACCCAACGACTGCAAGGCATGGCGGATGTCCATCGCTACAATATCATGGGAAGTGCCTGCATGTATACCTTCAACCACCCGCTCCAGCGTCTCGTTGGTTTCGCGGAGTTTTTCGTAGTGGCGTAAGTTTGTGACTATTGTATCACCTGTGCTGAAATTTTTGAGACTTACGGCCTCAAGCAGCTTGTCATGGATAGGGGTAAGGTCGTTTAATTTGGCGAGTGATATCATCAAAAGGTCCATGCCCTTATATTGTTCATATCCGATATGTCCGATCAGGTCAATTTTGTTACCAATACAGATGTAGGGAATGTTTAGCTTTCTCAGCTCCTCTATCTGCTTCGAAATGCTTGTGGGATTCTCTTCAAATAAATCAAACATGTAAATGATAAGCGCAGCATTCTTCATTTTTTCGCGCGTACGGGCTACTCCAATGGACTCAATTTTATCAGTGGTTTCACGAATTCCTGCCGTATCGATAAACCGGAATGTTATGCCTCCTATATGAATCTCATCTTCAATAAAATCACGTGTTGTCCCCGGTATATCGCTTACAATGGCCTTTTCTTCATTAAGCAAGGCGTTTAACAAAGTTGATTTTCCTGCATTGGGCTTACCTGCAATCACAGTTGGTATACCGTTTTTGATCACATTGCCGAGCTTAAAACTTTCAATAAGCGGAATGATTTCCTGCTGGAGTTCGCCTATCAGCTCCAAAAGTTTATTTCTGTCTGCAAACTCCACATCCTCCTCACTGAAATCAAGCTCCAGCTCGATCATCGAAGCGAAGTGAATCAGGTGTTCCCTCAACTCTTCAATTTTTTTTGAAAAACCACCTCGCATCTGACTTATCGCTGCCTTCCGTGATGCTTCGGTATCGGAGTGAATCAGGTCGGCTACTGCCTCTGCCTGTGCCAGGTCAAACTGTCCGTTGATGAATGCCCGTTTACTGAACTCTCCGGGCTCAGCCATTCTGGCCCCTTTATCAATGAGTAGCCGGATGATGCGTTGAATAATGTAGGGTGAACCATGACAACTGATCTCAACCACATTTTCTTTTGTGTAGGATTTCGGCTCGCGAAAAAGGGATACCACAACCTCATCAATAGTATCTTTACCATCCACTATACGGCCGAAATGGACAGTATGACTTTCCGCAGCGTCAAGGTCTTTACCCTGAAATACCTTTTTTACTATGGATAAACCATCCTTTCCGCTTAAACGAATTACACCAAGTGCAGATATGCCGGGTGGGGTGGAAAGGGCAACTATGGTATCAGTATGAACAGCAGACATGGGGTGATATTTTTATTTAAATATCACAAATACTTTCACACGAACCGAAAATATTATGAGTTTTCAATGGAAAATACGGGTATATACCTAATCGGTATAGGACTCCATAAAGTCTTCAAAGCTTTGTTTCCGAAAATGCTTTTCTCCCAGGTATTTCAGGATGGGAATTAATTGCTCAGGGGTGCGATATCCGGGTAAGGGTTGCAGCATATTGAAGTTTTCGTCAAGAAAAACAACAGTAGGGTAAGATAGCTTGCCCTGCAACAGCCTCGCAGGTAATTCATTATACCCTCTTTTGCTACTGGGCACAAACTTAAATTCCTGACCACGCACAGTTATGGTGTCCTTATCTTCACCATCCAGTTTGATAGCGTGAAAATGCTTGTTCATCACCTTGGCAACTTCGGGATTACTAAATGTAGTAGCATCCATGCGCTTGCACCATCCACACCAATCGGTGTAAACATCAATAAAAAACAGTTTCCCGTTGTTGGAGGCAATCAGTTCGTCAACAGCTTCTATACTATGCCAGTCAATTTCTTCCTGGGCATATAGAGTTGACAGGGTGAATGGAAAAATAATGACCGAAAGTATTAGTGTATAAACCTTCATTATTTTTTATTTATTGACTACGTAAATATAGGGCTACTGGTTGGGAATGTCCAGTTTTAAGGCTCTTCTGCGAGGAATAATACCTTTTTTTGGGCTAAATAGCAGGATCACGACAAAGAATAAGCCAATTACCGTCGCAATTGCACCTGCAATGGAGCTGTTGATAAAATAGGATAGGTAATAGCCCCCCACAGCTGATAATATACTTATTACCACTGACAATATGAGCATGGTCTTGAAACGATTGGTAAGCAGATAGCCAGAAGCAGCCGGACCTACAATGAAAGCGACTACCAGAATGGCGCCAACTGATTCAAAACTCGCTACAGTCGTCAGGGAAACAGCACCCATCAGCACATAATGCCATACACCGGTAGCAATGCCTATAGCTGACGCAAACGACGGATCAAATGTGGAGATTAACAACGGCCGGTAAAACAGGATGATCAGGATCAGATTTACGATCAACACACCGCCACTTACCCAGACTGCCCTGGGCCCAAGCAGCTTTCCGGAACCGGTGATTAGCATATCAAGCGGGACATAGGCAATTTCTCCGTAAAGCACGCATTCCTGGTCAAGATCTACTTTCGATGCAAATGCCGTCACGAGTATAATCCCAATGGCGAACAACCAGGTAAATGTGACCCCAATGGATGCATCGGGTTGTAGTTTTCCCTTTTTGTGAAAAAATTCAATCAGAAAGGTGGTAAGCATACCGATCAGTCCGGCACCTATCAGCATGGTAAACGAATCGCGGCTGGAGGAGATTAAGAAGGCAATTACAATTCCGGGCAATACGGCATGCGAGATGGCATCACCTACCATTGCCATGTTGCGTAATACAAGATAGCATCCCAGTAATGAGCAGGAAACCGCCACAATAGAGCCCGTAAGTATGATCCAAAAATCACTCATAGGGAATTACAGTTTGATGTGGATCCTTTTCAGGATATTTTAGCAGTTGTTCCAGTTTCTCCTCAAGTTCAGGTGTGATCAGGTGCTCGATTGACTCCGCATCTTCGTGCACGTGGTCGGCCGCTATTTCTACGTACCGTGTCAGATACAACTCCCACAAACGATGTATTTTTACAATACGTCTTCCTCTTAGCATACCAGCTTCAGTCAGTCGATAGGTTTTGGATGTTTTCACCAGATAGCCTTGACGTACCAGACTGGAAATCGCCTTCTGTACCTGACGGGATTCCAGAGAACGGCGGTGTAGCAACTGTTCGATAGTTCGTTCCTGGTAAAAATCATGTAATGCTTCACCGATCTGGTAAAATAACTTCAATACGTTTTCATCCCTGATTTTGCGGTGAATAATGCGCAGGTAAAACTGCCGGTAAAGAATTCCCTTTTTTGGAGCAAAAAGAAAGCTGAATAATGCAATAAAGGAAATGATCATCACTATCCACGGCCCGGTAGGCATGCCGGGTGCTGTGTAGGAAATAAATGCTCCGGCTAACCCGCTGATACCTCCTAAAAAACCGGCAAGTATTAGCATAATGAATAGTTTGTCAGTCCAATAACGGGCTGCGGCAGCAGGTGTTATCAGCATGGCGGCCATCAGCACTACACCTACAGCCTGTATACCGGAGACGATAGCCAGCACGGTCAATATGGTTAAGACTCTTTCTATTCGCTTAACCGGATATCCGATTATTGAAGCGAAATCCGGATCAAATGTGATGATTTTCAGTTCTTTGTATAACAGGCTGATTGACAGGAGTAACAAAACAGAAAGTCCGCTGAAGATCCATAAATCCCTTCCGACCATGGAGGCAGCCTTACCGAAGAGGAACTGATCCAGACCGGATTGATACCCGTTTCCATTCTGTTGTATGAGTGTAAGCAGCATTATCCCGATACCAAACATTACCGAAAGCACAAGGGCAATGGAGGTGTCACGTGACAATGGGCTGTTATCCGAAATCCAGTCTACAAGAAAAAGGGCGAGCCAGCCTGTCAGAAATGCACCAATGATCAGTAGCACAGGGTCCTTCTGTCCGGTAAATAAAAAGGAAATGCAGATCCCCGGCAGAATGGCATGGGCCACTGCGTCACCTACCAATGCCTTTTTTTTCAGAAAGGTAAATGTACCTACAATAGCACTTGAGGCTGCCATCAGTACACAGCCCAGAGCTACAAACCGGACATTGGCATCCTGAAAGCTGAAAAAATCAAAAAATATCTCCATCAGTTGTCCGTTTTTTCGCGCTGTGGGAATTCACGCTGCTGCACCAGGTCTCCCACTTCTGAAAGTAAAGTGAGTCGACCACCGTAGGTCTTCTGTAAATTTTCGGAGGTAAAGGCACGGTTTACCGGGCCCGAAGCGACAAGCCGCAGGTTTAGCATAAGTACCCAGTCAAAATATTCTTTTACCGAGTGCAGGTCGTGATGTACCACGATCAATGTCTTATTTTGTGCTGCCATAGTTTTCATAAGCTGAATTATGGCACGCTCAGTGGACGCATCCACACCTGCAAATGGCTCGTCCATAAAATAGATATCGGCATGCTGCGCCAGGGCACGGGCGAGAAATACACGTTGCTGCTGTCCGCCGGAAAGTTCTGAAATCTGCCTGTCGGCAAAGGGGAGAAGCTCTACTTTCTTTAATGCATCTTCGGCCAGCTCATGATCCGACCTTTTTATCCGGTTGAATAATCCAATATTGCCATACCGGCCCATCAGCACCACATCCTTTACGGAGGCTGGGAAATTCCAATCTACAGATCCGCGCTGTGGTACGTAACTTACACGCTTTCTTACCTCTCCCAATGGACGATGAAAAATATTCACATAGCCGCTGCTCAGGGGCACCAACCCCATGATGGCTTTGATCAGCGTAGATTTCCCTGCACCGTTAGGTCCAATGATACCCACAATTTTGCCTTCAGGAATTTCAAAGTCTACTCCCCAGAGGACAGGCTTTTTATCATAACTAACGGTGAGGTCATGTACCTCCAATGCAATTTCAGGATGCTTCATAATAATGCATTCACAATGGTTTCCGTATTGAATCGTACCATATCTATATACGTGTCACCTCTCGATCCGGGTGCTCCCATACTATCAGTAAATAACGTACCGCCGATGATCAGTGGATGTCCTTTGCTTCGGCAGCCTTCCACCACAGCATTGATTGACCTCTCGGAAAGTGAAGCCTCTACAAACACTGCTTTTATTTTTCTCGCTACAATAAAGTCTACCATATCGGTGACATCCTTCAGTCCATATTCCGCCTGGGTCGAAATTCCCTGGAGCCCCCTTACCTCAATATGGTATGCATCGCCGTAATATGAAAAGGCATCGTGTGCGGTTATCAGAACGCGCTGATCCTCCGGTATGTTTTGCACCTTGGCTAATGTCCACGCATGCAGGGAATCGAGCTGTTTAAGATAACCTATAGCATTGGCTGTAATAGATTTCTCCCATTCCGGATAGGTTCTGATGAGCTGCTGACTCAAACCATCTACAGCACTTTTCCAAAGGGACACATCAAACCAGATATGAGGATCATAATAGTTTGTGCCATCTGCCGCATTTTTCAATTTATCTTTTGACAGAAAATCGCCCATTGCCATTGTCTCCCGGGTGCGGCCAAGTCTTTCAAGAATATCTCCCATTTTACCTTCAAGGTGAAGTCCGTTATAGATAATGAGATCGGCTGTATTTAATTTTTGCAGGTCCCCCTGCGTTGCTTTATATACGTGCGGGTCCACACCAGGACCCATGATATAGTTGAGGTCCACATTGTCCCCAAGTAAATTTTTGGCAGCGTCATAGATCATCATGGTTGTGGTGACCACCTTTGGTTTGCCACTACTCTTTTTTTCCGGACTGCAGGCCATTAACAGGAGCAGACAAAATAATAAATACCGCATTAATTAATCATTAGATTTTCCGCTACATCCCGGGATATGAAAATTGTCTTCTGGTTATCTACCACCACCTCGACAGAGTGATCAAATGTCACACGTTCCTTGACCTTGATCCTGGCACCGATATATATACCAACCTTATCGAGGTATTGCAGGAATGGGGCAGAAGTATCGTTGAGTGAAACAAGCGAACCCGATTTGCCTTCTTCCATCTCCGCAACCGAAACAGAAGGGATCGATTTGAGCTCACCTTCCGCATCGGGAATAGGATCACCATGAGGGTCAAACTTTGGATACCCGAGAAATTCATCCAGACGTTTGATCAGGGTTTTGCTTTGCACATGTTCGAGTTGCTCGGCAACCTCATGCACCTCATCCCACTGAAACTTGAGTTTGTCAACAAGGAAAACTTCCCACAGCCGGTGCTTTCGGATGATCATGAGCGCCCGCTTTTTACCGCTGTCTGTCAAATTTACACCCATGTACTTTTCATAGGAGAGAAGACCTTTGCCTGATAACCGCTTGATCATATCCGAGACGGATGCCGGCTTTGTTCTCATCTTTTCTGCAATGGCATTGGTAGACACCGCTTCAGCAGTGTGCTCACTCAAATGAAAAATAGTCTTCAAATAATTTTCCTCAGCCAGTGACAGGTCCATGCAACAAGAATTTACGCGAATCTAAGCAATCTTTAGACTAATCTAAAAATATATTTAATAGAAGATAATAACTGACATAATGTCAGTAAAATGCTAAAAATATTAGATATTTTGAAGTCTAATATATAATTTAGACTAACCTAAACTAGTAAAAATGTCAAGAAACCGGGATTCCTCGCTTTCCCAGGTGTATTTATGATTAATAATCTGACCACTAGTTGATTTATCTATTGCCTTAATGGTCTCTTTAATGAGGTTAATGTCCGGTTGGGTGAAATCAATCAGCAATACATTCTGTAAATGAGTTAATTTATTAACCCACAACCTGTTATAGGAGGTCATTAAGGGCTTATCTAAGGCCAGAAATTCATAGAATTTGCTTGGCATTTTGCCAATATTAGCCTCATTTAACGGGTAGGGCATAATGCCCGCATCACATGCCAGGATCTCGCTTAATATGATGTCGTGGTCAACCGGGTAAGGTGAGATTATGCTAAATATATTAGCATAACGATTTTTATACTCCTCTATTAGTGCTTTGTCATGTTCTGACCGGCATATTCCGGTTATAGTAAGCGATACATTTACATGCTTATTCAGTAGCTCAAAGAATGACAAGGCTGTTTTCAGACCATACTCTCTGGATATCGTCCCTGAAAATAGCAGCTTGAAGTCATACTTGGCCTTTTTTTGCGTGAAATACGGCCTTTCAAGGACCTCCATCAGGGGCCCTGCAGCGGGTTTGTTTTCAGCTATAGTATACCTGTTTCCCAGAAAGGGTAATTGTGACTCATAAACAGCCTCTGCCAGGATAAAATGGTCGATAAATCGACTTAGCATCCGCTCCTTCAATCGGATAAGGTGAGCCAGCAATCTGTTTGCTAATAATATTAGCATCCTCTTGTGAATAAAAGTGAGCCTATAATTTTCTGTAACATCGTAAATGACCTTACTACCAAATATAATTTTGTATAGAACTGTAACTAACTGTATTTCAGGAGTATTGAATATAATATATTCAGGTTTTTCTTTAATGTAAAAACGAAGAATTCTAAAGGGGGTCAGCCATCGTTTTATTGAGAACCGGCTGAAATGCCCGAGGGAATGGCATGTAATATTTTCATTAACCGGCATTTTTTGTGGTGGAAATCCTATGATTTTAACATCATATTTATTTGATTTCGCCATTGATAGCGCGAATCGCTCATAAAGCCTTGGGTCGTTAACCGGCTTTAGTACGGAGGCAAGTACCACGGTTTTTCTGATCATTCGCGTAAGATACTAAGTTTATCAATTGATGGAATTAAAAGAACTCATAGAAAAAGCCTGGGAAGATCGTTCCCTTCTAGCTGATAAGGCTACAATTGCCGCAGTAAAAACGATTATTGACGATCTGGACCACGGCGCAAAGCGTATTGCTTCATTTCAGGACGGTGAGTGGATTGTTCATGACTGGCTTAAAAAAGCTGTCATTTTGTATTTCCCCATCCAGCATATGAAAACCATTGAGGTGGGTCCTTTTGAATTCCATGATAAAATTCCGCTGAAAAAGGACTATGCCAAGCAAAATGTACGCGTTGTGCCTCATGCCATTGCACGATATGGAGCTTACCTGAGCCAAAATGTGATACTTATGCCTTCTTATGTGAACATAGGGGCCTATGTTGATGAAGGCACTATGGTAGACACCTGGGCAACAGTAGGCTCGTGTGCTCAGATCGGAAAAAACGTACACCTTAGTGGTGGGGTAGGTATAGGAGGTGTACTTGAGCCGGTGCAGGCAGCTCCGGTAATTGTTGAAGATGATGCATTTATCGGATCAAGGTGTATCATCGTAGAAGGGGTGAAGATCGGAAAAGAGGCAGTAATCGGGGCTAATGTAACCCTAACGGCAAGTACACGAATTATCGACGTTTCAGGCGATAAACCGGTGGAGTACAGGGGTGAGGTTCCTCCCCGTTCTGTTGTGATTCCGGGAATGGTTCCAAAATCTTTCCCTTCCGGTGAATTTCAGGTTCCCTGCGCCCTTATAATTGGTCAGCGAAAAGAAAGTACGGATAAAAAGACCACACTAAACAACGCTTTACGGGAGAATAACGTAGCAGTCTAGGAGCATAATCGTTTGAAATGAAATCACTTTACTATCTGATCCTTTGTGGGATACTATTGTCCTGTTCATCCAGCAGTACGGATGAAGGGGATACTTATTTTAACAACGGACAGTATGCTGAGGCTATAACAGCATACACTGAATACCTAAAAACCAACCCAAGACATGTCAAAACATTGTATAACCGGGGCAGGGCATATGAAGAGAGCGGACAGTTTGAAAAGGCACTTGCTGACTTCAGGAAAATAATAGAAAATAATCCGAAAAATATAAATGCATTGCTGTCTATCAGTGGTCATTATTATCGTAGAGCAGACTATAAGAATGCACATTATTACGCAGACCTGGCTGTTAAGGCAGACCCTGATAGCGAAGCGGCATTTTTTGAGCGGGGAAAAGCAAATCAGAAACTTGGTGAAGTAGACGATGCAATGTCAGATTATAATGACGCCATCAACCTGAATGGCGATTTTGGCGAAGCCTACATGTATAGAGGATCTGTAAAAATACACCTCAAGAGAACATCATCCGCATGCAGCGATTTCAAAGTTGCAGCTTCACTTGGAGTTAAAAAAGCGGAACAGTTTATTAGCCAGTTCTGTAACTAAACACCGTTCATATCTTTGATATTCAATGGCTTACCTTTTTTAGCGTAGTCATATGATATGAGATGTTCAGGTTGATAGTAATGGTATAACCCATTTACTACGAGGCTGTCTAATATTTCGTGGTTTATACTGTTGTCTTTCATCAGCACCTTTTCATCATCCGGAAGATATAGATGGTGTATTCTCCCGATAATCAGTAACGCTTTGTTGGATGTGACAGTAAGAATCTCTTCCAGTTTAAGTGAAGCTTTAAGTGTAGATTCCTTTACAAAAGGGGCCTTAAAGCCCGTTTTTAGCTCAGGAGTGAGACCACATGCTTCAAATTCACTTTCATCATGTTCATATTTTGCAGAAGTCTGATGTGCAGCTCCGGCAATCCCGGAAGTGACATTATTTATGGTAAATTCTCCGTTTTGCTGAATATTTTCCAGTGTATGCCGCTCGATGGTATGTGGACGCATCATAAAACCTATAGTGGGGGGTGAACTGCTCACGTGAAAAAATGAGCTAAATAAGGCCAGGTTAAACACATTGTTTTTTGAGTTTACGGTTCCGATAAGGAATGCAGGTTTATACCCTGTGAGTGAATTTCCCAGATTCATTCGTGCGATGCGGTCCTGTTGCATCAATTCTTCAGCAGATATTTTCATAGTATCCGCAAAACGGAAAGCCGGGATGCATTGTTTGTATATTTTCAACAATTTGATCAACCGGTGACATATAATTTATTTATTTGCAGCTTCTTGTAAGGATCAATTCAGTGTCATGTTCAATGCCAATAGCGACGAGTATCTTTATGTAAATCTTCGGTCCACCGGTGAGCTTGGATTAAAAGTAGGAAATGAAATCCCACTTCAAACGGCAGTTTATGATGCCCAGTATTTTTCGGACGGGGAGGTATTCGTGAAATTCACCGAATCTATCCGTGGTAAAAGGCTCATTTTATTCGGGCAGGTACATATGCCGTATCGTAATCTTTTCGAAATGTATCTGGCAGTGGATGCTGCCCGCCGTGCTTCCGCCAAAGAGATTATTTGTGTGATTCCCTACCTGCCACATAGCCGTCAGGAGCGTAAAGATGCCGAACGCACTTCCATTGCTGCCCGGATTATGGCAGATTTCCTTGAATATGCAGGTGCCGCCCGGCTGGTCACCATAGAACTGCACTCCAATGTCATTGAAGGATTTTATCATATACCCGTTGACCATTTGCGGACCTCACGGATCATTTCAGAGATCATCCGAAAGCAAGGCTACGACGATTTATGCCTGGTAAGTCCGGATTTCGGAGGACTAAAACGGATAAAATCCATAAGAAGTGCTCTGCCGGAGGCTTCCCTGGCGGTAATAAACAAAGAAAGAATACAACCTAACCAGGTGCATAGCATGGAAATAATAGGAGAGGTGGCAGGGAAACGGGCCGTTATTGTCGATGACCTCATCGATACTGCCGGTACTGTATGTCAGGCTTCGCAGCTGCTTATGGAAAGAGGGGCCAGTTCTGTTGAAGTGATAGCTACTCATGGCCTGCTTTCAGGTAGTGCGCTGGAAAAAATTGCAGCTTCACCTATCCATAAGGTTTATATCTCGGACACGATTCCGCTTGATAAACAAACAGATAAAATTGAAATATTCAGCATAGCTGATCTGGTGATCTCAGGCATAAAAAGTATTATTAATAATGAATCTATCCATCGCTTAAATGAATTTTAAACTTGAATTACGCCCCTTTAGCCTGAATGTTATGTCCATTTTTTACATATTTGGTGGCATAAATCATTTTCTAAACCCCCAATTCTACCTGCCTCTTATTCCATCGTGGCTGCCTTTTCATGAAGCGATCAATATCATTAGTGGTATTGCTGAAATCACATTCGGATTATTATTACATTTTCCCTATCTGCGCAAATGGGCATCATATGGGATTGTATTGATGCTTGTGGCCTTTATACCGTCTCACGTTTTTTTCATTCAGCAAGGAAGTTGCCTGGGTGAGCTATGCGTTTCTCCTTTTATAGCATGGATTCGTCTGATAGTGATTCATCCGCTGCTTATTCTGTGGGCACTTTATCATAGAAAATAAGGCAGAAGATGTAATATATATATTCTTTTATCAAACGAATGCCACCCTTTCGGGTTATTCATTAGATTTATTTATATAGCCATTATGTCATAAAATATAAATAAACTAATAATTAATTAAATTATACATTGATTTTTTTGCTTACCGTCCTTTATTACTTCCGAAAACTCCTTTTTTTCGTCTATTACACACCATACGTAAGAAAAGGTTTTCATTCGGGGATTTCGGGATTTAGGGGACGCTTACCTTTGAAAATGTAAATATTATAAAAATGGATAGCCTTTCATTACGTATCAGAATTATCATCTTTGGAGCAGGAGCACTGGTCGCACTGGCTATACTGGGTCGTGTGTACTGGGTACAGGAGATTCAGTATTTGCTTCCAACGCCGGTTCCGGCTGATTTACATGAAGTGGCGATAGGAGACACACTACCATCCCTCGCTGCGTATTCTGATGGTAAGCCATTATTCATCCATTTTTATAATCCTGACTGCCCTTGCAGCAGGTTTAATGTGAAGGACTTCGAAAAAATGGTGCACCGATATGGTGACCAGTTTAGCTTTATAGCCTTTATACAGGCAGAAGAAAATGATCCCAAAAGCCTGACAAAATTCATCAGCAAGCATAGTCTGGGCATCCCGGTTTATCTTGATGTGAATGGTCAGGTTGCCGAAATGCTGGGGGTATATGCAACGCCTCAGGCTGTAATACTGGACGCCAATAATGTACTCTATTATAAGGGTAATTATAACAGGGCTAGATTTTGCTCCTCAAGGGAAACGGCTTTTGCTGAAATAGCACTCAATAATTTTATCGAAGGTAAAGCGGCACCCATAATACCGGAGGTCGCCTACCAGGCATATGGTTGTACTCTTCCTTCAAATGAAGAGGAAAACCCACATGACGCAGTAACAGCAATGTTTAAAAATACTTTCTCAAATTTCAGATAATGACTATGGACAGTACAATTAAGTTTAAGGAGATCTATAAGGAGATCACGGAGAAAGCGGATAAGACCGTTTTCTATGCCCTCGTCGGCCAGTTTGTTTTTGGCTTGATCCTCGCAGGATTTTACGATACATGGCTTTTGGCCATTCTGAACGGAGCTATTGCCGTTGGTTTATTTTATGGAGCTAAGGTGCTTTTTCCACAAAGTAACCTTAGGCAGTATGTAGCTGGATTTTCGTTGAGTTTATTCATGGCCCAGTTCATTTACCAGATGCATGGTATGTTCGAGATGCACTTTAGTGTGTTTATATCGGTAATAATTCTGATATCTTACCAGAACTGGAGGGCGTTCATTGTACCCGTGTTGTTTGTTGTGCTACACCATGGCTCGTTTGCCTTCATTCAGTACTATGGATATATTAATAATATAGACGCCTACAAGCAGATCTATTTTACCCAATTGGATTACATGGATCTCACTACTTTCATTTTCCATGCAGGCTTGTTTGCTATTGCCGCCCTTTTTGCCGCCATAGCAGCATTCCAGTCGGAGAAGAAAACTATGCAGCAGTCGGAAAGCTTTGCCAAGCTTGAGCTGGAGAAGGAGCGTACCCAGAATAACATTGAATTTGCCAATCAGATAGCTCAGGGCAATTTTGATTCTAAATATGAACTGGATGAAAATGATACGCTGGGAAGATCACTTGTAGAAATGCGTGACAGCCTGAAGACAAGCAAAAAACGAGAGGCTGAAGAAAGGTTTATGACCAAAGGTCTTGCCGATATTGGTGAGATCATCCGGGAAAAAGCAAATGATCTGAGTGAGCTAAGTGACAATCTCGTGAAATATATGGTAAACTATCTGGATATCAACCAGGGGGCAATATTTACGGCTGTTGAAGATGAAAATCCTCAGTCTGACCTTGAAATGACAGGTTGTTATGCCTACAACAGAAAGAAGCATATGCATAAGCGGATTGAGTATGGTGAAGGTCTGGTCGGTCAGTGCGCTATCGAACGTGAAACAATCTACCTTACTGAGATACCTGAAGATTATATTGAAATCACATCCGGTTTGGGAAAAGCCTTACCAAAAGCTGTAATACTGGTACCTTTGGCAACGGATAAGGATCTCATAGGAGTGATCGAGCTCGCTTCTTTTAATGAGTTTGAGAAATATCAGATTGATTTCCTGAATAAGGTAAGCATGGATATTGCTTCTGCTATATCTAAGGTAAAAGTAAACCGAAAAATGCACCTGTTATTTGAAGAGTCTCAAAAACAGACGGAAGAACTCAGAGCTCAGGAAGAAGAGATTCGTCAGAACATGGAAGAGATGCAGGCA
This sequence comes from uncultured Cytophagales bacterium, assembly GCA_964514385.1. Classification (GTDB taxonomy): domain Bacteria; phylum Bacteroidota; class Bacteroidia; order Cytophagales; family Cyclobacteriaceae; genus CAZEQJ01. The sequence goes on from CAZEQJ010000024.1 coordinate 13,927, forward strand.
ACGCAGGAAGAGATGAATCGGCAGAAATTTGAAATCGAAGGAACAATTCATGCCATCGAATCATCACCGTTTGGTTATGTAACCTTCAGTCCAAATGGAGATATTCAGTCTGCAAACCAGGCATTTTTAGATATGGTAGGATTTAGCTATGGCGAAATCATGGGACAGCATCACCGGGTACTTGTTTCAGGCGACTATTCAAGAAGTGAAGAATATATTCAATTCTGGGAGGATCTGGCCAGAGGTATATCCAAGAAAGGCATATACCCTCGTCTGACAAAATCAGGCAAAGCGATTAAGGTTATTGGTCACTACGCACCGGTATTCGGATCCAATAACGAGGTCATTAAAATAGTAAAGATCGCCATGCTTGCAACTGAAGATATGATAGCTCAAGCTGCAGAAATGGATTTCGAGCTTGCGACAAACGGACTAAATTAATTCAGTTCCGTATTCAGACTTTAGAAATATCGTCATCTAAAATAAAAACATCCAATTCATTGGATGTTTTTATTTTTATAGGATAACTCCTAATGCAAAGCCCCTCAGTTCAGGACCCTGACTACTGTTAAAGGTCTCAGATAAGTCATACTGAAAAAATATCTGATGCTTTCTATACCGTCCACGTCCATAGGCCACCTGCGCCCGGACACCATACTGAAACGGGTTGAGGTTGAAATTGTCGCGGTTACGATCCCAGTCCCAGCCACCATCGCCACGTGTCAGTTGCTGAAATGAGCCACCAATGCGGTAGCCTGCAAATCCACCTATACCAAACTGAAGCTTATCCCCAATCATAGGAACAAAATATGCATTCAAATGGGGTATGGCCAATTGATTTAGATATACTTTCCCGGATTGTGGTGTAGAGGTATCAAACAGCAGGTCATTGTTATCCATGGTCAGCACAAGATCTCTGTCATCAAAATCGTACATTCTCACACTTACACCAACCCCGGCATCGAATCCTACAAACCACCATGTTTTAGTGTAGTGTTTTGTAAGGGCCAGATAGCGGCTGTTTAGTGGATCGAGGGTGTATACAGCTCCAGCAACAGATGGTATCTGAAAATCTGGGTTAACCCAATTGCTTAATCCTAATTCTACATTCCATCCGCTGGAATGGTATGTTTTGCATTTCAGCTTTTGTAAAAAGGAGGTATTTTCGGTCGATTCGTTTTCAGCCTGTTGTGCTGATACAACAGCACATACCAGCAAAAGCGGGATGATAAAGGTTAGTCTCATGGTTCTTTTTTCATACAATATAGTAAAAATATAAAAAGGGCTCAAAAATGAGCCCTTCTGCAATTAAAATCGAAGTATTATAAGTTGATTACGGTGCTGTATTTTCCTCAGTGTCTTGTTCAGTCGCATCCAGCATCCATACGATAGATCTCGGGTTTTCCTCGCCATCAACACCTCGGTTCATTCTGGCATAGTTGGGTATGGCAATCATTTCTGATCCATCTTCCCATTTTCCTTTCAATATGATCATTCCGCCCATCAAATCATCTCGCCATTCCGGCACCACAGGCTCATCACTCAAGGCAAGATTAATATTTTGATCCACCTCTTCTACATTATAGATCAGCGGACCATACCGAAGTGCCACACGACCCTGATTTGCTTCTACTCTTGGATCTGCCTTTATGCGCTGCACTTTCATGGGTATACCAAACTCAATTTTATCTCCGGCATTCCATGTTCTGTTAATTTCAACATAGCCGTTTATAGGATTAATCTCCATATCCTCACCATTTACACGAAGATATTCCAGACCGGACACCTCAGGTGTTGAGGTATATATGGCTGATGTATTTCTATCAGGAACTCGAATGAACATCGAAAACTGCTTTTCTGCCTCTGGGTTTACTGTAATAGCTACATCGCCCTTCCAGGGATAGTCAGTTTCCTGTATCAGCGTCACATTAGTGCCTGCCACATTTTCTACGGTGACTGTACTGCCATTGTAGAGGTTGGCATAGATGGCCTCGGCATCTTTCATATACGACCAGGTTGGGACCATCAGCAAGGTGCGGGGTATATTACCTACACAGCACGGGCATCCATGCCATGGATATCGGTCACGGTTGGTACTCAGTGGATTTTGATAATAAAAATTCTTTCCCTCATCATCCAGTGAGCCCAGCAGGGCGTTGTACATACTTTCCTCATATAGATCGGCATAGCGGGCATCATGATAGGCCAGGTTCATTTTATATTGAAAAAAGATAAGCCCGCAGGTAGAGCATGACTCACAATATGCATTGTTACGTAGACTATAATTTGGGCCAAAGCCTTCAGACGTCTCACCGCTACCAATGCCGCCTGTCACGTAGTATTTTTTATTGACGATATTATCCCATAATGAAGCCACGGCACTTTGATAATCATGATCACCGGTTTCTGCGGCAATATCCGCCATACCTGAATAATTGTAAGTGGCTCTTACGGCATGACCTACTGCCTCATACTGTTGCTGAACGGGCACATGGCTTTGATCATACTCGCTTTGTCTGTCTTCAAAGACACTTCGGTTGTCAAGGAGAAACTTAGCCAGACTGATGTAGTTGTCACCCGCACCATTTCCTTCCATATCATTTACAAAACGCCCGAAGCGCACTAATGCCTGCTCCATTTCCTGATGTTCGTCATACCAGACTTTTTTTCCTTCTTCAGGACCGATATTGGCTACCCAGCAATCTGCCAGCTTTTTGGCAGCATCATATAATCGGGTATCCTGTCCATTAGTTAGCGTGTAATGGTTAATAGCTGATTCAATGAAATATCCGGCCACATATCCTTCATGATTACGGATATAATCGACATCCCATCTTTCCTCCCAGTTGCTATTGGGTCTGCGGGCCGTATACGCTGTTTGCAAATACCCATCGGGTTCCTGAGCTGCGAGTATGATCGGAATCCATTTGTCAAGTGTTTTCCTGAAAAGCTCCTGCGCTGCCATGATTTCAGGATCTCCGTTGGAGTCTACCATTAGCGCAATACACATCGATTCAACGGTCTGATGTACCCAGGCATTGGAGAATACGTAGCCTTTATGCGGGGTATATTCTTCACCTCGTATTGCTTTGGCAGCATTGACGAAGTTGTCAAGACCCCCAGTATTAAGTTCACTATCCTCAATCTGTCGGATGCAATGCGGTATCCACTCTGTAATGATAGCTTTGGCCCGGTTGTTCCATAGTGGATTATCAATAGCAAAATCTTTGGTATATACTACTTCCAGCCGTTGAGCTTTTGGAGGATCAATTACATTTACCTTGAGAGTGGATGTGGTGGTTTGACCATCATCGGTTACGGAAAGGGCAAGTGTATATTCCCCCATATTTTCAAAGGTGGCTGTAGTACTAAATGTGTTTTTATCTTCAAAACTTACCTTTCCCGGACCATCTACTTTTTTCCACTGTATTTTTTCAGGTTCACTGATTGATATAGCGCTACCATTAAGATAGGTCTTTCCTTCAGGAACAACTGACCTGTCTATTCCGGCATCAACCACAGGAGGATAGGGGCTGTATCGGGAAGGCACTACTGCCCACTCCAGCAGGCCGACAAGAGCTCTGCGTGTTTCAACTTCACCGTTATCTTCATCTACATCTTCGTATGTCCCCGGTACAACGACAAGACGAAGACTGTTTGTTTCTACTTCGTCAAAAGTAACAGTGTCCGGGATTTTTATGGAAGGAGTATAATCACCCAGATCAATGGCGATATATTCCTCACCTGACTGATATTGTAGCTCAAAGGCATTGGGTAGCTGATAGCGCTCGTCATTGTCCCACCAGCTCATGACTACCTTATTGATAGTCACCGGTTGTGACCAGTTGTATTGCACATAAGTGGAGGAGTCGCGTGTCCAGGCTACATAGGAGTCATTCCATCCTACCTCCTCTGCCGGAATGATGCCGTCACGAAGGGCATCTGCTCTTTCACCCCTAACTTCATCCCTGTCATTTTGAATGATCGCCACCCTTGCCAGGTTTATTTCATTGAGGTCAGGTTTGGTGCTGGTACAGGCGATTAATAGCATCATGGGCATATTTAGAAGCCATGTTCTTTTGGTCGAAATTTTCTTCTTAAAAATGTTCATATCAAAACGTTACTTTGAGGCTATCTCAAAATTCTTAAAACATTTTTGAAAAAGAAATGCCGCTCATCAAGTAATTATACTGACAGACATCACCATACCACAGTTGTCACAGGGGATGTGAAAATATTCATATATTCATCATCGAGGAGTGCTACAATTAATTCGCATCCATTGGTGTTGGCTGGTTTTTTCACAATGATATTACCATTTTCGACTAATCCTGAGGCCCTTCTTACCCACCGTTCATCTATTTTAAAATAGATTTCATAGTGTTTTACGTAATCCGCGGCTTCCACCTGAATAATTATTTCATTTTCAGAAACCACCGGTGATGTAAGCGTAATTTCTTTCATCGTCTTTCTACATTCAAAAGGACCCAGCGCTTGGGATTTATTTCCCGCCTTGTCTGAGGCAGAAATCCAGATGTAACCGTCATGGCTGATCTCATATGTGTCGTCCGGTACGGCCACCAAAATCAGGGAGTCAGGTTGACTGATGCTACCACTGAAAAAATGAAAAGCATGAATATCCGGATGTGTCGGATATGAAAAATGAAATCTGAGTGAATTTCCGGTATTCTCGTATGAAGTCAGTGAGGGAGCAGGGGGAGGAATAATATCCGGCAGCTCAATTTCCATCGTATCGGAGGGCTCGCTTTCATTATACCAGGCATCAAGAGCCGTGATATAATAATAAGCGAACCGGTTTAAATGACCGGTTTTGAGTGTATCCTGAAAGCGGGTCGATTCAATCCGTGAGGAGGGTACCTGTGTAAATGGCCCTTCTTTATTATTTGACTTGTATATACGGAATTGTGTTGCGTTTTCCTGCTGCCATTGGATAGTAAGTACACTGCTGCTCTCAATAGTATAGCTGGAAATAACCGGAGGTAAAGGAGCGATGGTATCGGCCACCTGGTGAAGATAAGGGAAGGAAGTGTAGTCATTTCCATAGATATCCTCACACTCAAGACGAAAATAGCCTGAATAGCCGGAAATAAGCAGGCTGTCACGGTCAATGAGGTTGTTACTTATATTCTTATAAGGCCCGTCCTGATACTGTGAGAAAGAAATATACAAGGATGAAATGAACGCTTTTTCTTCTATTCCGGGAAGATTCCATCGCACCAATGTGTTTTCATTTGCCGGAGTAAAGCTGAGACTGACGGGTCGGTAAGTTAGCTCCCTGTGTGGGGTAATGGTGATTGTATCTGAATAAAAGGGCTCAGCAAATGCATCTATTCCTACAATGCGATAGATTTGAGGGGTATTAAGCATAACACTGTCCTTAAAATGAATGGTCTCATTGGGTTTGCCGGGAATTTTGGGTACGGTATGGAGACGAATGAAGTTGTTATCCCGTTTTTTTTCGACATAGTATCCTGTGAAACCGGAAACTGATCTCCACTTGATGTCAACCAAGGGGCCATTGGACTTAATAACTGCCATCGGCGCTTCCGGCCTGGTTATGGTCCGGTCAAGCGATTCGACCGTCCAGGCCGTATCTGAGTTTGTGGCAAATGTGAGTCGGTATACATATTCTTCTCCCGCTAATACATCATAGTCGGCAAACCGCAGGCCACTCAGCTCCGCTGCCAGAGGATCAAAATCTGCTGTCATAAGCTGCAGTGAAAGTCTGAGATTCTGATCATTTAAGTTTTGCAACATGGTATTATTTGTTGCTATATTTTCAGAAAAAATGGCTTCAGCAGCGGTAGCTACCATATCATTTTCCGTGTAATATGGCTGCCAGGCCGACAATGGTGCTAATTTGATAATGCCAAGCTCTATTTTTTCAGGTGGAATATAGCTACCGGCACGCCGGATGGTAACCCTTTCCAGTTTATACCCTTCCTGCAGTCCGCGTTGCCATGATGCATAGTCTTTGGGTGCCCAACGCAAAATGATTTCACTATCATTATGTGTGCTTATCATTGTAAAATGGTCGCTTTGGCATAAAGCGATGAACGGAAAAAAGAATACGAAGACAAGATTTTTTAGTGGTGGCATAATATAAAAATAATGCAAGTTGAAATATTAGTCAAGCGGATTGCATCTCACGTATAAGACGGCTAAGTTTTTTATATTTCTTTCTGTATAGCACCAGCAGGTACAGTTCAGTGATACCCCATAAAATCAATGTTACTATAAATAGTCCGATCAAAAACAGTGGATCCATCAGAAAGGAAAAATTACGTTCAGCAATAAATGCGCCACCAATAAAAGCAAAAGCTATTAATATCAGCATCCCCCAGCGGTAGTGCATGAGAAATTTTCTGAATAACGTCCTTACCTCTATCAGGTATTGTAATGTGGGAAGTGACCTGTTGAGATTATTGAATTTTTTTAATGTCCACAAAAGGTACCAAAACATAATGAGGTAAAAAGGTGTCAGCAATAGAATAAAATCGTAGTCTTTATTTATAAACAGCCAAACATAAAATAGCAGCATAAACACAGCATTGACTATTATTTCGCCCAGTAAAGTAAGGCCTAGTCTCTCGGAAAGGCTTCTTTTTCTTCGGCCCAGGGCTTTTGGTTGAACAGAAGACGTCTGTTCAGCAGTTTTTTGCCATATTTTTAATATATCGTCATCCGGTCTTTCCATTCATTATTGTTTTTAGGTTTTTTCTGATACGGTTGAGTTTCACCCCTACATTTGAAACACTGATACCCGTGATCTCGGCCATTTCAGCATATGACTTTTCTTCAAGAAAGAGCATTATGAGTCCTCTGTCGATTTCAGGCAGTTTACGAATGGCACGGTATAGATTCCTGATATCTTCTTCCAGGTAGTTTTCTTCATCAATAAAATCACGATCTCCCAGACTTTCAGTAACCCAGCGCCTGCTTGTCCTTACCTGCCCAAGGCAAGTATTTAATGCCACCCTGTATATGTAGGAGCTGAGTTTTGATGCTCCCCTGAAAGAATGAAGTGATTTCCATACCTGTATGAGTATTTCCTGATATATATCATCGTAGTCCTCTCTTGTGGGAGCGTAAAGGCGGCACATTTTATGAAAAATGCCTTCATGCTCCCTTACTACCTTATCAAAATCGAATGATTTTAAATCAGTCATCAACTATAAGTGAGTGGTAACGGAAATTTCTTACATTTTTTCTGAATTAATTGTAATAAATGAAAGAAGTCCGCAACCTATCAATAAAAAGATAATAATTATGATGAAAAAACTACTTACTGTAATGCTACTCTTTTTCTTTGGTTTTGGTGTCGGAAAGGGAGTAGCCGCCATTGTTCTTCCTGATAGTTCTGGTAAAGATGAGGATGAATCGTTGCTTTGGAAAGTTACCGGAAATGGTCTTGAGGAGCCATCTTATATTTTCGGCACAATTCACCTGATGTGTGAAAATCAGTTTAGCTTCCCTGATCAGCTGACTGAGCTTATCAAAGCATCAGATCGTGTGGTACTTGAGCTGGACATGGATGATCCCCAGATGATGTCAAAAATGCAGCAATTGTCGATTAATCCGGGAATGAAAAATATTAAGGAGTACCTTAAGGAAGATGAAATAAAGCTACTGGATGATTTTTTCAAAACCAATTTCAATGCCGGCATCGACCAGATGGGGGTTTTAAAACCTTTCGTTATCCAGTCTATGATGTACGTTGGTCTTAGTGAATGTCCCATCAAATCATATGAAATGGAAATCGTAGCTGCTGCCCAGCAGGCGCAGCTGGAGGTTCTGGGGCTGGAAACTATAGAATTTCAAATGAGTATCTTCGACAATATTGACCAGGAAGAGCAGATAGAATGGCTGATAAAATACCTGAACGACCAGGACAGCTTCACCGAAGAATTTTCCCAAATGGTGGATCTTTATAAGAAGCAAAAGCTTTCAAAGTTGGTAAATATGATCAATGATTCTCCTGAATATCAGGATCATGCGGCTGTATTGCTAGATAACCGCAACGAAAACTGGATTGAGAAACTGGAAGAATATTTTATGGAAGGCTCTTCTTTCATTGCCGTAGGTGCGGGCCATCTCGGCTCAGAGAAAGGAGTGATAGAACTACTTAGGGAAGAAGGTTATACAGTGGATCCGGTGAAGCTGGTATTTTAAAGTCTCACGGAAACCGGGATGCTTGTGAAGGCATGATTATGATTGTCACGATATTGAAAAACCATCCCTAAACGACGCCCATTGAAGGCAGGTATTTCGGATTCGATTGCCTGCCTTTGTTTTTGTGTTAAGACTCCATTGACTGAATAATCATATTTTATGCCATTCTGGATATCCATCAAGTCCCTTCTTGCTTTTTCAAACAGGTCTATCGTAATTCTTGACTGTGCTGTGTTCATTTCATCAGGCTGTGTAAAGGTGATATTGTCAGGCGTCTGATGTAACGAAATGGCATTCTCAGTAAGTGGGAGGTTGGCATCTCTATGTGTAATTACTGCTGATTTGGAAATATTCTGATATCTGTACACTGTATTTTCGAGTGCATCAAAATAAGGGTCTTCGGGGTCGAGATTAATTTGCAGCAATGCGTTGTAGAGATAATTGCCCAGATCAAAAGCATCAAATTTTTCGGGAAGTGTGATATATAAATCGAGATTGAATACACCCGTAGGCAGGTTATCGCGGGTATAGACCGGCCTTCTGAATACCTGAACCTGTTCCATCAATGCTTCAAGTTTATCCTCAGGACTGCCATAGTCACTTACCCTGAACTGCCCGGTATATAGAATCTGGTCTTTTTCATCTTCAAGTGTTGAGGTTGCATTAAGTTCATTTAGCGTAAGGTTTCCACCTGCATCGTTTAGTTCAATAGCAGTAGAAGTGGTCACGACATTTTTATCAAGAGCATCTAATGTGATGCTTGCTTTTTTTACAAATTCAAACTCGACAGGTATTCCGTTATTAAGTGTGGGGGGAATATCGAAATGAATTTTTTTACCTTCGTTTCGTAAGGATGTAGTATAAGAAATGCCACCCTGTTTCCATTCTACCACATATTGGTAACCTTGTTCAAACAGGTAGTTCTGATCGTACCTTAGTTCAATGTAACCAGCACTACCCGGGTAGGCATTGTACTGCCATTGATAGGGAAAGGTGTTCATAATATTTTCCTGTGCTACATGGTTGGGTGCAGCTGCCGTAGTAAAGGTTGTTGTGGCAACAGTTGTCACCGGTTCACCATTTTTTTGCACGGCAGCCCAGGTGTTGCCCGTTTTTTTCTCAAAAACAAGCTCTGCGTAAAGTTCTATCGGCTGCTCAGGAGGGAGCGAACCCTCAGTTTTCATTACGGCTATGCGGCCGTCCTCGCTGAATGTAATAGTACCGGGCAGTATATTGCCATTCGATTTTACATCAAACCGGTTTAGATGAAACCTATAGGTGTCATCCCCCATACCGAACGGGTAATCAATGGCATAGTTAAACACCAGCTGTGCCACACTAAAAATACTTACTTCTGCATCCTGATCAGCTGGTGTGATGCTTGCAATGATCTCTATTTCATCTAGCACAGCCTGATCGTTAGTCTGCATAACGCAGGCGTCACCATATTCAAAATTGAAATCTACATTTCCGGTTACCAGTCCATTCATAACATTATAGGAAAGGAACAGATTGCCCGTAAAATAGGAGGGGTTAGGCAGCATCGCTTGTGCCACAACTGCGGATTCGATTCGTGCAAAAACGATCTTGCGTGCTTCTCCGAATAAGGTAAGGTTTAACCCAAAATCACCCATTATATACATATAAGCCTGGCCCTGGGCGTACCAACCGTTCATCCCGGGTGACTGGCCTGTATTTTGGCAAATGACATTATTGTATTGTTGCAGGTGTATATCAAAACCAGCATCCAGGATGAGCTGGGCAAATACTATGGATTCCTCTAGTTCAGGTGTCTGCACGGTCATATTGGCTCCAAAACCAAATCCGGACCCTGAGATCAGCACGGGATCATTTGAAGATAACCTCATCGGTTCCATACCATTTTGCAGAAAGCGCTGGTCAAGTGCTGGCATAGGAGGGATTACCGAGCCAATAACAAAGTATCCGGAAAGCTGACCAACACCGAGAGCCTGAAGTCCGATCCTGTTTTCAGGTTCTCCAACATAAATATACCATTGCTGCGGGTCAAAATGCATGACCATGCGGCCGGCATATCCTCCAGGACCTATTCCACGGATAATACCGCCTGCTACATTGACTATGGCATCGATATTGGCATGAAACTCACGGTTTTCTATGTTCATTTCCATGAAAAGGCTACCCGAAATGGCAGAGTTTGTGTTGTTCGCAGACGTATTCATACTTTGGATGGCCTCCACTGAGATGTCTGGGTTTTGCTGCAGCAGGTGAGCGATGCCGGTAAAGGTGATCCTGCTAAGACCACCATTTTTACGGAAAGCCATTTCAAGAGAACTGTATGCATTGAAGGCCTGGATATTGGGGTGGCCCAGCAGTATATTTGCCCTGAAACCAAACCCGATTGCTGCATCGGGAATATAGGTATTGCCTGAAGAAAATGTACCAATGGCATTAGGAGCATGGTCGTATTTCATATCCATATGCCGGAAGGCACCACCTCCAATGCCGTAAAGACTAAAGTTGGGCGTAATAGGTACACCTCCGGATTGGATTAAAAGCAGGTCAAAATTCCAATAGCGCAGGTTATCAACATTTCCTACCAGCATCTGAGCTTCGCCTGCTATGCTGAGCGGCTGAATATCCACCGTGATGTTGCCCCTGAAACCTTTGCCATAAATTGGATCCTGGTCAAACATAATAAGGTTTCCGCTCACATGGAACGCTGACATACTTGCATTGATTGCCACTTCGTTAATTTCGGCGCCATCAAAGATATACCGGTTATCACTCCTCGTTGATACCAGTTCAAGTCGCGTATTTCCTCCAATTGCATTGTTATCTGAAGAGGTAAGCTGCAAATTCAGGTCAAACCCCAGTCTTACCTGCTGGGATGTAAACATCACTTCCACATTTTCCAATTGAAATGGGAATACCCCGAGACCACCGGCACTATTACCTAAGGAAAAATTTCCGCCTCTGATCTCATCACCCACAATATACAGGTTTTGAAATGTCAGGTCAGGTAGGTCTATGTTGTTATCACCGACTTCAAATGCGTCAAACTTCAGGCTGCCATGTAGCATCGCCTCCGTTGTTATGCTTCCGTTCAAAAATTCAATCTGAATAGTTGAATGCTCATCAAGTGTGGCAGTAGCAGGCCCGAAAGCCGGGAAATCAATTTCAGAGTCCAGTTGCAGCTGAAACACGTAATTACTTTCGGGAAGTATAATGCCGGTATATCGGATTCGTGTTGTATCTGCCACTGGAAGGGTCACGAAGCCGCTAAAACCGGCACCGTTTACCCGGTCATGATAAAACTCTAAAAAAAGCTGATCTAGTGAAAAACCCCAGCCGTTTACCTGATCGTTTTGTATGATATTTTCACCTCCAATCCTTCCTGTAAGCCCATACTCATCCAGCAGCAGATTCTGAACGACCAAACTGGTATTTTCCATATTGTCATTAAAGGCTGGCAGAGTTACACTTGCCTCTTTAATGAATATGCCTTTCCAAAGGGTAGGATTCAATTGATATAACGGATGCTCCAATGTATTCAGATAAGGTGTAAGATTGGTATTGACCGGATTGCGAAGGTCGGACATATCGAGGAAGGCCTGATTTACAGAAATTCTAAAGTCAGGATAATTGATATGGTGAAATGAGGGGAGGGATAACCCCAGGATAATATCTTCGAGCGAGGCTGCTTCTGCATATACTGATGCCTCTACGGGCAGCCCATTTTCAGTTTTAAATGACTCGGAGAGCTGTATTTTTGCCGTTATACCCAGACTTTGAAATCCGCTGCAGTCAAATTCAGCAAAAGTCGGCAACTCATTTTGATTCGGGACCATAGGATTGGCACCGGAGAGCTTTACCTGGGTTGTACCTCTTTTGATGGGATAATCACCAATAAGATAGATCCGTGATGGGCCGCTGATGCCGCCATCATAGGTAATCTGAAAACCTTTCCCTCCGAATGCAAGAGGTTCCTCAAGACCAGCTTCAATGATAAGATAAGCATCAGCCATGGCAAATTGAGGGCCAAACCGGAGGCTGTCCAGAATAATTGTATAATCCCAACCTGCAATTGATTTTTTAATACCTACGGGTAACATTACCGGATCAGAGGGGATGAAATTATCCACAAAATTTCCGTTTTCTTCCACCTGACTGTTTAAACGGTAAGCATGATTGCGCCATTGCTGCATTACAGTATCAGCCATTGATTCTGCTCCCTGGACAATTCTTACTGCTGTCATCAGGTACAGGAATAGGATATGTTGTGTTAGCTTTTTCAAAATGAATAAGTATAAGATAAGGTTAGGTTGTTTCTGGTTTTCCTCGTGGAGGCTTTTACCATTACATACTGCAGCTGAATGATATGATCACCCAGATTATATCTTCCCTGAAAGCGAATATTCAGTAATGAATTTTGTAAAATCATATCCTGTTGCCATGTTACGCCTGCCGTTGTTTGAAGAGCGTTTTGGATAAATGGCTTACTCATGGTGATACCAGGTCCGATCAGGCTGGTGCGGCTGGCTCCGTCAGGTATATAATTCCAGATACAGCTGACGCTTATATTGAATTGCTCTTTCACCCACTGCTGGTTCCAGCCCACACTTGAGAAAAAACTATTGGTTTCATTTGTCATTGTATCCGTCTGTATAGACCCGACATATTGGTAATTTATGATAGCCATAAGCGTTTGATGTTTATTTTCCGTGCGCTGTAAATTGTAAATAGTGTTCACTGCTGCCTGACGTGAAACCTGCCGGAAGGATAACGAATCCATAAGTTCTGTAGGATCTGCGACCTCTGACATTACACGTGTCGGGTTGTATTGTGTGAAGTGGATAAAATTATTGGCTGAAATATTTACTGAGTGGCCTTTTTCAAATACCTGGTTAAGGCTGACACTGCCAACCCATCGACGGGTTGACTCTACTTCGGTGTCTTCCATGTTGTTGTACTGCACACCTCCATTGACATTATAACTGGCTTTGCTCCACAGACTACCACTCGAGGTAAGGGTATAATTCACAAAGTCATTATTAATGTAATAAGCTCCCAGGTTTTGATAATCAGGTGCTACCTTCTCGTGATTTAGTCCCACATTCACGGCAGGGGAAATCTGGTAACCAAGTTGTGCCTGATACGCAATGGACAGATAACCTGCCGCATTCCTCTCCATCAATGAGCTTGACCATAAATCCGGGGTAAATCGGGAAAGCGCAAACTGGCCGTCAAACATCAGTTTTCCCATAAAATTTTGTTGCAGGTGAAAGGTAGTGATCAGGTTATCCTGTGGGGGTGAAAAAAGCGTGTCCTGTGAAAGGTCTTCAGTAGCTCTGAACACCGTGATGCCGGCTTTTCCATTCTTGAGCTGGTATCCCAGGGCTGTACCATATCCCATGCTTCGTCGCTGATTTGATCCCGCGTCACCGTTAACGATCTGTTGCTGTAGCCGGCCATACATGGCTTTAATGTCCAGTTTTCCATGCTTGCTTTCTACACCTATCCCATTGAAGTGGTGGCCATTGAGGCTGTAGGGAGAGAGTTGTAAGGATGAAAATCCAATATGTAGGGTAGTATTACCGATAACAGGTTGCATGGAAAGCTGATTAAAGGGTTGCTGAAACCGCACCTCCTGATTAGAATAAGAAAACTGTAGCGGAATATTATATCCAATTACCTGCAAATTGAGCTGTCCGGAAGCAAAATATTGGAAAGGATTTTCCGGCTGGTCCCTGTAAAGGGTCGAAATGTTGAAATTGCCATTCAACCTGAGCAGATCTTCTCCCTTAAGCAGCTGATCTATATTTTGTGCACTCAAATGATAGGTAAGTGCTAAAAGAATCGGTGATAAAATCCTTTTCAATAATGTTAGTGAATTGTTTAACCATGAAAATATAAAAGTTTCAGCATAAAAAAAAGCCATTCGATAAGGAATGGCTTTCTTTGATTTTGGTTAAAACAATTAAAATAAAGAAGTCACCTGCGCTATGGTGAAGGCCAACCTGGCCGACAAATACAAACCACTTGAATACAATATCACAGGATCGGCAGTAACTACCTCACGATTATTGATATCAGTCAAACCATACCGGTAAAGGGCATCGATATTCAAAGTGAAGTTTCCGGCTGTAACACCAACTCCAAAACCGCCCATTACACTGAACTCGTGATCATCAATTCTCGGATCGATATCATTGGAGTAGGTAATGTTTCGCACTGGTATTACATCTAGCTCATAGGTATTGAGGGAAGATGTAGATAGCATATACGTGTAGTTGCCACCCAGAGAAATCCTGAAGAAGTCACCTAGATAGAAATGCGTGAGTACAGGTACATCCACACCTACAATGGAAACATCAGACCTAACCAATTGGCCGATTGCGGATTCACCATCCGGGTTGAGAATTATCTCATCAGGATAGTAAATAAAATCACGTTCAATCTGATTTGCTCCATAGGTGGAATAGGCACCACCAACACTTAGTCCAAACGACGAGATGGGGCGGTATTCGAAGAATGCTCCCACATTATAACCCTGCCGAAAAGAGGACCTGTCTGCTCTGTTGTTACTAATAGACGTCGTGATGTGAGATGCATATACCCCATAACTCGTAGAGCCATCCTGGCCCCACGAGATGTGGGGCAGGAATAGCATGCTGAGTATGATGATTATAAATCTCATTGTTCAGGTTCTAGATCTTCATTCGATGCAGACTCACGTACACCTGTACCGAAGTAGAAATCACGGATATAATTTTGCCCGCTTACTACCTTAAAGTTATTCAGGTTACCACGGAAAGGCACGCCCAGAACATCTGTTTCTGCGCCAATACCTGGACCCGGGATGTTTTTATTTAAATATCCACTTCCCCGGTTGGTAATATATACATTGTCTACCCTGCCATTAACAACGGATGTAACGAGTGCTGCTGCACCACTGCCTACACCTCCGTTGATGGGCTGTATGGTTACTCCCGGGTTTTCAACATAACCGAACCCTGGATCTACAATGGATATACCGGTAACAAATCCATCACTATTTACAGTTACCTCAGCAGTAGCACGTTGAGTATATTGTGGGGTTACAAAATTAATTACTGGAGCAATCACATAGCCACTTCCCGGGTTGGTAATGGTAACACCCGTTACACGGCCGTTCGAGATGGTAGCTGTGGCTGTAGCACCAGAGCCGCCTGTAGAGTCATTAACAAATTCTACTACCGGTGGAACAACATAGCCTGATCCCGGATTGGTTATAACCAGATCTTTGATTTCACCCGCGTCCGGATAAACGTTTGCAGAAAATACCGCTCCTGCGAGTTTAGTGCTGATGTCAATCGTGTAATCTGCATCCGGAACAGGGATCAGATCTCCACCATTATCATTGATAGTAAATCCGGTCACTTCACCGCCAGCAACAGTAGCGTCAATATCTACATCTTCTGTGGCAAAGTCACCATCACCCAGATTGCGCAATAAACGTACATTTGGTGGGGCGGTATAACCTTCTCCACCAAGGTCAAGATTTATATCTTCAAGCACACCGCGCCCGAGTACAGCTCCGGCTACCAGTCTCGTAGCACAGTCCTGACAATCTGCAATCACATTGATGTCACTGTTGAATTCATAACCTGAACCAAAGCTGGTCATGATTACATCATTGATGTTATACCGGATCTCACATGTAGCCTGTGCTCCGGAACCGGATTGACACACAGGAGTGATCTGTATGGCAGGAGCAGTCTGATACCCCTGGCCGGGGTTTGTAAGCGTAATGTCACGTATCGAAAGGTTTGGAAGTACGGTCACCTCAGTATCTGTTAATGTGATAAGTCCTGCACCTGCATCAAGTTGCACAGTCGGCTCATTCACATAGTCATCCGGGTCAATGTCATTGAAAGCAATATTATAGCCCGATCCGAAATCAGTTACCACAATATCTTCAATAGGGAAACCTATCGCTACTGTTGCTGTAGCCTGTATACCACCTGTGGTATCAGGAGCTGATAGGGTTACGGTAGGAGCTGAGGTATATCCTTCTCCCGGGTCTGTAATGACAAGACCTGTAACAGTACCAGCTAAATCGATAGTAGCATATCCTGCTGCAAACCGGCCACCTCCACCGGTGAAGTTTACAGTAGGCGGCTGGCCATAGCCTGAACCTGCTTCAGTAATGGTAAAGCGTACAATTTCACCTTCATTCGCAAGCACTGCGTCTGCCTTGGCACCACTACCAACGGCAGAACTTATGATTACATCGGGAGTTGCCGTAGTTTCAAACAAACCGTTGTAATTGATAAGAATATCGGAGATCGGATTGTTTGTTGTCATCACAGGAGTTGCTCTGGCTTCTACTTCAGCCTGTCCGATAAAGTTGATCTCAGGTGGACAAATATAGCCGCTTCCGGGCTCTACTATAGTTATGTCGGTTTGTACCACTCCGTTTAATACAGCTTCAGCGGTAGCACCGGTACCCTGTCCTGATTCGATGGTAATGGTAGGAGCAGAGACATAACCTGCACCGGCAACCGTCACGTTGAGATCTACGATAGAATATGTCACTCTCGGCGTAGCTGCCGCATTTGTTAATATCGGATTGATTTCAGTTACTCCATAAGTACTTCCGGGAAGATATCCGGTACCCGGGTCGGTGATGGTTACATCAGTTACTTTGCCATCGGTGACCGTCATCGTTGCCTCAGCCCTGTCGCCAAGTGGATGATCGGGCGCGGATACCACAAGATCCCATGGTTGTGTGTAGCCTGTACCTTCATTCTGTATAAATATAGATTCAATTCCACTTTCAGTAAGAATTGCAGAACCTTCTGCATCGGTATCCGGCAGTTCGGCTGCACCACCCGTAGGGTCGTCGAAAACAGCAACTGCTGCAGGTACATACGGAATTGGTGATACTTCATTGGTCAGATTAAATGATGATGAAAAGCTGGCTCGGGTAGTGCCAATTGTATTAATTTCCCTACCATTGAGGCTGCGATAGAACAGCGTTTGCTCAAGTGCAAAATCGGACACCCTGATCTGAACAGGTAATCCTACATCAGAATCTTCAAAATCCTCTGATCCGCCACGTGATGCTCCTCCAGGTACTGCTATGGTGTAATCTCCATCAGCGTTAGTAATCCCAGAGAATGCAATATCATTAAACGCGATTTTTTCGATAATAAGCGTGACATCATTACATGTGAGACATGCAGTATTGGATATCATCGCCGGATTGCTGGTGGTATCATCAGGGTTCGTGCTGCCACTTCCAGGATTGTAAAACCATTCGTCATTAAGTTCATACTCAGTAAAGTAAGTATTGATAAAAGAAGGGTCGTATACATCGATGACAGCAGATACGCCAACACCCTGAGCTGGATCAGGCAGACTATCGGTCAGGTCACTCTCTACCGTGATTCTTCCGGATACGGTAGCTGTATTTTCGGTAGTAGAGAATACAGGAATTAAAACCGCTATGCTTCTTGTGCGTCGTCCGACATCGCCATTAGCATCCTTAGGCACCTTTACATGCAGCTGCATATCCACATCTGTAAACCCGGGACCATCTACACTTACTGAAATCTGACCGGTACGAAGATCGGTAAAGGTAGCAATACCTGTTTCATCAACAGAATCCCTTTCCACAACACCAAACTGGCTAACACTTACCACAAGACCGGCCAGGCTGGGGTCACCTTTTACACGACCACCATAACCGTCATATGAGTCATTTCCGCTTATCCATCCACTGCCGTTACCATCTGCAAGGTTGACACTGAGCTGGATTATTCCGGTTACCAACTCCAGGGAGTCTCTTACATTGGCAATGGAATCGTTAAAAGCAATTTCTTCCCTTCGTAACTGAAGGGCATCATCTTCTGTGAAGGTTTCCTCACAGCCCATGAAATATATTGCTCCCATTATGAGCAATACGGGCAATAAAATCAATTTACGCATTGTTTGATTTGGTTAAGTTAATAATAAGTCGAGTTTATCTTTCTATATAGTCTGGTAATAAAGGGGTCTAGTCCCGAAGGCGAAAAATTATCCGTGAGCAGATTCCAATCGATATAAAGTTAAACAAAAATCTGTCAAAAATCTTATAACCGATCGGTTAATTTTATGTTACGGGTATATGGATAAAATTCAAGAACTACCTGACTTTAGTGCAATTGACCAAAACGGTCATCAGCTAAGTACCGCCTCACTCACCGGATCGCCACTTGTCGTTTATTTTTATCCCAAAAACTTTACCCCGGGATGTACTGCTGAAGCTTGTACATTCAGGGACTCCTTTGAAGATTTTAAAGAAGTAGGAGCAAGGGTCATTGGTATTTCGTCTGATGATGAAGCTTCTCATAAGCAGTTTAGTGATTCTTACCAGCTCCCTTTTCACCTGGTTTCTGACCCGGATAAGAAGCTCCAGCGTCTTTTTGGGGTCAAATCAGATCTTTTTGGCCTTATTCCGGGTCGTGAGACCTTTATATTTGACAGTGAGGGCAGGCTTATTCATCGCTTCAGATCGCAACTACAGGCCCAAAAGCATGTAGATGAAGCAATAGCTGCCATTAAAGCTGCAGAAAAGTCTAATTCCTGATTATTTTTTTAAAAAATACACATGTCGTAAAACTTTTTCGGGATATTATCCATCCTTTTATCAATGCAGGCAAAAAATGTGATGCTACAGCAAGAAAGGATGGAAATAGAGATCGACCTGATTAACCGTGCCCTTACAGGCTCAAAACCAGCTCAAAATAAACTTATCGGGCAGTGGTTTAAAAGGATTTATAATTATTGCCTTGCCTATTTCAATGATCACGACCTTGCCATGGAGGCGGCTCAGAAAACCTTCATTCAGATGGTGGAAAAGGGAGATCAGCTTCACGACGTTTCCCGCTTCAGGTGCTGGCTTTACCGGATAGCCTTTAACTTCTGCCATGAGGAAAAAAGAAAAAGCTCCCGTTTGATGGCGTTGGACAGCTCGCTGACAGTAGCTGCCACCGATACTGCAGATATTCTTCTGCATGTCAGCGATATGAAGAAAATTATCAGAGACCTGCTGGATCAGCTACCCGAGGAGCAAAAAGAGGTAATTGTATTAAAGGAACTTGAAGGACTGAAATTCAGGGAAATTGCTGAAATCCTTCATATATCAGAAAATACAGTGAAATCAAGATGCTATTATGGTCTTAAAGCCATGAATGAGCAATTAAAACGATTGAAAATCAAAAAAGAAAACATTTACGGTCATGGATGAATCTATCAAAATAAAAATCATGTCGTATCTCCACGATGAAATGACACCGGCCGATCGCAAATCCTTCGAAAATGAAATGGAAAAGGACAATACGCTGGCCCTTGAAGTGGAGGAACTCAGACAAACCTTAGCGATTCTTCAGGGTGTACCCGATGAAGAGGTGATCATGCCTTCGTTTGGAGAATCTTCCAAAGCGAAAGAGCGTAATTCAGATATAAGAAGCAACAAATTTACCAGCATAATACGCCTTACATGGAGTATTGCCGCCAGCATAAGCCTGATCCTTCTGGCCGGGTATTTATCCGGATTTCAGATACAGAGGCTTGAATCAGGTGTTTTTGTCGGGTTTAGGCATCAGCAGCCGGAGACCTTATCAGCTAACGCGAGTGCAATTACACCGGCACAGACCCGGAACATAGTAGACAGCACAATGCATGTGTTTTTTACTCGACAGGCACAATCCGGAGAACTGGTGACGAAAGAAATGGTAGAGAATCAGCTCGAAATGCTTCAGTCCAGGTTTGCTAGGCAGCAGACCAATAAAATTCCTACCGAACAATTCAATGAAATGCTGATAACAAGCAAGATGCAACAGCAGGAATATATGCAGGAAGCCATAAGTGAAATGTTTCTTTATCTGGATCAGAAGTACGGCCAGCAGCTGGAATTACTTAATGCCAGAATAGAGGAGCTGGAACTAAAGGAGGATTTAAGGCATCAGCAGACAGGGGAGATCCTGGCAGGTATTGTGAATCAAAAGGTTGTAGGTAATTATCAATAAGAAAGGTTAAAAAATGAAAATAATGAGACAAATAGGAATACTTATGCTTGCAGTTACTACTGCATTTGCACAAATCAATGAGGAGCGAATGGTCAAGGACCTCAAGATCGCAGAAAATGTACTTAAAACCATGCTGTCAGATCAAAATCAGCCTAAACAGAGCTCGGTTTGGGGCATGCTCGGAGCTGGTGTAAAAGCTAATTATATTGAGGATTTCGGCGTAATATTTACCATCACAGGCAGGGGAGGACTTGGTGAGTCTGTCACCATTACGGGTAGTACGGGCAAAGCGCTTATAGCGGGTGAAGAATATGTATTTTCTTATGGAGGGGTGCCTGAAAACAGCCAGTCTGAAGCCAAAATCATAATCGCAGAAGGAGAGGAAGAAAATGAGGTCACATATGAAGACCTGAAAAGCATGATGTTTGATGAGAAAATTGAGATCATCATCGATTTTCTTGCCAATTACGCTTCTTTGATCGGCCAATTAAAAGCAGATGACAAAATTCTGATCACAGACAGCCCTGCCAGTCCCGGTGCATGGACAGGAACGAATTCATTACGCCTTGTCACCGGTTACGGGCCAGGGTCGGCAAATGGCTCATTTACGGTGGAAGTTACCGGTGAGTTGATCAGTTCGTATAAATCCGGTAAAATCAACCTGGATCAGTTTAAGGAAAAGGCAGTGATCAAAATCCTCGAGGAGGAACCGAAAGTCAGGGATCTCGAGCTTTTTGGCAGCATGCTTTCACGCATATATCAGGCTGATCTCAGTGACACTTATTATACCAACACCCGTAATACGCCATACTCACGGATAGACGGACTGGGAGCCATTTATACCATGAAAGTTTATTCCAGCCTGAACCAGAATGGCATTTTCTCCATTACCACGATCAATAAAGAGGTAAGCAGCGAAGAAGAGCGAAACGAAATCGTGAAGGAGATGTACCCAGATTTTGTACAATCGCTGAAAGAAAACATAGTCGACTATGGCAGAACCATAACCAGTCTCAAAGACGATGAAATGCTCTTCATCAAGGTTACACTTACCAGCTGCGCGGATTGCGGCATCCCCAGAGAGGTAGAGCTTTCAGTAAAGGCCGAAACATTACAGCAATTTAATAATGGGCGTTTGAGCCGTGAAAAAGCACTTGATCAAATTAAAGTAACTGAAACCGGAATACAATAATCAGTTGTTTTCTACCTGGGTTTGTGAAAGATCGCCATTCGACGTAAGTAGGATGGCGATATTTTTTGTCTCAGGAAACTGTGCTGTAATGATTGTAAACATACTCAATACAGGAATAGAGATGATCATGCCGGTAACACCCCATATTATGCCAAAGAATGCCAGAGCCAGGATTACCACCAGTGGACTCAGGTTTAGTGAGCTTCCCATGATGCGCGGTTCTATATAGTTACCTACCAGTATCTGCACGCCCTGTATAGTGGCGTATATCCATACAAATGGTAGAAAGGCTCCAAACTGAAAAACAGCAAAGGTTGCCGGAAGCAGGGTAGCAACAAACGATCCGACATACGGCACATAGTTGAAAAGAAAAATGATAAATGCCCATAGTACGGGGAAATCAACCTTGAAAATCAACAACAATACGTAGCCCAGCACACCGGTAAGCAGACTCATCACGGTTTTTATATAAAAATAGCGGTCTATCGCCTGTCCGATTTTGTTCAGGAGTGTTTTAATTTTTTTGGCCTGCGTCTGACTACGAAAAATAGCATCGATTTTTCGGGGAAACAGGTTTTCTTCCAGCAAAATAAAAATTACATATATCAGGATGATGGCGAAATTGCCCAGAAATCCGCTTATTCCGGATACAATAGAGCCGAGATAGGATTGAATGTCGATGTTATTTAATGCATTCTCAATCTGCTTTTTAATATTTTCGTTGCCCTGAGTCAGGCCCTGAATTTTGGAGATAAATACATTGAGGTTGCCCTGGTAATCCTTTGAGCGTGAAATAATCAGGTTTACATTATACTGAATGAGCGTCACTATGCCATATAATACTGATATCACCAGAATAAACGAAAGGATTGATGCAAGCCAGCTGGCCATACGTCTTCCTTTTCTGAAGCTGAATCTCCTGAACCAGTTTTGCAGCGAACTGATCAGATACCATAAAAATACGGCCAGTACCACCGGCTGAAAAAAGTCCTTGAAGTAGATGAGGAAAATAAGAACCACTCCAAGTAATATAAGAATGAAAGTAGTGTTGATTAATCTTGAATTGAAATTCATAGGTTAAGCATTAAAAATACCAGAACTAAGGTAGCGATCTCCACGATCACAGACGATCTGTACAATGGTGGCAGGCTCGCGTAGTTCTTTTACGAGTTCCAGCACAGCATGCATGACACCGCCGCTGCTCACGCCCGCAAATATACCGGTTTCCCTTGCCATACGCCGTGTTGCTGCCTTTGCTGATACTTCATTGACCAGCCTTATTTCGTCCACACGATCAGTTTCATAGATTTTCGGAAGAAATTCTTCCGACCATTTTCGAATACCCGGTATGCTGGAACCTTCCTCTGGCTGAACCCCTACAATCCGTATTTTGGGATTTTTTTCCTTAAAGAAACGGGAATTGCCCATAATAGTACCCGTAGTACCCATGCTGGCAACAAAATGTGTGATATGACCTCCCGTATCGCGCCAGATCTCTGGACCAGTTGTTTTGTAATGGGCAAGGTAGTTATCCGGATTGGCAAACTGGTTTAGCATAAAATAACCCTCTTCCTTCGCCATTTTTTCTGCCAGCTCACGCGAATACTCGATGGATTTATCTTCTGGTGTAAGGATTAGTTTAGCGCCAAAAGCTTTCATGGTATCGATACGCTCCTGAGTAGCATTTTCAGGCATCACAATAGTAAGATCAAGCTTCAGAAAGGCGGCCACCATGGCCAGTGCGATTCCTGTGTTGCCACTTGTAGGTTCAATAATCCTGCTGTTATGATCAATATCCCTTCGCTTTAAAGCTTCATTGAGCATATTGAAAGCCGGCCTGTCCTTGACACTGCCTCCGGGGTTATTGCCCTCCATTTTACCATATACTTTTACATGGTCCGGAATACCATCCATTTTTATTCTCACCAACGGAGTATTCCCGATAAGCTCACCAAGTTGCTCTGCTACCATTATAGATCTGCAATTTTTTGTTGTCCGTCATTGGTGTAATACACTACACTATCCTGCGGAACACTTTCTGTTATCCAGGTATTTCCACCAATGATGCTTCTTGCTCCGATGTTTGTTTCACCTCCCAATATAGTGGCGCCGCTATACAATATTACGTCATCACCGATGGTTGGATGCCTCTTTTTCTTTGCCATCTTCTTTTCGACCGACAGAGCACCGAGCGTCACACCCTGGTACACCTTTACGTGATTACCGATCACCGTAGTTTCGCCAATTACAACTCCTGTACCGTGATCAATACAAAAATGGTGGCCAATCTGCGCCGCCGGGTGAATGTCAATACCTGTTTTGGAATGTGCATATTCTGACATAATGCGGGGCAGGTAGGGGATGTCAAGCTGATACATCAGGTGAGCCATACGGTAGACTGCGATTGCGTAAAAGCCCGGATAGGCCCGGACTACCTCCTTGCGGTCATTTGCAGCAGGGTCACCAGCCACAATGGCATCAGCATCCAGTTGACAAAGGTCAAACACGTCGTTGAGCTGCTTAAAAAACTGAACACAGACAGACATGGCTTCAGCATTTTCGCAGGCCTCTGTTTTGATAATCAGCGATTTAAACTGGATTCTGAGCTGCGATAGACGTGTTTCCACCTCAAATCGTGTCGAAAGTCGCTCATCATTAAGTACGGGAAACAAAAATTCCAGCAGGTTTCTTGTGAAAGATTCCACCTCAGCACTACCAGGAAGGATTTTCGGCTGTTTATGGGCTTCAAGTACCTTATCGATCAGGTTGTGAAACATAATGTGACGTTATGAAGAAAAAACGGACTAAGCACCTATAATGTTAATTATTTATATCGGTACCATACAACTGCTGGATGCGCCTTTCCATTTCCTCAGAAAATGAGTAGTCTTTATTTTCAAGAATTTCGTTGATCATAAAAGTAGTCTGGTCAAGCTCCTTCAGCGATAACTCGAAATGTTGAAGCAACTCTTTGTCATTCTTAAAATCATCTTCAAACATCATCAACCCTTTCAGCCGCATGATCGATGCCCGAAGCAGATGAGAATTCATAAATGCATACCGCAGTATTTCATTGTTTTTTTCAATAAGTTCCTTGTTTCTCCGCTGCACTTCCTTCTCCAGGCGGGTGTTGGTAGCATGCAATGACCGTCCTACCTTTTTCAGCTCATTATTTTGAAGTTCGAGTAGTTTTTCCTGCTCACCTGCATGATCAATTTCCTTTTGTATCTCCATCCGCTGCCGTGCGATTTTATGGTTAATCTTATCATTTGAATATCGATAGAGCACTACAATGAGATAAATAAAGAGGTAGGCGGAACCGTAGGTATAAAAAATAATGGGGTGCTTTCTGAAAACTTCAGCCGATTGAGGGTAATCTGTGCCCAGCCGTTCAAGGGAGAAGTACATTCCCAGAATGGTAAGAAATACAATGATCAGCGTCCAGGATATGATCCAGTAAATATCATGGAAGGAATCAAATATCAAATAGGTAGTCACAGAAAGCAGTACGCTGATAAAGAATATGAGCATAAAATCTGTTTCTTGAAAAGGTAATGGGTAGAATGGATATGCCAGAAAGGAAAGGACCATGACCAGTATAAACAGCGAGTTGCTGATACGGTATTGGGTGTTAGGAATAAAAAAATAGCCGATCAATGCAGCCATGAATACTCCCAGAAAACGGATAAAGGTGATATGGATAAGAGGCTCATGATTAATCAGCTGCAGGATGATGTCAATAACCATCAGTATGGCAGTCGCCACCATAGTCCATAAAAGGAGGCTGTTAATATTGAATTTACTTCCTCGAATAGCTTGTTCTGTTGCCATCAGATATGGATATTATATTTTGCAGCCAGTTTATGCTCCAGGTTTACAAAGGCATTAAAGTTGGTTTCATTAAGCAGTTCGCTGAAGTCAGATGATAAGTCATCCAGTTCTGAGATTTGCCGTTTCAATTCATTTAACTCATAGTCCTTTTGCTGAAAGCGCTCAATGAGTGATTCTACTGGTTTTCGTAGTAATGTAGCGTTCATAAAACCATATCGGGTAAGCACCTTGTTGCGCGTAGCAATTTTATTTGACTCCCGGGTTATTTGCTTTTCCAGTCCGGAATTAAGGGATATCAGCTCCTGCTGCATTTCAAGCAGCTTATTTTTTTGTATTTCCAGTTTATCACGCTGATCATTGATCCGGTTCAATACGAGCATCAGTTCACGGCTGCTTTTCTCTAACTTTAGTTGATACCGAATATTTCGTCGCCTGAAATTAATTACGATAAAAAATATGGTAAAAACGGATAAATAATATCCTGCAAGCAATAACGGCTGTTGCAAAATAATAGTAGCAATTACAGATTCATCAGTGCCGGCGAGCGACTGAAGTTTTTGATACATCATCAAAAGGGAGGTGAGAAAAATCACAATAATGCTGCCTGTAATTATGGTTTTATCCCTTTTTAGGTCATAAATGATGACCGGTAATACCAGCAACGGGATCAGGATACAAAAGGAAATAAAAAGATCTTCAAAAGGCTCAGCATAAATTTGCCATGGGGTTAGAGGGAATAACAGAAAGGTGAAATAGAAGGAAAAGATGGTAAGACCTGCACCCATGCGCAGATGATTTGAGGAAATCAGAGCATAGCTTAACACCTGAATTAATAGAAAAATGAAATAATGGGCGTTATTTCCCAAAATGAAATCCCCCTGCACAAAATAGTCGAGATATCCGTCTATCAGGATGACAGGAGTGGTACCAAAAATGGTAAAGATATTTACTTTTTTTATGGCCTCCTTCATTTAATCATATTTGCCGTTTAACCAGTGCCAAAACCGGATAACAGAGTTAGGGTGCTTTTTAACAATCTTTATTTCCTGTGTCGGAGCCTGCTTTTTCTTTTTTGTCTTGTTAGGTGCGTTATGCTGTTGCGTGACAGGCTTCACCTTTTTCTGATACTCCAACCGTGCCTTTTTCTTTTTCGCTTCTGCTTCCTTTTGTTTTCTGCGCTTGTATTCCTGTTCCTCTCTTTCTTTTTCTCTGTTTATTTGCTCCAGCTCTTTTTGTATTTCCTTTTCCTTCTGGTCATTTTGTTTTAAAGCCTTGTCTTTTTTCTTTTTTTTCTTCTCCACCAAAAGGTCTTCTGTGATTTCAATTTTACCGACCACCTTCAGGCCTTCCAGTTTCTGCAACTGCGGCTTAATTACTTCAGGCTCATCCTTATTGAGCTCATCTTCTGTGTTTTCTTCCTGGTTATCCCTCGGCATCTCATCTAATGCGTCATGATCCTCAATTTCACCAGCATCAGGCGAAGGGTGGGGGACAATGTCTTCTTCCTTTTCCGGAGTTATGACAGGCTGATCATTAGATTTTTCATTCTCTGAATCAGGAGATGGATTAGCTGGCGGTGGTTCGAAAAGCGGAGCTTTTTCCGGATAATGTTCTTTCACCCATTCATACAGAAAATCCCGATCCAGACGGGTGTGGTGGTTTATATCGGAGAATTGTTGCCTCAGTTTTCCTGAAAGTTCTTCTGTAGTTAAATTCAATAACCTCGCTACCTGAACTAATCTCATATCATGTCATTTTTCAGATGATTTCTCCAAAGCCTTTCTCTGATCGTAGCAGATTTATCCAGAATGTAGTACCATTGCCAGGGGTGCTTGTTACTCCAATCTGGCCTTGATTGATATCGACAAATTGTTTTACCAGTTTAAGGCCGAAGCCTGTGCCCTTTTCATCACGGGTTCCTTCTTTTTTGTATTTTGAATCAATATCAAACAATTTATCTGCAATCGATTGTGACATTCCAATGCCATTATCTTTTATCTTAATACGGATATATTTTAATCCGTTGTATTCTGTGCTGAACGTGATTTTGCCCCTGTCAGGTGTGAATTTGATGGCATTTGACAGCAGATTCCTGAAAATCGTAGACAGCATATCACGATCGGCAAAAACTTCTGTACCTTCTTTTATTTCGTTCACAATCTCCAGTGACTTCATGCTTGTATTGGTAGCATATAATTCGATCACATCATCTGCCATTGCTTTGAGGTCAAGCTTTTCGGGCCTTATCGTCGGTCGGTCATACTCAGCACGAGCCCATAGGAGCAGGCTTTCAAGTAAATCAAGGGTTTTTTCACTGCTGTTGTGAATATGCTCCAGCGCGCTTACCGTATCAGAGGTACTGATTTTATTTTGTATCAGCATGCTGGACAGTTGTTTGGTGTTGGCTATTGGATTTCGAAGATCATGGCTTATGATGGAAAAAAACTTTTTGAGTCTGGAGTTCAGTTCACCCAGCTTTTTATTCTCCTCCTCCTGTAAGAGGAAAATAAAGGCAATGCTGCCTGTGATCAACACAAGCGCACCGGAAACCAAAAAAATTGACTGGATCACAGTGGTGGTTTCAAGGTATTTATAATTACCTGAATAAAAGGGTACTTCCACTAGGCGGGCAACCTGAATTAATGCAAACAGGGGATAAATAATACCCAGCACTTTTTTGATAAAGGAGCCTTTGGAATAGCGAAAGAAATGTACGCCACCTACACCGAAGAGCAGAGTAGTAATAGCAGTAGCTACACCCACCCGGATATTATCCAATGGCACAGGCACGGTACAGAATACGATAATGCCTACAGCCGTCACCAAAACCAGAAATGAAATCAGCTGCCTGCGATATTTTCCGTCGTAAGAGATAAGGCTGGTAATTTCAATGCATATGCCTGAAAGCAGAAAAGTATTAGCAATATAAATAGAAAAGATATCCGGGATATTGCCTCGATATGAAGTAAGCACCAGCCCAATGGTCTGGGCTATTTTTCCGGTTAAAAACAGATTGACAAACCATTTTTTTACAGGCAACTGGAGGATATAAACCACATACAACAGTATCACCATACATGTGATGATGAACATAAAAAAATACATGGTCCTGTAATCCAGTTCAATCAAGATATAAGGGGTTTTTTACTCTGAGGTCAAAGATATATAATTCATTTATTCATAGGTATTTAAATGTAGCTATTTTCATATAATTCACAGTTTTTACAATTCATTCCTATCTTCACGTTTTCATTCATTAAAACTGACCCGGTTTGTCATGATCACCAATGATGCTGTGCTTGCAGGTATACTTATGCTCATACTCGGTGCTGTATTTTATACACACAGCCTGAAAAGCTGGAAACGCTTTTACCGTTTTGTGCCGATGATCCTGCTATGTTATTTTCTACCTTCCCTGCTTACTACGTTTAACCTGGTGGATGAACCTTCTTCCAACCTGTATTTCGTCGCCTCTCGGTATTTTCTGCCAGCAAGTTTGATTTTGCTTACACTTAGCATTGACCTTAAGGAGGTATTTAAGCTGGGGCCGAAAGCCTTGATTATGTTTTTTACAGCTACCATAGGTGTGATCATAGGAGGGCCACTTGCTGTGCTGGTTTTCAGCTGGATTTCCCCCGAGGTTGTAGGTGGCGCAGGCCCTGATGAGGTTTGGAGAGGTTTATCTACCATTGCCGGCAGCTGGATAGGAGGAGGAGCAAATCAGGCAGCCATGTATGAGATATTTTCACCCTCAAATGAATTGTACAGTATAGCCATTACGGTCGATGTGATAGTGGCAGAAATCTGGATGGCAGTGCTGTTGTTTGGTATAGGGCAGTCGGATGCCATAGACCGGTTTTTAAAAGCCGACAATTCGGCTATTGAGCACCTGAAAGTGAAAATGGAAGATTATACCCTCCGCACGCAGCGCATTTCAACCACCACAGATTTTGTTGTAATATTTGCGATATGTTTTGGTGGCGTGGCGCTGGCTCATTTCCTTGCCGACATCATAGCCCCATTCATTGAAGTTAAGTTTCCATACCTTGAACGACTGAGCCTTACCTCTAAATTTTTCTGGATTATTGTTATTTCCACTACTTTTGGTCTCGGCCTTAGCTTTACGCGACTTAGGTCGTACGAAGGTGCAGGAGCAAGTAAAATTGGTTCATTATTTATCTTTTTTCTGGTGGCCACAATCGGTCTTAAAATGAATATCAGCCAGATATTTGGCAACCCCGGACTTTTTGGTGTGGGATTGGTCTGGATGGCTATCCATGTATTTCTTTTATTTGTAGTAGCTAAATTGATAAAGGCTCCGTACTTTTTCCTCGCCATAGGATCTAAAGCCAATATAGGGGGAGCAGCATCAGCACCAGTTGTGGCCTCTGCTTTTCATCCAAGCCTTGCCCCGCTGGGCGTTTTACTGGCTGTATTAGGCTATGCTCTGGGCACCTACGGGGCCTGGATATGTGGAATATTGATGAAATCTGTATAATTATGGAAAGTGTAAAAAACAAAGTAGCCCTCATTACAGGAGGAAGTAAGGGCATAGGGTTCGGAATTGCAAAAGTGCTGGCTGAAGCAGGCATGAAGATTGCCATTACCGGACGTGATGTGAAATCAATTACGGAAGCCGCTGCTCAAATAAGCGGTGAAGTGCTGCCACTGGTATCAGATGTAAAAGACTTTGAATCTCAGGAAATAGCGCTGGCCAAAACCCTGGATCGTTACGGCCAACTTGATTTGCTGGTTGCCAATGCCGGTATTGGATATTTTGCTTCTATCGAAGAAATGGAAATAGACAAATGGCATGATGTAATCGATACGAATGTAAATGGCGTTTTTTACAGTATCAAAGCTGCCGCAAAGGAACTAATCAAAACGAAAGGGATGTTTATCACAATATCAAGTCTGGCGGGTACTAATTTCTTCGCTGGTGGGGCTGCTTACAACGCATCTAAATTTGCTGTCACCGGCTTTACACAGGCGGTAATGCTTGATCTTAGAAAGCATGGCGTGCGATGTAGTACCATCATGCCTGGTTCTGTATCCACTTACTTTAATGAACATAAGCCCAGCGACCTTGATGCATGGAAGATACAGGTAGAGGATATCGGAGAGATTGTACTTGATCTTATGGAGATGCACCCCAGAACGCTGCCAAGTAAAATCGAAGTGCGTCCATCTATGCCTCCTTCAAAATAAGATAAAATGTCAGAAAACTTTAGAGATCTTGGATTAAACGACCTGTTGGTTGACGGGATCGACGCTATGGGCTTTTCAACTCCCACCCCGGTGCAGCAACAGGCCATACCTCACGTGCTGGCAGGTAAAGATATTGTAGCAACAGCACAAACGGGAACAGGAAAAACAGCAGCCTATCTGCTGCCTATAATGCAGCTTATACGGGAATCAACGGATAAAAAGGGTGTAAAGGCATTGGTGATTGCACCTACACGAGAGCTGGTGATACAGATTGATCAGCAAATCGAAGGATTAGGATATTTTACTGACGTGTCTTCCATTGCTGTATACGGCGGCAAAGATGCTTCGGCTTTTGATGTACAAAAGCATGCGCTCCTGAGCGGCGTCGATATTGTGGTGGCTACTCCGGGCAGGTTGCTTATTATGCTGAGCCTTGAAAAAGACATATTCAATTCTATCGAATATCTCATTCTGGATGAAGCCGACCGCATGATGGATATGGGTTTTATTGATGATATACTCAGGATCATAAAATACCTGCCCGAGAAGCGTCAGACACTTCTTTTCTCTGCGACCATGCAGCCGAAAGTGAAAAAGCTTATACCTAAAATCCTTCACCACCCGGTAGAGGTTTCAGTGGCCAATTCGAAAACAGCTTCTGGCGTCGTACAGGAGGCTTTTTTAGCGCATGATAACCAGAAAAAGGCATTGCTTGAGCATATATTGAAGCAGCGTGAATACCAGCGCGCCCTTATATTTACCTCCACCAAAATTATGGCAAGAGATATCGCCCGAATTGCTCAGAAGTACAATGACAGCGTAAGCTCTTTTCAGAGCGACCTTGAGCAACATGAGCGAACGGCCCTGATGCGTGATTTTATATCGGGTGAGACAAAGGTACTCGTAGCTACGGATATTCTATCGAGGGGAATAGATATTGACACCATTGACCTGGTGATCAATTATGACGTGCCGGATGAGCCGCAGGATTATGTGCATCGTGTAGGGAGAACTGCAAGAGCCGAAAGAACAGGTATCGCCATTACCTTTATCAATGAAAAAGATATCCGGTCATTCAACAGAATTGAAAGCCTGATCGGTATCGAAATTGATAAAACCAACGAACTCCCTGATGGAATAGGCACGGGCCCTCAATACCATCAGGACGGTAAGAGTAAGAACGGCTCGGGAACTAAAAAGAAGCGCAGGTGGAATAAGGGAAAGCCTAAGCGATGATAATTACCACTTTCTGGTAACCCGTGGCGGCATCGACCATATGGCGGAAGCTTATCTTTTGGTTACCACTTTCGGGAATATAATAAAGCTCACCTTCATGCTC
>CAZEQJ010000024.1:45734-53872 GCA_964514385.1 uncultured Cytophagales bacterium
CAAAGACCAAGATCATAACGCAGCGCTTCAACCATTTGGCCGGCACGCAGCTCGTTTCCTGATAGATCCTTCATCTGAGGTATTTTGGTGCTGTTTTTTGACTTTTTTCTGAAAAACATTGCGTTAAGATAATATGAAGTGCCGTAAGATTTGCTACCAACAGGTATAAACTGTTATATTAAAATCTGAAACCTGAGACTATGAAAAAAAGAACATTTCTAAAAACTACCGGACTTATTGCAGGATCATCCATCGCTATACCTTCTCTGATATTGGATGCCTGCGCTCCAAAAACACAGGATGAAAATAACACAAGTGAGGAAACCGTCCAAAAGGCATCCTTTACCTTACCTGATCTGCCGTATGAATTTGCAGCGCTTACCCCATTCATCGATGCCATGACAATGGAGATACATCATGATAGGCACCACCAGGGGTATGTAAATAAGCTTAATGCGGCATTGGATAGCTTTAACGGAACGTACAACTCCCTGGATGATCTCTTGGCTATGGACAACCTGCCGGATGGTGTACGCAATAACGGAGGTGGGCATTACAATCACAGCCTATTCTGGACAAGCCTTAAAGCCGGTGGTTCAGAACCGACATCCGCTTTTCTGGATAAAGTGAACAGTGATTTCGGGTCTATGGACGAGTTGAAGAAACAGCTGATTAACGGAGGCGGCTCCGTATTTGGATCCGGATGGGTATGGCTTATCAGCAACAACGGGAAGCTTGAAGTTACTACTACACCCAACCAGGATAATCCGCTAATGGTATATGCCGATACCAAGGGGAAACCCTTGTTGGGAATAGATGTATGGGAACATGCCTACTACCTCAATTATCAGAACAAAAGAGGCGAGTACCTTGAAAATATCTTCAACGTAATCAACTGGGAAGAGGTGAGTAAGCGCTGGGGCTGATATTTAGTCCTTTTCTATCAACGTGCCATCGGTATAAATGGCGAAACGGCCCTTTGATTTGTCATGTACATGCGCGTGTGTAGGCCATGGCCATCCTCCAAACTGTGTGCGCTGATACTCCATCATGGTTTGCTGTATTTCACCCATATTTGCAGCAACAAAAGGTCCATATTGTACTACCGGCTCGTTTATTGGTCTTCCCTGAAGAAGAATGAAGCTACTGGTTTCTTTGCCATTTTTAATGGTAAATGGTCTGTCGCCATGTAATTCAATTGCTGATTCACTTCCTATTTCCCTTTCTTCGGAGGTAATCGTGCTACCTTTATAATAATAGAGCGTGCGGTTTACCCCTGATAAAGAGGCCGGAAGCGTCCATTCACTTTCAGGTGCCATGTGTATATGCCATATCGCAATCTGACTTGAGGGGTCAGCAGCCCAGGAGTCTGGGGGCGGTGCCAGCGGTGATTCGTCTTCATATGCGCCGGCAATGATCTTCACTGATGTTTCCCTGTCATTGCCATCTTTGGTGGTTACTACCGGTATTTCCTCGTGCCATAACATTTTATAATAGGGGTCTACCTTTCTTGATTTTTCAGGCAGGTTCAGCCAGATCTGGAACAGGAGGAAGGGGTTATCCTTATCCTCATGAAGTAATGGAAACATTTCAGCGTGCTGCACACCTTTTCCTGCTGTCATCCATTGTACATCGCCTTCACCAAACCGACCTGCTGCATGTAATGAATCAGTATGATCCACTAGACCTCTCTCTACTATCGTCACTGTCTCAAATCCGCTGTGAGGATGCGCCGGAAAACCCGGTACCGATTGACCATGATACATGCTCCAGCCATCTTTTCCACTGAAATCCTGACCGATTGCCCTGCCGGAAAGAGAGGCATCAGGTCCCATTTTCCCATTCCCTCTGGGGTAATTATCCTCGTGATAAGCGCAAAACAGAAAAGGGTCTGGCGTTTTCCAGGGTGAACGAAGATGGGTGACCGATTTTATTGCAATAGACATATTCGCTGAATTTAGGTGTTACAACATTTAATTCAACGAATGAACGTCAGAATAGTTTAGTCAACTTTGCGAACAGAAGAGGCACCTGATATATTCTGATTCTTTATCACTGCTGCTCCCTTATACTTCAGGCTACTCGCACCCGAAGCTTCTATTTCCATTTCCTCATCTACGGTGATATTTGCAGAGCTTGCCCCGGATAAGGAAGCATCAAGGTAAGCAGTATTAAAGTCATATCCCCTGAAGCCACTGGCACCTGACATGGATAATTCGAAATCACGGGCATTTCCTTCAACGTCGCTCACTGAGGCTCCCGACATTTCTATTTCAAGAGTATTGGAGATGGCCAGCACTCCTTCGAAATTGCTTGCTCCGGAAAGCTCAATGTCCAGATTTTCAGCTGTCCATTCCTCTTCAACAAAGATTTCAGAGGCTCCGCTGGCATTTATTTTTTTGAGCATTGGTGCTGTGACATAGAGCTTTAATGTGGCTTTACCTGATGTGGAAATGCCATTTTCAAGCTTCACGACGATTGTTTTTCCGTACTGATTGATTTCAACATATTCACGCAGGTTGTCGTCTGTTTCGAGCATCACGGATGTGTTGTTACCCTGAGTCAGATAAAGGTCAAATGAATTACCAACTTCAAGTTCATCAAAGGCTTCAAATGAGATTTCCTCCTCCAGTATATTACCCGATGGCTCTACACGCTCAAATTCAAGGATGCAGGACGGGATGGCAAAAGCGAGTAAAATAGCAGTAAAAAAATAGACAGTTTTCATAAGATTAGTATTTATCCACGGTTAATGAGATATACAATATATGCTATATAAATTAATAGGAAAAAGACGCCTTCAAGCCTGCTGACCTTTCTCTCGGCGCCCACAATTACGGCAAAAATCAATAAGGTATTACTGAAAATGACCATTAAAATATCGCTATTACTGGCCACCTCAAAGTACAAGGGCCGGATAGTTGCACTTAATCCAAGTATCCATAGCAGATTGAAGATATTCGAACCTATCACATTTCCTACCGCCATGTCGGCTTTTCCTTTCTTCGCCGCTACGACAGATGTCACCAGTTCGGGTAATGACGTTCCGATCGCAATCACTGTAAGCCCGATGAAAGTTTCAGAAAGTCCAAGCTGTCCGGCAATATGCACAGCGCCATCAACAATCCATTTTCCACCAATAAAAAGACCTGCCACTCCTAAAGCTAATAGACTGATCGACCGCCATAAAGGTGTGCCAGCACCAGATTTCGATGTAAAGGACGCCTGATCGCTAAGTGTTGAAGGTCGTTCCCTGGCCACCACGAAAATATAGGTGAGAAATAAAAAGAAAAAAATGAGCATAATCACGCCGTCATACCGGGTGAGATAGAGCCCATCTTTTTCGGTAAATAGATTAGCGTTGGCAAGAAAGCCCAGCATAAAAGTTGCAATAAGCGAGATAGGAATCTCTGTAAAATAAGTCGACCGCTGTATGGGCAGGGGGCGGACGACAGCCGAAAAGCCAATAATAAGCAAAACATTGGATATATTGCTTCCTAACACATTCCCAATGGCAATATCCGCTTTGCCGTTAAAGCTGGCCATAAGGTTTACGATCAGTTCCGGCATGGAAGTACCAAAAGATACTATGGTCAACCCGATAATTAATTCCGATAACCTGAACCTGCGTGCAATGGAGGAGCCTCCGTCCACAAGGAAATCCGCCCCTTTAATTAAAAACACAAAGCCGATGGCAAAAAGTATGTAGATCATTGGTCAGGTATAAGACTGCTAATATAATTATTGGAAAAATATCTTCATAAAATTTTAAAAAATTCATTATCAGGGATTTGATATCTTTGACCTCATTTAATAAATGAATTGATGGCCGGGCTATTAAATTCCATCCTTCTGATTTATATTGATGAATAGTTGCTATATTTTCATTGAAATCGATTAAAACTGTTATGCGATATCTTTTCTATGCTTTGTCTTTCCTGTCGGTGGCCGTAAACATCATGTTCTTTTTTATCTGGCCATCCGGGCTTTGGAGCATGGTGGTACTGGGTCCTCTTATCTTCATTGGTTTCCTTGATACATTTTCCAGGCAACACACTATCCGTCGTAATTTTCCAATAATTGGCAACTTCAGGTACCTGCTGGAAAGTATCAGGCCTGAGATTATGCAATATTTCGTCGAGACAGATACCGAAGGTAAGCCGCTCAATCGTGTTGCGCGGTCACTTATCTACCAAAGAGCCAAAAATGTAAACGATACCGCGCCGTTTGGCACGCAGGAGGATGTGTATGAGGTTGGGTATGAATGGATGAGTCATTCGATGTATCCCATACATGCAGATCATTTTGATGATGACCCTCGCGTTGTGGTTGGTGGAAAGGACTGCACCCAACCGTATTCCTGCTCTATTCTGAATATATCCGCTATGAGCTATGGATCCTTAAGCAAAAACGCTATTCTGGCTCTGAATAAAGGAGCAAAGATGGGTGGATTTTACCACAATACAGGCGAAGGCGCCATCAGTCCGTATCATCTTGAGTATGGTGCAGACCTGGTATGGCAAATAGGTACAGGATATTTTGGATGTCGTGACTCCTCAGGTCGGTTTGATTTACATAAGTTCAGGGAAAATGCCATCCGCCCATCGGTTAAAATGATCGAGATCAAAATTTCACAGGGAGCAAAACCAGGTCATGGCGGCATATTACCTGCTGCTAAAAATAATGAGGAGATTGCCAAAATTCGTGGTGTAGTCCCACATACCACCATTGCATCACCTCCTTATCATACCGCTTTTACAAGCGCAGCCGAGTTGCTTGAATTCGTAGCCCGTTTACGAGAAGCATCCGGTGGCAAGCCAGTGGGTTTTAAAATATGTGTAGGGCATAAGGAAGAATTTGAGGAGATATGCGCTGAAATGAAAAAGAAGCAGATATTTCCGGATTTCATCACAGTGGATGGTGGAGAAGGAGGCACTGGGGCTGCACCGGTAGAATTTTCCAATACACTGGGTATGCCACTGCGGGAAGGGCTAATTACGGTGACCGACCTGTTGAAAATTTACGGCCTCCGTAATGAAATAAAAATCATTGCAGCAGGCAAGATCACCTCCGCCTTTCACATGGCACGTGCTATGGCACTGGGCGCAGATATATGCAACTCGGCACGAGCCATGATGCTTGCATTGGGGTGTATTCAGGCACTCAAATGTAACAGCAATGACTGTCCTACAGGTGTGGCCACTCAAAACCGAATGCTCATGAGGGGACTGGTACCGGAAGATAAAGCAGACAGAGTGCGCAATTTCCATGATCGTACCATTGAGGCCTTTTCGGAACTTATTGCGGCGGCAGGATTAAAAAATCCTTCCCAGATTCGCAGGCGGCATATTTACAGAAGGATAAGCCAGAATCAGGTGGTTACCTATGAAGACCTGTATCCTTCTCCCGTGACAGAAAGCAGCGAGCCACTTATCGCCTGAAACAATTACGCTTAAACCCATATTTATCCTTTTGTAGAAACCATCGGATCAGAATGGAATTATGTTTTACTAATTAGTATATTCGAAATCTATCTTCAATGCATTATTATGGCTACATATTCAATAAAAGTAAACGGTGAACTACGTCAGGTTGATGCAGATGCTGATACACCTGTACTATGGGTACTCCGTGATCATCTTCAGCTCGTAGGTACAAAATATGGGTGCGGTATCGCACTATGCGGTGCATGCACCATTCATCTTCAGGGCAATGCTGTACGCTCCTGCCAGTTGAGGGTTTCAGATGTTGGTGACGCTGAAATTACGACCATCGAAGGGTTATCCGCTAAGGGAGATCATCCTGTACAACGGGCCTGGAAAGAGCATGATGTACCTCAATGCGGCTATTGTCAGGCAGGGCAAATCATGAATGTTGCCTCTTTTCTTAAAAAGAACCCAAATCCCGCTGATGAGGAAATTGCCATGGCAACCAATGGAAACCTGTGCAGGTGTGCCACTTACAATAAAATCCAGGCTGCCGTAAAAACCGCTGCCAAATATGCTAAATCCTAAACCCAGAAATCATGACTAAGATTAAAACCGGATATAACAGAAGATCTTTTCTTAAGGTATCAGCAGCAGGGACTGGAGGTTTAATGGTTGGCTTTAACTGGCTGGTTTCCTGCGTGCCCACAGATCAAAAAAAGGCATTAACACCACCCGAAGAGTGGTTTAAAGTAAATGCCTATCTCAGCATTGCTGATAATGGGCAGGTAACGATTATGTCACCCAACCCGGAAATTGGTCAGAATGTGAAGACCTCTATGCCTATGGTGGTTGCTGAAGAACTGGATGTCTCATGGGATCAGGTGATTGTAAAACAGGCATCGCTCGACACTGATGCGTTCGATCGTCAGGTAGCCGGTGGAAGTCAGTCGATCCGGAGAGGATGGGAAGGTCTGCGCCTTGCAGGAGGTACCGCACGTGCCATGCTTATTGCCGCTGCTGCCCGTCAATGGGATGTGGATCCTTCTACTTGTACTACTGATCAGGGTGTCATCTACAGCCAAAAAGGTGACCAGCTTACGTATGCAGAAGTTGCATCAGCGGCGTCTGCCATGCCTGTTCCTGAAAATGTTACCCTTAAAGATCCGCGCGACTTTAAAATTATAGGTACCGAAAAGGGCAACGTTGATATTGATCCGATCATCACCGGAAAGCCACTCTTTGGTTTGGACTTTACACGCGAAGGAATGAAATATGCGCTGGTCATGCGTCCACCCGCTTTTGGTATGAAACTTAAAGGTTTTGATGCCTCTGAGACAAAGAAGATAAACGGAGTAGAAGATGTGTTCAGCTTTGGTGATAAGATTGCAGTCATCGCAAGCAATACGTGGGCTGGTATAAAAGGGAAGGAAAAACTAAAGGCAAGCTGGGATAGTAGTGGAGCACTGGAGAGTACAGAAGATCATCATCGCGTTTTATCTGAACTCTTGACGAAAAAGAGTGATGATCCTCTACGTAATGACGGAGATGTGGATAAAGGCTTTTCAGGATCTGAAGAAGTGGTGGAACGGGTATATGAAGCACCCTTTTTGCCTCATAATACATTGGAGCCCATGAATTTCTTTGCCCACGTCACCGAAAATAAAGTTGAGCTTGTAGGGCCTATTCAGACGCCTGCCAGCACCAGATCTCAGGTGGCACAATTGCTGAAACGTGATGAAGCAGAAATTACGGTTGATCTGACCCGTATGGGGGGTGGATTTGGAAGAAGATTATATGGTGATTTTGCACTTGAGGCAGCAGAAATTTCTGACCGTATCAAAGCTCCGGTGAAGGTTGTTTTCACTAGGGAAGATGATATGATGGCAGGAATTTACCGCCCATCGGCAAAATACCGGTTTCGTGCCGGCATTAAAAATGGTAAGATTCATGCATATCATCTTACGGAAGCTGCCGTCAACGCCAGAATGTGGGGTGGTATTGCGTCCAACTTCCCGGCTGGAGCTATCGATCACTATCGCGTAGATTCTAACCCTTATGACAGCAACATCACGACGGGCGCCTGGAGGGCACCTGTAACTAACTTCCTCGCCTTTGCTGAGCAGGCATTTTTCGATGAGGTAGCTGAAAAACTAGGTAAAGATCCCGTGCAACTGAGACTTGAGATGCTGGAGGAAGCCAAACGCAGATATGAAGCTACCACACAGGAAGAAGAAACACAGCTATCCATTGTGGAAGAAGAAGAGTTAAGCGATGAAGAAAAACAACAAAAAATACGTCAGATTCAATGGCTTGCTGATCAGAAAAGAGGAAGCTATGAGCCGGATAAAATGATCGGAGTAATTAAGCTTGCTGCTGAAAAAGGAGAGTGGGGTAGTACAAAAAACGGAAGGTATAAAGGTTTCAGTGTCTACTATTCACACAACACTTATGTGGCCGAAGTGGCAGAAGTTGAGATGAAAGGTAATGAGCCCAAAGTTTATAAAGTTACCTGCGCCATTGACTGCGGAATAGTTGTGAATCCGCTGGGTGCAATTAACCAGGTACAGGGTGCAGTAATCGATGGGATAGGGCATGCCATGTATGGTAATTTCGGCTTTGAGAAGGGTAGACCGTGGGTCAATAACTTTGACAAATACCGGTTGATTCGCTCCATGGAGGCACCTCAGGTGGATGTACATTTTATAAAAA
>CAZEQJ010000025.1:0-48617 GCA_964514385.1 uncultured Cytophagales bacterium
AAGTTATCCTTTTTTATCAACTTAACCAATGGTCCGATTTTTAGGGAGTATCACATTACACCATAATTTCTAACTTTAAAAACTAAGAAAATGAAAAATATATCATTATTGATCATATTAAGCTTATTGTTTTCCTGCAGTCAGGAAGAAAAACAGCAAGATGAAACTGCTGACACTCCTAAAATGGAAGGTCTGATAGAACGAGTACTTAGCGCTGAGGAACAGGCAGCACTGACTCCAGAAGATGTTATAACCGTATTAAAGCAAGGGAACGATCGGTTTATGAACAATGCAATGACCTAACGGCACGTAACCACTCTGAACAGGTGAGGAAAAGTACCTACGGACAATACCCTAAAGCAATTGTGCTTTCATGTGTAGACAGCCGTGTTCCGGTGGAGGATGTGTTTGACCGTGGTATTGGGGATATCTTCGTTGCCCGAGTAGCTGGTAACTTTGTGAACCAGGATATACTGGGCAGTATGGAGTTTGCCTGTAAGGTATCCGGATCGAAGATAGTGCTGGTGTTGGGGCATGAGCACTGTGGGGCGGTAAAAGCTTCCATTGATGATGTAAAGCTTGGAAATATCACGGCCATGCTTGAAAATATAAAACCGGCGGTGGACCAGGTAAATTATGATGGGGAACGTAATTCGTCGAACCCTTCTTTTGTCAGTATGGTATGCAAAAGCAATGTGGAAAATACAATGAATGAAATCCGCAACAGAAGTGACATTCTTCGGGAAATGGAAGAAAATGGTGAGATAATAATTACGGGCGCCATATACGACATGGATACCGGAAAAGTATCTTTTCTGGAATAGCCTCATAGATTACACCGGGACTTCACAGTCCCGGTGTTGCCTTTTACACCTTAGTTCGAACAGGGCTGCTATGTTATGATATCCGCCCGCTCTCAGGTTTTCTAGTACGAAAACTGATATCCGATCTTCAGCTGTGGCCTCAAGTATAATCCGCGGTCAAAATCCGGGAAGTAAAACTCCTGAATCACACTTAATGAATAGCCTAATATAAGCCCATTGTCATAGGCCCTTCTGAAACCCCATTTTGTATAAACATCTAACATACTATTGGGGATGAACTGTGAATTTTCACGAACAAGGCTAAAGGTGCCGTAACGTCCTGAAACACCTGCAGCAAGGAAAAAGCCATTGTTTCCGTTCAGGCTTTTACCCTTGCGTATTCGTCTGTCCTGATTGTAGTACCATCTTGTTTCGACACTCAGCAAGGGATTGATGTAAACAACCGGCCGCGAAGTCCCAGCAAAGATAGAACGAGCATACCATTCATTGAACAACTGAGGCCGCACCGTTCAGTCGGTATGGGCAATGCGTTTTTCAACAAAGAAAGACTGGGTAAAGAACCCCGCTTCGACTCCCGTGATGATATTTTGTAAACGTGCAGTATCAGCAGATTGAGCGCTCAGGTTAGTAACAGCACATATTGTTACCACCATCATCATCCATGTCAGTTTATTAGTGGTCATAATAAAGCGATTAAGTGAAAATTGTCCTCTAAAATACAGAAAAATGAATACAATTTAATTTAATACGTCTTAAAACTCATTTTGCTTTGGTGGTTTCGGTTCACTAAATTGAATTGATCTCTTTTTTTAATTACATGATCAGCGTCAGTGAATATTTATCCACCCTGGAAGGGCCTCCGCGTGATATTATGATCACACTGCATGACTGGCTGACGGAAGATCTGAATCTTCACTCCAAAATGCGGTATGGTGTACCTTTTTATGATCAGCATAGTTGGGTGTGCTACCTGAATCCATTGAAAAAAGGAGGTGTGGATCTGACCTTTTTGCGGGGTGCCCGATTATCCAATGCTTCCGGAATCCTGGAAACCCGGGGCCGGAATATGGTAGCAAGCATTACGATACATTCGCTTGATGATATGCCGTTTGATGCCATTGATGAGACGATGCAGGAAGCACTTAAGCTGGATCGTGAACTGGCTCATACATAGTAATATGTTGCCTGACCACAACACGCGAGAAGGATAG
Source organism: uncultured Cytophagales bacterium (assembly GCA_964514385.1). Taxonomy (GTDB): domain Bacteria; phylum Bacteroidota; class Bacteroidia; order Cytophagales; family Cyclobacteriaceae; genus CAZEQJ01. The sequence continues at coordinate 2,036 of CAZEQJ010000025.1, forward strand.
GAGCGGGCACGAAGTAAAGCGGATAGCCTGACCCGAAATGAAAACGTGATCGGAGATGTATACTTCAATTGAGGGGCTCGCCCAATTAATACCCTTAGATATTCACATTATCATCTTTTAAATGTGGCGCTGATATCAAAATTTGCCGGTGGCTCCGCTCCAAGTAAATGCTCGACAAAATAATCCCATCGCCTCCGCATAATGTAATAACTATCCCTGCCATACCCGTGACGGGCATTGGGCAATATGATCATATCAAAATCACGATTGGCTTTGATTAAGGCGTCCGCCACCAGGTAGGTGTTGTATGGCGGTACATTGTCATCCATACCTCCGTGAATCAACAGCAATTTGCCTTTCAGGTTTTCGGCATATTCCTGATTGGCCTGTACCTGATAATTTGAAACTCCATTCTCACCATATATTTCCATGCCAATGTAGCGCTCACCCCAGTCATCTTCGTAGTTACGGTTATCATGGTTGCCTGACTCGGAAATACCTACCTTAAAAAAGTCCGGATGCTTAAACATGGCCGCAGCAGTAGCAAATCCTCCACCGGAATGCCCCCATATACCTACTTTGTCCAGGTCCATGTACGGATAGCGCTGTGCCAGTTGCTTTAATCCATAAATCTGATCCGATAAGGTGTTTTCGGCCATATCACCATAGCATGCGTCATGAAAGGCTTTGGAACGCTGCGGGTTGCAGCTACCCTCAATCATGACCACAATAAAGCCAAGCTCGGCCAGTGCCTGGTTGTCTCGGTAAGACGCCACGAAACTCCACGTACCAACGCTGCCACCCTGTGGCCCGGGATAAATATATACGATAACCGGATAGCGCTTTGACTCATCCAGATCGGTTGGCGTATACGTAAGGCCGTAAAGGTCCCATTCTTCATTGGCAGATTTTACAGAAAAAGGAATGGTTGGCTTCCAGCCCGTATCCACCAGTCGGGTTATATCTGTACTCTCCAGCGTCATCACATGTTTACCATTGCGTTGTCGAAGCTCATGAACAGGCGGCACATGGGGCTGGGAATAACTGTCGGTGAAGTATTTGCCATCGGGAGAAAATGAAACATTGTGGTTACCCGGATCGGGAGTAAGCAGCTTAAGGTTTTTACCGTTGAATGATACCCTGTAGAGATAGCGGAAATAAGGGTTTCCTTCCTCCCTTCCGCCTCCGTAGAAATATATCTGCCGTTTGTCCTCGTCTACTTCCACAATTTCACGCACTACCCAGTCGCCGGAAGTGATCTGGTTTTTCAGTTCTCCTGTTTTAGCATCGTACAGGTATAAATGCCCCCAGTTGCTCCGTTCTGAATACCAGATGATCTCGTCAGACTCACTCAGATACCGCCACGAACTCGCATCCTGGCCGGACTCAAACTGCGTTTCGACCGTTTCTTCAAAAAGATCGGTCACCACACCGGTACGGGTGTCGGCCATCCTTACCTTTGCTGATTTATGATCGCGTGAGGTAGATACAAACACCAGCTTAGTGCCATCGGCGCTCCATGCCACATCGACCATTTCGCCTCCGCGGCCGGCAATGTCATCAGAATATGTGGCTCTTCTGTCATCAGGATCCATCCTGAAAAAGACAGCCTTGGGTTCTTCATTTACCTCTATCACCAACCGTTCGATTTTGATAATGGCAGAATCACCGGGCAAAGGATATTTCCAGGCTTCCAGCCGGGGTGCTCCTACTATTGTTTCTACCAGGTACATATCATTGAGATGGCGCTGGTCCTGCCTGAAGGTGGCTATTTTTTTGGAATCGGGTGACCATTTTAATACGGGGCCCGGACCATGCGTCCATCCTGCGTTATCTGTCGCATAACCATAGTCTTTGTACCCGTCGGTGGTAAGTGCCCACTCCTTGTTATTTTCTGTGTCCCGTACCCACAGGTTCCAGTCCTTCAGAAAAGCAATATATTTTCCATCCGGTGAAGCGATCTCATAACGTGTGGGGATATCCGGTGAACTTAGATTTGTTTTTCTAAGCAACTCCTCACGGGTGGTGGCGGTCTGGCTTTGCTGTGTCTCCGGATCTATAATTTTATATACATTTTCCTCCCCGCGCTGATCGGCATACCACAACAGGTTCTCAGGTGTCCACTGGGGGTAAATATTATGGTCGATATAATCGTTCGTATTTATGCCGAGCATTGCCGCTGCACGTTCATAATCAGCATCTGTGATGACCTGCCCAAAGGCTAACGAAAAGGAAAGAAAAAGAAATACGGAAATATGCTTCATGCTCTTGGTTTTAAAAGTAAATATAAAGGAGATTCGTTTTCTTCCAACAATAATTTGGGCAGAGTAGCGACATTATATCATGACCGGAGCATTTTCCGGCGGTAGTGGAGCATTTCGGTGATGAGCTTTCCGGGCAGCGGCTCAGTCAGAGGAAACTGTATCGTTCCGGGTGTGAGTTTATAGGCTGCAAGCCTGTGTTTGAAGGCTTCGATAACAGAGGGATGCGGATACAGGCCAATGTGATGCTTAAATCCACCGATCATCACCTGTTGGTCTCTTTTGCCTCCGGGAACAAGGGTATAGGCAGGAACACCATAGTTCATCACTTCTTCTGTCTCCGGCAATGCCTCCAGGATAATGTCTCTCAATTCCATGAGACGCAACCTTGATGCCTCTGGCACCTTATTGAAATATTCCTGAACGGCAAGATTCATCACCATTTCATTTGCTATTTATTATTAATAGTATACGCAGGTGGTTGATATAAGTATGTGATAAACAAAAAAGGCCTTCCACGAGGGAAGGCCTTTGACATACTGTTGAATATTTCCCGTTATCCATTCATGGATATAAGAAACTCCTGGTTGTCGCGTGTACCTTTCATTCGCTCCAGCAGGAATTCCATAGCTTCCTGAGAGGTCATATCGCTCATGAATTTTCTGAGGATCCATACCCGCTGCAGCTCTTCCTTATCCATCAGCAGATCTTCACGGCGTGTGCCGGATGCAGGAACGTCAATGGCAGGGTAAATGCGTTTATTGGAAAGCTTCCTGTCAAGCTGAAGCTCCATATTACCTGTTCCCTTGAATTCTTCAAATATCACCTCATCCATTTTGGATCCTGTCTCGATAAGCGCTGTGGCAATGATGGTCAGCGATCCGCCATTTTCCACATTTCGGGCGGCTCCGAAGAATCGCTTTGGTTTGTGTAGAGCATTGGCGTCAACACCACCTGACAGGATTTTACCTGATGACGGCACCACCGTATTATGTGCGCGGGCCAGTCGGGTGATAGAGTCAAGCAGGATCACCACATCATGACCACATTCCACCATACGTTTTGCCTTTTCCAACACAATATTAGATACTTTCACATGGCGGTCGGCCTGCTCATCAAACGTAGATGCGATCACTTCACCATTTACGCTTCTCGCCATATCTGTCACCTCTTCTGGTCGCTCATCGATAAGCAGTACCATCAGGTAGATCTCCGGGTGGTTTTCAGCGATAGCATTGGCTATTTCTTTCAACAGCACGGTTTTACCTGTTTTTGGCTGTGCTACGATCATGCCCCGCTGTCCTTTTCCGATAGGAGAAAAAAGGTCCAGAATACGTGTGCTGAAGTTATTGGGCTTGGTGGTAAGGTTGATCTTTTCTTCCGGAAACAATGGGGTAAGAAACTCAAAAGGCACCCGGTCGCGAATTTCTTCTGTCGTTTTACCATTCACTGACTCCACACGCAGGAGGGCAAAATATTTTTCTCCATCCTTCGGAGGCCTGATCTGTCCTTTTACTGTATCTCCTGTTTTAAGGGCAAACAGTTTGATCTGCGAGGGCGATACATAAATGTCATCGGGACTGGCCAGGTAATTGTAGTCTGAGCTACGAAGGAAGCCGTAACCATCCTGCATGATTTCAAGCACACCTTCATTGCTGATCACGCCGTCAAACTCCTTGAGTATGACGTTGAGGCCTTTTCTTCTCATGTTAGGATTGTCGTCCTGCTGGTGGTGTTTTGTGTTCTCCGGTTTTTCCTGATTCTCCTGCTGGGGTTTAGGCTGCTCCGGCTCAGGTGCAGGTTGCGCCTTCTTTTCGGCGGGAGCTTCCTGCTGTTCTACCTTTTCCCGTTTAATTCTGGAGCGCTTAAGCAATTTCTCTTTGTCTTCAACCGGTGGTTTATCCTTTTTTACGGTTTCAGGTGCAATCGCCTGCTGGTCCAGGATAGCATAGACCAGATCCTTTTTGTTAAGTTTTTTTGCGTTTTTTATGCCTATGGATTCGGCAATTTCTTTAAGTTCTGAAAGAAGCTTCAGATTAAGATCATCAATCTTGTACATAGTAATTAAGTAAGACTATTAAAGTGGGGTACTTTATCGGTTAATATTAAGTAAGTGATATAGATTTGTAAAAGTCTGACGGGTAATTTGGATGTTACCCGCGATTTCAATGCAAGTATAGAGAGTAAAAAAAATATAAGCAAGGTGAATTTATATTTATCCCTTACATATAAAGACTTAGATTTGCCTGCAAATCGATTATTGCAATGCTAGAACTATCTTTTATCCGGTCCGATGAAGCTGGTGTCATCAAAAAATTAAGAAGCCGTGGGCTTGAAAACGCCCCGGAAATGGTAGGTAAAATACTGGAGCTGGATCAACAGAGACGTGAAACGCAAAGCCGGCTGGATGATGTATTAGCCCAGGCTAATCAACTTTCCAAAGAAATAGGTCAGTTGTTCAAAGAGGGAAGGCGTGATGAAGCTGAGAAGGCAAAAACCTCATCCACAACACTAAAAGCTGAGTCAAAAGAGCTACAGGAGCTTCTCAATAACGCAGAGGAAGGGTTAAATCAACTGTTGTACCAGATACCCAATCTGCCGGATGACCTCGTGCCTGAAGGCTCCAGCGAGGAAGACAATGCCGTAGTGAAGGAATGGGGTGAAAAACCTGTACTCAGCGATACGGCTGTACCCCACTGGGACCTGATCCGGGAATATGGCATCATCGATTTTGATCTGGGAGTAAAGCTTACCGGCGCCGGCTTTCCGGTTTACATGGGTCAGGGAGCACGCCTGCAGCGGGCACTGGTCAACTTTTTTCTCGATAATGCGCTGGCCAAAGGCTATCGGGAATTACAGCCTCCTATCGTGATCAACCAGCAATCCGGACTTGCAACTGGCCAGCTTCCCGACAAGGAAGGTCAGATGTATGAGATCAGCGGCCACGATTTTTACCTTATTCCCACGGCTGAAGTACCCATTACAAATATTTACAGGGATACCATCATTCAGCCGGAACAGCTGCCTATCCGCAACGTAGGATATACACCATGTTTCCGGCGGGAAGCCGGCTCCTGGGGTGCTCATGTAAGAGGGCTGAACAGGCTGCATCAGTTTGATAAAGTTGAAATCGTGCAGATCACGGAGCCGGAAAAATCACCTGCGGCACTGGAAGAAATGGTTGGCTATGTAGAAGAGTTGATGAAGGCTCTTCAGTTACCGTACCGGATACTTCGCCTGTGCAGCGGCGACCTCGGCTTTACCTCCTCCATTACCTACGACTTTGAAGTATGGTCGGCGGCGCAGCAAAAGTGGCTTGAAGTAAGCTCGGTAAGTAATTTCAAAACCTACCAGAGCAACAGGCTGAAATTACGAATGAAAAAGGATGGCAAGACGACCCTGCTGCATACCCTGAACGGAAGTGCACTGGCTTTACCGCGTATTGTGGCTGCGTTGCTCGAAAATGGCCAGCAGGAGGACGGCATCCTCATTCCACAGGCATTACACAGCTACGCCGGTTTTGAAAAAATTACAGCGCAATAAATCATGAGTCAGCTATATTTTTTAGAAAGCGTGACATCTTCAGAATAAACAATATGCTTAATGGATATTAAACTACGCATGGCTCGTCCGGATGACGTTCCTGTCATTCATCAGTTAATCGTTGAGTTGGCTATCTACGAGCGTGAGCCGGATGCAGTATTAAATACAGAGCAACAATTACTGGAAGACGGCTTTGGAGACAATCCATTATATGAAGTGATACTGGCGGAAGCAGATGGCAAGGTTGTCGGCATGTCTTTCTATTATTTCCGCTATTCTACATGGAAAGGGAAATGTCTTTATCTGGAAGACCTGATTGTTACTGAAAAAATGCGTGGAAAAGGTATCGGAAACTTGCTTTTTGATGCAACTGCCAAAAAAGCAAATGAGTTGAATTGTAACATGATGGTGTGGCAGGTCCTGGACTGGAATGAGCCCTCGATTGAATTCTACAAAAAGAAACTGGCGTCATTTTCTGAAGAATGGACAAACTGCTGGTTGGATAAAGCCACCTTAAATCGCTATAATTAGAAAAAATTAGCACATGGCAAATCAACCTCTATTTGAAGTCGCCTGGGAGGTCTGCAATCAGGTGGGTGGAATTTACACCGTAATTCGCAGTAAGGCTATCCAGATGGTCAATCGATGGAAAGATGATTACCTGTTGATAGGGCCTTATTTTCAGCGTTTTGCGACCGGAGAATTTGACCCGTTACCATTTGAATCTGCCAATCCTGTTGTGCGCGAAGGGGCTGAAAAGCTCAGAAAGGCCGGGGTCACGGTATATTATGGTACCTGGCTTATCTATGGCAGGCCTAAAGTATTGCTTATCGATCCGCAGTCGCTGATGTCACAGCTGGGGGGTTTTAAATATAACCTCTGGCATGATCATCATATCGAATGCAAAAACGAGGACGATCTTCTCAATCAGGTCCTTGCATTTAACCTTGGCCTGGTAAAATTTTTTAACGCAATAGATCCTGTGCTGGATAAGCCCGTAACGGCTCATTTTCATGAATGGATGGTAGGCTCAGTCATTCCATTTATCCGAAAATCTGAACTTAAGGTAGCCACCGTATTTACAACACATGCCACGATGCTGGGGCGATACCTGGCGATGAACTCGCCCGACTTTTATGGTCACCTGCCCTACATGGACTGGCAAAAAGAGGCACAGTATTTCAATATAGAAACCCCGGTCAGGATTGAACGGGCAGCAGCTCATGGCGCCCATGTACTTGCTACGGTAAGTGATGTGACAGCCAATGAATGTAATTATCTGCTGGGGCGGCAGCCCGATATTATCATGCCAAACGGTCTGAATATTGAGCGGTTTGAGGCATTACACGAGTTTCAGAACCTGCACCAGAAATTTAAAATGAAGATCCACGAATTTGTAATGGGTCATTTTTTCCAGACTACCCCGTTTGATCTGGACAATACGCTTTATTTTTTCACCTCAGGACGATATGAATATAAAAACAAGGGCTTTGACCTGACGCTGGAGGCATTGGCTCGGCTTAACTGGATGATGCAGAACGAAAATATTGAAAAAACTGTCGTCATGTTTTTCATCACCAAACGCCCGTATCACTCCATCAACCCGGATGCCCTCCATTCACGTGCCGTGATGGAAGAAGTACGGGATACCACCAACGAAATGGTACGTCAGATTCAGGAAAAGCTATTTTATGAGATCACCAAAAGCCGGGACTTTAAAGTACCCGTACTCAACGACCTGATAGACGAATATTGGCAACTTCGACTGCGACGTACTCTTCAGTCCTGGAAATCAGACAACCTCCCTGCCGTAGTGACGCATAACCTTCATGATGACCAGAACGATGAACTGCTAAACTTTATTCGGAGCTCTAACCTCATCAATAAAGATAACGACAGGGTAAAAATCATTTATCACCCTGATTTCATATCGCCGAGTAATCCATTGCTGGGCATGGAGTACCATCAGTTTGTGCGTGGCACACACCTTGGTATATTTCCAAGCTATTATGAGCCGTGGGGTTACACGCCGCTGGAATGCATTGCGAGCGGGGTTCCTACTGTGACCAGTGACCTGTCCGGTTTTGGGGATTATGCATTGAATACACTGGATGCGCCCGAGGAAAAAGGAATTTTTGTCAGCAGAAGGTTAAATAAAACGTTTCATGAAGCAGCACATGAGCTGAGCAACTATCTGTTTCGGTTTATTGAATTAAACCGCCGTGACCGTATCAGTATGCGGAATACGGTGGAGGAAAACTCTACCCGTTTTGATTGGTCAAACCTGATTATAAATTATGTGCTGGCGTACGATCTGGCTCAGGAACGAACCTGATGCTCCTCGGGCATGATCACCCACAATATCAGGTATACCAGTAATCCGGGAAAACCAATACTGAGGATAGATGCCAGTATATAAAGTATACGTACTACCGTTACATCCCAGTGCAGCCATTCGGCTATGCCGGCACATACCCCTCCAAATATGCGGTTTTGGCTTCGTGTCAATATTCTGTTCATATTTATTTATTTACCAGGTACAATTTTGTTTTTTCTGTTTCCGAAAGTAAATGATAATCTTCAAAAGGAAGTGCCTCCGCATCAAGTTCACCTTCCTGGCAATGAACTTCTTCACCGGATATATCATAAAAAAGATGTTTCACTTCCAGATCTTCCTGGATTTCCCGGATGATCTCATACACTTCGCGCTCACTTACCTCCCTGGTTATTATTACGTCATTCGGAGATTGTAGTAACGATATTATCGAAAGTATTGCAATTAATTTCATCGGCTATAATTTTTTGATTTGATTCACAAATGTTTAGTTCCAAAGCCGTGCCAATGACAAAAATCCTGATTTAAACAGCCTCAGGGCATATACTGGTGAGAACAAGTGTTCGCTATCGAACATATTAGTGAATCAAAATGAACAAAAATATTCCATGAAATATCCCATAAGTGACTGGATTTTTACGGATTAAATATGAATATTACGTGTCGTTAACCGATTAATTTTTCATCGGTTGCCACAAACAGTTATATTGCAACCAGTTATTTAAACATATAGAAATGGGAAATCCTGTAATTCAACAACTTAGTACGCTTATCAATCTGGCCACAATTGATAATGAGCTGGCAGACAAGGAAACAAAAATGATCTACAAGATAGGCCAGGCCAATGGATTGACTGAGGAGGAAGTTCAGGAGCTTGTGCAAAAACCTCACAGCACAGAAAACCTGGATCTTCTTACGCCGGATCAGAAGTTTGAATACCTCTACAGCATTGTACAGCTGATGAAAATTGACGGTAAGGTATTTAAAAGCGAAATCGTATATTGTCAGGAGCTTGCTGCCAAGCTGGGTTACAAGGAATCGGTGATTGCAGAGCTTTCCAGCAAAATTTACAGTGATCCTTCCATCACAGCAGATCGGGAGACACTGAAGGCACGCGTACAGAAATATCTGAAATAACGCCGGGAGCCCACAGCTCTGTTATGCATACCCTTGAGCCGTTTCACGGCTGGAGAAAATATTATACTCCTGAGAGTGATCCGCATTCTCCCTACTTTGGGAAGGAATATAATTATGACGTGTATTCTGACACCATTTACGGGTACTATATAGACCCTGCATGGGATTTTTTTGGGTCAGAATCACTCTATTTTAAGATCCTGTTCATCCAGTATGAACTGAGATTCTGTGTCATCGAGTTTATAGGAGAATGGAATGATGCCCTGCATAACGACATCATGCACCTCAAACGCAATATTGTCGACCATCTCAATCGCTATGATATCATCCACTACGTTTTGATCGGTGAGAATGTCATGAATTTTCACGGCAGCGATGATTCCTATTATGAAGAGTGGTATGAAGATATAGAGGATGGTTGGATTACGGCCATAGGATTTCGTGATTTCGTCATAGAGGAATGGAAAAAATTCAATGTTGACGGATATATCAACTTTGGTGGCAGTCTGGATATTTATGACTGGCGAACCCAGAATCCACGTAAGCTCTTCGAGCGGATCAACAAGCTGATTACGTATCGCCTGGAATAACCGTGGCCCGCAGAGAAATAAGATATCGTTTCCCTGTTGTGTTTTCCTGACACAGCATCCGCGTTCTTTTCCTTGCTATTGCTTTGTATTCTCTGCTCCGGAAAAAAAATGTCTGCGATGGCTTAATGTTTTCCAAAAGCTCATCGTGCTGTTTTTTATAAAGCTGACTATAAAGCTCCAGGTCGCTCAGTACACCGGCCGAAGGGTTTTTCATATATTCCTGCAGGGGAGCAATTACATCTGTCGGAAAAACATGCATATGATAGAGTGGCTGCATGAGTGTTGCAAAGGCTTTTTTCCATTGCCTGCCATGCGGAGGCACATTGCGATAGGTCTGATAAACTACGGCATGGGCTATTTCATGAATGAAGGTCACCAGAAAACCGAGGGGTGGAAGATCTTCATTTACGGAGATGTGGAGTGATTTGTCCCGGGCGACACGGAAGTCTCCAAATTTCGATTGCCGTGGTTTGGCAAGGCGGCAGCTTACATTCCAACGTAAGGTGAGGTCTTCACAATATGCCAGGGCCGCCGGTGGTATATGATGATGATAGGGAAATGACATAAAAAAGGCTTTAGCCATATTGGCTAAAGCCCCGCTTTAATTTTTAACATGAATTAATAAGACTCCTCTTCCGATACTGCTGTAGAGTCGGAAGCGTTTTCTTCCATCATGTCAGTAGAGCTCTCTTCTGTTGTGGACTCTTCCATGCCCTGTTCTTCTGTTGTGTTTTCTTCTGACGACTTATCAGAAGTAGAAGAAGTACAGGAAAATGTAAAGAATGCTACAAAAGCAAAAACAAGACTCAAAAATGTACTTTTCATTTTTATTGATTTAGATTGTTTAGACTACACAAAATGAAATAATTTTTTGATCATAATCTACTTTTTCCTGAAAATTAGTTTTATCGGCACCCCTTCAAAATCAAACAACCGTCGCATTGTATTTTCAAGAAAGCGCTGATACGGTGCTTTGATCTCCTTAGGGTGATTGGCGAAAAAAGCAAATGTCGGAGTAGGCGTCGGGAGCTGGGTAATATATTTAATTTTGATATAATTGCCCCGATATGCCGGCGGTGGATGCTTTTCAATTTCAGGAAGTACAAGCTTGTTGAGCTTATTGGTCGAGATGCGTGACTTCCTGTTTTCATAAATCTTTATGGCCTTTTCGATAAGCTTCACCACACGCTGTTTTTCCAGTACAGACATGAAAATAAAGGGTATATATTTCAGGTCTCCCAGCCGGTCACTGAAGACATCGCTGAAGGTTTTTACCGTATGGGTATCTTTATCGATCAGATCCCATTTATTTACGCCAATGATAATGCCCTTTTTGTAGCGGGCTGACAGGTTGATAATATTCATGTCCTGAGATTCGAGACCCTGCTGTGCATCAATCAAGACAATACATACATCGCATTGCTGTATGGCCTTGATGGAACGAACTTCAGAATAAATTTCGAGGCTCGTTTTATTGGCTGACCTTCGTTTGATGCCCGCCGTATCTACCAGAATAAACTCGTGGCCAAATCCTTTATAATGCGAATTGATGGAATCACGAGTGGTGCCTTCAATTTCAGTGACAATACTTCTCTCCTGTCCCAGCAGCAGATTGAGCAAGGAAGATTTGCCCACGTTGGGGCGGCCTACAATTGCAATCTGGGGCGGCCTTTCCGTGTCTTCCGCATCATTCTCCTCTTCAGGAATCAGTTTTGTCAGCTCATCCAGTAATTCGCCTGTGCCTGATCCACTGATGGACGAAACCGTAAACACATCACCCAAGCCCAGTGCATAAAACTCAGCGGCTGCCAAGTCGAGAGACTGGTTATCCGCCTTGTTTGCAATCGTCAGTACCGGTTTATTAGTAGCGCGGACGATATGCGCAAAATCCTTATCCAGATCGGTAAGGCCATCCTTACAGTCGACCATAAAAAGGATGATATGGGATTCTGCCAATGCCAGCTTTACCTGTTCCCGTATGGCTCCCTCAAATATATCGTCTGATCCTTCTACATATCCCCCGGTGTCGACAACGGTAAATGTCTTGCCGTTCCATTCTGAAATGCCATAATGCCGGTCGCGGGTGACTCCGCTTTCATCATCTGTGATCGCCTTCCGTTGCTCAACCATACGGTTGAAGAAGGTGGATTTGCCCACATTGGGCCTTCCAACAATGGATACTATTGTTCCCATATCTTTATTGTTCAAATCCGAAGCGACGCAGATGCTGTGATTTCTTACGCCAGTCCTTTTCTACTTTTACGTGTGTCTCAAGAAAAACCTTTTTTCCGAAAAATTCCTCCAGCTGCTTTCGTGCTTCAATCCCAACATTTTTAATACTGCTGCCACCTTTTCCGATGATGATGGACCGTTGTGTAGGCCGTTCTGTGTATATCTCCGCACTTATGCGGAGTATGTTTTCCTCATTTTTAAAACTGGTAACTGCCACCTCCGTTGCATATGGTATTTCCTTATCATATTGCAGGAATATTTGCTCTCTGATCACCTCAGAGGCAATGAAGCGCTCGGTTTTATCGGTCAGTTCATCCGGCGCAAAATACGGTGGATGCTCGGGAAGATGTGTTATTAACCATGCTTTCAGCTGGTCCACATGCTGGTTATATTTTGCGGATACTGCCATGAAATGGTCACCCGTGACCAGTTGCTTTAGCTCGGCCATACGTGCTTCTATTTCCTCCTCCGTTTTGCCATCGGCCTTATTAAGCACTACCATCAGTGGTGCATCGGCTGCCATAAGTGTATTTAGAATACGCTCTTCAGGCAATTTTGATTTAAAATCGGTAAGCAGGATCAGCAGATCAGCATCTTCCAGGCTGGTCTTAACAAATTTCATCATGGCCTCCTGCATTTTATAGGCAGGATCAATAATACCGGGTGTATCTGAAAAAACCATCTGGTAATGATCACCGGTTTCGATACCGAAAATACGGTGACGAGTAGTCTGGGCCTTAGCTGTAACAATGGCTAGTTTCTGGCCTATGATGGCGTTGAGCAGGGTTGACTTGCCCACATTAGGTCTGCCGATAATCGATATAAATCCCGCTTTGAACTCCATGTTTTTTAAAAAATACCGTGATCATGGTATTGTCGGGCTACTGCCCCGACCCTACCTTTACATCAGTAATTATCCCGGTTAGCTTACTTTCCAATCTAACTTAATCGAGCAGGCTTTTGAAAAAGACGTTTTCAAAAGCCTTTCTTTTTTATATCAACCCTAAATTCTTTCCAACCTTTTCAAAAGCGTTTATAGCCTTATCCAGATGCTCTTTTTCGTGACTGGCTGATATCTGCACACGAATCCTTGCCTGACCTTTTGGTACAACGGGATAGTAAAAGCCTATCACATAAATGCCTTCATCCAGGAGCTGATCAGCCATTTGCTGACTCAATGCTGCATCATAAACCATTACCGGAGTTATCGGGTGTTCTCCCGGCTTTACATCAAGACCTATGCGCTCCATACCCGCACGAAAATAATGTGTGTTTTCTTCGAGTTTGTCACGTAACGCTGTGGTAGAAGAAAGCAGGTCAAATACAGCAATAGAAGCTCCGACAATGGACGGCGCAAGCGTATTGCTGAACAAATACGGCCTTGACCGCTGACGCAATATCTCAATAATTTCTTTTTTTCCGGACGTAAACCCACCTGATGCCCCGCCAAGGGCTTTCCCTAGCGTACCGGTTATGATGTCCACCCTGTCCATGACGCCTTTTAGCTCATGCACTCCACGCCCGGTTTTGCCGGTAAAGCCTGTGGAGTGGCATTCATCAGTCATAACAAGGGCATCGTACTTATCTGCAAGGTCACAGATTTTATCCAGTTGTGCTATGGTGCCATCCATTGAAAACACACCATCGGTGACAATAATCCTATTTCGGGCTGAGGATGCCTCCCTGAGCTTAGCTTCCAGGTCCTCCATATCGTTGTGATTATACCGGAAGCGTTGTGCCTTACAAAGTCGTACGCCATCGATGATACTGGCATGATTCAGCGCATCGGAGATAATCGCATCTTCAGGGCCGAAAAGAGGTTCAAAAACGCCTCCGTTAGCATCAAAAGCAGCAGCGTAGAGAATGGTATCTTCTGTCCCCAGAAATTCACTGATTTTTTTCTCCAGTTCCTTATGGATATCCTGCGTGCCACAGATGAAGCGCACCGATGACATGCCAAAGCCGTGTGAATCAATCGCTTTTTTGGCTGCTTCTATGACTTTTGGGTGACTGGACAGCCCGAGGTAGTTGTTTGCACAGAAGTTTATGACTTTTTTACCCCCTGCAATGGTGATTTCAGCATCCTGCGGAGAGGTAATCACCCTCTCCCTTTTGAATAAACCGGCTTCACGGATTTCTTCCAGCTCCTTTTCGAGTTGTCCTTTCAGTGTTGAGTACATTTATTTTCTGAGTTTAGGTTTCATCACCGGTTTAGCTTTTCCCGGAGCGGTTTTTGTATCCGCTGCCTGAGTTTCGTTCCAGTGATATTTTCTGCGTATGGAATTTATATAGTTTAATTTTTGTGCAACGAAACTGTTGGGATGAACCTGCAGGAATAATATTTCCCATTCTTTATAGGTCTTTTCATCCCCTTTACGGAATCCCTCCGGGTCTATTTTTTTGTTTTTCAAAAAGTCTTCGAAGGAAGTTTGATCCATTCTGTGTTTCTTTGCTGCACGTTTCAAGTGCAAAGTTAATGGAAAGAATCTTAGTAATTGGTGGCCTTGGGCAATTAGGTTCAGAATTATATTCGGCTTTAATTGATTATTATAGTGAAAATCAGGTTTTGATCACCGACATACGGCAGGAAGCAGCCATCGATGGTTACTTCTCCCTGGATGCTACAAACAGGGAACTGCTTTTTGATGTCATCAGCGAAAATAAGATCACGCAGGTGTATCATCTGGCTGCAGTGTTGTCGGCAAAAGGTGAACAAAATCCGCTGGCTTCATGGGAAATAAACATGTCGACACTGCTGAACGTACTGGAAGCCGGCAGACAGTTCGGTCTAAAAATATTCTGGCCGAGCTCCATCGCTGTATTCGGACCGGACACACCCAAAGAAAATGTGCCGCAACGTACCATCACAAACCCGACTACTGTGTATGGATTAAGCAAACTGGCCGGGGAGAAATGGTGTGAATACTATTTCAAAAAATTCGGTGTCGACGTGCGTAGCATCCGATACCCGGGTCTGATAGGCTATAAGGGATTACCCGGAGGCGGCACCACGGACTACGCGGTAGAAATATTTCATGAGGTATTGAAAAACAGAAAATATACATCTTTTATACGTGAAGATTCCTACATGCCGATGATGTATATGCCGGATGCAGTAAGGGGAACGCTGGAGCTTATGCATGCTGATACGGCTGCTGTGAAGGTAAGAACCAGCTACAACCTGGCTGCATTTAGCTTTACTCCTGCCCAACTCGCAGATGAAATTCGCAATCTCATCCCTGATATTGAGGTGACCTATGCGCCGGATTTCCGACAGGAAATTGCGGACAGCTGGCCTGATTCTGTAGATGACATGGTCGCCAGAAATGACTGGGGCTGGAAACCTGCTTTTAGTCTTTCGGCGATGGTAAAAGATATGATCGAGCATCTATCATAAAAAAAACCGGTCGAAACGTGGTTCCGACCGGTAAACAAACTAAGCAAGGGAATCTTAATATCTTATCGGATCACTTGTTTTGTGGTGATCACTGAACCATCAGCTGTAACGGCACGGATGATAAAAACACCTGAAGTAGCCGGTATCGAAAAGCCTTCCGAAGATGTGTTAACCTGAACCTGGCTTCCATTCATATCCGATACCTGAATTGCTGAAAGCTGTGCGGATGAAGTGATCAGTAATCCAAAGGCATTTCGTGAAATATTCAACTCCTCATCTGATGTATTGTCAACTAATACCGGGCCAAAGTATTCTGTGTATCCGTCAAAATCAACAGCCTTGAGGTGATAATAGCTGATACCATTCTCAGGGCTGTAGTCAGTAAAATTATAGACAGTCGCCTCGGTAGTATTTCCCTGTCCATTCAGGTAATCGACATATATCCAGTTGGCTCCGTCTACAGATCTTTCAATTTCAAAATGACTGAAGTTTTCTTCCTTTTCCGTGCTCCATTCGAGTTCGACAGTTTGGCTTGCTGAAATCACGCTGAAATAGGTCAACGTTACCGGAAGTACATCCATTTCCACACCACCGGCTGTAAGGTTAGCTGCTGTAAGTTGTCTTGGTGCTACAATACCGGAGATCTGAGATCCTGTAAGCTTGTTGCTTGAACCACCCATTCTGAGCTGATCACTATTTCCTTTTTGAGAGAATATATCGCTTCCCTCCGCAAGGTTGATCACCGAGGTGTTATTCATATTCATTTTACCATTATTGAAGGCAAGCTCGCCCCATACATTGAGCACACCGTTGAACGTGGTATTATTTGTTACGGTAACAATGTGTGTGGACAATATCTCTACTGTATCATAATCGGCGGGATTTTCACCACCCCAGACGGCAGATGAATTCCAATTGCCTGATGTTACAGAAGTTAATCTGGAAGCGAAAGTGGCGGAGGCTACAAGTACGAAAAAAACGATTACCCTTCTCATTTTACCCTTATTACTTAGTTTGTTTTTATTTCCCTTGTGAGTAATGAAACTCATGTATTTATACGGGATAAAGTCGCCTTGTAAACAGGAAAACCGGCTCTGTTCGGCCAAATGCAGGATTTATTCGATAAATGGTAAGGATTCACCGGTTTCTGGCAGACGTAGCGCCTGTAAGAAATTGTTCTGAAACTTCAGTTTTTGGTAATGACTGTAAAAGAGTTGATCAAACCTTTCTCATAAAAGGAAGAAGGCCATCTGTTGTGCAGACGACCTTCGGAAAACAACTAAGCAAGGGTATTTTAATGTTTTAAAGAAGGCCGTCCCGACGTTTTCAGGAGCGGCCTAACTAACTAAGCAAGGGTATTTTAATGTTTTAAAGAAGGCCGTCTCGGCATAGCCTCGACGGCCTCAAACTAAGCAAGGGTACTCTTTAATAATTTCTGAGGGCCACTTTTTTTGTTATCAGATTGCCTTCAGTATCAATAGCCTTAATGATATAATTTCCCTGTTGTGCACCCATCTCAAAGCCATGGTCTTTACGCGTTACGGGGATCGCTGAACCGTTTAAGTCAAATACCTGTACCATCGAAAGCTCTACTCCGGATGTAATCAGAAACCCTGCAGGACTATGCTGAATGATCAGATCGGCAGATACTTCTGCATGAACCATTACCGGGCCGAAATATTCCGTGTATCCATCATAGTCGATGGCCTTAAGGCGGTAATAGGAAATGCTATTTTGTATCTGATAATCAGAATAAGTATATTGAGTAGGTGAATATTTATTTCCCTGTCCATTGACATAACCGACGTATTCCCAGTTTACTCCATCGACTGATCGCTCAATTTCGAAATGACTGAAATTTTCTTCGGTAGCAGTTTCCCATTCCAGGAGCGCGTATGAATTCTCTGTTGATATAGTAAAATATGTTATGGTAACAGGAAGTGGACTACCAAGAAGGATAAAATCCTGAATGTCACCGAGACCGTCTCCTGAAAGATCTGTCACTGACTCTGATTGCTGATTATTCCCTGTATTGTTATCTATCCAGGTACCGGCGTTTGGGTTTCCCGGTCCGCCCAGATTACCATAATCATCCGCATATACTTTACCGCTGCCTGTAAATGTGCCCTGATTGGATGATCCGTTTTTATCAAATGTACCACCAACTGCAATTACACCATTGTTGCTGATATTTATCCGGTTAGCAAGAAACATATCCCCCAGCACAATGAGCAGTCCGCCTGAAGATATAGTCAATGTTGAATTATCCTGATCCATATTAAGGTTACCTTCTACTACCAGTGTATCGTTGATAGTTACATCACCCGAAATAATTAATGTATCAGCTGAGTTTGTAATATAGCCGTTGATCACAATATCACCATCGAAGTCACTCGACGGAGCCGGACCGTCCTGCCAGCTCGTACCATCTGACCAGGCACCTGTAAAATTGTTGTTGGAAGTTTCTTGACCCCATGCTGACCCCGCCAGTAAAGCCAACCCTATTATTGCCTGCTTAAATAATTTCGTTTTCATTTTCCCTTGCCTTAATTCTTTCATGAGTAAGAAACTCAGTGAATTATACTTCAAATATTGCACTTGGTTTAGTGTTATATTTGACTATTCGGAGAAAGGGCAGGTTTTTTCGATTTTTGGTCGGTTTTAACCGATGAATGACTATGTAAGATCAGGCCAAATATTGAAGTTTTCTGTCGTATCTCCTTTATATGATGTATAAAACTGTCTAACGGGGCTGTAATAAATGCTTTTCTGACCACTGATTGCCCTCATCATCCTGAGCAATTAGGATGTATATGCCATTGGGAACATTTAACAAAAATGCGTCATCAAAGCTAACGACCGGATATTCCCGGCCATTGATGTCGATGACTTTTAACAGTGTAAGATTGCGATTAGATGAAACCAGATAACCTGCATCATGAGGCCGGGATATTAATGAAGGAGCTGTAGCAAGGGTATATTGGACGAATACGGGGCCGAAATATTCTGTATAGCCATCAAAATCATTTGCTACCAACCGATAATAATAATACCCTTCGGCCATATGATAATCATAGAAGGAATAGTTGGACGGAACATATGAGCGACCTTTGCCATCTACAAAACCAAGGTACTCCCAGCTCTGGCCGTCGGTGCTCCTTTCAATTTCAAAATGGCTGAAGTTTTCTTCTGTAAGGGTCTGCCATGTAAGCACTACCTGACCATCCACCATGTTTACTTCAAAGAAACTCAACGTTACCGGCAGGGGAACACCCGGTGTAATATCATTGATAAAGGCAAAGAAGTCAGGGTGGTCATTCGCCAGGTCACTGGCATTACCAGGAGGCGTTGCAGGCGTTTCGCCATTTGGCAACGGCGACAAAGTACCTGACAGGTATAAGGTGTTGGCGGGGTTATCGATATCCGTGGTTGCGCCATCATTATTCAGATCAATATCTCCCTCAACATAGCCAATGCCTCCCGGTGCCAGCTCTATCACAGTGCCCGTATCGAAAAACCCGTCCGGAGATGTCAGATCACCAAATACCACGACTCGTCCATTTGTATCAACTCCGATATCGGCATTTCCATCCAGTACCAGGTCATTGCCAACGATCAGGTATGCCAGATCTGTACCGCCGCTACCATCGCCTACGCGTATTTCATTAAATGCCGGGTCAGCAAAATTCACATAATCTACGATCAGGTCCAGCGTAATATTCAATATTGCACCCGGCTCTATCGCAATGGGACCATTTGTGTCAAGCGAGCCTCCAACTACGATCTCTCCCGCATCTATCTGCAGGTCCGGCGTCACACCAAATCCCGCATTGAGAATAAAGTCGCCATCTACAGTTACCAGCCCGCTGCTTTCTACCGGGCTGTCCGTCTCAAAATCACCTGCCACCGATAGCTGACCCCCATCAATAAACAAGGATTGTTCATCACCAAAACCGCCGTCAATGGTAAGATTCCCGCCGACCGTGATGTTTCCATTAAATATGATACTTCTATCCTGCCCGTTGCCGAACTCCAGATTCCCGGTTACAATAAGGTCTCCCTGTATATCGATCTCATCAAAATTGTTTAATGTAAGATTGCCATTTATCGTGAGCGAGCCTGATGAACTGATGGTGATGATATCGAAGGCTGTGCCGCCGTTGCTGTTAAGGGTAAGGTTACCGGTATGGGTTATGTTATGGCCAATCGTAAGATCATCAAAATTGTTGTCCGCTACAGGGTTTGAAGTGGCACCCCATGTAGCATCATCATTAAGGGCGCCATCCTGAACGGATACAAAGGATTGACCCACGGTTATCCGTGCAGAAATCAAAAGTACTGCCAGCCATATGTACCGTATTCTCAAGGAAATTTACAGCTAATTTAGATGTAAGATTTACTTCATTAACATCACAAAGATGCTAAAGGGAAACGGTATTTTTATATGAAAATGTGGAAAAGTCCTGATTTACAACAAAAACATGAAAAAAATTGCATGTAAATAATATAAGAATTGTTACATCTTAACACTGTTCATTAAAAAGCCCATCGGCTATTGATCCGATGGGCTTAGAAATGTATTGATGGAATTGATCAGTTCAATGCTTCCTCAATAGCTGAAATGCGTACGGTTGCACTATCCATTCCTAATGACAATGCCTGTTTATACGATTTCAATGCCTTGTTTAATGCATCTTGTTTTTTCCTTCTCGAAAGAAAGGTGCGGTCAGCTGCGACTTCCCACGCCTGACCACGGGAATAGAATATTTCAGCTTCCGACATTCTGGATTCCTGACGCATTTGTACTATGCGTGTTTCCAGCAGTTCCAGCTCCTCCGTCTTGGCCATGATTTCCATTTCCTTTTCTGTGAGTCGCGCATTTTGAAGGTCAATGGTAGTAATGAGTTCGGTATTTTCGAGTTTGAGCTCTGCGAGTGTAGATTCGAGCTGCATTATTTCTGCATTTTTCTGTTCGATCTCTTCCTTTAGTCGCCGTATAGCTGCATAGTAGCGGTTGGACTGCCCTTTGGACTGCTCCAAAGCAATTTCAAGGCTTTTCAGTTTTTCCTCCGACTCCCGTACGTAGTCGCTGATCTGTTCCATGCGATCGACAAAATCCTCATATTCTATCCCGGTTTCTACGTCAAGGTAGATGACGTCTCGTGCCTTATCTATGGTATCCATAAGCATGCCCACCTGATCGAGGACATTTATGGCCTGGTTGCTGATATTCAACTCAGCTCTCAGACTGTCAACTTCCGACTGCAGCATGGTATTTTCTTCTTTCATACCGCAGCTAAAAAGTACGGACATAATAATTGTGGTGTAAATGAGTTTCATAGGTGAAAAGGATTACCAATTTTTGTTTTGCTCACTATTTTACAATCTTTTGAGCAACTTTGTGTTATAATAACGTGAATAAAGAAGGATGTTATGCAAAAATTCAGTCTAATTCTGTTATTCGTTGTAATTTTTGGATGTAACAAAAAGGAAAACGATTATTTAAAGTACTACAGATCCCCGGGAGGAAGGTCAAATCCTACATCTCTTTCTCCTAATGACACCCGATCAAGGCAAACCGGGGAAGATGCTCCGCATGAGCTAACGTGGGAAATGGTGATCAACAGCAGCTACTGGAAATACCTGGATCAGCTGCAGGTAGAGTATGAAGAACGGATGGAAGCCAATGTGAAAAAATATGAACGCATGGCAAAGGAAATGCAAAAACCTCAATATTCCGATCCTCTTTATTTTGGTCATAAAAGAAAACCCAAAAAGCGTCCTTTAGGTAAAAGAAAGTTCTGTGAAGAATGCGGGATATGGCATTGATCACCATGAGATATCATGTATCCGGGCGTGTTCAGGGTGTGTTTTTCAGGAAAAATACAGCAGATATAGCCCGGCACCTAAACCTGACCGGATCTGTACGCAATAATCCGGATGGATCTGTTACCGCTGATATTTCGGGCGAGATGGAAGCTGTTGAAGCATTTCGTGATTATATCATTCATGGCAGGGGAGCCGCACAAGTGAAACATGTTACCGGCCGTTCTCTTCCCTATCATTCCTACGACGGTTTTACAATTATTTAAACCGTTACCAACAACCTATGCGTGCTGAATGGTGTCTCTTATAATAACCGTTCAGGGACATGAAAGAAAAGGAAAATATCAGAGTTTTATTGCTGGGCAACAACCCGGGAGAGGTGGAGCATGTACGTCAGCTTCTTGGGAATGATGAGGTCACCGGCTTTCATACCGATATTTCTTTTGATGTAAACAAAATATTAAGGAAGCTCAACCGGCTTCATACTGACACCATATTAGTTGACGGATCCCTTGCGCGTGAAAAAATACGGCTATTGGTGCGTCGTATCAATCAATCCAGAAAGCTATCGCATATCCCGATTACGTTGCTTAAGGATGATAACCGGGAAATGGCCATTCATGGTGTACAGGAATATGTGATGAAGTCGACGCTTACGTCGAGCTCCTTACGCCGGGCTATAATCAATTCCTTCCGGATGAAGAAAACCAGCCAGCTATTGAAAATTTATTACCGCAAAAACAAGCGCAGGCTGCTCAATTATCTGAAAGTGAAGCTTTTCTGATCAGATCACCCGCTCCAGGTAGAAAATTATCCGTTTCACCTCCTCATCACGCCGGATTTCGAGCCTTGTCTTCTTCCCGTCGCGCTGGCGTAACTTTTCGGTTGCCTGTCCCAGTTCAATATATCGGGTATCTGTACCATTGAGCTTCAGGATGATGTCTCCCGCTTTTATACCCTGCTCTGCGGCAGGCGAATCATCTCGTACGTAGGCTACTTCAAAATATGGATGATAAAACGATTCTTTCAGCACCAACCCGCTCATATCGAACTCGAATGGCTCACGGTAGTTTGTATTCCTTCTAAAATAGGCAAAGCCTCCGTTATAGTCCAGCGTGATATCAAACCGTGTGAGAATATCCCCTCCTATCGTCCCATCGCGGTCACTCTCGCGCACATAGCGTGCATATTTTTCGGGGTCGGGAAAGGAAGTTATGGCGTCTTCAAATTCGAAATCTTCAATACTAACCGTATTTATTCTTCCGATATGACCGGTGATCTCACCACCGAGTCCGCGTCCCAGCGAGGTATAAATCGTTTCATCGGGCAGCTTCATTCCCGAATTTGATGACCTGTCGAGCAACACAGCCTGGCTGGCTCCGGTATCGATCATCATTTTAGCTTCCCTTTGTTCGTCCCTTACACTAAGCGACGTGGTGATATATGGTTTAGTATCTTCTATCAAGAGGGGTATTTTGCGATACCAGAATCTTGGCTCTCTGAAATTTTCCGGTGGATAGATAAGCAAGCGCTGGCCATCGTAATCAATGTGTACGACAAACTGGCTGAACAGCTCATAGCCCAGTATTCCGTGTATATTTTCCCCTACAAATTCGCGTAACCTGAGGTAGTCCTCCTGAAGCACCAACACCGAATGACTCTCCGAAACTATAGGACCTATTGATAAGGATATACCTCTGGTAACGAACGCCTCCACATAATCCTGGTCGCCGGG
This sequence comes from uncultured Cytophagales bacterium, assembly GCA_964514385.1. Lineage (GTDB taxonomy): Bacteria > Bacteroidota > Bacteroidia > Cytophagales > Cyclobacteriaceae > CAZEQJ01. Next base: position 25,092 of record CAZEQJ010000025.1, read on the forward strand.
TGCCTTTAGTTGAATTTTTCGGTCATATTCAGGTTGGAGAATGTCGGCAAGACGCTTTTCTGTAAGTATCGCGGTTCGTACGCCTGTATCTACAATGAAGCGGAGAGGCAGTCTGTTATTTAACCATACGTTGACTACGATAAGGTTGCTCTTGAGTTCAAATGGAATTTCGACGTAGCGCTCATTTGACTTATAGATAAAACCAATGTTGTTCTGACCATACAAGGTATGGGCAAGCAATATTATTGTCCAAATCAAGAGTAGCGCCGACCTTTGCTTCATCTGATGCCTTTAAAGTATGCGTTATAGCGGGGTTTCCGATACGCAAACTGAAAATATATGGCAGGTAATATAAGAAAAGTTAACACAGGATGATACCAGCTGAAGGAAACATGGTCGATAACTCTTGTTTTATTATCTCCCGCTTTCTCTATACGGTGTATGTGCTGCCATCGGCTAAGGAAAAAAGGCAGTTTTCTTCCCTCATCTATAAACTGGAAATAGTCGCTCCCCTTTTCTACTTTCGTTATTTCTGATATCCAGCGCTGCGTAAACAATAAAAAATCGAGCTTTATTGCTACTTCCGCACCTTCAGTGTTGCCTTCGTATTTTTCGATTACCGCTTTGGGAAAGGGCGGATTCAGATAGGTCAGGAGGTCTTCAGAAAAATTTTCGACAACGGTTTCAAAATTTGCCTCTATATTGGAAGTAAGTTTTAACGATTTCACGAGATTATAAACTGAGGAATAGTCGAATGGTTGCTGTAAAAAAAATTTTGCTGTTTTTATTATTATCGAGCGGTGTTTATGCTCAAACCCTTTTTGCTCCGGAGCAATATTTGTCATATCCTGTCGGATCGAGATTTACCCCTCATCATAGGGTCATCGATTATTTCGACTATCTGGCAGAGGCAAGGCCACAAAACTGCGCAGTCATCGTATACGGGCTTACCTATGAAGGTCGTCCACTAAAGGTATATGTATTCGGGTCTTCAGCCAATATCAGCAACCTTGAAAAAATCCGGACCAATCACCTCGGCGTCATGGATGGCGCAGCCCCGACAGCATCTGATCCTGCTGTGGTCTGGTTGAGCTATGGAGTCCATGGCAATGAGGCAGCCAGCTCGGAGGCAGCCATGCTTACTGCATGGTACCTGCTGGAAAATCAAAAAAGGAAAGGGTTTTTAGATAATGCACTTGTGATCATGGATCCTTCAATAAATCCGGATGGACGTGAGCGTTATGTGCAGTGGATCAACGAGGTATCGGGTGTATTTCCCAACCCCCTGACATACACAAGTGAGCATAACGAACCATGGCCGGGAGGTCGTTTTAATCACTATCTTTTTGACCTGAACAGGGACTGGGCCTGGCAAACGCAGATCGAATCACGACAGCGGATAAAGCTGTATCAGCTTTGGATGCCGCATATTCATGTGGATTTCCATGAAATGGGTATCAATGATCCCTATTTTTTTGCTCCGGTACCTGAGCCTGTTCATAAGGATATCACCAACTACCAGCGTGCTTTTCAGCAAACAGTAGGTGATAACATTGCCCGCTATTTTGACCAGAACGGGTGGCTATATTTCACAGCTGAATCATACGACCTTTTTTACCCCAGCTATGGCGATACGTATCCTACAATGAACGGTGCTATAGGATTTACATTCGAGCAGGGAGGTAGTGGCAGGGCATCGGTAGGCGTCATACAGGAAAACGGGGATACGCTGACACTGGCAGACCGTGCATTACATCATTTCACCTCCGGTATCGCTACTGTTGAAGCCGCTGTTGTGAACAAGGAGACCCTGATACAAAACTTTTATCGCTTTTTTAATGAACCCAAAAACCTGACTTACCGGTCTTTTCTTGTTAAGTCTGATGAAACTCCCGATGCAATGCGTGCTTTTAAAGAGCTGTTAGGTGCCAATGGCATTCGCTTTTTCCCTGCTGATGCTGGTACGAGCATCAGCGGATTTGAATATTCATCCGGAAAAACAATAAAATATACTGCAAAGACAGGTGATATTGTCATACCGGTCGATCAGACCAATGGGCGGCTCGCCCATATTCTGCTGGAGCCTTCGCCTGTATTGTCAGACTCGCTAACCTATGATGCTACAGCATGGTCCCTGATCTATAATTTTCAGCTGGATGGTATTGCCAGCAATTCCGCTATTACCTATAGTACAGCCAATGACGACTTAACCATCAATAATCAGGTAACTACCCAGGCTTATGCTTATCTGATACGACATAATGGATTGGGGGCGTTCCGGTTGATTTCTGATTTACTCAAGTCCGATTTTCGGGTTCGTTTCAACAAAAAGGCTATCACTTATGGTGAAGAAGTGTTCGAACCGGGCAGCATGATTATTACCCGGGCGGATAACGGCAATTTTCCAGATTTTCATCAGCAAATGTCGTCACTAGCTAATAAACATCAGCAAAGGCTGTATGCCGTATCAGGAGGTCAGCCGGATGATGGGCCTTCTCTTGGCAGTGAATGGGTGCAGCTGATCGACAAACCCGAAGTGCTCCTCATCCGGGGTGACGGCGCAAGTGCGACAGATTTTGGAGCCACCTGGTATTTTCTGGATCAGGATCTTAACTATCCCAACCATATCATCAACAGCGATCAGATAGCATCCATCGACCTGAAAGGCATTACTCACATCATTCTGCCATCCTTCAGAGCTCCTGACGACCGTGTAAAGGAAAAGCTGATGAGCTGGGTTCGTAATGGCGGCACACTGATCGCCAGTGAGTATACCAACAGTTGGCTAAGTGAAGTGGATGGCGTTGAGTTAAACTATGAAAGCAGTGCTGAAGATAGCAGCAGCAAGCGCTATGAAGACGAATACAGGTCGAGACTTTCAGAAAATGTCCCGGGTAGTATTTTCAGAGTTTCTGTTGATAACAGCCATCCTGTTTTTTATGGAATAGATAATGAGTTTTACCTGTTTAAAAGCTCTTCCTATGTTTTTCGAAATGAAAACGAAAAGCTTTGCAACAATCCTGAGCCTGTATCAGGGTTTGTCGGCAATGCGGTTAAAATGCAGGACACGGACAATCTGGTGCTTGCATTGGATAATGGGAGAGGAAGAATCATCAGCTTTACGGACGATCCCTTGTTCCGATGTTTCTGGTATGGCAGTAAAATTGTATTTTGTAACAGTCTTTTCTTTGATTTTTGAGCGATGGATTTCAGACAATATTTTGACGACCTTTTCAGCTACAATCACTGGTCCAATTGCAAATACCTTGCTGCAATATGTGATATGAATGCCCAGCGGGAACAGTGTATGCTGCTGATGAGTCATATTATACATGCACAGCAGCTTTGGATGCAGCGCATTAATACAGGTATTTCTGCTGATTCGGTCAATATATGGCGTGAACAGTCTATTGAGGACCTGATAAAAATGAATGATGACAGCTCTGCAGAATGGCATAGGTTTGTGAATAGCAGTCCATCGTTTCATGCTACAGTAGAATACCTGACCCTTGATAAGGAGCGGGCGTCAAATATGCTGCATGAAATTATAACTCATGTCATAAATCACGGCACATATCACCGGGCTCAACTAGCCAAAATCATCAGAAATACAGGAAAAAAGCCTCCCCAGACCGACTACATCATTTTCAAAAGGGAAATTATCGGGGCCTGACGTTCTGCATTATTATGATTTTCTAAATGAGAAAAGATATTATTAAATTTTTTATAAAATAATATCTTTTGTTAAACAATTTGCTCAGAATATTTTTCTGTTTATAGTATGCTTACGAAATTTGTAGGCTGACTTCTTCAAAAATCTGCTATGAAAAATTCTGAGGGAATGTATCTGCCAGAAATGGAGCACGACTCCTGTGGTATAGGTTTTGTCGCAAACATGCATGGTCACAAAAGTCATCAGATCATTACCGATGCATTGCATATGCTCATGAATATGGAGCACCGTGGTGGAAGAGGTGCTGAGCCGGAGACAGGTGACGGGGCTGGGGTGCTTATCCAGATACCGCATCGCTTTTTTCAGAAATACGCCACTGAATCGGGTTTTCAGTTGCCCAATGCGGGCGAGTATGGCGTAGGTATGGTCTTTTTTCCAACCAATGAAGGGCAGATCATTGCCTGCAAAAACATCATAAAAGAGACCGCTGCGCAGCTTTCCCTGGAAGTATTACATTATCGCAGGGTGCCTACCAATAATTTCCTTATTGGCACAACTGCCCGAAAGCATGAGCCGGAAATAGAACAGGTATTTTTCATGCCGCAAAAAAAAATCTCGACAGATGAACTGCGTCGCAAACTTTTCATCCTGCGCAAGGCCATCGATCATAAAGCAGCACAAGAAGTACCCGAAGTAAAAAATGTGTTTTATTTTTCATCACTTTCAGTAGATACCATTGTATACAAAGGGCAGTTGAGAACAGATCAGCTCCCAAATTATTTCACCGACCTGGCAGACGATGCCATGGAATCTGCTATTGCGGTTATCCATTCCCGCTTTTCTACCAATACCTTTCCCCGCTGGAAGCTTGCGCAACCCTTTAAATATATCGCCCATAACGGGGAGATCAATACTATACGTGGCAATCTCAACAAGATGAAGTCTAAAGAGGCCCAGCTTTTTTCCAATCTTTTCAGCCGGGACGAATTTGCGATGATCAAGCCTATTCTGAGTCAGGAGGCTAGTGATTCTGCTAACCTCGACCGTATGATCGAGCTGCTGGTGATGGCTGGTCGTTCTCTCCCACACGTCATGATGATGCTGATACCGGAGGCGTGGCAGGACAACAAAAATATGGAGAAAGCCAGAAAGGATTTTTATAAATACCATGCCTGCCTGATGGAACCCTGGGATGGCCCGGCTTCCATTTCCTTTACCGACGGCACAATAGTAGGGGCAACACTAGACCGCAACGGCCTGCGTCCTTCAAGGTATTGTGTGCTTGATAATGGCAATGTGATCATGTCGTCTGAAGCCGGTTCACTACCGGTAGCCCAGCATCATATTGTAGAAAAAGGGCGTCTGCAGCCCGGCAGAATGTTTGTGGTCGATACGTCCCAAGGGCGTATCATCAGTGATGAAGAGGTAAAAAATGAAATTATCAATAAGGCTCCTTACAGTGAATGGATCAAAAAAAACAGGTTGAAACTCAGGGAGCAGGCTGAGGCAAAATATGAAACACAACACATGTCTGGTGCGGAGCTGAAGCAACAGGAAATTGCCTTTGGCGTCACCTCTGAAGATATTAAAACTATTCTCGGCCAGATGGTCGCCACACGATCAGAGCCTGTAGGTTCCATGGGATCTGATGTCCCACTGGCCGTACTATCTGATCATTCGCAGCATATTTCCCACTATTTCAAACAGCTTTTTGCACAGGTAAGTAACCCGCCCATCGATCCCATCCGTGAACGGCAGGTGATGTCATTATTTACCCATCTGGGAAAATCCATGAATGTGCTTGATGAAACAGCTGAACATTGTCGCCAGGTAAATCTCAATCAGCCGGTACTTACTGAAAAGGAACTAGCTAAAATCAAAGGATTAAAAAGTCAGGGGTTTGACCATAAGATCATATCTGTTCTTTTTGACCCAGGAAAAGACGGCAGCCTGCAACAAAATCTGAATAGGATCTGCACTGAAGCAGAAAAAGCCGTGATGAGTGGCTGCAGCATCCTCATCCTTAGTGATCGCGGGGTATCCAAAGAAAAGATGGCAATTCCTGCCCTTATGGCTACCGGTGCCGTTCATCATCATCTGATCAGCAAAAAACTTCGCGGTGACTGCAGTCTTGTGGTGGAAACAGGAGATACGCGGGAAACACACCATTATGCCACCATTATTGGTTACGGTGCCTCGGCTATCTGTCCTTACCTTACGCTCGACATTTTACGACAGCTCACAGTCCGCAAATACTTCAAAAAGGAGGAGTTGAACAACCCGGATACCGCAATTGAAAATTATGTTCAGGCAATAAATTATGGTCTGCTCAAAATACTTTCTAAAATGGGTATCTCCACATTACAGTCATACCAGGGAGCTCAGATTTTTGAAATTATAGGATTAAACCATGAGGTGGTGAACACCTGTTTTGCCGGTACCGTCAGCCGTATCGGTGGCCTTGGCTTCCCAGAGCTTGAAAAAGATATTGTCCGTCGACATCAGGTAGCATTCGAATATGAGGATACAGAAATGGAAGAAGGGGGCATCTACCAATGGAAACAGCGTGGCGAATACCACCTGTTTAACCCTACCACAATACATCTGCTGCAGCAATCGGCCCGAAAAAACAGCTACGAGCTATATAAAAAATATGCTGAAGCAGTAAATAACCAACAACAGAAGGCAGTTACGCTCCGGGGTTTGCTGGACTTTGATAGTGAAAAAGCAGCAGCAATACCTCTTGATCAGGTGGAGCCAGCAGCATCTATTCTGAAACGGTTTGCGACAGGCGCTATGTCTTTTGGTTCTATATCACATGAAGCACATTCGACACTGGCAATCGCTATGAACCGTATCGGAGGCAAAAGCAACTCCGGTGAGGGTGGTGAAGACGAAATCCGCTTCAAAGTTAAGGAAAATGGCGACTGGGAAAGGTCCGCTATCAAGCAGGTAGCTTCCGGTCGTTTCGGTGTTACCTCCAATTATCTGACTAATGCAGCTGAACTTCAGATAAAAATGGCCCAGGGAGCCAAGCCGGGTGAAGGTGGCCAGCTACCCGGCCATAAAGTCGATGATTGGATTGGGCGGGTACGCTACAGCACGCCTGGTGTGGGCCTTATTTCTCCGCCACCCCACCATGATATCTATTCTATCGAAGACCTGGCCCAGTTGATCTTTGATCTCAAAAATGCCAATAGAAATGCGCGGATCAACGTGAAGCTGGTAAGTGAAGCCGGTGTAGGTACAGTTGCTGCCGGTGTAGCCAAGGCCATGGCCGATGTAATCATGATTTCCGGTTCAGATGGCGGAACCGGCGCCTCCCCATTAAGTTCAATACGTCACGCCGGGTTGCCATGGGAACTTGGTGTGGCCGAAGCACATCAGACGTTGCTAAAAAATAAGCTGCGCAGCAGAGTGGTGCTCCAAACAGACGGACAGATCAAAACAGGGCGTGACATTGCCATTGCGACCCTTTTGGGTGCTGAAGAATGGGGTGTTGCCACAGCAGCCCTTGTCGTTGAGGGTTGTATCATGATGCGTAAATGCCATATGAACACCTGCCCGGTAGGTGTGGCCACACAAGACCCTGACTTGAGAAAACTATTTACCGGAAAACCGGATGAAGTGGTCAACTTCTTTCACTTCCTTGTGAACGACCTTCGTGAAATCATGGCATCCCTCGGATTCCGTACTATCGATGAAATGGTAGGAAAAGCAAGCTATCTCAAGGTGAGAGATGACATCAGCCACTGGAAACACAAAACCATAGATTTCAGCAAGGTCCTTTTTGAGGAGCCTGCACCCTATAACGAAACCCGTTATCATTCCCGAAATCAGGATCATGCCATATATGGTATTCTTGACCGCAAGCTGATTGAGGTTGCAGAACCGGCACTGGAAAATGTGGAGCCTGTAAAAGCTTCATTTCCTATCTTCAATACCAACCGCGCGGTCGGTGCTATGCTTTCGAATACGATCTCCAAAAAATTCGGCAGCCCCGGGCTTCCGGATGGTACGCTTGATTTTCATTTCCGCGGCTCAGCGGGACAAAGTTTTGGCGCATTCTCCACCAAAGGAATCACCTTCAGGCTGGAAGGTGAGGCTAACGATTACTTTGGTAAAGGTCTTTCCGGAGCAGAACTGGTAGTTTATCCTGATCGTGATGCCACATTTAAGGCTGAAACATCCATTATTATAGGCAATGTGGCCTTCTATGGAGCTACTTCAGGGTATGCATTCATCCGTGGCATGGCCGGAGAGCGTTTTGCCGTACGTAATAGCGGCGTAGTTGCTGTCGTAGAAGGTGTTGGTGATCATGGATGTGAATATATGACCGGTGGTAGAATAGTGGTTCTGGGCAGCATTGGCAGCAACTTCGCTGCCGGTATGAGCGGTGGTATTGCCTATATCCTGGATGCAGATAAAACCATCCATAACAACGTTAATCCCGGCATGGTAGACCTCGAAACGCTGGATGATGAAGATGGCCGTTTCCTCTATGAAATGGTGTCGCGGCATGAAAGGGAAACTAAGTCCTACATTGCCACGACCATACTTGCTGACTGGCAGAAATACCTGAGCCTTTTTACCAAGGTAATGCCACGGGAATATCGTGCTGTATTAAATAAAATTAATAATAAAGAGTTAGTCTGATGGGAAAACCTACTGGATTTAAAGAATATAACAGAGAACTACCCTCCACCCGTCCGGTGAAGGACAGGTTGAATGATTTTAAAGAGCTTTATGAGCCTCATCCTGAACAAAAAACAAGGGAACAGGCAGCCCGCTGTATGGACTGTGGTGTTCCATTTTGCCATACAGGCTGTCCATTAGGAAACATTATTCCGGATTTCAATGACGCCGTATATCAGGAAGACTGGGAAAGCGCCTACAAGATCCTTACTTCGACCAATAATTTCCCTGAATTTACAGGCAGGATATGTCCCGCGCCATGCGAGTCCTCCTGTGTGTTGGGTATCAATAAGCCTCCGGTATCGATTGAGCATATCGAAAAGAGCATCATTGAGACGGCCTTTGAAAAAGGATATGTAGTGGCCCGGCCACCAAAACGGCGGACGGATAAAACGATCGCCATTATCGGATCAGGGCCTGCCGGCCTTGCTGCAGCATCACAACTCAATCAGGCCGGACATAATGTAACCGTTTTTGAACGGGATGATAAAATCGGAGGGCTATTGCGGTATGGTATACCTGACTTCAAAATGGAAAAATGGGTCGTCGACAGGCGCATTGATATCATGCGGGAAGAGGGCATTATATTCCGTACCAACGTTCATGCAGGCGTGGATATTTCCGGAGAGGAATTACAAAAAGAGTTCGACGCCATCATGCTTTGCGGAGGTGCTACTGTACCCCGGGATCTCCCAGTAGTAGGCCGTGAGCTGAACGGTGTTCATTTTGCGATGGATTTTCTATGGCGTCAGAATAAAGAAGTGAGCGATGGCGAAGTTAAAGCAGAAGACATAACACAGGGACGTCCGGATTTTCAAAAACACAGGGAAACCGCCATATCAGCTAAAAATAAACACGTAGTAGTTATCGGTGGAGGTGATACAGGTTCTGATTGTATTGGTACATCCAATCGTCAGGGAGCCAAATCTGTACGACAGATCGAACTGCTCGAAAAACCACCACTGGACCGTTCTCCGGAAAACCCTTGGCCGGAGTGGCCTAAAATTCTCCGTACCTCCAGCTCTCATGAAGAGGGTGTAGAAAGATTTTGGGCTATTCAGACGAAAGCTTTCGTTGGAAATGAAAAGGGAGACCTCACCGGAATCCAGGTAGTAGAAATAGAGTGGGAAAAGCCAGAGCCCGGAAAGCGGCCCATATTTAAGGAGGTAATAGGTAGCGAGGAAATCTGGCCTTGTGATCTGGCATTACTGGCCATTGGCTTTACGGGACCGGAAAAAAACGGAATTATCGGTCAGCTTGGCCTTGAAATTACAGACCATGGGCTGCCCAAAACAAAACGATACCAAAGCAGTATTGAAAATGTATTCATTGCAGGCGACATGCGAAGAGGCCAATCTCTGGTCGTATGGGCCATTTCGGAAGGGCGTGAAGCTGCGCGTGCCATGGACAAATATCTAATGGGCACCTCCTCCCTGCCTGCAAAAGATGAGTCCATGTATCAGGTCAATGCTTAAAAATTTAAGCTAACACCGGCGTAAATATTTCGGGGTTCTGCCGGCTGAAAAAAGCGGTTGCCCGGCGCATTCAGGTCGTAGCCAAAACTATAAGACCGATTCAGTAAATTGTTTATCCCTACATATGGCTGTAGTTTGAGTTCACCGGCTGATATTGGAACTGATATTTTCAGGCTAACGTCATTGACGGGTATGCTGTATTCTGTATTAGCATCGTCCAGCGGAGCGCGTGAATAATATAACCACGATAATCTGACATTTACTACATTCTGCTTATCGACAGAAAGCTGGCTGAAGTTATAAAACGGCGATACGCCAGTTACATCATTGCCATCGTATACTGTATTTCCGCTTTCATAAGATAAAAAAGTAAAATCATACCACCAGTTGGACTGCTGCCACTCCATTTTCCATCTGTCATTGCGGAAGATTTCATAGATAAGCATCGTTTCTACGCCCAGATTTTCCTGCTCGCCGGTATTTCGGAATAGTTCTCTGTCATTATTTTCATAGGAGGTGATCCCGTTATTCAGGCGATAGCGAAATGCCGTTAACTGTACTGTCAGGCGGTCAGTAAAATACCGCACACCCATTTCCAGGTTATTTCCACGCTCTTCTTCCAGTTCGCGGTTGATGGCGCCGTCATTGGTACGAACTTCCGCGATGGTAGGTGCTGAAAAGCCATTGGCATAGGATCCGTAAATATGAATATTGGCCATGGGCGTATAGCGAAAACCGAATCTGGGATTGACAATACCCGTAAATCTAAAATTTTCACGGCCGGTATCATCCGAGATATTGTTGACCAGCCGGTTATTGAAATACCGGATATCGGATGAGCTGATCCCGGCCGATATGCGTAATTGCTGGCTGATATCCCAAAATCCATTGGCAAACATCATCCCGGTCCATCCCCGTATATCATCACTGAAATTAAGCGTGTCCGGCTGACCCATGTTATTGCCAAAATTTTGCTCGATCAATTGGCCGAACTGCGCCTCAATACCGGTTTCTACCTGAATTCCATCCAGCTTGATTGCAAAAAATGACCTGGTTCCTGCCTCAGCATACGAACGCTTTTTATAATCCAGATTAAAGGGGTTCTCATTAATAGTGCTGCGGTGATAGAGGGAAGAACTAAAGTTGACACGCTCTGAAACATTGTAGGTGAATCGACCTGAAAAATCGAGAAACTGGGTGTTGATTGAGGCATCAGATGCTACGCTACCTAAGGCAAATGCATTACCCTGTCGCGCCTGTGTCGGGTCCTGACGAAACTGATCTGCTGTAAGGCCTCCGGGTAGTTCATAATCCAGATGCGCTGCAAATGCGCGGATACCCAATGTTGCTTTGTCACTGGTAAATTCACTGTTGTGCAATACATTGAACCTTTGAATGGCAGAATGGTCCCGAACACCCTCTTTTTGGTAATAACTGGCTGCTGTTTGGTGTTTCCAGCTATCTTGTATCGCCTGATGTTCAACTAAATAACGCATTCGCCCAAAGCTACCTGCTTCTGCCAGGGCTGATGTTCCGGACACAAAACTCCGGGTATTCAGTTGTACTACCCCGCCAAGGCCGCCGCCAAAGGCACTGGAAGAAGGTCCTTTTATTACCTCTACACCTTTCCATAGGGAAGGATCGATAAGGTTAAGGGCTGTTACCCCAAATGGATCAGTAAAGGGTGTGCCATCCCAGTACACCTTTACATTGCGTACACCAAAAGGTGAACGTAGCGTGCTGCCGCGAATGGAAATACGGTAACTCCCATTGGCCCTCTCTTCGAAAACTACCCCTGGCTGCTGACCTGATAGACGTGGCAGACTTGTCACATCAACAGACTGCAGTTGCTTCTCGTCAAGCACCAGGACAGAAGAAGTAAAATCCCTCAGGTTTGTTTTGCCTGTATAGCCCGTCACTACAACTTCTTTGAGATCGCTGACATAGGCCACACTATCCTGTGCGGTAGCTACCACAGATATTATGGATAATTGCAGGATAAATATACTTTTGATTATCTTGTGTGTAAATGTAATTTCGGGCATCAGCTTTTTTGAATATGCGCAAGATCATTTCATTCATCAGCAGAAAGGGAGGAACAGGGAAAACAACTAATGCGATCCAGCTGGCCACCGCTCTGCATCATCTGGGCCATTCACTATGCCTGATAGAAACGGACACCAATTACACATTAACTACCTTACGTAACATAGAGTTACAGAAATCTCCCGGAGAAAATGTATTTCCAATCCTCACCGCTGAAGATCATACTGTTCTGGAACTCATGGATGCCGATGAACTGAACGATCTTGATTATGTAATAATTGACAGCGCAGGCAAAACCACTACAGAGGACATTAAGATACTGGCAACAAAAAGTGACCTGATCGTCATACCCAGTAGTCTCACTCAAAATGATTTGATTGTAGCCTACCAGACAGTAGAAGACCTTTTGCCGGCCAAAGAGCTTAACCCATCGCTTGAAGTGATCGTATTGCCCAACCGTATACATGCCAGCACCAGGATAGAAACAGTACATTCGGCCATGGCCTCATTGCGGACCGAAATTCTGCACAGGTTCGTACCTCAAAAATCGAGTTATGCGCAGTATTCTACCATCACCCAAAGCACATTCTATTTACCCATAGCAAATGAAATTATAGGACATATAAAATAATGGCGAAAAAAAATACACTTAAAGATTTAACGGATTACCTGAGCAAAAAGCCTCATTCCTTTGACCATGATAAAGGTGCCAGTAATCCGAAACTGTCACTTCAGGACCATACGGATGCCCTGGATGCTATAAAATCCTATTGCGAAAACGCCGGTATGGAACCAGCGCTGTTTATGACAGAAATGTTTATTCAGTTGCTTGAGCAGAAAGAATCATTATCCATCTCCGAGCAAATGATTTATAATCAGTTACTTTACATAAAACTTTTAGACCCCTCACTTAAAACCTGATAAGCTATGATTACCACATCGTATAATCCTTCAAAAATAGAACAGGACCTCGCTGCAGCATTGCCTAAAATTCTGGATCAGCTAAATGGTCAGTTAAAAGATTTTTCTATTGATAAAATGGAAGAAATAGGTTCGCGTGATAATCCACATATGAAGCTAGACATTACCGATAATGACGGAGACAAGCATGAAGTCATTATTAAAATAATACAGCGTCCGGATGAGCGGATAAATGAATAAAAAAACCGTCGAGGAGAGGATCCCCGACGGCTAAACAACCAACCACTAACACTACTAAATTAATAACATGACATGTTATAGATTGTTATAAAAAATTGAAAAAAAGTTTAACAATCTGATTAAACTCATCCTTTTCAGACCAGATTCTTACAATATTCATGGAATACTCCAACAAATTGTTCCTTCTCGATGCGATGGCCCTGATCTATCGCTCTCATTTTGCCTTATCAAAAAACCCAAGATTTAACAGCAAAGGCATGAATACCAGCGCAATTCTGGGTTTTACCAATTCGCTGCTGGAAATCATCACGAAAGAAAACCCGGCATACCTGGCCGTAGCTTTCGATACCTCTGCGCCTACTTTCCGGCATGAAGCGTTCGAAGAGTATAAAGCGACCCGTCAGGAACAACCGGAAGACATCCGTATAGCGATTCCCATAATCAAGGAAATGCTGGATGCATTCAATATACCCAGACTGGAACTGGATGGTTACGAAGCTGATGATATCATCGGGACTATTGCTGCCCAAATGTCGGATGATGTAGAAGTATATATGATGACACCAGACAAAGACTATGGTCAGCTGGTCAAGCCTCATGTTTTTCTTTATCGCCCTTCCTATATGGGATCGGGAGCAGAAATCCTGGGCGTAGATGAGGTTTGTGCCAAATTTGATATCGATACTCCCGATCAGGTACGGGATATACTGGGTCTTCAGGGTGATAGCGTAGATAATATACCCGGTATACCCGGTATTGGAGCTAAAACCGCTGCAAAGCTGATCCGACAATTTGGGTCGGTTGAAGAGTTAGTAAAAAACAGCGGACAATTAAAGGGGAAACTAAAGGAGAATATTGAGAATTTCGGTGAGCAAGGTCTGATGTCCAAAGAACTGGCCACGATAAAAACTGATGTCCCGGTGGATTTCGACCTGGAAAAATTAAAACGTCAGGAGCCCAACCGCGAACCATTGCTACAACTATTTGAAGAACTTGAATTCCGTACCATTGCCAACCGCGTGTTCAATGAAGGAAACCAGATCATGCCCCAAAACAGCCAGCTGGGTATGTTCGACACTCCGGTAGATGAAGTGGCACAAAGCAAATACAAAACTATCGACGATGCCGAACATACCTATCACTGCGTACAGGATGACGAGGCGTTGAATAAGTTGATTGATTCACTGCAAAAGGCAAAGGAAATATGCTTCGATACGGAGACCACCAGCCTGGAACCTCATGAAGCTCAACTTGTTGGCATCTCGTTTAGTATAGAAAAAGGCGTAGCCTACTATGTGCCTTTTCCTGAAAAGGAAAAGGAAACACAGCAGCTGATCAAAAAGCTACAGCCCGTTTTCAGTAAAAATGACACGTTATTCATCGGTCAGAACCTGAAATATGATGTACAGGTGCTTCGCAATTATAACGTACATATCGATGGTCCGCTTTTTGACACTATGCTGGCCCACTATCTTATAGAACCTGAGAGCAGGCATTCGATGGATCTGCTGGCTGAAAATTATCTCGGATATACACCTGTTTCCATTGAGTCGCTTATCGGTAAAAAAGGCGCAAAACAGCTTAATATGCGTAATATTGATATCGAAAAAGTAAGCGACTACGCATGTGAAGATGCCGATATCACACTTCAGCTCAAATATATCCTTGACGACAAACTGAAAGAGCAAAAACTGGATTCCCTTTTTTATGATGTTGAAATTCCGATGCTGCGTGTGCTGGCAGACATGGAGTATACCGGCGTGACTATTTCGAAAGAAACGCTCGCGGCCATGTCTGACGAACTAGCCGAACTGAGCCGTGAGGCAGAAAAACAGATATATGAGCTGGCAGGTGAAGAATTCAATATTGCATCACCAAAGCAGCTGGGCGAAATCCTGTTTGGTAAGCTCCAGTTGGTGGACAAACCGAAGAAAACCAAATCTGGGCAATATGCTACCGGTGAAGATATACTCTCCAAACTGGCCCATGAACATGAGATTGCCTCCCGTATACTGGAGTTCAGAGAATATCAAAAGCTCAAAAGCACATACGTCGACGCTCTGCCCAAAATGATATCTTCGGTGGACAGCCGGGTACATACCGAATACCGGCAAACAGTAGCGGTAACCGGCAGACTGAGTTCCAATAAACCAAATCTTCAAAACATACCAATACGCACAGAAAAGGGTCGGGAGATCCGGAAGGCCTTTGTTGCCAGTAGTCCGGATCATTTGATTATGGCAGCAGACTACAGTCAGATCGAATTACGTATTATGGCTGCGCTTTCCGGAGACAAAAGCATGATTGCAGCTTTTCGGGAAGGCCGGGATATCCATGCAACCACCGCCTCCAAGGTATTTCAGGTAGCCCTGGAAGAAGTAGAAAGCGACATGCGACGTAAAGCCAAAGAGGTGAATTTTGGTATTATCTATGGGATATCTGCATTTGGTTTAAGTCAGAATCTGAATATTCCTCGTGGTGAAGCCGCTGACATCATCGAATCCTATTTTAAGGAATTCCCGGAGGTAAAGGCATATATGGACCACCTGGTACATCTTGCGCGTGAGCAAGGCTATGTGGAAACGATACTTGGAAGAAGACGACATCTCGGAGACATCAATTCACGTAATGCCACCTTGCGCGGATACGCCGAACGCAACGCTATCAATACTCCCATACAGGGTAGCGCTGCGGATATGATTAAGGTAGCGATGGTCCGGATTTTTGAGAAAATGGAAAAAGAAAAATTTGCTTCCAAAATGGTCATGCAGGTGCATGATGAACTGGTCTTCGATGTTCTGAATGAAGAAAAGGAAGCGCTTGAAAATTTGGTGGTGGAAACAATGAAAAACGCAATAGAACTGGAGGTGCCAATGGAAGTTGGCATAGGATTTGGTAGTAATTGGCTAGATGCTCATTGATCTGTATATTTACCACATAAAACGATCACGAACATGGCAAAAAATCAGAATCCGATAATTCGGCTATTGAAAGACTCGTACTACAGAACATCCCTTTTACTCATTGGTATTTTAGTTTCATTGTATATCATAATTACCATATAGTTTGTAAAAATCTGGATTTGGAATAAACTTGCCGGTCAAAAATACCGGTAATGGATTTTCTGGTTTCCTTGAGATTGGGCATGCAGCATTTTCTGCATATTGACAGCGTGGAGCATATCAACTTTGTCGTTGCGCTTTGTGCTATCTTCCTGATGAAAGACTGGCGCAAGGTTTTGATTCTTGCAGGGGCGTTTGCCCTGGGTCATTCCATCACGTTATGGGTTGCAAGCTTTGAGGTGCTGCATTTTAAAGATAAACTCATCAATTTTCTGATTCCGGTCTCTGTAATCGTTACAGCCTTCATCAATCTGTTTAAACAGCCCTATTCTGTGGTGCATAACAACCTACAGACCAACTATTTTATGGCTTTCTTTTTTGGAATGGTGCATGGGGTATCACTGAGCAATTACCTTGTATCGAGCGTCATGGAGCCCGGCGTTTTGCAGATTGCAGGATACAATGCAGGACTTGAGATCGGGCAGCTTGTAATTATTGGCATTTATCTGCTTGCCACGTTTCTTTTTGTCAACCTGTTTGGTGTCACAAGACGTGACTGGAACCTGATTATCTCCGCAGCTTTAATCGGTATCAACTATATGATCATGCTGGAAAATAAAATCTGGTAAACGGATTATGATGAACTGACATTTTCTATATCAGATCAATGACTTTAGTTTTTCAAGGTCAATGTTTCCGCCAGTCAATATGGTTCCTACTTTTTTACCCCGGATATAGTCCCGGTTTTTAAACATACAGGCCAGTGGTACAGCACAGGAAGGTTCGATAATTATCTTCATCCGCTCATAGGTCCAGCGTAAGGCTTCGATGATTTCCTCATCGGTAACTGTCCAAACATCCGAAATATTTTCCTTGATGATAGGATAGGTAAGCTTACCCATACTGGTAAGCAAGCCATCGGCAATGGTATCCGGATTTTCCATGGGAATGAACTTTCCTGACTTGAAGCTTCGGTAGGCATCATCAGCGCCCGCCGGTTCGACGGCTATGATCTTTGTTTTTTTTCCAAGACCCTTTGCTGTGGCAATGCTTCCTGACATCAAACCACCTCCTCCTACAGGCACAATCAGAATGTCAAGATCATCAACTTCATCAAATAGCTCAAGTGCCGCCGTTGCCTGACCAGTGATCACCTGTTGATTGTCATACGGATGAATAAAGGTGGCTCCTGTTTTTGCTACCACCTCATCCAGGGTTGTTTCTCTGGCCTTTAGGTTGGGTTCACAGAATGTAATGTTGCCACCATAATTTTTTACGGCCTCTACTTTGACTTTTGGGGCGCTTTCGGGCATTACGATATATGCTTTGGTGCCAGCAAGCAATGCGGCGCGGGAAAGTGCCTGTGCATGATTTCCGGACGAGTGGGTGGCCACACCGTTTTTTAATTGCTCCGGCGTAAGTGAAGAAACCGCATGAGCAGCTCCGCGCATTTTGAACGCTCCGATTTTCTGGAAATTTTCACATTTGAAAAATACTTCCGCTCCCAGCCTTTCATTAGTCGATTGGCTGGTCATGACAGGAGTTACATGAATCATGGGCAAAATGCGTTCATGTGCCAGACGTATCTGGTCTATGTCGGGCATCCATGTCATATCAGAAAATTGTCATCGTTACAGTAGCACGGTCACCCTCTGAAGCCTCCCGGTTTCTCGTAGCAACTACTGTAATGCTAAATCGGGATAACGGTACATTTTTACTGAGGAAGTAGTTACGTAAGGTTGCAGCTCGTGCATAACTGAAATCATTATGGTAGATTTTTTTGACCTGAACCAGGGTATCCGTATTTGCAGGTGGAAGGCTATATCGTATAGTATCGATATCCAGGGAATCAGGCCATACATATGTGCGTTTTGTAATGGTGGTTGTGGTATCTATACGGTCAAACGGTAGCGTGACGGTAGGTTTTTCGCTTTCCCTGATGTGGCCCTGGTCTATCTGAAGCTCAAGCGAATATGACGGGTTTAGCTTTAAAAGTGAAATCATACGTTCCAGTTCTCTTTCCGAGCCCTGGGCGATTTCAGCAGAGTTGGGTACAAACTCGATCTGTGTCGCGTAGGTTTTACCTTTTTCAAGTACAGGAAGCTGTAGTTCAAGCTGCTGCTTCACGGGGCGGTCCAGATGTAGCAGGTTGAAGGTATTGGAGATAAAACCGGCTGTCGCAGCATTGGAGACGACAGAAAAATCAATCAGATTGGATTCTGGCAGAAATAAGAGTAACTCCTGCGGTCCTTCTACAATATTACGATATATCGACTGGTCACTCACTACATCGTATGCTTCGATGAGTAGTTTACCTTCTGCACCTGGTACAGAGGTTTCAAGAAAGAGTATTTTTCTTGGCTGGAAACTATCCGGAACCAGTACTTCAAAAAGGTCGGTGCTGAGATCTCCCTTTTTATGTCTTACCACAAGGTTTCCGAGTGCTGTATTGGCTACATTAAAGTCATCCGCCTCTGTATTGATAAAGTCCAGTGCTACCGGACGAGTCCAGCCATTATTGTCTTTCCGGGTCATGTAAAGATCAAAATCTCCATTCGGGTTGGCTGAAAAATACAGGGTTTCATTGTCGATCAATATGGTGGGAAATAATTTGTCACAGGGTGGCATATCGAGGTCAACCTTTATAGGCTCAGACCATATGGGGCCTTTATTTACACAGTAATAGATCTCACATCCGGATGCATTTTCCTCATCCATTTTGTCACATCTGGAAAAGAAAAGGGCACCACCATCCGGTGTGAAGGATGGCATGCCTTCATGTTTATTTGAATTGAGCGGCTTTCCGGGGTTTACAGGCACTGACCAGTACCTGTAGCCTGATCCGATTTTATCAATGATGTAAATATCATAACCTCCCAAAGAGGGTGATGATTTTAAACTTACTGCCAGCTGAGAGGCATCTGCATTCAGCGCGTACGAGCCATAATGCAGGGAGGAGAGGGATTTTACCGGAAAATCTTCTGTAGGAGAATGCCAGCGGTTATCTTCCATCCAGGAATACCGAAGTATAGGTTTGCCGGTATACGTGTCATTGGACATAAAAAGCACCACGTTACCATCCAGGCTCATTTCGGGGAAAAATTCACCATATGTCCGTGAATTGATGGTACGGCTGAAAAGCCGCTCCTGGCCATGGGATAAAAATGTAGCAAGTATAAGAAAGACATAAAGCTGACGCATAGCTGCAAAGAAAACCAGTTTTATCATTATAATCGGATAAGATAAATAATTTTTATCTTTAACGGTTAGAATTCAAAGATTATGATGTTGCGACATATTAACCTGACCCTGCTGTTACTCTTTTCTCTAAGCTTTTTCAAATCTTTTGCACAACCTACCCAGACCATCCGCGGTACGGTGGTTGACATGGACACTAAATTTCCCCTCATTGGTGCGGCAGTACAACTTATTAATACTGAAGAAATAACAGGAGCTATTACTGATGTAAATGGTGAGTTCAGATTAGAAAAAGTGCCTGTAGGGCGTGTAGATCTGCGCATATCGTATATCGGTTATCAGGAAAAGATCATCAATGATGTGATCGTGGGTTCTGGTAAGGAAGTGATCCTTGAGATTGAGCTGGAAGAGTCTGCGACACAGCTCGAAGAAATTGAAATCAGCGCTACACGGAATGGTGAAGCATCCAACGAAATGGCAATGGTGAGTGCACGTCAGTTTTCAGTTGAGGAGACCGACCGTTACGCTGGTAGCCGAGGTGACCCATCTCGTATGGCCTCGAATTTTGCCGGGGTACAGGGTGCTGATGATACGCGAAACGATATCGTGATACGAGGCAACTCACCAAGTGGCGTATTATGGCGACTTGAAAATATTAACATCCCAAACCCCAACCACTTTAACATCGCCGGTACTTCAGGTGGTCCGGTAAATATTATCAATAATAAATACCTGGCTAATTCTGATTTTTTTACCGGCGCCTTCCCGGCTGAATTCGGTAATGCATTATCCGGAGTATTTGACCTCAAAATTCGTCCGGGTAACGACGAAAATTATGAGTTTATCGGACAGCTTGGTTTTCTGGGAGCGGAATTCTTTTCGGAAGGTCCCATTTCTAAAGAAAATAAATCCTCCTATCTGGTAGGGTATAGGTATTCCACATTATCGTTATTCAGTTCTTTAGGTATAGACATTGGTACTACAGCTGTACCAGAATATCAGGATGCGGCGTTTAATTTTAATTTTCCTACGCGTAACGGTGGTAAATTAAACTTCTTTGGTATTGGTGGTACATCTACAGTGGACATTGTGCTTAGTAATCAGGAGGTGTTTGAACGAAACTTATTTGGCGAAAACAATAAAGATCAGTATTTCACTTCACGAATGGGTGTCGCCGGGGTTCATTACGTGCAACCACTTAGTAAAAAAGCAATGATCGACGTGTCTGCTGCCTACTCCATTTCCAATGTAGATGTAAACCATGACGTTATCAACAGGCAGGTAGTAAATGACCCCGATAATCCTGATATACTTCGTTTTGAATATGGGACTCCACGTGTAGCGCCATTACTGGATTATACCTTTACCGAACCACGTGTGTCTGGTGTTATAAATTATTTCTATAAAAAAGACTCCCGCAATACCTTTACAGCTGGTATTAATACCGATTTACTGATGTTTAACTATATCGACTCTGTCCGGATTATTGATTCCAGCAGTGCTCAGTTCGATACCTGGAACATTCGGTGGAATACAAGGTCATCCGCATTGTTAATTCAGCCTTATGTGCAGTGGAAGCATAAGTTCAACGACAACCTGGAGTTGAGTATCGGTATACACAGCCAGTACTTCAGTTTATCGAACAGCTTTGCTCCGGTGGAGCCGCGTGCCGGATTAAAATGGGCCCTGCCAAACGGACAGGCCATTACACTGGGTACTGGTATGCATAGTCAGATTCAGTCGCCGTACCTGTATTTCTACAGTGACTCGATTAATGCTGCCGGCGAACTGGAATTATATAATAAAGATCTGGGCTTTACGCGAAGTATTCATTTTGTGGCCGGCTATTCAAATGTATTATCCAATAACCTGATATTACGAAGTGAAGTGTATTACCAGTCGCTGTATGATGTCCCCGTCACCATTACTCCTTCATCCTATTCTCTGATCAACACTGGTGTTGGATTCAGTCGGTTTTTTCCTGAAGAGCTTGAAAATACAGGTACAGGATACAATTATGGCATTGAGCTCGGTCTGGAGCAGTTTTTCAGCAATGGCTTTTTCTTTATGGTAAATGGATCGCTGTTTGAAAGCCGGTATGTCGGTAGTGATGGTATTGAGCGTGATACTGATTTTAACGGAAATTACATATACAATGCATTAGCCACTAAAGAATTTACATTTGGTCCTACGAATGGTTTATCCGTAGGTATTAAGGCAACCGGAGCCGGTGGCAGGAGATACGGACCTGCAGACCTTGAGGCGTCGCGCAGGCAGCAGGAGCTTGTCATAGTTGATGATTTGCGAAATACGTTACAGTTTCCGGACTATTTCCGGTTTGATACGCGTATTGCATTTTTTGCGAATGCATTGAATGCACGGCACGAAATTGCACTCGACCTGGTAAATGTCTTTGGTATTGAAAATGTACTATCCCTTACCTTCGTAGATGATCCGGATAACCCCATTATCCAGGAAAACCAACTGGGCTTTTTCCCTATTTTTTATTATCGTTTTGACTTCTAGCTGATTAGAGAAATTTTTTAACAAGTGTAACCTTTGCCGTAGGTTTTTAGTATCTGCGAATACATATGATTGAATAAATTTTACAACTATGGCGGTCGATTTTAGTCTTAAGGTCCCCGTTGTGGAAGGTATAACGAAGAAAGAATTTTTTAACAAATTCAATCTCCCGGCAAAGCCAGTTATTATTAAAAATTTTTTTGGTGATGCACCTGCCTACAGCAAGTGGACCATGGAGTATTTTAAAAAAGAACTGGGGCACATCGAAGTGGGTCTCTTTGACAAAGGAGCGAACAAGCTTGATCAGTCTTTCAAGCACCCGGATGTGTTTATGAAGTTCAGTGATTATCTGGATCTGATCCAGCGTGAGCCGACAGATCTGAGGATATTTCTCTTTAATATTTTCAAACATAAGCCGGAGCTAAAAAAGGACTTTGATTTTCCGGATATCACAGATGGGTTTCTGAAACGTTTTCCGTTTCTGTTTTTCGGTGCGAAAAATTCTGTTGTGAGAATTCACCAGGACATGGATATGAGCAATGTTTTCCTGACACAGTTTCACGGAAGGAAACGTGTGGTGCTTTTCTCACCTGAATATTCTGATCTTCTGTATCGATATCCGTTCAATGTTCACTCTGCTGTGGATGTGGATCATCCGGATTACACAAAATATCCCGGTTTGGAGTATGTAAAAGGATATAGTTGTGTAATCGAAGACGGTGATACGTTATTTATTCCGTCTGGTTACTGGCATCATATTGAATATCTGGAAGGTGGATTTGCCATGAGTGTACGTGCCTTGCCTCCTTCACTTAAGCAAAAAGCTATTGGTGCACGGAATGTTCTTCTTCATACACACCTTGATGATATGATGAGAAAAATACTTGACGATAAATGGTTTGAATTTAAAAATCAATTAGCTCATAAGCGGGCCGAAGACGCCATCGAACGGATACGGCGTTCTAATCACAATATACAGGCAACAGCATAAAAAAAGGCCGGAAAATTCCGGCCTTTTAATTTGTTTAGAAGCAGTATTTATTTTCTCCTATCATCGCCTCTGCCACTTTCCTTCTTTCCATTTTCAGGTTCAGTGGCTCCAACTTGGTAAAGCGCTTGAGGCCAAGCAACATCATCCGCATTTCATCTCCATCAGCAAAACTCCATATCGCTTCCTTACCATTTTTGGCAAGGGTATCCATGGCGCGGTAAAGGTAGATGCGCATCATGCTTACTCTCGGATCATCTTCATTGATGATGCCTTTATCGATCATTTTATGAACCCGCAGCAATGTTGACTCTGCGGCATATCCTTCGATAAGCATATCAGCGAGATTCATCAGTAATTCCTGCTCATCCTTAAGTTTTTGCATAAATTTTTGAACAGCAGCACCGGCAATCATAAGCCCCGCCTTTTTCATGTTGCGAATGAGCTTATACTCATATTCAAAGCGTTCGCCAGAATCATTCTGACTGAAGTCGGGAATCTCCGTTAATTCCTTTTGGACTGCCATGGCAGGGCCGAGCAGGTCAATTTCGCCTTTCATGGCCCTTCTGAGAATCATATCGATCGTAAGCATCCGGTTAATCTCATTGGTACCTTCAAAAATCCTGTTGATTCTTGAGTCTCTGTAAGCCCGATCCATTGGTGCTTCGGCCGCGCGGCGGGTGTTGGGCTGGGGCTCAGTACCGG
>CAZEQJ010000026.1:0-10124 GCA_964514385.1 uncultured Cytophagales bacterium
CTTTATGCCAAATGAGGATACACTGGTAGAAGACGTGCTCTTCAAGGTTAACCAGTCGCGCTACTGGAGGATCAGCACATACGAAGGATCTTTTTTAGGATCGGTCGCTCAGCTGCCAGTATTTGATGCGGATGGATATATAGAAAATGAATTTTCCGGCCTGGTTGTTGCTTCAAAGCCTTTCGGTGACAGTATATATTATGACAGAGGAAGGTTTGAAGCACAAGGGGATCATACCGGTGGGTTTGTTTCCAGCATGGATTCGGTTTATGAAGGAGATGTAACACTCGCATTAACAAAAGAATTTGTGGTAAATGGCAAGGTGGCGTTTCCGAATGCGTTTTCGCCAAACGCCATCGATGTTTTAAATCAGCAGTTTGTGATACTAGGCAATGATGTAAGAGATGAGCCTTTTATCCTAAGAATTTATGACAGAAACGGAGCATTGGTATATGAAACCACTAGCTTTGCAGAAGCAAATGAAACAGGCTGGGATGGATACCATTACCAGACAGGTAAGGCCCTTCCTGGGGGGGTGTACAGCTTTACCATGACATTGGAATATCTTGACAGAAGAGTGGAAAGTCATACAGGATCGATAAATCTATATTGGTGAAAAGACTACTATTCATATCATTTATAATGACAGGTTATATGGTCAATGCCCAGTGGGTAGGCTTCACACAATATTATAATGCTCCGTTGGTATTGAATCCTGCCATGACCTCGTTACAAAAAGATATGTATGTCGCGGCCAACTATAAATCCCGGATGAATGGTGAAATTCCGTTCGAGACCCAGCAGGTGGCCGGTATATATCCGATCATAAAGCGAGGGGCCCAGGTAAGTCATCTGGGAGGTGTGGGCTTGTCAGTCATGCGTGATAACGCAGGCTCTGCGGATTTCGGAGGGGAGCTGAACCGGCTTTCTGCCAACGTTTCCTTTAGTTATAATCAAAAACTTGACCGCTACGGTGCCCATTATGCAACAGCCGGGTTACAGCTTGGCTTTGTTCAGACCGCCATCGGCAATATCAACAATGAAATATGGCGGAGTCAGATATTGTGGGACGGAACCAATTTTATGGAGCTTCGACCTACAGGCGTGCGTGAACAACAGGCTATGTTTGTCGCCAATGCCGGATTTTTTTATATCTATAACAGTAAAAACAGCAGGTTCAGGTCACAAAAGAATATAAAGATATACGCAGGGGGGGCATTTCAGAATATCAATCGTCCAAACCAGTCCTTTACCTTTGATCAACGTTTTCCGGCACCACTGGTGACGCGTTTTCACGGGGGCACTGATGTCGACCTTACCACTAAGATTGAAATGTCACTCGGAGCGTTATATGCCAATTATTCAGGTATTAATCAAATTAATGCGGGCGCCAATTTTTCATATAAGACTTTGTACAAAAGCACATCACGCGCTACTACCAACCTGATTAAATTTACTGTAGGAGGTTGGTACCGTGTCGGCGATATGTACACAGCATTGATAGGCGGTTCCTTTGCCAATGTCAACGTAATGTTCAGTGCTGACATAAACGGCAGCCCCGAAGATTATCTGGGATCTGGACAGCAGGCATATGAATTATCGATCAGTTATAACATTGTGCGGGCAAGACGAAATCAGAAGTTTTCATCACCGTTATTTTAGAATACTGGATTTATGAACAAGCTAATTCCTCTATTAATATTTACATTTTCGGTCCACCTGATGGCTCAGCCGGAAAGTCCGGGTGGTCAGCTTGATGCTGACATCTCCTTTAATAACGGCAATTTCAAAACCGCCGAAGAGCAATATCAATTTATTCTTGGACTTGATCCTACCGATGCACATGCCCATTACTGGCTGGGACAGACATTAGCCACAAAATTCAGGTATGACGAAGCCAGGGAGCATTTCCAGTTTCTGATTGAAAATGAGCTTGAGGAGTATCCATTGGCGCTCTTTTACTACGCCAGGATGCAGAAAATGACGGGTAATTACTCAGAGGCCATTCGGAAATACGTGGAGTTTATCGATCTGCCGGAAGAAATTAAGCGGGGTGAGATAAGAAATTACACCCGATATGAAGACCTGGCTCGTCTGGAGAGAGCAGGCTGTGAGTATGCGAAGGTCCAGATTACCAGACCCACACGCAATTTCGAATTTCAAATGCTGCCTGCGCCAATTCGCTCGGATTTTAATGATTATGCCGTTGCTATCCTTGAAAATGATACAACGATAGCTTTTTCCAGCTCACGGCCAACAGCACGCGGCTTGCAGTTCGATCCAAATACAGGTGAAGCATTTGCCGATATTTTCCAATATAATCTGAGCGATGAAGGTGGCTGGAAAGAGATTAACAGCAAGAAAAACGATTTCAGTATTGTAAACACAGGATATACAGACCTTGTCGGGGCCTTTACAAATGACGGGAATACGTTTTACTACACCTCAACCTATGTGGATAATAATGGCAATGGTAAAAACTATATTTATGTAATGGAAAAAAAAGGAGGTAAATGGGGAGAACCTGAATTACTCAACCGTCTCATTAACCACCCCTCTTTTGAAGCCCGGCATCCGGCACTTACCCCAGGCGGTGACACCCTCTTTTTTTCATCCAACCGGCCACGTGGATACGGAGGATATGATATATGGATGAGTGTATCAAATGGACGTGGAGGATGGGGGACACCTATCAATCTTGGCCAGGAAATAAATACACCTGAAAATGAGGCTACGCCATTTTATGATCCAAAAAATAAGATCCTTTTCTTCTCATCAAACGGACATATCGGCTTTGGAGGCATGGATATTTACCATACCACATCAAATGATTTTGACAGCACATCGATTGTGTCACTTGGGCTGCCTTTCAACTCCAGTAAAGATGATCTTTTCCCGGTTTTAGGCAAGAAATACGGCTACATCTCCAGTAACAGAAGCGGTACTCAGGGAATTTTTAATATCTATAAATTCCTGATCGAAGCCAAAGATGGTGTAGTAGCCTCTATGTCGGCACAACAGGAAAAAACTCAACTTGTCACTACGGGGCTGAATCAGGACGATATTTACTATTTTGAACGCCTCCCTACTGAAGATAAAACACGGGTTAATTCTATTATAAATCAGATCATTCAGGCTGGCGGAGATCTGAATGACGTAGACCTGGGACTGGAAGATAAACTATACTTCAATAAGCTGTCGAGTGAGGAGCGGGCTACATTGGGCAGGATGGCCAATGCCCTCATGGTAAACAACCTTCAGGTGGAGGACATGACAGCACTTGTAAGCTCAGAAGAAGATGTAGACGATCTATACGTTATCAATGATATATACAACCGGGATCAGTATTATTACGAGCGCCTGCCATCAGAAGAAAGAAGTAAGGTAGACCGAATAATTGGTTTAGCCATCCGAAACAATGGTATAGTAGATCAGACAAGACTGGATAGCGAACTGAAAGCTTATTTTGAGTCCCTTTCCACCGAAGAGCAGGAGACTGTTCTCCGCCTTGCTAAAATTCAGTCAGCATCAGTAGACCGGTTAATCACACAGCGGATGTTTGATGCCGACTTTAACATGATGCTGGATGAACTCATCATCGAAGCCCGCAAGATACTGGAAGAGGACAAAGAGTTTTTGCAAACACTACCAAGCTATCAGCGCGAAAGACTGGAGCAGTTTGTCGTATTGAAACTTTATCAACAGAAAATGTGGGACGACACCAAGCTACAGTCTGTCTCACAGATATTCACTCGGCTTCCTTCCGAGCAGGTGACGCGCCTCGAAAGAACGGCCGACCTGAGAGAAAACAGCCTTAGGATTTATCAGGACGACCCTACGCTTCAGAATAAAATACAACTTATTTCCGAAGACAGGCTCTTTTTGCAGAAGCTCTCATCTGAAGAAAGAAAGAAATACGACCGCCTGATCCGTGCCCGCACGCTGGCCATGTCATTAAGAGAAAATCAGCTTATTCAGGAAGATGCTCAGTACTACTATGAAAACCTGGATTCAGAGGCTAAACTCAGAATCGACCGTCTTTCCCAATACCAGGTATCGGGCATCCTTGTACTGAAAGACGGCAACCTTGAAATCAATGGTGATAGCTTTGCGGCATTAACTGACGCCAGAAGACAGCAGGTAAATGATGATAAAATGTACTACAATCTGTTGCCTTCTGAAGAGAAGATTTTTATAAACAGTGTAATGGTCGCCTTTGCCGGTGACAAACTCCTGAATCTTCAGATAGAGCTGAGTGCGGATAAACAGATGTATTTTGAAAATCTGCCCACTGAACAAAAAGAAAACATCAACAGCTTACTCGATTACCAATTGAAAGGACTTATTGTAAAAGACGGTTCATCTTTGCGGATCGCAACATTGGGCTTTGACTCTGAAGAGGATAAAAACAGGGCACAGGAGCTTGTAAACACGTTTAACAGGCTGCCTTCAGAAGAAAGATTGATGATCAATACCCTGATCAGTGAAGTGGTCAGAACCAACGAGCAATACAGGGAAATATTTATGGAAACATCAGATCAGGTACAATTTACTGCACTGCCTGTCGAAGCTGTACTTCGCATAAACCGCCTTTCCAATGGCATCAGTAGTGGTAATATACGATTATCGGATGATGGATCCCTCCAACTTAATTTCGGAGATAATGTAAATGATGCCGTTAAGGCACAACTTGAGGCGGATCTGCTGGCGATGGAGCAATTGCCTACGGAGCAAAGGTCATTTACGCTAAACGCTTCCCGGAAACTGGCAGACTTCCGTCAACGACCTGCCCAGATACAATTATCTGATGATGAGAAAATATTTTTTGAAAATCTGCCGGTAGAAGAAAAGCTGCGAATAAACCGGTTGGCAGAAGTAAGCTTCTCAACTAAAAAAATGGAAGATTTCTATGGTAATTCGCTACTCGAAATGGCTTTTGATAAAGAAAAGCAGGCATTATTTCAGCAGTATCAGGAGGCAGATCAGGCGTTTCTCGACCAGCTACCTTCAGATCAGCGTGCCATCATCGAAAGTATTATCGAAAAGAAGCTTGACGTATACTTCAGCGGCGGTATACTTAAGCTGACTGCAAGCGAAGAGAGTTTTCTTGAGCAGCTTCCGTCAGAAAGCCGGGAAAGAATCGACAGGATAGCAGAACGGCGCCTTTTTGAAATACGGGGCCTTAATGACAATACCGTGATCATGGGAGGCGAGTCATTGACATCTGATGAGTCTGCACTGCTGGCGATTGCTTTTGACAGGACAAAACAAGACCAGGATTTCCTTTCCAGGTTGCCCTCGGAAGAAAAGGAACTGATAGAGCAGATCATACTTTACAGAATGAAGCAACAAAGGCTCGGTCAGGGTGGTGAGCTGACAGAAGAGGCTGAGCTATATCTGCAAAACCTGCCTTCTCAGGACAGAGACCGGATAGAACGTTTAGTGGAAGGAAGGCTAAGGGCTCTGGACGTTGTATTAAATGATCCAGACCTGATAAAACAAAAAGGAAAATCACAGGCTGAAATTTTCGGCGAAGCCAATGAAATTCTGGCCGAGTTGGAGTATCAGTATTATCAGCTTGACTCAGAGGAGAAAATGCTTATCGATCAGATGGTTACGCTCCGGTTGAAAGATAATACCATCAGCGATTATTCTCAGTTACCCGGTGACGCAGGATACGAATTTCAAAATCTCAGGTCCAGGGATCAAACGACATTCAGAAATATTGCAGACATGATGGGTTCCAAGACGCTGGCCATACGTGACAATACACGCCTTATGGGCATGGGCGACGAAGGCGGATCATCAGAGTTAGCTAAAATCAACTCGTATGATGTCGGTGGTTTTGATTTCATTAATATCAGCGGTAAACTGGTAGACGATTATTCCGGCAAACCCGCTGGTAGTGTACTTATACCTCTTATCAATAAGAATGGTGAGATTATCAAGACTACCCGCACTGAGTCTGATGGCACATTTAAATACAATCAGCTACCTACAAACGAACAATACAGTATCCAGATTGACAGTGTGGCATTCAGCCTTGCCAGTACCAATAATTACAGGATACTCGACCTGAAGGTGACGGGAAGCAATAATGAACCTATAGTTTCGGTTTTTGATAATATCTATTTTGACGTGAATAAATCCGCGATCAGACCTGAGGCAAAGCAGGTGCTTGACGACCTTGTGGTTTATTTCAAGAAAAACCCGGGTATACAGATTGAGGTCACCGCATATGCTGATACTACCAGTACAGCTGCATATAATCTGGCACTAAGCCGTCGGAGAGGAAATGCCGTCCTGGACTACCTGGTAAAAAACGGTGTAAACCAGTCTTCTGTAATCATCAATGCCATGGGTAGAATGAAAACGCCCGATACAGAGAATGTGAATTACGGACTCCAGATGAGCCGTCGTGTAGAGTTCGAAATTGTTGGCGCTAAAGAAAGCTACAATTCACCGTATCAGACATATCTTACACGTCCAGGTGCTACAATTTCAAAGATTTCCGCTGCCTCCGGTGTTTCCGAGGATGAATTAAGAAGGCTGAATGGCATACCTTCCGGTGAGCCGGATGCCTTTAAACCTTTTAGAATAAACGAAGAAATTACAGGTCTTGAAGATTATTTATTTAGCATTGATGAATATATTAAGCAATAACCCACGTCGGGCGATATCCTATCTAGCCATATTTTTATTCCTTCTGGTTGGAATACAGGGAGCGTTTGCCCAGCGCTCCGTTGGTATCGGTACTACAGATCCTAACGATAACGCTGTTCTTGATCTCCAATCGTCAGATCAGGGTTTTCTGGTTCCGCGGGTAAGCGAATCAGACAGAAATGCCATGAATGGGGTTCTGGGTTTAAATGATGTGGGTTTGTTGGTATATGATACTACAGCATCACAATTTTTTTTCTGGAATGGGAGCATCTGGACAGAGATCCTTGGAAACTATCCTGATGCGCAGCAAAATCAGGTGCTGAAATATGATACAGTGCAGGGAGCATGGGTGCTAAGAGGAGATGATGCGCTGGTATACCGTAGTGGCAATGGGGTGGTCATCGACCTGGCCGACTCAACTTTGAGTATTCCTGATGAAGGTGTTGATGCAATTAAAATCAACCCGGATGTCGCCGGCCTGGGTCTCAGAAAAGACTCCACCCTGCAAGTGAATGTGAGCACAGGCCTTGAAATTGTGGAAGATTCCATACGCCTTACCAACACCGGTACCAATACAGGCACATATGGAAGCGGGATATACGCACCAAGAATCAATATCGATGCGCAGGGAAGAATAACGTCGGTGGATTCGGTACTTATTACACTTGGCGCTGATGTCGTAACGCGTGACAATATTGCAGATGATGCCATAAATACAGATAAAATTGATGTCGGAGCAATTAATTCAGAAGATATTCTGGATGGAACAATTACGGGTATTGATATTGGGCCCGGATCAGTTACCGTTGACCGGCTGGATGACGGTGGTTTATTTGACAGAGTACTTACCATTTCACCAGGTGGAGTGATCGGCTGGGAGGTAAGAACAAATTTTGCTACAAACTCCCTTGCACAGGGAAATATTTTTGTGGGTAATGTAGCGGGGCAGGCGTCTCCACTTCCGGTGTCATCACCGGGCTTTATCCTCGTAGGTAATGGTACAGGTTTATCCTCCATTCCGATGACAGGTGATGCTACCCTTTCTTCAGGTGGATTTTTCGATCTGGTAAATAATGCAGTGGAAGAAGGCGAAATTTTTCCATCCGCTGTAACGGAGAGTAAAATCGCTTCCAGTGCTGTCACAACAAATAAGATTGCAGATTTGGCGGTTATCAGCTCGAAAATTGGTGATGGAGCAGTTACTACAACTAAAATTGCAAATGATGCGGTCACTTCTGCCAAAATCCTTGACCGCCAGGTAACGCTTTCAAAAATCACTACAGGTGCAAGTAACTCTTTTCTGGTCACCACACCTTCAGGTGAACCTAATTATGAGCTTAAGTCCACTGTTTTCTCCACCGCGGCTGGTAATGGTCTTTCCTCTTCGGCTGATGTGCTGAGCGTCGTGGTAGATGGTGTTACACTCGAAATAAACTCAGATGCATTGCGTGTACGTGATGGTGGCATCACAAGTGCAAAAATACAGGATCTGACCATTATAACCGCTGACCTTGCGAATGCATCCGTTACGAATGGAAAATTAGATAAGGGCAATATTCCATTGTCAGGATTTGGGGCGGCAACCGCAAACGTAGATCTAGGTAATCAGCAAATCATCAATTTAGGCAATCCTACACTGGATCAGGATGCCGCCACAAAAGTTTATGTAGATAATGTGGTGGAAAACATCCCGGTAGATAACGGAATCACAAATAATTCCGGCACAATTGAACTTGGAGGCACTCTGGTAAGGCCTACTACCGTTGTTCTCTCCGGGAATAATCTGATATTCGATGGCTCTGTGGGAGATCTTCAGCTTTCCGGCAATGGAAATGTATCCATCACAGATGGTGCGTCACTTATTACAGGTACCGGACCGGTCCTTTTTGGTGGTAATGTTGATGCAACATCAGGACTTGATGTAACCAACGCCAACCTCACCGTAGGAAATACAAGATTCATCGTTGAGCCTGCTACCGGAGATATATCCAGTGCCGGTACGCTTACCATAGCTGGCAACAGTGACCTGAACGGAACTTTGGATGTGGCAGGTAATACTTTGCTGGGCGGACAGCTCACGGTTATCAACAAGGCCACCCTGAGTACTACCGGTGGAATGGCATTTGGCACAGGTCAGACGGTAAACGCTATTTCCAACGATGAAAACCTGACCACCAGTACTTCGGCTTTGCTTACCGAACGTGCCGTAAAACTATATGTTGACAATCAGGTGTCAGCCATCTCGGCTACAAATGGTCTGATCGAAGATCCTGCAGGTACCTTTAAACTTGGCAATGACCTGATCGAGGTCACCAATATTGATGTGACTGCTGGCACCCAGTTTAACATCCGGAATCAATCAGAGGATAATGCCTTAACCGTAAACCCAACCGGCACAATTGTATTTGGGACTAACCAGATCACAGCACAGGGAAATATCTCGGCCCAGAATGGAATTACAGTGGCAGGATCCGCTCTGCAACTTAATAATGTCGGATTAACACAAACAGGCTCTTCCGCCGTAAATTTTACAGGCTCGGTAAATGCTGCATCGGGGCTGAATGTCACCAACGGTACGCTGAATGTCGGTTCAGGAAACTTTACAGTTAGTTCAGCAAACGGAAATACAAATGTCGCGGGCAATGTAGTCGTTGGTAATGTTACCATTTCACAAAACAATATAACCAATACAGGGGGCAATATATCTTCAGTAACCCTTTCATCAACCGATCTGGCAACATTAGAAAGTGTGAATATAACGAATGAAGCAGTCATTGGAGGCAGACTGTCAATTAACCCCACTAATGGTGTTGATTTTGGAGCAGGAACATTAATCACTGAATTCTCAAATGACGAAACACTTACGGATAATAGCGGAAATGCCCTGGTAACTGAAGCAGCCGTTAAAGCCTATGTTGATGCACGTGCAGGTAACGTTAATAATGGATTGACCAATGATGCAGGGACTATACAGCTTGGAGGTCCGCTTGTAGAACCAACATCCATCAGCCTGAATACACAAACCCTCACATTTATTGGCAGCACAGGTAATGTAAATATAGCTGCATCGGGACAGGTTTCGGCAGGGAACGGCCTGAATGTAAACGGCGGAAATCTGAATGTGATAAACAATCTGGATGTGGATGGTAATACAACTACGGATGGCATCACAAATGATGGTGATATTAGCAATAGTAATAATATCACCACAGCTACATTGAATACTACCGGCGTGGCGGCATTTACCGGAAATGTTGACGCCGATGGTGGATTAGACGTAGACGGTGGAAATCTTACAGTAGGAGGCTCAAATTTTCAAGTTATTGGTACTTCTGGTAATACGACCATTGCAGGAACATTGAGTGTTTCAGGTGCCTCTACATTAGGCACTGCAAATATAGGAGTTGCAGACATCAACGGGGGCACGATAGATGGGGCGGATATCGGAAACACGACCCAGG
>CAZEQJ010000026.1:10224-46619 GCA_964514385.1 uncultured Cytophagales bacterium
AATACAGCAGACATCAACGGTGGCACGATAGATGGGACGGCAATCGGAACGACGATACGTTCCACAGGAGCCTTTACGACGCTGGATGCGAACAGCACGTTAAATGTCGATGGAGCATCGACGTTGAATGGCAATGTAGATATAGACGGTGGGCTGACGTTTGACGGAGCAGGAGCTTCAATCGAGGGTATCACAACAGATCTGAATGCAAGTTCAGCAGCGAATGAGTTGGTGACAGCTGCGGAGGTGAAGGACTATGTAGACACGAAGGTAGGGAATCAGGGGTTAGATTCGGCCTACACGTATGGGAATACGATTCAGGTACGGGATGCGATTGGGGATATGACAGTAGCTTTGAATGGAACGAGCAGTTTCATAGTAGATGGAGGAACGGGCGATGTAACGGTAGACCAGAGTGGAGCCATGACAGCAGGCAACGGATTGACGGTATTTGGATCCCTAGCCTTGGACAATAATGCAATCGATGATATCGAGGTGGAAGATGCACTTACCATCTCAGGCGGTACCATCAATAATACACCGATTGGAGCTACAACACGATCCACCGGAGCCTTCACAACATTGGATGCCAACAGCACATTGAATATAACAGGTGCCGCTACTTTCAACAGCACACTTGATGTAACGGGTATCACATCATTTGATGGAAATGTCAATCTTGGAGATGCTGCCAGTGATGTGATTACCATTACAGGCGGTATTACCTTTAATGAAACCACAAATAATTTAGCACTTGAGGTAGCAGACCAATCCGCTGCAGGTAGCACCCTGCAGTTTCCTGATCTCGCCGGAGCTACCAGAACTATTCTCACCAATGCTGACCTGACCTTACAAGGGGCTTACAACGGAGGACAAACTATAAATGCCCCTACTTCTAACCTTACGGTTAACCTGAGTAATACAGCAGATTTTCTGATCCAGGATAATGGCTCTACCTTTTTCACTGCCAGTGATGCTGGTGTAGTGACTATAGATGAAATCAGGCTTGATGGAAACACGATCGCATCGACATCTGGAAATCTTACCATTGCTCCCGTGTCAGGAGCAAATGCAGATGTAACTACACTGGGTGTCGGAGTTATCAACTTGGATGGTGCAGCAGGTGTGAATATCAACTCGAGCAATAATGGCATTAATATAGGGAATGATGCGGATGCTCAACCTGTAAACATCGGAACCGGTGCTGCATCACGTACCATTACCATAGGTAACACTACCGGTAGCACTGCTGTGAACATACTGGCGGGAACAGGAAATGTTGACCTTACAGGTAATGTAAACATTAGCGCAGGTGCAGATGTAACAGGCACATTGCAGGCATTTGATAATACCGTACTCGGCTCCGATAATAGCGATAATATATCCTTTAATGGTGCAGTTCTGAATGATGGCAGTGGTTTTGCTATTAACTTTGAAGGTGCTACTGACGATGGTATACAAACCAGAATTATCATTGAGGACCCTCAGACAACCAGCAAGGAAATTACCTTCCCTAATGCTACAGGTACCGTGTTACTTCAGGGTAATGTAGACCTTCAGGATGCATTTGATGCCGGTCAGACCATCGCTGCAGGAGGAAATAATTTCATTACAAACCTTAATGGAGCTGGAAATTTCATTATTCAGGATGCAGGCACTCCTTTCTTCACAGCTAACAGTAACGGGGAGGTGATAATCGATCAACTTCAGCTTGATGGAAACAGCATAAGTTCCGCCTCAGGCGCTATAAGCATCTCCCCTGCCAGTAATAATAATTTTACAGTGAATACTGCTGGTACAGGACAGGTAGATATTAACAGTGCCAATGGTGTAACCATTGACGCTGCAGCAGCATCTAATTTATCTACCAGCGCAGGCCTATTAACACTTGCCGGCGCCAGTGGTGTGGACATAAACGGAGGAGGGGCTTCATCTATTACGGCTACAGGGGCTGCTTTAACACTTGAAACGGTTACATCAGGTCTTGTTGACATCAACTCAGCCGGAGCTATACAGGCAGATGCTGCTGCAGGAATATCGCTGGATGCTGCCGGAGCTTCTAATTTTTCGACCAGTGCCGGCCTGCTTACATTGTCAGGAGCAGGTGGCGTAGATGTTGACGGTACCGGTAATTCAGCGATTACTGCCAATAGTGGCAACCTTACCCTTGAAACTTCAACATCCGGTGATGTGATCCTGAATTCAGCAAATACCGTAGATGTAAATGCCGCAGCCAGTGTAACGATTGATGCTGCCTCCGATAATAATGTAACCATAACTACTTCCGGATCAGGATTTACCGATATAGATGGAGATGTAAATCTGGGAACGAATGGCACTACCTTTTCATCTATTGTTCGCCAAACCGTTTCTGTGGATCCGCCAAGTATCCCAAATGGATCATCTGTCGAGGTTTCAGTCAATGTAACTGGAGCGGCTGTTGGAGGTTCTGTATTTGCGTCTCCAGCTGGTGACTTGGGAGATGATGATATAATCGTTTCTTATGCAAGAGTTACAGCTGCAAATACTGTTGTGATTAAATTTCATAGTCGACAAGGCGGGGGACCTGCGATAGATTTAGGGCCAACAGACTGGTATATATCTGTTATAAATCCATAAAAACAGATTATTCATTTCATATTAAGGATCGTTCATCTAAAATAAACCCATTATTTTAATGGTGGATTTTTTTTGACAGTGATTTAAATTAGTTTTGTATTCCGATGTTGTGGCATTGTATTTGCCAAGCCATTGATGAATATGAGGGATATTAAGCTTCTGTCTGGTATATTATTGTTTTTGTTGATGCTTACGGCCACAACAGCAAAGGCACAACTTGCCCCGAAAACCGGCTCTACTCTTACGGCTCCCAATGCCAATTATAAAGAGACGCAGATGAAGATATACAGTATGTTCATCCTCAACTTTATAAAATATATTGAATGGCCGGATGCCTCGTCAAATTTCACAGTAGCTGTGCTTGACGACCCGGATATTACCAAGCAGCTTGAAGAAATGGCTCGCGTGAAATCCAGAGACAATCTCAACATCGAAGTACGTCAATATTCCAGCGCAGGGGAGATTATACCGAGTAATATCGTATTTGTCCCATCAAATAATCCGAATGTAATCAACGCTGTCATCACCAGGTTTCAGGGAAAGCCAGTGCTTGTGGTCACTAATATTCCAGAAGGTACAGATGTGGCCTCAGGAATAAATTTTGTTACCGTAGACGGGAGACCGCGTTTTCAGATCAATGACCCGGTAGTTGAGCGGCTTGGTTTGAAAGTCTCTGGTCAGTTAAAATCTTTTTCACTCCGCTAAAACCTTCAATATTATGCGTAAAACTATTATCGCAGGCAACTGGAAAATGAACAAGTCGCTTAGCGATGGACTTTCCCTTTTTTCCGAAATCAAGGAAATGGTCCATGACGAAGTTCACACCGACGTCGAGATTGTGATCAATGCGCCGTTTATCCATTTGGCACCATTAAATCGCCTGCTGGGGTCAAGTAAGATCAGGCTGGGTGCCCAGAATTGCCATTATGAATCCGAAGGCGCATACACAGGCGAAATCTCTCCGGTGATGCTTGCCTCAATACCTGTGCAATATGTAGTCCTCGGTCATAGCGAAAGACGTGAATACTTTAATGAGACAGACGAACTTCTTAAAAAGAAGACAGATGCAGCTTTATCTGCCGGACTTACGCCGATTTTCTGTTGTGGTGAGCCGCTCGAGGTAAGGGAAGCAGGAAAACACGTGGAATACGTTACACGGCAGCTCGAAGCCTCAATTTTTCATCTCCCTGCTGAAAAATTCAGCCAGCTCGTCATTGCCTACGAACCTATATGGGCCATCGGTACAGGTAAAACCGCTACCGCCCAACAGGCACAGGAGATGCATGCTGCTATAAGAGAATTTCTTCAGTCTCAATATCATGATGCAGCTCAGAATATTTCAATTCTCTATGGCGGAAGTATGAAGCCTGATAATGCCGGAGAGCTGCTTAAAATGGACGATGTTGACGGCGGTTTGATTGGTGGAGCATCCCTGAAATCGCGCGATTTTGTCAATATCATCAAATCTGTATGATCCTGCTAATGTTCTGGCTTATCCCCTTTTACCAGCAAACCGATTTTTGTGAGCTGAAAGGGCCTGTTTATGTAACGGATAACCCAAAAGAAACGCATTTTTTTGTTTATCAGGAGGAATCTGAAGCCTTTGCCGACATACTGGTCTTCAAGGAAGAAAACAAATTCTATGCAGATAAGCCGGGTGTCTGGTACTACACAAAATATAAGGAGGATGCGGCCTTGATTCTCATGTATACTGATCAAAAAAATAAAGCAGATTTCAGTATTCATTTTACAGATTCATATGCCTTTGCGGGATGCAACCACTAGATAAATCTGTCACAGTCGAGGTGGTGATCGGTGTCAGCGGTGAGGAGGCTGAAATTGTAATCGCCGTATTAAATGAAAACGGATATTTTGGGTTTCTGGAAGAGGAAGACAGCCTGAAAGCATATATCGATGAAGCTGCATTTGATCAGACGTTATTAAGTGAGGTGCTGGAACATCCGTTTGAAGTCCGGTTTATTGAACCAAAAAACTGGAATGAAGAATGGGAAAAATCCTTTACCCCAATCACAATTGCTGAAAAGGTATGCATCCGCGCCCCCTTTCATACCCCTTCTGATTCAGATTTTGATATTATCATTTTCCCCAAAATGGCATTTGGTACAGGACATCATCAGACTACCAGCCTGATGGTACAGGCCATGCTTGAAGAGGATTTTACCGGTAAAGATGTCGGCGACATGGGAACGGGCACCGGCATTTTAAGCATTCTGGCTTCTTTGCTCGGCTCAAGTCATATTTCAGCTACTGAAATAGACAGCTGGGGTATTGATAATGCCCTTGAAAATGCTGAACTGAATGGAATAAAAAATATAAGTTTTTACCATGGGGATGTTAGCAAAGTTTCAGACCAGGTATTTGATATTCTGCTCGCCAACATCAATAAAAATGTATTACTTGAAGAACTTGACACCTACGCTCATTGCCTCAAAAAGGGCGGAAGTTTATACCTCAGCGGCTTTTATAAAAATGATGTGCCTGATTTGAATCAAAAAGCTATCCAACACGGTTTAATAATGGTAAAAGAGCTGGAAAAGGATAATTGGGCGCTGTTAATTTTTAAAAAGCAGTAAAAGTTGTAATTTTTATCGTCCGGAAGTGTTCCATAAAGTATGAGGCTGGTTTTTTCTCTTCTGTTTTTAATAAGCACCTTCGCTTTTGCAGGCAAATCGGCTGATAGCCTGAGCTTTCAGCAGGTAGTGGCTGGTGATCTTGAGAAATACTATGGTCGGACAGTGCTCAATGAACTCGATTCGGCCTTTCTCAGATTGTGGGAAAACTATACAGCCAATACCAGACAGTCATTTTCCGAACTTTATGATTCGCTTGTTCAGGCTGAGACTATGCCATATCCTTATTTTAAGGAACTCACCCTCACCTCTATCATTGCTCTCGACTCGGTTGGGCTGCCAGCGGCTGAGCTTGAACATATATTGAATATAGGTAATAAAGTATTGGCCCATCAGGGCAATGGTGATTTTCAGGATTTTCACCGCTATATGCGGATGTTTCTTTATAATAATGCTCTATATCATAGTAGCTCACATCAGGTAAAGCTGGACGGCACCTGGGAGCTGATGTATAAAAAACCTGAAGCAGCACCTGTTGTGCAGTTACCTGTTTTGCCGGATGAAAGGCAGCTGGAAGAAGAA
The DNA here is from genome assembly GCA_964514385.1 of uncultured Cytophagales bacterium. Lineage (GTDB taxonomy): Bacteria > Bacteroidota > Bacteroidia > Cytophagales > Cyclobacteriaceae > CAZEQJ01. The sequence continues at coordinate 16,017 of CAZEQJ010000026.1, forward strand.
GAAACGGTTTCAACAGATACCTGGGGTGACGACAGCTGGGGCGATGATGATGGCTGGGGTACCTCCTCTGATGACTGGAGTAGTGATGACGGATGGAGTGATGACGACGATTGGGGTACGTCTGATGGAGGCTGGAATACCGGAGATTCGTGGAACTCAGGTGACACATGGGGAAACGAAAATGAAACATCTGCTTTTGGTGACGAAAACAGATGGGAAGGTGAGCCGGAGGCTGCCGCTGTGATCAATACAGATATTTTTGCCACAGAGCAGGTGACTGTTGCCGGCGCCTACATTGACATAAAGGATGTAAACCTGATGCTGTCCACCCCGTACGACACGGTGAACTTTAAAGGCATTACCGGACAGCTGATTATTGATAATTATATGTTAAATGCCCAGAAGGGATTTGCCAGCTGGCAGGAAATGGGTATTGATAAGGATATCCAGGTAGATTTTAATGAATTTATCTGGGATGTAAGTGGGCGAAGATTTACAGCCGAGAAAGTTTTACTGACCAATAACGAAATATCTGAAGAACCAATTGAAGGACATTTTGCCTACTACAGTAAAAAAAGACATTCCTCTGAAATATCAGATTATCCGCAGTTCATTTCTTACCGTTCGGACAATCAAATTAATTTCAATGACCCTCAGCTAACCGTAACAGGTGGTTATACCATTCGGGGGCTGAAGGAAACTACTGCTGCCCGACTCAATGAGCGTAACCGCATCACATATAAAAAGGATGGTGCGGTGATATTCGATGCTGTGGCGGAAGAGCCATTTATTATAGAAGACTCCACACTTATATCACCGGCAACACATGTGAGGGTATTTCATAAAAGAGACAGCATTGTGAACCAGCAGGTAAAGCTATCCTATCATTACCCTGATCAGGAGCTTGTACTCGAACGAGCCGACAAGCCCTTCCGAAGATCACTCTATATTTCTTCTTATTTCAATACAGAAGTGGAAGCAGATGCACTTATGTGGAACCTGAAAGCCGATTCTTTGGAACTTACCTCGCTTAATGCCCGGGATAAACTTGCGGTAATTTTCAGATCCAACAGATTTTATGATGATAAGGTGATACCCGGCTTATCGCAATACACCACATTCAATCCATTTCTTGTCATTATCAGTTATGCAGTTTCTAAGGGAGGCATCACTGAGTTTTACCTCGGCGACCTGGCCGACGAAAAAAACATTGACGAGCGTCAGCTTAAAAATGCCATTACCTATCTCGATGAGCAGGAGTTTCTTGATTTTGAAAACGGGGTGATCAGACTCAAGGAAAAGATGATCCATTATTACAGATCTTATCGTAATCTTTTTGACTACGATAAGCTTGTCATACCTTCAGTTACCGATGAAGAGTACAATGCCGTGATCCATCTGGATGACAATACCCTTCGTATAAATGGTGTAAAAGAGTTTTTTATAAGCAAGGACCCCGACATCTATATTGAACCCAAAGATGGGATACTGGAAATGGAGAATGATATGAATTTCAGTTTCTCAGGAAAAATACAGGCCGGGAATTTTGAGTATAACGGCATCGACTTCAGGTTTGATTATGACAGCTTTCTGATCGCTATGCCACAGATAGATTCGATGAAGCTAAAAGTGGAAAAAGGCCGGACAGACATCAGAGGAAATGCTGTGCGCGAGGAGCTGGAAAATGAATTTGTGGAGACCAGTGGCACCTTGTATATCAATGATCCCAAAAATAAATCCGGACAGCGTAATATCGCCAAGTACCCCATCTTTGATGCCACTACAGGTGCCGTGATTTACTTTACCAGCAACACCTATCTTGAGGGGGCCTACGATCAGGATCTGTATGTAGATGTACCTCCGTTTGTGCTGGATAGTGTAACGGCAAGTGAGCCGGGATCGGTAAACTTTGGTGGTAGCTTTGGCTCAGCCGGACTCTTTCCCGATTTTGAAGTGACATTGCGTATCATGGAAGACTATTCCATGGGCTTTATTCACGGCATCCCGGCTGATGGATTTCCTGTGTACAATGAACGCGGACATTTTTACGGCCAGCAGCTGCGAATGGATTACAATGGACTCACCTCTGCAGGCCGGCTGGAATACCTGTCGAGTGAAGTTGTTTCAGATGGGGTTACCTTTTATCAGGATAGCCTGGTCGGTATAGCTACCAGCGTGAACGTACGGCCAGAAGTGGTAAACCAGGTTGATTTTCCCGATCTGATCGCCGGCAGAAGTAAATTCGACTGGAACGCCTACAAGGACAGCTTGTATGTTAGTAACCTTGACCAGCGAATGCAGCTTTATGATAAAACTGCCACACTTGACGGTCAGGCAACCATTACGCCCGGGGGGATATATGGTTCAGGTGACCTCATAACGCGTGGCTCGCAATTGCTTTCCAGGGCCATGTATTTTCGCAGTGATCGGTTTGCTGCCCGCAATGCCGACTTCACTATTTTTTCTGACGATCCTGAAAAGCCGACGCTCACCAGCGAGGATGTGAGGCTTCGGTTTGACCTGAAAAATTCCTTTGCCACCATCTCTCCGGAGATCGAAGGCGTAGCAGCGCTTGATCTACCTTTTATGCAGTATAAAACTTCTATACCTGATGCACGCTGGAACCTTGATGAAAATAAAATCATCATGACCAAACCTGATGATATAGATATCTCCAAATCGTATTTTTATTCCACCAACAAGAGCCAGGATTCACTTGCATTTAATGGCAGGACAGCCATTTATGATATTAATACTCAGGTAATGGAAGTGACAGGGGTGCCCTATATCAAGGTTTCCGATGCATTAATTATTCCGGATAAGGGAACTGTAAAAATCAGGGAAAATGCCCAAATACAAGAATTTAATAATGCCACCGTGGTGATTGATACATTTAACCGGTTCCATACACTCACAGATGCCAATATCAGGATATTCACACGTACCAGCTTTGCCGGACAGGGAACCTATCAGTATATAAATCAGCTGAATGATACATTCTACATAAAATTCGAGGAGTTTCAGCTGGCGCCAGATCCGGACAATCCGGAAAAATACCATACACAATCGCAGGGTAATGTAGAAGAATTTCAGAATCTTATCATCTCACCGGGAATGATCTATAAAGGCAAAGTAAAAATGTATGCCAATAAGCCGGCATTAGAGCTGGACGGATACGTCAAGCTAAATCTGACGACCATACCGGACTATGATACATGGATCCAGTATTCCAGCAACGCTAACAAGCAGGAAGTGATATTTGATTTCCGTGAAAGCAGAGCAGAAAACGGTTTCCCGCTGGAGGCAGGTCTTCATTTTGATCAGAATACGTATGAGATTTATACCACTTTTGTGACCGAAAAAAGAAACCACACCGATTTTAATTTTTTCATTCCCGACGGGCAGCTTCGGTATGTGCCCGATTTGAATGCATATATCATTGAAGATACGCTCAAAGCCAATGGTGAAAAACTGGCCGGACAGTATATGAATTTTAATGAAAATACCTCGGATATTATTTTTGAAGGAAAGCTTTTTCCACTCAATGACGCTGAACTTATAGAGATGCAGGTCTCCGGCCGTGGTAATGGTAACTTCGCGAGCTCAGATTACCAGATGAATACCATGATACTCTTTGATTTTGATATTCCTACCGGACCAATCAATTTACTCGCAGATATTTTCGCTGAGATGGTAATGAACAGCGCCCTACCTGAAGGGTACGGAGATATCACCTCTCTGCTATATAAAATGGCTGAATTCACCGGTGATAATGCCGCTCTTGCCTACGATGAGGCCTCCCTGCAGGAGGCAGTACCACTGGTATCCGCATCCAATAAACTGGTCAAAACTCTTGTTTTCAGTGATGTTGACCTCAGGTGGTCCGATGAGTACAAATCATTTTACTCGTACCGAGCTGATGGCAACCCCACGCTCGGACTATCCAATATTGGCCGCAGGGATATCAACGCTGACATTCCGGGTTTTCTGGAGGTTAAAAAAAGCTTAAACGGCGATGAGGTAAACATCTTCATGCAGCCTTCGCCCGGATTCTGGTATTATTTCTCCTATCTGAACGGCCGCATGACCATATTTTCATCAGATAATGAGTTTTTAGATGCCATCAGCTCAAAAAGTAATGCTGACAAAGCTAAAATCGGGGAGTTTGTTTTCTTAAAAGGTGATATAAATGAGGTGCAAAGTTTTGTAGATCGATTTAGAAGTAATTATTTGGGCATTGATACACCCTTTCAACTGGGTAGCTCATTTGGAGTTCAGCAGACTGAAACACCAGTTGAAGAAGAAACTGAACTCGACGATGACGGATTCTGATAACTTAACTTAATTAATTTCATGATTGAAAAGATAACCGGATATGTGGACGACCATATCCAGAAATTTACCGAAGAACTCTTTGAGTTGCTCAAAATACAATCTGTAAGTACTGATCCCCAAAGGGCGGGCGAGGTACAGCATGCGGCTGAATATGTGCAACAGGCGCTGCAGGCTGTTGGTGTAGATGCCACCATCCATCAAACCAATGGCCATCCCATAGTATTTGGTCACCATCATGAAGATGACGCCTTGCCAACAGTGTTGGTCTATGGCCACTATGACGTACAACCGGAAGATCCTGTCGAGCTCTGGACATCACCTCCTTTTGAGCCGGTCGTAAAGGAAGGTAAAATATATGCACGCGGGTCGGCAGACGACAAAGGCCAAATGTATATGCACGTCAAGGCCTTTCAGGCATTAAAGGACGGCACAGGTAAAATACCGTGTAATATCAAGTTTCTTTTTGAAGGAGAGGAAGAAATAGGATCAGAAAATCTGGGCGATTTTGTTAAAAATAATAGAGAACTACTTTCAGCCGATGTGGTGCTGGTGAGTGATACCTCTATGATAAGCTCCGAACACCCTTCCATCACCGTCGGATTAAAAGGGCTCAGCTACATGGAAGTAGAGGTGACTGGGCCTAACAGAGACCTGCATTCAGGAGTATACGGTGGTGCTGTGATTAATCCGGTCAATATCCTGTGTAAAATGATTGCCTCCCTTCAGGATGAAAAAAACCGTGTCACCATTCCCGGATTTTATGATAAAGTGGTAGAGCTGACTTCAGATGAAAGAGCAAAACTAAATACCAAGCCTTTTAGCCTGGAGCATTATATGAAAGATCTGGGAGTAGATGCGGTGGATGGAGAAGCAGGATACAATACTGTTGAAAGAGTCGGAATACGTCCTACATTAGATGTAAATGGTATTTGGGGCGGTTATACCGGTCATGGCGCCAAAACCGTACTTCCTTCAAAAGCACATGCGAAGATCAGCATGCGCCTTGTGCCCGATCAGGATTATATGGAAATATCAAAGCTGTTTGAAGACCACTTCAAATCGATTGCGCCCCAAGGGGTGAAAGTGAAAGTTTCAGCGCATCATGGTGCCAAACCGGTAGTCACACCTACCACATCAGATTTCTATAAGGCTGCCGAAAAAGCGTTTGAACAGGTATGGGGTAAGACTCCTATCCCCACACGTGAGGGAGGGAGTATTCCTGTAGTGGCCTTGTTTAAAGATGAGCTGAAAATTGACTCAATTTTGCTTGGGTTTGGGCTTGATAGTGATGCAATACATTCACCTAATGAGAGCTATAAACTTGAGCATTATGAAAAGGGGATAAAGACCATAGCCGCCTTTTATACAAATATTTAAGCCGGATCAGGTGTTGGAGGGGAGTATTAAAGAAAACTTCGTTCCGACACCTACCTTACTGGTAAGTTCAATCTGACCATCAATCTTTTCAGCGGCATTTTTTACAAGATACAGGCCCAGACCGGTACCATCAGTGTCTGTAGAGTTTCGGCTGAACATATCAAACACCTTTTCCTGCATTTCAGGGGGGATGCCTTCACCATTATCGATCACTTCTATTACGTCACAATCATTTTCTCTATGATGGGTGATCACGACAAACGGGTCAACCCTGGTATGATTATATTTCAGTGCATTTTCGATCAGGTTCTGGAGTACAGTGATCAGGTGGTTTCGGTCGGTATGGATTACAATATCAACGCTAATTTTATTCTCTACCCGGATGTGTTTGATATTTGGCTGGTGGTGTAATGATTTTATGATGTTTTCAATAAAATCATTTAGCTGTATTGGCTCAGGGTTGCTTTTGGCGTCCTTCATGCGGGCCAGTGACAGTAAATTATGGATAATGCCATGAAGCCGCTCTATATTATCCTGATAATGGGTGAAATAGGGGCTTAGCTGCTTATTGTCTTTGAATTCATGCTGCACCAGGTTGTGCAATCCCATCATAGAAGCTACAGGGCCTTTCAGGTCGTGGGAGATGCGGTAAACGAACATGTCGAGCTCATTTTTTTTGAAACGCAGGTTTTCTTCTACCTTTTTGCGTTTGGTGATGTCCTGAACCACAGAAATAATATAGTTCGGCTTCCCTTCATCATTGCGTGCCAGCGTAGCGGTAAGCTGCACCCAAAAAATCCGGCCTGAGGAGTGAATATATCGTTTTTCCAGGCTGTAGTTGTCTATCTCGCCGCTGGCAAGCTTCTTTGCCATGTTACGACTTTTCCGGCGGTCATCGGGATGTGTGACATTCCATATTGACTGGTAGCTGTTCCACTCTTCTTCGGAGACGCCCATCATTTCATAAAACTTCCTGTTAGCCGTTATCTGCTTAAGGTTGAGGTCAAAAAGCATTACCCCTACCGCAACCTGTGTAAAAATGGAATTTACGCTGATGTCGTTGAAGGCACCCAGAAACGTACTTATCTGGCTTGAGCTGTCACGAAAGGAAAACATCAAACCCAGAAAATTATTGCGGTGGTTCATGATCGGCCGCAGCCGAAGATTATAGAAATGCTTATTGTCATCTGAAAATTCACGGTCTACGATGTTGCCTTTGCTTACCTCTTCAAGGCTGGAGTGAATAATATTGTAATAAGATTCCGCTATAAAATTTTCAAGGGGTCGATCAGAAATTAGGTTATTATCTTTGAAAAGAATGGTGTCTTCACTGGCGGGTTTATTCCATGTGATAATGTTCAGATCCGCAGTAAGGATTACTGTAGGCGTCTCAATCGCATCAATTATAGAGTGAAAAAGTGCGTGATCGCTCAGGCGCGTCCCTCTTTTGTTTATGACAAACGCTCCTGTTTTGCTGTCCTTTTCAAATACCGGTTCTATTGCCAAACCTTGCTTGCTTAACTTTCCTTTTACCAAAAATACCAAATTGTTTTAAAAAGCCTCACACAAGATTAACATTAAGTTCATTAATCCTTTATATTTATTCTCTTGATTGAATGTTGTAAGTTTATGCATATGAAAGCCTCAGTAATCAGCATATTTTTATTTACAGCCCTATTGCCTGCTATTGCGCAGGACACCTCTGGTTCATTAAGAAAAATGGAGGGTAAAGTGATAAATGTGCGTACACGTTCGGCAGTGCCTGCCATTATTCTGTACGAAAAACTGCCATACGGAAGTATAGTGGGGGTGACCAAAACGGATCAGGTCAGTGGAAGTTATGCTTTCAGTCTGCTGGATCAGGGAGAATATCTCATAACTGTGAAATCTGAAGGGTATAAAACGAAATATGATACCATATCGGGCAACCCTGAGGCGGGCGAGCTGCTGGTAACAAAAGATTATCTCCTCATACCGGTTGGTGTAGGCTCCACACTCAGGCTGGAAAATCTGAATTTTGATCAGGGCAAAGCGGAGATAAAGGAAGAAGCCTATGAAGAGCTGAACCAAATCGTGGCGATGCTGAATGAATACCCCAACATGGTCATACAACTGGAGGGGCATACTGATTTTCGCGGATCTGCCCGGCTTAACCTTGAGCTATCCGAGCGTAGGGCTGCTGCGGTAGGAGACTATCTGATCAATCAGGGCATCAACAAGCGAAGAATAAAAATACAGGCATTCGGAGGTACTCAGCCTATTAGTCGTGATAATACCGATGAGGCCAAGTCCCTTAATATGCGAGTTGAAGTGAGAATTATCGAAAACTGATACATGAAATTTAACCTTACCCTACTTCTGTTTGTTAGTTCCGGTTTAATGGCGCAACCTCAACAACGAGAGCAGAACCCGGACGTCCGATGGGCTTCGAGAGTCATAGAATTCTCCTCCGAGTTATCATCCTATGCGTATTCCGCTGAAAGCGTGCTGGGCAGGCCGGATGTGCTTCCCAATCCAGGCGATAACCCGAACGCATGGCTGCCGGTAGATCCTGATACAAAAGAATACATCGTGGTGCAGTTTGATGACCCGATCCACATTCGTCAGATCGCCATAGCAGAATCGTACAACCCGTCTGCAGTGAGCGAAATTTATGCTTATGATACGCGAAACAGAGAGTACCTTATCGGTGAATTTCCGGCCAGGACATTACCTATCCCGGGACGTATGCTAACCGTTTTTCTCCCTGACTCCACCGATTACAAAGTGTCCAGGATCAAGGTTGTAATCGATGGCGCTGCCGTTGAGGGATATGCTGGTATAGATGCCATCGGTGTCAGCCGTCTGGTGACGCCCCTGGAGGCTGAAATTCTTGTCGTGCAAAATCTGGTTTCCCCTGAAACACTCGAAAAGCTGGATACTACGGTAAACTCCCCTTATCGTGAAACCCGCCCTGTAATATCACCCGACGGGAATACATTGTTTTTCTCCAGGGCCTTTCACCCGCAGAATACGGGTGGAGAGGAAGATCCGAGCGATATATGGATCTCGAGCTTCAACATTACAGACAGTAGCTGGAGCACGGCAGTAAATGCCGGAGAGAGCCTGAACAATCGTGGCGAAAACTACATAAGTTCGGTCACCCCTGATGGCAATTCCATGATGGTGGTGCTGGGCAATCGCTATACCCGTAACAAGACAAAGCCGGGTATATCCTTTTCACGTAAAACAGAAAATGGCTGGACGGAGCCTATGGAGATTGAAATTGAAAACGACTACATAGAATCCACCGATGGAGATTATTTTATGGCCAATAACAGAAAAATGCTAATCATGGCGATAGACCGTTTTGACAGCTACGGTGGTAAAGATCTTTATATTTCATTTGAACAGCGTGATGGCAAATGGAGTGAACCACGCAACCTTGGCCCCGATATTAACACACCTATGGATGAGGTGAGCCCCTTTCTGGCTCCGGATGATGAAACACTTTATTTCAGCTCCCTGGGCTACAGCGGGTTTGGGGGACAGGATGTTTACATCGCACGAAGACTTGACAACACCTGGAAACGTTGGACAGAGCCTGAAAATATGGGAGCAGAGGTGAACTCAGCAGCAGATGAAATATCCTTCAACATCCCGCCTTCCGGCACCTATGCTTATTTCGCAAGAGGTACAGGTGAGGATGCCGATATCCTGCGCATGGATATTCCGGTGTTTCAGCAGCCTGCACCTGTAGTGGCCATAAGCGGCAAGGTAATAAATACCAAAACACAGGAGCCGGTCGAAGCAAGGATTGTGTATGATATATTACCAGAAGGTAAAGAAGTAGGCATAGCCTATAGTGACCCTGAAACCGGTGAATATGAGATTCTGCTTCCGTATGGCACAAAATATGCCTACCTGGCGGAAGCAGAGGGCTTTTATGGTATAAATGACATGATCAATCTGTCGGAAAGAGGCGACTATAATGAAATAGAAAACAACCTGATGATGACACCCCTCGAGAAAGGTGAAACTATAGAGCTTAATAATATTTATTTCGCAACGGCGAGCACTGAATTTACCGAAGACTCATACGATGAGCTCAATCGCCTGGCGGAGATTCTGATTGATAACCCGATGATCAAGATTGAGGTAGCAGGACATTCTGATAATGTAGGGCAGGCAGCCTCAAACCTCCGCTTGTCTCAGGACAGAGCACAGGCCGTTGTAGACTACCTCGTCAGCCAGGGAGTATCCCCTACACGTACCATTGCAAAAGGTTATGGTGAAGATAAGCCGCTTGCATCCAACGACCGTGCCGAGAATCGTGCACTCAACCGGCGGGTAGAATTTATCATTCTCGACGAGTAATCGCTTGGATATTTTATTTTCCTCATATACCTTCGTATCAGAAATCAATTTCTGATTGATTTTATACAGAAGCACGGAGAGACAGGCTCTATGAAGTGCTAGCAACCTGGGCGGGTGATCCAAGGTGCTAATTCCTGATCCGTTGTACATATTGGCATCGGAGAATATAAAAACATTTGGAAAATGAAAACAACATTCCTTCTGGTAATCTCCCTTTTCTTATTATTTCCCGTTTCTGCGATTAAATCAGCAGCGGTAAATCTATAATCCTTAAATCTTTAATTAACGAGTTATGGAAAGATTTACCCTGCCAGAAGTGGCACTGGAACTGTCAGGTTCCTGTGGCCCGGTTACGCTTGGATACACTACCCACGGTAGACTGAGTCCACTAAAAGATAATGTCATATGGATCTGCCATGCGCTTACGGCAAATGCAGACCCAACGGAATGGTGGCCTGAAATGGTAGGCCATGGCAAAACCTTTGACCCCGACGAGTATTTCATCATCTGTGTGAACATACCCGGTAGCTGCTATGGCTCTACGGGTCCTTTGGAAAACAAGCCCGGGAGCCAGCACCCTTATTTTCATGACTTCCCGCAGCTCACCAACCGCGATTGCGTTAAAATGTATGACCGGTTACGTGCGCACCTGGGGATAGAAAAAATACATTGCCTCATTGGCGCCTCACTGGGAGGGCAACAGGCTATGGAATGGGCGATATATGCTCCGGATGTATTCAATAAACTGATTCTTATAGCAACGAATGCTGAACATTCAGCCTGGGGCAGAGCCTTTAATGCTACACAGCGTCATGCTATCGAAAATGATATCACATGGCAGCTTAGCTATCCGGGTGCAGGTGAGCAGGGACTTAAGATAGCACGTGAAATAGCACTGATATCCTACAGACGGTACGAAATCTATGCCGTTACCCAGTCGGAAGAAACATCAGAGTATAAATCGGAATACAAGGCAGCCAGCTACCAGCGATATCAGGGAGAAAAGCTGGCTGCCAGGTTTAACGCTTTCAGTTATCATATGCTTTCCCATATGATGGATATGCATAACGTCGGTGCAGGAAGAAAATCAAAAGAATCAGCCCTGCAAAGCATCAAAGCGCGAACACTCGTAATCGGTATTACATCCGATGTGTTGTTTCCTGTGACAGAACAGGAATTTCTTGCCGCGCATATACCTCAGGCCTCACTGGAGATCATTGACTCCATATATGGTCATGATGGCTTTCTGACCGAGGCCGAAAAGCTAAATCACGTTATTACCAGGTTTTTACCATTAAACACTCTACAGCAATGAAAAATATAGGATTAATAGGATTTGGATGCGTAAATCAGGGGGTTTACACCATTCTTAAGCATAACCCTGACTATAAAGTGGGTACGATAGTGGTGCGCTCATCTGATAAGCAACGCGCTGTTGACAATGCATTGCTCACCACGGACATCAATAAGCTCTTGAATGACCCCACTGTCGACGTGGTCATGGAGGCCATAAGTGATGACGATGCTGCACTGAAATATGCCCGGGTATGCCTTGCAGCAGGTAAGCATTATATCACAGCAAATAAAAAATTAGTGGCTGAAAACCTGCCGGAGCTCATGGCACTGTCATCCCGGCATGGCGTCAGCTTTCACTATGAGGCAGCGGTGGCTGCTGGTATTCCCATTCTTCAGACAATCCAGCAATATTACCATTACGATCAAATTCAGCATATTGAAGGTATTCTCAATGGATCATCCAATTATATACTTACCAGTATAATCAAAAAAGGTAAGTCCTTTGACACAGCATTAGAGGAGGCCCGGGAAGCCGGATTTGCTGAGGAGGATCCCCGCCGTGACCTTGATGGTACAGATGCAGCTAATAAACTATCAATCCTGGCGTTTCTGGCCTTTGGTATTTATGTGCATCCGGATCGCATTCTTCGTTATGGGCTTTACGACATCCCGGAGCCATTATATGCGTGGCTGAAAAAGCATGAGATGATGCTACGGCTTAAAGGATACGCAGATGCATCAGGCAATGTATGTGTGCTGCCTTCTGTTTGTGATCCTACTGATGCCTTATTCTTTGTGGATGATGAACTAAATGCCGTGAGCATCCAGTCTTCGTTTGCAGGCCGGCAGACTTTCACAGGAAAAGGGGCAGGATCACTGCCTACAGGTATTGCCATGGTTTCTGACCTCAACCGTACTGTATACTCAAAAGTAAAAAACACCAAAATCAATACCGGAACGAAGGAATTGGAGACCAGCTTTTTGCTGATCAACACCACGGATTTTTATGATCAAAAAATGAGAAAGCTGAAATGGTCTGACCTTGACTCTATTGACCGCGAATATGTTCCTATCCATATATCCGAGAATGTAACCCATAGGTTATCCGCTAACCCTGCTTTGTTATCTGATCATGCCTTTGCTTAACGTTTTCTTTATTCATATCACTAGTGACTGACGATGAAAAAACTTAACATTGTATACAAGCAATTAATAATGTGATGAAAAGAATTTTTATAATCCTTGGGGGTATAGTAGTCATCCTGCTGGCTGCACTGCTCGTTATTCCCTATTTTTTTAAGGATGAGATTAAAAGACAGATTGACCTGACGCTCGAAAAAAATATCAATGCTACGATTTATTATGATTTTGAGTCATTCCGTCTTTCATTTTTCAGGGATTTCCCCAATCTCACAGTATCACTAAGTGATTTTGGTGTCATTGGCAGGGATCTATTCGAGGGGGATACATTGGTAGATGTGGCTCGCTTTGATCTGGCCCTTGCTCCGCTAAGCGTTTTTAAAAGCCCGATGACCATAAAATCGGTTGCCCTTCAGCAACCGCTGATCAACCTCATTACACTGGAGGATGGGAGCGTCAACTATGACATCACCTATCCATCAGATATGCCTTCGGACACGACAGAAGAGGCATCTTCACAGGAAGCACTCATTCGAATCGAGAAATGGGAAATTGTAGATGGCACCTTCATCTATGAAGACCTGAAATACCGTACATTTATTGGCGCCACAGGCATCAACCACACCGGTAAGGGCGATATCGGCATGGTGGAATATAACATGGCATTACAGGCTGCGATCGATCAGGTTTATTTTGAATATTACGATGTGGCCTATCTTTCCGGCCAGCGGGTAACTACCGATATGTTGCTGCATATTAATATGGACGACTGGTCCTTTACATTTCGGGAAAATAAAAATGCCATCAATGATTTTCACTTTGTTGTCGACGGGATGTTTGCCATGCCTGATGATATGACGTTTGACCTTTCATTTTCAACCCCGGACAATTCATTTAAGAGTTTGCTTTCACTTGTGCCGGAAGTATATGCCCATGATTTTGAAGGATTAGACGCTGAGGGTAATTTAAGTTTTTCAGGAGCAGTCAAAGGAAAATATACAGCTGATATTTATCCCGGCCTGCTGTTTGCCCTGAAGGTAGATAACGGCAAAATTCAATACCCGGACCTGCCAAAAGCTGTAGAGGATATCCGTATAGATATGGCACTGCAGGCTGATGAAGGAGGATATACTGATCTTAAACTGGATATTAACGATTTTCACGCCAGGGCAGGTGACAATCCACTAAACCTTCAGCTACATACCGAAGGAATGCATCCTATGAAGGTGAAAGCCGATGTTGATGCGCGGTTTGATTTATCTGAATTGCATGAGTTTTATCCGTTGGAGGGAGTCAAAACGGCAGGCCTTCTTGAGGTCAGAGCGGTTGCCGACGGTATATATGACTCTGTCAATGCCACTTTACCGGCTTTTGATGGAATGATGAGGCTTTCCAATGGTTCGGTCGAAAATGATGATTTGCCCAGGCCTTTAAAAGATATTACCATGGACGCCTCATTTTCGAATAGCACAGGCACGCTGGCAGGAATCAACGTTGAGCTGAAGGACCTGTCCATGTATCTCGGGGATAAGGCGATAGGACTGAAAGCCCGGGTCTGGGATATGGACAACCCTCACTGGAATTTTGATTTTAATGGGGAATTTGATTTATCACTGATTAATGCCGTTGCTGGTTTGGAAGGCATGTCTATCGAGGGTATTATGCGCGGTATGGTCAGCGGTAGTGGTGACATGAATTCACTAGAAAATGAACAATATCAGAACTTGCCAACGTCAGGAAATATCGAGCTGGTCGACTTCCTCTATGTGGATAGCCTTAATCTGCCGGCCGGATTGAATATATCCCGCTCCAACCTTTCATTTTCACCCACTACCATCAGGCTCTCAGTCTTTGATGCAACCAGTGGTAATTCTGATTTTAAGCTCACCGGAAATATTGAAAATTACCTGGCCTTTGCACTGGCCGGCGATAAACTGGAGGGAAGGCTTAGCATGGAAAGCCAGTTTATAGATGTAAATTCCTTTTTAACGACATCAGAAGAAGTCAGTACTACTGTGCAGGATTCTGCAGCAATAGCAGTTGTCCGCATACCGCAAAATATCGAGTTCACATTTAATACCTCAATAAAAGAAGTAGTGTACAGCACCTACTCGCTTAGTGAAGTGAGAGGTACAGTAAAGGCAATTGACGGGCAATTATTACTACAACCCCTTCGGTTCAATATGCTGGAAGGCGCTTTTGTGATGAACGGATCCTATGACAGCAGGCCTGAATTGCCATTGTATGATTTTGACTTGAATATAGAAAATGTGGCAATACCTGAACTCTACCGTAATTTCGTTACCATTCAGCGGCTGTCTCCTGTAGCTGAAAAAATGACAGGAAAAATGGGTACAACCTTCCGCATTGATGGTGTCCTGGATGAAAATATGTCGCCTGTACTATCTGCCATCAATGGATATGGCGCTATCAGAATACAGGATGCCAGCGTAGCAGAGTCAAAGGTGATTTCAGGCATCACATCACTTACACGACTGAATGATGCTGACCAGGTGACCCTTAAGGATGTAGATATCGATGCAAAAATCGCAGACGGAAATCTTGAAGTATCACCTTTTGATATTAAATTAGGAAAATATACGGGCACCGTCAGCGGCAAGACTTTCCTTGACGGAACGCTGGCTTATAAAGTCTCGTTAGATGTTCCTACAGGACAGGCAGGGAGTGCCGTCAATAATCTGGTAGGCAGCTATCTGGGGAATAACATCATTTCAGATAATATTAAGCTAAATCTGGGTATTTCGGGTACGTACAACGACCCTGAAATTGGTATTGCCTCGATAGATAATGATGGGCAACATAATGTGGTAGATGCAGCCAGGGATAATATCCAACAGACTGTAACTCAAAAGATTGCTCAACAAAAAGATAGTGTTTCAGTTATTGTAGAGGAATCATTGAACAAAGAGCAGGAGGAAATCAAAGAACAGGCTGAAGAACAGATCAATGAGCTCAAAAACCGCGCACTGGAGAAATTAAAAAAGAAGAGAAATAATTAACCTATGAAATCTTTATCATTCACATTGCTTTTTCTGATGATTGGCGGATTGTCATCAGGGTGTTTTCTCACTCGTGAAATTGTAGTAGACTATGACTATGATTATCGCGGAGAATTTAAAGATTATAACAGTTTTGCATTTGTGAATGATATCTCCACCAATAAATTGCACCAGAATCAAGACCTTCACCTTGATATGGTAGAAGAGTATATCGAAAGCCGCCTGGGTTTTATGGGATACAAGAAAAATGATCGCCGACCTGATCTTTATATTGCTACCAAGATTTTTTACAGTGACCTGGAATTAAACGGTTATAACCAGCCGGACATTTACCTATGGGTAGAAAATCCGGGGTGGGAGCCCAACAAATACGACAAAGTCAGATACAACCTGAAAGAAGGAACTATTTACGTCACCTTTATCGATCGCAGAAAACAGCAGACGGTGTGGCGTGGCTATGCCAGCGGTATTTTCGGATCACAGGATTTTGACAACGGCTGGTATGTGCGTGAATCAGTTAAGCGTATACTGGATAATTATCGCTTTCTGGCCGAAGCTGACTCTATTTATATAACGAACTGATTTTCCTGAATGATTTTTCAGTTGCAGCCTCTGCATACACCACCTTTCCGCTGTCATGGATGATCCTTCGAATATATAATCCGCTAAGGTTGTCAATATGCCAGGTTTCAAAGTGATCATAATCGAACATTTTTATGGTTTCAAAGATGGGATCGAGCGTAAAATTTTCATGAAACATTCCCTTATTGCCATTTTTCGAAAGGTAAATTCCCTCCTGCATTATCTGATAATCGTCAATATCGCTAAACAGGGTATCGTTACCCGTAAAAATAATCCATTTTTTATTTTTTGCCAGAAAAACTGAATCGTTAAAATAAGCTACAGTTGAAAATTCGGGACTTAGCACCTGATTTTTATCTATCCACAATCCGGTTTTTTCTTCTTTGGTCACGGCTGCGGCGTTGGCATTGAGTGGACGTATTAATTTATCGTATTCCGGGCTTACAAGCATGCCACTGCGAATATTTAGATAACCAAATTTATTTTCCCTGAGCAAATGCACGCTTTCGTCCGTTGCTTTTACAATGGTGGTGCCGCTATCAAAAAAATAGGCTGTATCTTCAGTGATGACAAAGGTTTTACCGTCAGCTTTATTTAAGAGTATATTTTCACTGAGCGCCTTTATATTTTCGATACTCCCTCCTTTCCAGATCAGCCGCAGATGCCGGTCGTAAATATTGAAGCTGTCATTTTTGGTTATTGTGATATGTGTACAAAATCCACCTTCTGCATATACCGGATCAATCTGTTGGGTTGAATCAAACGGGATGCCATCAGCAGCAAGGGCATACAGGCTATCACCAAGGATAAAAAACGGAGATGCAATTTCTGAATATTTTTCACTCCCGTATAACTCTTTTCCACCGGGAGTGAAAAGCCGGTATCCGGATGTATACTGCGCCAGGACATTTTGCCCGCTAAAACCGACTGAAGCAGCTGCCTGATTATTTATCAGATTTTCATTTGCATAAGCATATTCACTGCCAGCATTTGTCACCAGGATATACTTACCGCTATCCATCGGTATGACTTCCGAAATACGCATGAGCTGATCTTTTCTTTCATCATCCTGCCAGATGTAGGTCCAGGCTTCCTTATGCAGCAGGAAAACGCCGTCTTCCAGCTTGTCAAAGCTCTCAAACTCAAAAGGATCTCCGGTGAAGTAGTTTTCTGCATGAACTACCTGCCACACTTTATTCTTTAGCTTAAAAATACTAAGACCCACCGTCATGATGCTGTCATATGCATCACCGGCCAGTTTGCCTAATAAGCTTTCCTCCCGCCAGGTGCCGTATTTTTTAACAAACAGAAAGCGGCCCATTGGATCTGGTATAAGCGCCTCGTATGAAACGGGCTCTTCCCAGCCGGCATTTACATATAATTCGTTTAGTTTATACCAGCCCTGCGGCAATGCTTCGATTGTAGCCGGCTCATCATATGTACCCAGCAGGTCCAGGTCCTGATTTAATACGGTCCACCTACCCAGTTTCAGAGCCTGAAAAGTATTACCGTCAGTGATGATGGAGTCATAAGCGTAGTTCAGCAATATTTTGCCGTCAATACGCATAATGCCATACATATCGTAAAATGAAGATATTACTTTTGGTGTTTTTTGGTTTTCAACCACTTCTTTTACAGAATCATTGTAGAGATATGGGGCTGAACTATATTTCATTTGATGGAAAAGAAGCTTTCTGGCCTTTTCCAGGCTGGGGTGATCCGGGAAATTTTCAGCCATCCAGTGGATATTTTCAGGTGTAAGAACCGATAATTTAATCTCTGCAATATGGTCTACTGCCTGGTCCCGGAAAGGGGAATAGGGATACCTTTCAACAAAGATCATGTAATCCTCAAGCTTGCCTGACGCCGTGTTTTCCTGATATCTCCTGAGCTCGGCAAGTTCCCTGGCCCGGCTTACCTGAGGCGCATTGGGATAGATGTCAATAAAGCGGAAATAGTCGGAAGCGCTGTCGCCGGAAGCAGCTTCCATAAAGGCCAGCTCATACAGGACAAATTTTGCATCCTGGATATAGTCCGACTCCGGATAGCGGTCCATAAACATCTCCATGGCCTCTACACGTTGCTGATCTTTATAGTAGCGGAAGGTGTTCTCATCCACAGATGCCAGGAGCTGACTCAGTTTTGTGTCACTCAGGCCGTCTTTTTCCCATTTTTCCAGTATCCGCTTATCGGCACGGTCAAAAACAGGTATCAGCAACTGAAGGCATTGATACGCACTGTCGGGCTGAAAGCCAGCATAATTCTTTTTGTTTAGCACCAGCGCTTTGTAATATAACGCAATGGGGTCATAAGGATCTTTCTGCAGGTCGCGACCGGCCCTGTCAAGAATGTCTGCAAAGTCCTCCTTTATCAGTTGCCTCTCATAATAACTTTCAAAAATTAGCTGGCCGAACGCTGTCTTTTGAAGTGAGAGTAGTAGTATTGTTAATACAAGTAAACTCCTCATTTGATGCCAAAGATAAAGATTGGAATTATAAAAGAAGAAAAGATACCGGTTGACCATCGTGTGGCAATAACGCCGGAAGATGCTGAAAAATTTTCCAGAACCCATCCGGAGGTGGAGATAATATGTGAATCAAGCCCCCATCGCATATTTTCGGATGAGCAATATCGTAAATGTAATATTGAGGTCGTAGACCGGCTTCCTGACTGTGATATCATCATCGGGGTGAAGGAAATCCCTGTAGACCGGATCAGGACCGGCACCTCCTATTTTTTCTTTTCTCACACCATAAAAAAACAAGCTTACAACCAGCCGCTGCTGGCACGTTTTATGTCACAGGGTGCAACACTTATCGACTATGAAGTGATCAAAGAAGGGGGTCAGCGTCTTATTGCATTCGGGTATTACGCGGGTGTGGTAGGGGCATATAATGGACTGTTAGGCTATCTTAAAAAGTCGGGTTTGGAGCAGTTGCCCCGCGCATCCTCACTTTATGATCGAAAGGCCCTGTTTTCAGCTATTGAAAAGGTTGAGCTGCCGCCTTTGAAGGCTGTGATCACAGGTACAGGCCGGGTAGGCCAGGGAGCAAGGGAAGTATTGGAAGCAGCAGGGTTCAGTGAAACCACTATAGATAGTTTTTTGAATAATGATGCAGAACGCCCTGTCTTCGTCCAGCTGGATCCTTCAGCATATGTATCTCATCCTACACGACCATTTGACTTCAGTCATTTTATTGGCCATCCTCGTGAATATACTTCCAATTTTCAACGATTTTTACCTGTGACAGATCTGCTGATAGCAGGAGCGTACTGGGATCCGGATGCCCCCCGGCTTTTTGAATGGGAAGATCTGCCCAGGGTAGGATTTCCTGAGGTAATTGCAGACATTACCTGCGATATAGATGGCTCAGTACCTACCACTATCAGAGCATCTGAAATTGCTAATCCGTTTTATGACATTGATCCTGCAACCCGAAAAGAATATCCGCCATTTTCAGGAAATGGACGCCTTAGCGTGATGGCAGTAGACAATCTGCCCAGTGAGCTGCCACGGGATGCTTCCGCTCATTTCAGCCAGATACTTACGGATAATATTCTTCCCTTATACCTGAACCAGCCAGAACATCCGGTGATCACGGGTGCGACCATTGTTAAAGAAGGAGTTCTTACACCCGACTTTCTTTACCTTTCAGACTATGCCAAAGGCAATATTTAATCCTGTATATTAATTAATGTAATTTGCACTTATGAAATTAGATTCCCTGAATGTCCACTGGATGCTGATCCTGATATCGCTGGTGATCATCTTATCATTCCTTTTCAATCTTGTGGCAAAAAAAACACGGATACCCACCGTGATCCTGCTTATCGCTACAGGCTATATATTCGGACTCATCTTTGACGTAAACGATGATTTCCTTAAGCCTGTCCTGGAAATTCTGGGTACGGTAGGTCTGATTATGATCGTATTGGAAGCTACGCTGGATATCCACCTGGAAAAGAGCAAGCAAAAGCTGATTGTCAATGCATTCTGGATGGCCATTGTATTATTGATCTCCTGTTCACTGGCCATTGGCTTTCTGATACAATGGATATATGAGGTGCCTTTCCCGCAGGCCTTGCTTTACAGTATTCCCCTTTCCATTCTCAGTAGTGCCATCATCATTCCCAGCGTGGCGCAGATTACCCGCGAAAAAAAGGAGTTTATGGTATTTGAAAGCGCTCTAAGCGATATTCTTGGTATCATGTTTTTTTATTTTTTGAGTGATTCCATCGGCACCGAAAGCATTCCTGAGATCACCTACACCATAATTGGGAACCTGGTAATCACCTTTATTCTCGCCATCATTCTCGGGTTTGGGTTGATTCTGGTGCTTCAGCGCATCAATAGTGAGATCAAGTTGTTTCTCCCTATTGCCATTCTTTCACTTATATATGGAGTAGGTAAGCTCTTTCACCTTTCATCACTGGTATTTGTGATGGCCTTTGGCTTGTTTATTAATAACATGCGTATTTTCTCGGTCGGTCGCCTCAAAAAAATCATAGATATGGAGGCCATTAACCATATTCTGGACGACATGAAGCTGTTGACACTTGAGTCCTCATTTTTAGTGCGCACTTTTTTCTTTGTCGTTTTTGGCATGTCGATCAGTTTTACCGGCATTACCGACCTGACTGTGCTTATGCTTTGCGGTGCATCGCTGCTGATCATTTACCTTTTTCGATTTATTTCGCTTTCTGCCATACAAAAAGATCACATGACACCGGCAGTATTTATTGCACCACGCGGACTCATATCCATACTGTTATTTTATGCCATCCCGGAGCAGTACCAGATTGTTACCTTCCGTCCGGCATTGCTGATGCTGATGATCATTCTTACCAACCTGATCATGATGTTTGGCCTGATCCGGTCTGCTGTTGAGGATGAGGAAGAAGATGCGGCGCCACCCAAGTCAGATATGCAGCGATGGCTTGAAAAACGAAAAATTCCATTCAATGTTGATCGCTTCGGCATTTTCAGAAAAAAGCATGAATGAGCATACAGCCATATCCATTATTCGTCATGCTGAAGATCAGCTGACGGCGATACAAAACCTGGAGGAAGGCATTGATTATCTGAATAAGGTGAAGGCCATACAAATATGGGCAAGAGCGGAGAAAAAAGATGCTGAACTTCAGCGTATGCTGGCTGAGCAACGCATTCGTACCCAGCGCCTGATAGGTTCCTTTATCCGGATGGGGCGCGAAAAGGGGGAGCTGGCATCGGGTGGTCAATTTTACAGTAATCAACATTTGGCTGGTAACCTAAAGGAGCCACCCAAAACCTTATCATCTCTGGGATTAAGTAAAAAGCAGAGCAGCCTTTTTCAGCGACTAAGCGAAATTGAAAACGAAGCATTTGAGCTGATTATCCGGCAGGGCAGAGCAAAAAGCAGGCCTATTACGGCACACTGGGTGCTACAGGAAAATGATGATGCTCCTGAAGCTACTGAACACGAGCTGGTAATGCTGCAGCGACTCAGAAGCGGGAAGGCAATTGTGATCAACGATCAAAAGGATCATTTTCTGAAATATTACGCAAGGAAAAACGGACTTTACCTATATGTTGGTCCTGGATCAGTATGGCAGAATCCGTTTATTGCCGGGCAGGATGGCACATATGAGGAGGTGCTGGATCTTTTTGTCAACCAGTATTTTCCTCACAAAAGACAGCTCAGAGAAAATTTAGCATTATTAAAGGGTAAGGTACTTGCCGGCTCGTATTACCCAAAACCCAATCATGCTTCCTTTCTCGTTAATCTTGTGGATTAAATGTAAATATTACATCGGTAAGATTGAGGATTACTGAGTGGAGTAAATCACATCCTTTTTACCGAGACTTGCAAACAAAATTCCGACCGTATATACATATGTTTACAGCATCAATATTTTATTTGGGGTAATTTTGTGCAATGAATCCAGTGCGGTCCATCCTTCTTTTGTTTTTATTTCTGTCCCTTGGTTTAACCGCTCAGGAGCTGGTAATCCGTTATACCAACGATCCTCCTGTTGTTGATGGCAGGTTGGATGATGAAATCTGGTCTTCCATACCCGCTATGACGGACTTCATGCAGTATTTTCCTTTTGATACATCCCTGGCCAATTCACAGACAGAGGTATTCCTCGCCTATGATGATGAAAACCTTTACTTTGCCGCACGGATGCACAACCTCTCAGCAGACAGAGGTTATGTAACGCCGTCGTTGAGAAGGGACTTCCGTGGTGGGGCTTTTGATGCAGTGGTCCTTGTTATTGACCCTTTCAAAGACAATACAAATGGATTTGTTTTTGGTGTTAATCCCTTTGGTGTATTACGGGAGGGCATTATCGCGAATGGTGATGACCTTGATAATAACTGGGATAATGTATGGGAGGGAAATGCTATACAGGCCGGGGAGTACTGGACAGCTGAAATGGCAATACCATTTAAAACGCTACGCTTTACTGAAAATCAGGACTCGTGGAACTTCAACTTTTATCGGATTGATTCTGAAAATGCAGAGCGTTCAACCTGGACACCGATCCCGCGCAACCTGCAAATGACTAATCTTGCTTACACACGCGAGATATTCTGGCAAAGTCCGACAGGAAAGCCGGGCACCAATATTTCAGTAATCCCATTTGTTGCTGCCGGCGCCAATCGGGATTATGATGAAGGAACACCACGCAATACCAATTTATCTGCCGGTTTTGATTTAAAATATGGTGTTACACCGTCCCTTAACCTTGACCTAACCGTTAATCCCGACTTTTCGCAGGTAGAAGTAGACCAGCAGGTAACCAATCTAGACCGTTTTGAGATCTTTTTTCCGGAGCGGAGGCAGTTTTTCCTTGAAAATGCTGATCTGTTTTCAAGTTTTGGCTTTGGGCGAACTACCCCGTTTTTCTCCAGGAGAATAGGCGTTGCACGAGATACGGCTACCGGGCAGAACGTACAAAACTCCATACCCTTCGGGATGCGCCTGAGCGGGAAAATAAATGATAATACGCGTATAGGTTTTCTGAACATGCAGGCGGGTGCTATACCTGAGTCAGGTGTGCCTCCTGTAAATTATAGCGTGGGAGTAATACAGCAAAAACTGTTTGCACGGTCGAATGTAGGGTTCATCTTTGTGAACAAACATAATTTCAATGCCGGGGAGGTGTCGGGTGAAAACCATAACCGCACCATGGGTGTCGATTATAACCTGAATACTGCCAATAACAGGTGGACAGGCAAAGCCTATTACCACACTTCATTTGAAAACACCTTACAGGACAGCGCCTATTCGGCCGGACTTACATTAAATTATCAGACACTAAACTGGGATATCAGCTATACAGGTCAATGGATTGGTGAAAATTACAATCCTGAGGTGGGGTTTGTGCGTCGCACCGGCATTGACCGGTCTTCCGGGAATATTTCATATCGGTTTTTTCCGGAGTCGAACATTATCCAGTCATACGGACCTGCCATCGACGGCGATGCACAGTATGATGAAGGCGGATTTCTGGATTATGACCTGAATGCCATCTACCGCATACAGTTTAAGAATACCAGCGATTTTTCTATCCGCTGGAGAAGAGAGTTTGTGCGTCTGCAGCGTCCTTTTGATCCCAGTGGCTCCGGTGGTGAGCAGTTTGAGGCAGGCTCTACCACCATTTACGATATGGTGATGATCAATTATGGCTCGGACAACAGAAAGGATTTATTCGGAAATCTATATGCACGTTTTGGAGGCTATTATGGTGGATCCAGGGTGACCATCAATACCGATCTCACCTACAGGTACCAGCCGTTTGGGTTTACGAGCCTTACCGTGAACTATAACCGGATCCGGTTATCGCAGCCATATAATAGTTCTGATCTGCTGCTTATAGGACCCCGCTTCGATTTTACTTTCTCGAAAGAGCTTTTCTGGACCACGTTTGTTCAGTACAATACCCAGATTAACAACCTGAATATCAACTCACGGCTGCAATATCGATTTAAGCCGGTATCAGATATATTTCTTGTATACACCGACAACTACTTTGCACAGTCGTTCAATGAAAATGATGAGTTCATCTTTCTGAACCTTGGAGCGCCCAAGACCAGGGCACTGGTATTTAAAATTACCTACTGGCTCAATATCTAGTGGCATCCTTCACATCCGGACTTCTTATCACCCGGGCCACTTTTCTTCCAGAACGATCGTGTCAGGAAAAAAACTGAACCAAAAAATAACGTACCGATAGCAATGTACTGTCCAATCATAAGGTAAGAAGCTGATATGCGATTAATGAAACAACATAGGCAAGAATAGTCATCGAAACTGCCTGAATAACGGGCCATTTCCAGCTGCGGGTTTCTTTCATTACTACCGCAAATGTGCTCATGCACTGCATGGCAAATGCATAGAACAGCAGTAATGAAACACCTGTAGGAAAATCGAATACCCTTGAGCCATCCGGCTTTTTTTCACCCCTCAACCGGCTGATCAGGGTGATACCGGTATCTTTTTTATCCACTGAATAGATGGTAGCCATGGTGCTTACAAATACCTCGCGGGCGACATATGAAGTAAGTATGGCGATGCCGATTTTCCAGTCATATCCGAGTGGTTCTATAGCCGGCTCGATGGCGCAGCCAAATTTTCCAATATAACTCTCCTCCAGCTGCACATCCGGAGTTGCCAGATTTTTGATTTTACCATTTTCCATGGTAGGGCCAAAATACGCCAGTACCCACAGGATAATGGAGATAGCAAATATTATTTTCCCAGCCTCTGTTACAAACTCACCCGATTTTTGCCACATGGTCAGCCCTACATTTCGCCAGCGGGGCATTCGATACAAGGGTAGCTCCATCAGGAAATAGCCTCTTGACGGCATCCTGATAATCTGCTTCAGCACGTAGGCAGCCAGCAGCGTGGTAATGACGCCGATCATATACATAGCCAGCAGCGCAAGCCCCTGCATATTTATCCATCCCAGCAACAATTTTGGTGGTATGATGAGTGAAATGATGATGGTGTATACCGGCAGGCGGGCACTACAACTCATAAATGGAATAACGAAAATGCTGATCAGACGCTCCTTCCGGTCCTCAATCGTGCGGGTAGACATAATCGCCGGAATCGCACATGCTAATCCGGAAACCAGCGGCACTACACTTCTCCCATTAAGACCGAAACGCCGCATGAGGCGGTCCATGATGAATACGGCCCGTGCCATGTAGCCTGTCTCTTCCAATATAGCCAGAAGTCCAAATAGCAGGGCTATCTGAGGTATGAAAATGATGATGCCCGTAATGCCGGGTATCATGCCTTCGGTGATAAGGTCAAAAAATGGTCCTTCAGGTGTAATATTTTCTACCCACAATCCAAAGCTACCCATCATGGCGTCAATAAAATCCATCGGGTATACGGCCAGTGAGAAGATGGCCTGAAAAATCAAGCCCAAGACAGCCACCAGAATCAGATAGCCCCAGAAACGGTGTACCAACAGCTTATCTGCTTTTCTTGTAAGCCTTGTTACCGGACGTAGTGCCGGATCGGAATGCGTCACACAAAATGATAGCAGCTGACTTAGGCGTTTATATCGTTCTGAAATGACCTCTGCGCTGGTATGCGTATCCAGAAAATCCTGCTCGATAAAGCGCTCACCTGGTTGATGTTCATAATCCTCAATAAAGGATTTTAACTCCTTAAGACCGGCTCCTGTACGGTTATTGACAACAAATACAGGCACATCGCCCAGCATCTCGCTTAGCTTGTCCGTATCAACGGATACTCCTTCTTTAGCTGCCAGGTCAGGCATTGTGAGCATCAGCACCACAGGTATGCCCAGATCTTTCACCTGGGTGAAAATCATCAGGTTGCGCTCCAGGTTGGCCATATCCGCCGTTACCAGCACAAGGTCTGGGTAATCATCCGCATCGGGTGTCTTTAAAGTATCGGCAACAATGCGTTCATCTTCAGTACGGGGAGCAAGGCTGTAGCTGCCGGGGAGATCCAGTACCTCGACATTACGTTGTTCCAGACGGGTATATCCGGTTTTCTTTTCGGTGGTAATGCCCGGGTAATTTCCCACCTTTTGATTCAGGCCGGTAAGCAGGTTGAAAAGGGAGGTTTTTCCGCTATTGGGATTTCCCACAAGGGCTAATTTATTAACTTTTAATGCTGTGGGAGCTATATTACTGGTCAATGTAGATTCCGTCATTACCGTACCTCAATCAATGCTGCTTCACTAAGTCTGAGTGACAATGTATACCCGTCAATATCAATGGCGATAGGATCCCCTGCAGGTGCCTTAAACAGATAGGTTATCTTTTTACCCGGCAGCAGGTTCATTTCCATCATACGATCTGCCAGATCATTAGCGCCTATGGATACGACCTCTGCCGTGCTTCCCGGTTTTAAATCACTCAGATTTTTCATAAGGACGACAAAGATAGGATTTATTTAGATTAATTCTAAATAGATTAAACGCACGAATCGATGATACGATCGTTGTGTTGAAGTGAAAAAAATCATTTTTTTAGGATACGGAAATAAAAACGATCCATTTCATGAATATTTCCCCGCATCATTTCAACATCAGGTACATCATCAGTTTATTGCTTATCGTTTTCCTGATGACGCAGTGCCAGGAAAAGAAGATGACATTTCAGGCATTTACCGTCACCCCATATTTTCACCAGGTGCAGACCTCAGGCATCTTTGAAGATTCTAAAAGTTTTGTGGATGCGGTGCCGCAGAAGCCTTACGGTGAGATAGTAAAATTATACCGCAGAGAGCAGAGGCAGGCAGGATTCGATCTGAAAGCATTTACACTGAGGTATTTTCAATTACCTGAAGATCCTCCTTATCCTGAGCCGGACGCTAACCTTTCGATGGAAGCATATATTGATGCATTGTGGCCGGTACTGGAGCGGAAGGGAGCTGCACAGGCTGAAGGAACAGCTATACCGCTACCGTACGATTATGTGGTTCCCGGGGGCAGGTTCAGGGAAATCTATTATTGGGATAGTTATTTCACTATGCTTGGGCTTATCAGCTCTGGTGAGGTAAGGCTGGCACGGCAGATGGTAGCCAATTTCACGCATCTTATCGACTCCCTTGGATATATCCCAAATGGCAGCCGCACATATTATCTGAGCCGGTCTCAGCCACCGTTTTATGCCTTAATGGTAGAGTTGCTTGCAGATTATGACACGGATATTCTGGTTTCCGTATTACCTCAGTTACAGCGTGAGTATGACTTCTGGATGGAGGGTTCGGAATACCTCAGTGACTCCCTTACCGCCTATCGGAGGGTAGTGCGCATACATGAGAATATGCTCCTGAACCGATACTGGGATGAGCAGGCTGTGCCAAGGCCTGAGAGCTACACGGAGGATATTCATACAGCATCGCAAAATACCCGATCCGATTCCATTGATTTTCGTAATCTACGGGCCGGAGCAGAATCGGGCTGGGATTACAGCAGCCGCTGGATGGATAATAACCATATGTTATCGTCAATACAAACGCTCAATATACTGCCGGTAGATTTAAATGCGTTGATTTTTCATTTGGAGATGCTGCTGTCATCGGCCTATGTGCAGGCAGGTGATTTGCAACGGGCAATGGAGATGGAGCAGCGGGCTAAGATGAGGGAGAAAGCAATCCATGCCATATTCTGGAATGAAGATGACGGTATATTTACCGACTACGACTGGGTAGCGGATGTGCAGGTCAATAAACCGACATTGGCCGGCATGTATCCATTATTCTTTAAAATTGCCACCGCCGAAGAAGTGGAGCATACGGCCCGGACAATAGATTCCTTATTTCTTGCTCCGGGTGGTTTTGTTACGACTTTGGAAGAGACCGGACAGCAATGGGATTATCCAAATGGCTGGGCTCCACTGCAATGGATCACGTTTAGCGGCTTGCTCAATTACGGCCAGGATTCCCTTGCGTTTGAAGGAGCAAGGAGATGGCTGGCATTAAACCGGAAGGTTTACCGGAATACCGGCAGGATGATGGAAAAATATAATGTGATAGACACAACCCTCATTGCCGGTGGAGGTGAATATCCCACACAGGATGGTTTTGGATGGACAAATGGAGTAGCAATCATGTTATCCAAACTACTTAGCGATAAGTAGACAGATAGCGGGTTGTGATCAGGCCGATCTGAGGTACGCTTCTACATTTTCCTTTACAGCTTTGTAGATAGCCAGCCGGCGATTGCTGTCATTTTCCAGTAATGTAATACGAAAACCAAGAAGCTCAGATGCGAAGCTGGATACAGGCACTACACAGATCTGGCTGGAGGCAA
Organism: uncultured Cytophagales bacterium; assembly: GCA_964514385.1. Classification (GTDB taxonomy): domain Bacteria; phylum Bacteroidota; class Bacteroidia; order Cytophagales; family Cyclobacteriaceae; genus CAZEQJ01. The sequence continues at coordinate 44,417 of CAZEQJ010000026.1, forward strand.
GTAAATAATAAACAAATCGCTGATCGGGATACCGGATATTGTCGACCCAACGGGTAACTAGCGGTTCGACATCAGGTGCCACAGGGAGTGTCTGGCGGTCATTCAGCACTCCATCTTCAAAGATGAGGGTATTGTAAAACGCACCATTGGTATGGTTAAATCGTATGCCGTAAACGCCTTCAAAAACAGATGAAAGTTCACGGCTGCGTTGGCCGATTTTTTTACTCATGGACCGTAAAAACTCCTCATACCTGGTGTCGCCCATGATTTTGGGAAGGGCCATTTGAGGCAAGGTGGTGGAGCTGACCTCAATCATTCTGGCGTTATCCAGTGTCATGCACAGGCGGTCAAATTCGCTATCATTTTTCCGGTTGTAGTATTCTACCCATCCGCAGCGTGCGCCGGGCCATAGCAGCTCCTTGGAAATGCCTTTCAACGACATGCCCGGTACATCTCCGATTACCTCGGCCAGTGAGGTGGCATGGGCACCATTGTAGGTGATATGTTGATATATTTCATCAAAAATCAGGAAGAGGTCAAATTCTCTGGCTATGGCTACTATTTTTTCAAGCACTTCGCGTGGATACACCATGCCGGTCGGGTTATCAGGGTTGATGACCAGTATACCCACAATAGAGGGGTTGTACCTGACTTTATTATACAAATCATCAAGGTCGGGATACCATTTGTTGTCAGGGTTGAGGGTGTAGGTAACCGGATGGGCATTGGCATGGGCGGCCTCAGCTGATGAATGCGTAGAATACGCAGGTGAGGGGCCTATGACACGTGCTGCAGGCAGGAGAAACTGGTATATTTTGGCTATGGCGTCGCCGAGGCCGTTGAAGAATGTAATATCCTCTGCTGTAATCCGCGTACCACCCAGTGCATTGGTTTTTGAGGCAAGAAAATCCCGTGTTGCGTGTAGCCCCTTGGAATGGCTGTAAGCGAAGGCATTGTTATCATCCATGCATTCACGGATGATGCTTCGGATCCATTCGGGCATGGTATTCCCTTTTTGCGCCGGGTCACCTATATTCTCCCAGGTTACCGCATAACCCAGTTGCTCAAGCTGCTCGGCTTTTCTTACAATGCCTCTTATCTCATAGGATAATTCATCAGCACCGGTTCGTAGTAGATTGGATCGCATAAAAAATAGTAACAGAAGGAGGAATGATTATTCCCCCATCTGATCGCGAAGTTTTATTATTTCCTGGTCTATCAGGTAATGTGCCGGCCCGTCGTTGCCGATTACGTCAAACAGTTCAAGACACCGGCGAGCGTTGGCTTCCTCCTCCCGTTGTTCGTCAACAAACCATTGGAGAAAGCTGGCCGTGGTATGGTCTTTTACCTGAGAGCAATGGTCCACCAGCTCATTGATAGAGTTGGATACCTCAATTTCCTGGTCCAGCATCGTTTCAAAGATTTCCTTGAATGAGCCGAATTCATGCTTGATGTCTGTTACCACGGGTGACTGGGCAGCGCCACCTACCTCCAGCACATAGCTGAAAAACTTCATCATGTGTATGCGTTCCTCTTCTGCCTGAGCTAACAGATACTGCGCACTTCCGGCATAACCGTGTTGGTCACACCAGCTGGCCATAGCCAGATAGTGGGCGGAAGAGGTGGCTTCGATCTTTATTTGTTCGTTTAGGAGTTGTTCCGTTTTTTCTCCAAGAGATTTCCAGCGTCGTTCGCTCATGTGTATATCACGTTAATGTTAAGTATTCCGATAAGATATTTGTTATACGCAAAAGTAAGAAGTAATCCTTTTAAAATGATTTTAAATAAAGGATTCTATTGAAGGGGAGAAATAGTGAGTTGCCTGTTAGATAACGGGGTATAAGGGAGCGGAGGCAGGTGGAAGGGCAGATATTGAAGGAGGCAGATTGCGATTAGGGTACCATTTTTTCAGTAATTTTTTTGAGATAATCAATCAGCCTGCTACTTTTGCATTCTGTTTCGGAGAACCAGGGCGGATAGATAAAGAGGAGTGGCAGAGTGGTCGCCCCAAAGGGATCCCTTCGGGAAATGCGGCGGTCTAGCCCCGAAGGGATGCCTTCGGCAAAAAATCTTGTACCGCGAGTAAACATAGAAGATGTTTTATTCATATCTAACTAGAGGAGTGGCAGAGTGGTCGAATGCGGCGGTCTTGAAAACCGTTGTACCGCGAGGTACCGGGGGTTCGAATCCCTCCTCCTCTGCA
>CAZEQJ010000027.1:0-46063 GCA_964514385.1 uncultured Cytophagales bacterium
CATAGGTGGTGTACCCTCTTTCCTGAAAGAATGCTTCCCATTCTTTCCAGCTTTCATTGGTAACGAAGAGTCCGTGAATAAATACGATGGTTTTGGATTCGATTGTGTTTTTCATTTCGCTTTCTGTTTTTGTTTGTGAAAAAGAGATTAAAGAGGTCAACAGACCAATTAATACTAATAGACTTGTTTTTTTCATTTGCTTGTAAATTGTTCAATCACAAGACAAAGGTCAGAAACGAGATAAAGGATAACTTTAACCCAGGTTAATATCGCTATCTGCCTGCGATTCTTTTTCGTATCCTGCTGAGGGATGGGCCTTGAATGCCCAGATATGATGAAATATGATACAACGGAACCTTATCATGTAGTTCCGGATGTGAATTAATAAGGTCTATGTAGCGCTCCTCCGGAGATTTTAACAGGAAGCTTTCCATTCTTTCTATGACAATATTTGCTGCCATTTCGGCGGTTAGCCGTCCAAAGCGTTCCCACTCGTGCGATTGTTTGTAGAGTTTTTGCAGATCGAATATGTTGATTGAAGCAATGTGGGCATCTGTCAATGCTTCGGTATAATATTCACAAGGAATTTGCCTGACGAAGCTCTTGTAGGCCGTCACTAATCCATTTTGAGAAAAGAAAAACAGGTTTTTGTCTTCACCGGATTTTTCATCAATGATGTACGAACGAAAAGTACCTTGTATTACAAATCCGAGTTCTTTACAAACATTTTTGTAGTCATTGAACAGGTCTCCTTTTTTGAAGGTTTTTTCATACCAGTAATTCAATGATAAATAAAAAGCTTCTTCCGATATGCCAGCGAAATCATGCAGTGCTCCTTGTAGTTTTTCAAGATAGGACATATCGGTATGTATATGATACTACCGGATGAGTTAGCGTCGACCGGATGCTATAAATTTGAATAAAATTTTGTCAAATCACCAACATTTATACTTGTAAAGGAACAAAAGGGCGTATTTAATTGAGTTTGGTCCCTTCTATGATATTCTCATTTAAATTGATGACCATTTTATTACCGGTAAATTCGATTTTTAATTCATTGGTGTAGGTTAGCCGTAAAGAAGCGTCCCTTTCAGTCAATAACTCGTCATCCAGAAACAAGCGACCATCAACCTCCTGAAGAACCAGCCTGGTCCGTTTAATGCCCAGATGTCTGGTAAGTTCTTCTTCGTTGAAAAAATAAGTTCCTATCTGGCCTTTATATGAGGCAGGATTAGCTAATTCCGTCTCAGAAGGTAATGCTATATCCTCTCCTCTGATTGTAAGATATAAATCTCCTAAAAGCTGAAGAATAGGTGTATTGCCCCAATTTGAAGTTATGGCAATGAAATCTCCCGCCTCCGGCATTCTGATCATAACGCTTTTAGTGCCGTAACCACTACCTGCTGCAAAATGCAATTTTTCTGGTCCAAAATATTTAATACTCCACGCATATCCTTCATACTCATTTTCACCACTTTGAATATGAGATTGAAACATCAGGTCAACATAGTCCTTACTCAGAATGGTATGGTCTTCCAAACCTTTAATAAATTCAAAAAGGTCGGAAGGGGTGGAGTAGAGGCCGCCACCTGCATTATCACCATAATGCTTGCTTCGTTGAGCAAACTCCAATCCATTTGCACTTACACGGTACGGCTCAGCAAGGTTTGAAATAACATTTCGGCCACTGTAATAGCCTGTATTCTTCAGTTTTAACGGCTCAATGATATTTTTTGTAATAAATGAGGCATAATTCATGCCGGATACATTTTCAATGATTGCTCCCAATAAAATGACACCTGCATTGGAGTATTCATAGCGTTCTCCCGGTGCAAAAAGCAGGGTTTGCTTACCAACGAGTTTGATTTGTTCCTCAAAAGTAAGCTCCTGATGTGGCAGCACCCCGGATTCACGGGGTAGTCCGGAAGTATGGGTCAGTAGATGGTGAACTGTAATGCTATCAGCCCAGGGGGCTGTGAGTTCCGGGATATAGCTGGCGACAGGTGCCTTGATTTCAATTTCACCAGATTCAGTCAGGATCAGGATAGCGGCAGCCGTAAATGTTTTGGAAATGGAATTTATAGAGAATCTGGTATCGGGTGTGTTTTTGATACCAAAACTTCTGTTAGCAAGGCCGAAGCTTTTTTCATACGTGTTTTCATTGTCAATAACCACTTTGACAGTGCCTGAAAAGCCATATACGCTTTCATAGGCTGCAACTGTGTTATTCAGCTTTTCTACCAGGTTGGTATCCTGGCCAAAAGCAATATTCATTTGAATTAAAAGGGAAAAAGTAGCGAAAATATATTTCATGGAAATGAATTTATGTTTTGGTAAGGTAAGAAGTTTTCAGATTGAATTTCATTCATTGTCCGGGCTGAATCAGACTTCATTTCTTTGTTTTTTTAATCAGCTTCAATGCCCAGTCATACTCAACTATTCTATGTTAGTGTTACATTGTTACTGCCTTCAACTAGGCATAGGCCAGGCCCTAAGAATCAAATAAAAACCCCCTGGATCCTATTGTCCCACTTGCTCCGGCTTCAGCCATTTTCGCTCGGAATAAAAAGTGCCGAAAGGAAGCAGCGAGGCAATGAAAATCAGGAAAAACTTTTTAAAACTCCACCCCAGCTTCAGCTTCAGCAGGACTGCAAGTATCACATACACGATAAACAAAATGCCGTGTGCCATACCTACAGGAAACAGGAAAACCTCATACAGGCCGGCATCCATCGGTTTGATTACCAGCATATTGAAAAATAGGGCCAGATAGGAAATGCCTTCCAGTATTCCTACCACACGAAATGTTTTCAGCATTGCCTGTTGGTTTTTTCTGTTTTCATCCTAAAAAAAAGGCAGACACTACGCCTGCCTAAATCGATTATTATTTTTCTTTTATAATTCACCAAGTGCATGGTAAATGTCGTGTACTTCTGTCACCTTTACCACAGTAAGTGAGTCATCTCCGGACTCTATTGCGGCATTTAATTCTGCCGACTTCGACACCAGCTGATCCAGCAGGGAAGCAGCCTCTGTTTCCTTCAACTCTTCCGGAATGCCCAGCGCCTTCCAAGCTTTTGCGGTGGAGTCCATCTCCATATAATCTTCCTGCAATGGCACCAGGTCGCCTTCATCTGCTGCCGGATGGTACGCCAACCCCATCACCATATGGTAATCCTCACGTGCTGCTTTCCAGTCCTCAAGGCTTACTGCCGCTTCCTGCTTTTCGCCCGATGTACAGGCCATCATCGAAATCAATAATGTTGTAACTAAAAATGTTCTCATGGATGTAAAATTTTTCGTAAATATAGCTATTTACAGGTAATTCCGTTCACATAATGCTCAATGGCATGTACCTCACGGGCTGTTTCTGCACCTAGAAATCCGGTGATATCATCATATGTGACCTGCCGGTTATATTGCTTCACGTAGTCGCTGGAAATGGGCATATACGACCAATGCCATTTCTCCATCTGATACCCCTTCCTGCCATCGGACTGATCCGTGTAGGGTTGACAAAACCCGAATTCAGGCGCACGTTGCACCAGCCAGTCATAGGCCCTTTTCCCTGCTCCGGCTTCAAAAAAATCATTCTCCAGACTTACTACATCGATATCAGTACCCCAGTGATGCCTGGAGGTGGATGGCATCGAACTGAAAAGCAGTATATCCAGCGCTTTTTCCTTGTCCGTGTTGAAGGTGCGGGAAGTCCATTTCCTTTCCCATATTACCTTTTGCTCTTCGAAGCTGCGCGTTCCGGAGATCAGCGTCAGGCTGATGCCTTCTTTTTGTGCAGCCTCATACATGGCTTCATAGGCGTCGGCTACTGGCTTCTGTAAATAGATGGGCTTATTGGAGTATGCCGGCTCCACCAGGCGGAAACCGGGATGCTCACGATAATCAAATTTACCCATCAGGAATGCAGGCGTTACCTCTGGCGGTGCAGCAGCAATACACCCCATGACCAAAATAAATAAGAGCTTAGGCATAATTTATACGTAACTTTATGTACGAGAATATACGTAACATTTAGGTATTTTTCTTCAATACACCGTAATAATAAAACAACCCGGAGCACGTGAGTATCGCACCTATCAGTGAAGGGATAAAAGCCGTAATTATGGTAGTGATCAGAAACCATACCTGAATTACCAGCACGATGATCAGGGTTACCGGATACCCCCAGGCCTTATACGGCCGCGATACATCCTTATATTTTCTACGCATGATCCATATGGCGACAAAGGTCATGATGTTGAATACGGTCGAAGTAAAGGAGAAGAAGTCAATTATGGTTTCGTAGGCACGTTCACCCAGCATAGCAAACATAAGCAATACAGAGGCCCATGCGGCCTGCAGAAAAATGGCATGGTTGGGTGTTTTGAATTTCGGGTGCAGTTTGGCCATGGGCTTAAAAAAGAGGCCATCCCGCGCCATGGCATACCAGGTGCGGCTTTTTACAAATACCTGTGCGTTGAGGTTGGTAAAACCACTTGTCATGATGATCAGGGCAATCATGGTACCACCAATGCCGCCCAGCACCTTCACCATCGCGTCCACAGCCACCACACGTGAATTGGCAAGTCCTTCTTTGCCCATCACATTCAGGTAGCCCGTATTGATCACAAGGTACAGTATCATGATGATGAGAATACCCCAGAATAAGGAGAGCGGCAGGTTTTTCCGTGGATTTTTAATTTCTTCTGCCACGTAGGTAGCACCTTCCCATCCGCTGTAGGCAAAAAAGGAATATCGTAGAGCCGTGCCCACAGTAAGCAGCGAACCCCATGAAAGGCTCAGCTGGCCCAGTTTATCAAAATGTTCAACATGAATCCCGTTTTTAAAACCGATTACAAATATGGCGAGCAGGGCGATCATTTTGGCCATACCGAAAATATTTTGCAAACGTCCACTCAGTGTTATGCCACGGCTATTCAGGAAGGAGAGCACCCAGATGACACCCAGTCCTAGGGCTGCAATACGCACCTTGATCAGGGCCTCATAGCTGAACATCGACCAGAATGTTTCTGAAAAGAACAGAGCTACGGCTACAATGGCACCTGTTTCGGAGACGAAAAACATAGCCCAACCCCGCAAAAAGGAAACGATAGGAGGGTAGGCAGCACGCAAAAACACATACGGCCCGCCGGATCGTGGCATCATGGCCACCATCTCGGCGTAAAGGAAGGCTCCGAGAAGGGTGGCAACAGCACCAATGATCCAGGCACCATAAAACAGGCTGATAGATCCCACTGCCATCATGATAGGGCCGGGCGTACGGAAAATGCCCGAGCCGATGATGCGGTTTACGATGATCGACAGGGATGAAAAGAGTGTTAATTTCCTGTTTAATGGTGTCTCCTCAGAGAACCACTCCGCCGGTAATTTACTACTCATCTAAGGTTGATTTTACCATTATTTGCTGTTTTGTGAATGGTGCCGCTACTGATTATACCGGGCTACCAAAGCTGGTGAACCAGGGGCTTGATCCGGGTTTTATAGATATCGTCCATGCGGGCTTTTTCTTCTGCTGATACAGCATCTTCGGTGGCCTTCAGGTTGGACGTGATCTGTTCTACCCTCGAGGCTCCGGGAATGATAGTGCTCACTTCCTCAAAGGAGAGAATCCACTGCAGTGCTTTATGTGCCAATTCAGTCTCTTCCGGGAATATTGCCTTGAGTTCTTCTACTGCAGCCAGCCCTGTCTCAAAGTCTATACCGGAGAAGGTTTCTCCCTTGTCAAATGCTTCGCCGTTGCGGTTATAGTTTCGGTGGTCGCCTTTACCAAATTCCATATTGCTGTGATATTTTCCTGTAAGGAGCCCACTGGCCAGTGGTACCCGCGCGATCACGCCAACGTCTTTTTTCTTTACCTGCTCAAAGAAAAGCTCAGCCGGGCGCTGACGAAATACATTGAATATGATCTGTACGGCTGTCACATTATCATATTCCATCGCCTTGATGGCCTCTTCTACTTTTTCCACACTTACGCCGAGGTTTTTTATTTTACCCTGCTCTCTGAGGCGGTCAAACAATTCAAATATCTCAGGCCGGTAATATGTCTCCGTTGGCGGGCAATGCAGCTGTATCAGGTCGATACATTCCAGGTTCATACGTTGCAGGGAGTCTTCCACATATTTTTGCAACACATCACGCGTATAGCCTTTATCGACATGGGGCTGGATCTGTCTGCCACATTTGGTGGCGACGAATACTTCCTCTGCACGCTGGCCGACCACCCGGCCGACAGCTTTTTCACTTTCGCCCATTTCATATACATCCGCGGTGTCGATGAAATTGATACCCGCATCGATGGCAGCATGCAGTATTTTATCGGCATTGTCATGATCGAATCCGGAACCCCATTTACCACCTACCTGCCAGGTGCCGAGCGATATTTCCGAAATATTAAGTCCTGTTTTACCTAGTCGTCTGTATTTCATAAAAAAGCAAGATTAAACGGCCAAGATAAGGACATGCGGGGCCACCATCAAATATATGATCATGAATATCAGGATTCAGAAGCTCATGATCTCCTTAAATCGTATCGACTGCCTTCTGGATACTTCCACTGTCGTACCGTCTTTCAGTATGATCCGGATCGTGCCGCTAAACCAGGGCTCTACCTTTTCTATCCATTTCAGGTTGATGATCTGCTGGCGATTGGCACGAAAGAAGGCCGTCGAATCCAGTCGCTTTTCCATATAGTTGAGTGTCCGGGGTATCATCGGCTTTTCTTCTGCGAAATAAATCCGGGTGTAGTTGTCGCAAATTTCAAATAGCCGGATATCCCTGAGCGCGACAAACCAGCATTTTTCTCCATCCTTGACGAATACCTGCTGGTCTTCAGTCATTGGCCTCTCCGGCTGATGAGGTTGCAGTAGCGGCTGGTATTTATCGAGTGCCTTTCTGAGGCGTTCGGGAGTAACTGGTTTTTGCAGGTAGTCGAGTGCATTATAATCAAATGCTCGCATCGCATATTCATCATAGGCTGTAACGAATATCACCTGAGGTACGGTATCAAGTGACTCCAGAAAGGTAAAGCCGTCCTTTCCCGGCATCTGGATGTCGAGAAAGATAAGGTCAGGTCGATGTTGTATAATCATCGTCTCTGCTTCTCTGGCATTGGCTGCTTCGCCTGAAACGGTAATATCCGGATAGGCTTCAAGCAAGTGCAGCATCTCCTGCCGGGCCAGCCGGCTGTCGTCGATAATGGCTACTTTCATATTTTAGTGGTAATACCAATGTGGAAATCACCTGATTTTCTTCTTCTTTCAATGCAAAATGACCTTGATCCTGAAACAGGATTTCCACCCGCTCCAAAATATTACGGATGCCTATGCCCGTCTCTTTCCGCTCAGTTATTTTGCCCGTGTTGATCAGCTCGATCATAAGATGCTGCCGGTCAGCGGATATGTTCAGGTTTATTGACCCGCCGTCTTCAATCTGCGAAATGCCATGTTTGATGGCATTCTCAAGCATTAACTGAATCGTCATGGGCGGAACCAGGGCTTGACGCGTCTGCTCTGATATTTGCATCTCAAACGATAATCGCTCCTCGTATTGTATCTTTTCCAGCAGGAGGTAGTTTTCAGCCATCTCGAGTTCCTCCTCTACCTTCACCAGCGCACGCTCACTATGCTGAATGGAATATCTGAGCATTTCAGACAGGTTCGAAATTGAATCGCGGCTCTTTTCCGGATCTATACGTACAAGCGACTTGATATTGTTCAATGCATTAAACAGGAAATGTGGGTTGATCTGGGCTTTCAGTGCTACCAACTCTGCTTCCTTCAGTGCCCGCTCGTAGTTGGCCTTATCAATGCGTGATTGTCGTATGCGCTCCCAATACTGATACAGAAAATAAAAAATGGACCACCCCAGGATGATGATAAATATATTTAATACGTAGTATGGAAATTCATTCCATCGTATCGGGCTGTAGCTATTCCAGTCCAGAAATGTCAGCATAGCTCCATGCACCAGTATCTGAACAACGACGGAAGCCAGGAAAGAGCCTCCCAGTATATGCAGGATCAGCCTGCCCAAAGGCAGATGACTCCAGCGATACCGTATCGCCACCAGTCGGTATAAATGCGTGACAAGTAAGCCTGAAGCCCCAATTACAAACTGTAATGCAATGGGCTGAAAGGGTAGTGGCTTGGGTACAAAGGTGAACATGGAAAAGAGCAGGATGGCAACAAAGCCACCCCATCCCATCATCTGCAAAAGCCAGTATAGTCTTATTTTACTGAGCATGCTTATCGGTTTGCCTCAACTGCTGAAGATAGCAAGAATTGTTCAACTTCATGCTGATAGAAGTCCCAGTCATCCCACATGATGAAATGCTTTCCTTTATCTGTCATTTTTACCGTGACGGAGGATGCTTGTGAAAACTGATTTTCATAGGTTGCTAATACCGATTCACGGGTAGCGCCATAATCTTTGTATGCAATCCAGGCACCCAGTACAAGCACCGGAGAAGTGATGGTGCTGATCTCATTCCTCAGGTCGGTGGTATATAGTTCATACATCGCTTGCGCGACAGTAGGACGGTGACTTGCAAGAGCCCACTCCATGGCTATATCCTGATGCTCTTTGGATAGTATCATCGAATTGAGGATAATGGGTTGGCAGGAAGCATATTGCTCATCCGTCTGGTTGATCATTCCCGCTTTCATATTTTCAGCCATTGCTTTCATACTTTCTTCAGTAGCGCCCGGCATCTGTACTGACGCAAGGAAAGGAAGACCGTCAACGATTACGAGCTTTTCGATACGCTCTGGCATTTCTCTGGCGATATCCAGCGATAAGAAACCACCCAGGCTATGCCCGGTCAAGGTCAGGTTTTTCAGTTCATTTATCTTAATGTATTCCTTCAGTTGCTCTTTCATAACCGGTAGAAAGCCTTTTTCAACATTTTCCAGGGAAGGAATACCGGCAAAACCCGGAAGCGTGATCACATGACATTCATAATGTTCTGACAGCCATTCAGTGGTTTCATTCCAGACGTCGCCGTGGCATGTCAGTCCGGGAATGAGTATCATAGGTTTACCCTTTCCGGAAACGGTAACTTCAAAGTCGTAAGACTGTGCTTTCACCAATGGTGTAATGCTAAGAAGCAGCGTGATCAGCAGTATCATGGTACTGAATTTTTGTAAGTTTTTCGTTTTCATTTGACCTTTTATTTATTGATAATCAAAGGTAATGAGGTCAACAGTGAAGTTATCACAAAAAATAGGGAGCGGATCAGTATCCCGCTGAGTGGAGGTAAACGCCGCTGAGCTGTTAGCCGATTTTCTTTACTATCGGATTGAATGCCTTGGAAGCAACCATTACCTTGTCGCCGATCCTGAAAGGTTCCTGCTGATCGGTAACTACCTTGATAATGTCTTTACCTACCCGGACATGTAATATCAGTAGAAACTGTTCTGCCTCTACCTGTACCACATCGCCGTAGAACTGAAATTTTCCGCTTACATTTTCAGTCATAAAAACCTCCGCAGGACGACCCTGCCGTATGACGGTTCCCTGGTCAAGCATGATCACCTGGTCAGCGAGCCGGAGGATTTCGGGGATGGAATGGCTTACCAGGATCATTGTAACATTGAATTTACGGCGTATGGTGATGAGGTAATTTTGTAACTCATACCGGGTACGGTCATCCAGCGCCGACAGCGGCTCATCCAGCAGCAGTAGCTGTGATTGTTGGGCCAGTGCCCTCCCGATGGCCGTACGTTGTTTCTGCCCTCCGGACAAATATGCCGGCTTCAGGTGGGATACACCACGCAGCTCCAGGACATCGATCAGATCATCAACCATAAGCTGCCGGCTGCTTTTAGGGCATGCAAATGCGATATTCTCCCTCAACGTCATATTGGGGAAGAGGGCATAATCCTGAAACACAAAGCCTACTTTTCTTTTTTCCGGTGTCCGGTTTATTTTTTTTACATGATCATACCAGGTAGTATCCTCTGCACGGATATGGCCTTTATCGGGCTTCATTAATCCTGCTACCATCCGGAGAAGTGATGTTTTTCCAACACCCGAATCACCATAAATAGCCATGGTTTCTCCTGCCGCAAGGCGTATGTCGGCTTGCAGCTGTATAGGGCCCTGTGCCGATTGCAGCTCCTTTTCAATGGCAATTTCGATCATGTTATCACCTGTTTTGATGATCTCCGGTTAAAAAAATGAAGGCCGATCAGAATTATGAATGTGATCGCTATCAGGATCAGGGCATATTGGTTGGCACTTCCGTATTCCAATGCCTCTACCTTATCAAATATGGCAATTGAAGCCACCCGGGTTTCGCCAGGGATATTGCCACCAATCATCAACACGACACCGAACTCACCCATCGTATGAGCGAAGGTCATAATGACGGCCGTCAGGAGAGAAGGGTAAATGTTTGGTATCAACACATGAAGGAGGATGGATAACCGTGATTTTCCCATGATGCGTGCCGCATCGATATATGAGTCCGGCAGATTAGAGATGCCTGATGCAATGGGATTGATCATAAAGGGCAGGCTGTAGATCACTGATCCTACCACGAGCCCCGGAAAGGAAAATACCAGCTGTATACCCATTATTTCATTAAGCCAATGGCCTGCTGCGCTATTGGGGCTGAAAGCTACAAGGAGGTAAAATCCAAGTACGGTTGGAGGTAATACCAGCGGAAGGCTGATGACAGACTCCGCCAGTGGCCGGAGGATGGACCTGGAAAGTGAAATCCAGTACGCCAGCGGTACACCTATAATGAATAGTATCACTGTCGTGGTGGCAGCAAGCCGCAGCGTCAGTAAAACAGGCCCCCAGTCAATCATGGGATAGCATCAATTCATTTATTTTCACCATAGCATAAATGGCCACCCCTTCTGCAATGCCCAGCTTTTTACACTGCTCGATCTCAATGATAGCCCCAATCTCACCAACACCAGTCGTGATAACTACACGATTCATCAGCTCCCCTACCTCTACACGATGTACTATACCCGAGATCTGATTGGAAATGCTGATATCTTTATCGCCATCCTTGGACAGAATGACTTCCGTTTCCTTGAATATGGCTTCCAGCTCACGACCCTTTGTCAGATAACCTGCAGTTTCAGGTGTATCTACGATCAGGCTTTTCAGCTTAAAGTCACCCGCGGCCAGAGACACCACTGATATATGCTCGGTGCTTTCAATTTGAGTAATAGTACAGGGTATCCTATTCATCTATTTCATATCCAAAATGCTCAAAAATAGTAATGGCAGTCTCTGAAGTAAGGAATGACCTGAAATCAGCCGCTGTAGCCTCCGACCGAGGGTCAGACTTCAGCAATAGCAGTCCCTGATCTATAGGGGCATGATACTTTTCAGGAAGTGGCTTCCAGCAACCTATTCCGGCAAAAGGCCCTTCCATCACGGCAGACCGGGCCGTTATTCCTGTATCAACTGATTTATTGACAATATATTGATTTGTTTGGGAAATGGAGTTCCCATAAACTATAATCGGTACCAATTCATCCCAGCTACCGGTATTTGACAGGTATTCCTGCGCAGCCTTACCATAGGGAGCGAGTTCCGGATTAGCAATGGCGAGCTGTCTTATCTGTTTACCTGAAAGGTCAAGAAAGGCAGAATCATTATGAGCCGACCAAATGATAAGGGTGCCCTTTGCATATATTTCAGGTTCACCGGCGCCATACCCTTTTTCATACAGGTATTCAGGGTAGCTCATATCTGCAGAAATAAAAAGATGATATTTTGCTCCCTGTACAATCTGAGCTGTCAGCTGGCCTGAACTGGCATACACGGGCTCAATATCTATTGACTTGTTATGTGTATAGGTTTCAATAAGTGAATCCAGTACAAAGCGCGTGTTGGCGGCGGCCGCAATACGCAATGAGGTTTCTTCCTTTTGCGTGGTGCACGAAAAGGCCAGGATAACGGATGCTATTATTAATTTATTCAAATACAATCGAATTTATTTTTGTCAGGTGATGGGTGACCATTTCCCATGTTGCCTCATCATCAGGGCGGTAGAAAACGTTTCCATTTGTGGTACCAAATATCATCTTCGTTTGTTTCCTTTCAAATGCGTGGCGCAAAACGATGTCAAAAACCTCTTCCTGTGGCAATCCCCGACTGTCATCTGCCCACGTTTTGCCGAAATCTTCCGTTTTCATCACCTGCAGCATTAGGTTGGGAGCCATACGTTGTTCATCACTTTCTACAGGGATGACCCAGGCTTTTGAAGGTATCTCCTGATCCATGGTAAGGGCAAAGCCATAATAGGGGAGAGTCTCCTTTCGGGAAACATCCACCCAGTTCCCGCCACCATTGAGCGAATAAAACACGCCGCAATGGTTCTGTTGCCACATCACAGCAGGGTTCTGTTGCGCCATACGTACCATATGCGGGTCATGACCTACCTCCGCCCTGGGATTGGGAAGATATGCAGCCACCAGACCTTCATTTCTCGGATGCCATGTGCTACCTCCGTCAGTAGTTTCAAAAATACCTGCGCAGCTTACGGCAATATACACATGGTCTGATTGAAAGGGATCAACGATTATCGTATGAATAAACGGATAATCACTTCCTGCACCAAACCATTGCATTTCATCTTTACGGCTGGGATGATACCAAAGCGTTTCGACAAGTTCAAAACTCCTGCCCCCGTTTTCACTTTTAAATAAGCCGCCGGGATCGGTACCCATCCACAGGACGTCCGGCTGATCCGTTCCTCCGGCAGCCATGCACCATATTTGCCTCAGTTTGGCCTTATTACCGTTGGGCAGCGTATGATCACCAAATTTTGGAAGGGCTGCTGAATGCCAGGTGCTACCCTTGTCATCAGAAAAATGGAGCTTTGATCCCCAATGTTTATGATTCACTCCTACCCACCATCGACCATTGCGCGGGTCTGTATAAACCATATTCACATTAAAGCCGGCAAAAAAAGTACCGGCATGCCGGGGCTTTCCGGTCACATCATATAAAACCAGTCCTTTGGCTGTACCTATCAATGCATTCATTAACCGCCCGATAATGCCTGAAAAATTATTACCTCCCTGGCGCCGGAAATACTGTCACTCAGTTTGTCCCTGTCCCGCACCAAATCACTGTCCACAAAAATATTGACATGTTTGCGAAGACGACCGTCTTCTTCCAGAATGTATTCTACTATACCCGGATATTTTTGTTCAATCTCATGCACCAGTTCACTTACTGTTTCCGCCGTTACCTCCGTTTCCGTAAGGTCAGGAAAAAATCGCTTTAGTGCTGATGTAAATTTCACTTTTGCCATGTAACTTACTACTTTTTAAGACAGTTAAGTGTTACAACAAACATAATCAGAAAAACTGTCTTTCACCTCTAATAGTTTAAATTACATGATACTCGAATATATTGATGAGATAAAAAAGTGGTCCGGTAGTGGCGAGCCTGTAGCGTTGGCACGTGTGATAAAAACCTGGGGATCTTCACCACGCCCGGTTGGATCGGTGATGCTGGTGAGGAATGATGATCAGATGCTGGGTTCTGTCAGCGGTGGTTGTGTTGAAGGTGCCGTGGTCAAACAATCAAAATCACTTTTTGATCAGCCCGGCGCAAAGAAACTGGCTTTTGGCGTTTCAGATGAGGAAGCCTGGTCTGTGGGGCTTTCCTGCGGAGGTTCCATACAGGTATTTATGCAGGCTGTTGACTTTAAGCAGCATCCGGTATGGAAAACATTGGTCGAAAGACTCGAAAACAATCAGTCGTCTATTCTGATATCTTCGGTTGAAGATGGCGATAATACCAATGCCCTGCTCACAGATGAGGGCACGATCGTTGGCGATAAGGTGGATGAGGAATTAATATCAAAAGCCCGTGAGGCCTATAGCCGCCGCACACACGATATCGTGGAATATAACGGTAAGACATGGTTTATTCATGTATTTCCGCGTAAGCCGCTGCTGCTGATCATCGGTGCTGCGCATATCACAGTGGACCTGGTCACTCTGGGCAGGATGTACGGGTTTGAAACGGTGGTCATCGATCCCAGAGGCTATTTCGCTAAGAATGTGACCTTCACTACTCCCCCTGATCAGATACTTGAGGATTACCCATCAGAGGTGCTTCACCAATTCCCTCTTGATGCGTACACCTTTTGTGCTATTCTGTCGCATGACCCTAAAATTGACGATAATGCACTGGAAGTATTGTTGCCATTAGAGCTCGGCTACATCGGGGCTCTGGGAAGTAAAAAAACGCACGCCAAGCGAACCGCCAGGCTGAAGGAAAAGGGTATATCGGATGAGCTTATTGCGAAAATAAAGGCTCCGATCGGAATGAATATTGATGCCCGGTCGGCAAGAGAGATTGCACTCGCTGTTATGGGAGAGATTATTGCACATAAAAACGAGCATCTGATCCGGTAGGGTTAATATAGCCGGTAGTGCTCACACTGAAAATGGATCAGTACACTACCGGCTATAGTACTATTAAATCTTTATCAAAAGCCTGCTTCCAGGCTGAGATGCCGCCCTCAAGGTTGATCAGATTGTTAAAGCCGTGCTTGGTTTTTAGTAGTTGTATGGCTTGTGCACTGCGACCACCTACTTTACAATGTAAAACCACATCGCCGGAACGGGGAATATGATCCACGTGTTTTTCAATCTCACTTAATGGTATCAGGCGGCCGCCCAGATTTCCGGCTTCGTATTCATAAGGCTCTCTCACGTCAATGAGCACATAGGCTTTTTCAGCATTATCCCATTGCTTTAATTCATCTACAGAGATGGAGGTTAAGCCACTGCTGCCTGCTGTGATTCCGCAGAATGCGTCATAATTGATGAGCTTCGTTATGGTCGGGTTATCTCCTGAAATCGGGTTTTCAGGATCTTTTCTGACATTTAACGTCCGTAACGTGAAATCCAGCGCATCAAAAACGGCAAGTTTCCCACTTAATGGCTGACCAAAACCACCTGCTATTTTCAGTACCTCTGATCCCTGAAGCGCACCTACTATTCCTGGCAACACTCCCAAAACACCACCTTCGGCACAGCTTGGCACCATACCGGGTGGGGGAGGTACAGGAAAAAGGTCACGGTAGTTCGGGCCACGGCTCCCGTCGTTGTACCGGTAGTTGAAGACACTTATCTGTCCTTCAAACTGAAAAACAGATGCATATACATTTACCTTGCCCAGCAATACACAAGCATCATTGACCAGGTATCGTGTCGGAAAATTGTCTGTCCCGTCCGCAATTATGTCGTACATTTCAATGATTTCCATTGCATTTGATGCATCCAGAATCACGTTATGCTCAACAAACCGGATGTAAGGATTCTGATCGCTGAGGCGAGCTATGGCTGTGGTGGTTTTTGGTTTACCTATATCGGAACTGGTAAACAGTACCTGTCGCTGTAGGTTGGACGCATCTACCGTATCAAAATCTACCACACCGATAGTGCCGATGCCGGCAGCAGTAAGGTACTGCAGCAGTGGTGCCCCAAGTCCTCCGGTGCCCACCACCAAAACTTTTGTATTCTTTAGTTTTTCCTGTGTTTCAAGTCCGAAATCCGGCAGGTTAAGGTGGCGGCTATATCTGATTTTTTCCTCTGTCGTCAGACCCATTTGCATAAAAGTTTATGATTAACAAACTTTAAAAATACCCTGAGGTTTCATATTCAATATACAAGTATAGTACATTTGAACATGGAAAAGGATTTTACACATCTTGACGCTGCCGGAAACCCCAAAATGGTGGATGTTTCTCCCAAGACAGCAACCGAAAGGACAGCCGTTGCCTTTACCAGGGTGATGGTAGGTGAAGAGATCATCCGAAAGTTTGAGCATAACGATATCCAGACCAAAAAAGGCCCTGTTTTTCAGACCGCTATCATTGCAGGCATCATGGGGGCCAAGAAAACCAGCGAACTTATTCCTTTGTGCCATCCGCTACCTCTGGATAAATGCGATATAAAAATCGATATCAACGACAAAAAAGAAATCGAGATTTATTGTACCGTGAGGGTCACAGCTAAAACAGGAGTAGAAATGGAGGCGCTGACAGGTGCCAGTGTGGCAGCTTTGACGATATATGATATGTGTAAAGGCTTTTCGCACGAGATTGAGATCACAGAAACGAAATTAATGCAAAAAACAGGAGGTAAAAGTGACTTCAAAAGATCATAAAAAACATGCACAGATAACAAAACCTGCAGGCGGTACTTACGGCCGCAATGAGCTGGCAGTACTGGGAGCACCATGCGGTGTTATACAAGACCTGAGCCGCAAGATCACCGATCAACTGGAAGGCCTAAAGGTAGGGTATATCGATGCTGACCACGGAGAAGGGGCTCAGGCATCCGTATTTCATGACCTGCTCGAAGATAAGATCAGTTATTTTCAGTATCAGTTTACAGACAGGCATATTGACTATCAGAAGCGCAGTATTTTTAATGCCTCAGACCTGGTGTTGATCAATGGAAATCATTTTCGTGGAGAAAAGCAGGCTGTGATTATCCATGAGAAAAAAAAGGAGTCCCTGCAGCGAAAGCTGGATCGCCTTACAAATGTCCGGTTTTTCATACTGGATGAAGGCCAGCATGATATTTGGGATTATCTGAAGGAACATAACCCCGACTTTGATAAGCTACCTAAAATCAAAATCGGAGATATCCGGGCTATGGCCGATGCAGTAAGACAACTCGTCACCGTACCGCCACTTAAAGGACTGGTGCTGGCGGGAGGCAAGAGCACACGGATGGGCCATGATAAGGGTGCGATAGAATATTATGGTAAGCCACACCGCGAATACCTTGCCGACCTGATAAGCGCCTATACGGAAGAGACATTCATTTCCGTTCGGGGTGAGGGAGATATTGAGACCCATTATGCTCAGCTTCCGGATACCTTTACCGGTCTAGGTCCTTATGGCGGCATCTTGTCTGCATTTCGTTACGATCCTAATGCGGCTTGGCTTATTGTAGCTACCGATATACCGCTGCTGGATGACAAAACCCTGCGATACCTGATAGAAAATCGTGACACTTCAACTTTTGCTACTTGTTTCCATAATCCGGAAACGAATTTCCCGGAACCTCTAATTACGATATGGGAACCGAGAGGCTATCCGAGATTGCTTAATTTCCTGGCTCTGGGCTATACATGCCCGCGTAAGGCGTTGATCAATACAGATATCCGGGAGATATTCCTTGACGACAGCACAGTGCTCACCAACGTGAATACACCAGAAGAGAAGCAGAGTGTGATGGAAAAGTTAAAATAAAGCCATAATGACAGCATAATGCACTGTTTCCATACAGCTGGCGATCGGTTCAGCATTCTTTACTAAATTATTTTCACATTAGCAGACCATGTATCCTATCTCCATAATCATACTTGCTGCAGGCCTTTCACGCAGAATGGGACAGGCGGATAAACTCTTTTTGCCCTTTGGCAGCACCACGATTCTGGAAGAAGTTATTGCCAATATTATTCCTTTGCTGACTGAGGAATTGATAATCGTAACCAGCCCGCTAACGCATGAAAAAATAAAGTCCCTCAACATTCAGGGCGTCCGGTTGGTATTGAATGAAGACCATGAAACGGGGATGACCTCCTCCATTCAAAAAGGCGTTGAAAATGCTACACAGGGTCATTATATGATCTGTCTGGGTGATCAGCCAAAAATTGACACTGCCACCTATCAGAAATTAATAGAATCTCATTTGAATCAGTCTGATCACGCCATTACCCTGCCGTTTTATGAGGGAAGAAAAGGCAACCCTGTCATATTTGGAGGGGTATACCGGGCAGCCATACTTAGCCATACGCAGCCCGAGGGTTGTAAGGAAATTGTGAAAGTTAATAACCAGCATATAAATGCAGTGGAGGTAGCTGACAGCGGCGTGATGATGGATATTGACACCCCAGAGGATTATCAGTTGATCCGCTCTTCACAATCCACCAGGTAAAAATTCAATCTCTCGCTTAAGGTATAAAAGAATACATGAAACAATCCATTTTTCGCTTTCTAAGAGTAATACTTACAGGTGTTGTAGTCATCATAACCCTGACCGGGCTGGTTTTCGGACAGCGTAACATACCGCTTGATAAATTAAAAGAAAAATATGCCTCGCCACCTTCCTCATTTCTGAGATTAGATGGCATGGATGTACACTATCGGGACGAGGGTAATCCGAACGATTCCCTGCCTTTGGTACTGATCCATGGTACAGGGTCGAGTCTTCATACATTCAATGAATGGGTCGCTGGATTAAGCCCGGGTCGACGGGTTATCCGGATGGACCTGCCGGCATATGGCCTTACCGGCCCGTTTCCAGATCGCGATTATTCGATAGAAAATTACACTGCTTTTCTATATACTTTCCTAGCTGCATTGGATGTAAAAAAATGTATTCTTGGTGGCAATTCCCTCGGTGGTGGCATTGCCTGGCAGTTTGCGTTAGAGCATCCCGGCATGGTCGATAGGCTGATCCTGATTAATGCTTCAGGTTACCCTTCTTCTTCCACAAGTACGCCGCTGGCTTTCCGGCTTGCCCGCATACCGGTAATTAAGAAAATATTTACCTTCATTACGCCACGTTTTATTGTGCGCAGGAGTATTGAAAATGTTTATGCCGACGACACAAAAATAACCAATGAACTGGTGGACCGCTATTATGAGCTCAGCCTCCGGAAAGGCAACCGTCAGGCCTTTATTGACCGGCTAGGGGTAAAATATAGTCAGGAGCATCACAAGCTTATCCCTCAGATATTCCAGCCGACGTTAATCCTGTGGGGAGAAAAGGATGAGCTTATACCTGTAAGCAATGCGTTACGATTTCAGGCCGATTTGCCATACAATACGCTTGTTGTACTGAAGAATTCAGGGCATGTACCGATGGAAGAAAACCCTGTGGAGAGCCTTGAAGCAGTGGTGAACTTTGTAAGTCAGTAAAGTTCAAGCCCTTTCGATTGCAGCATCTAAAATCGAATATTTGCGTAATAGCCAAGATGAAAACCTATAAAGCCAAAAGAAAGGGATCCATACGCTATGTGCTGACTGGAGTAACATTGTTACCATTTATAATTTTTATCATTGCAGGTAGGTCTTTTATTGACTCACCTCTTATGATCCTTTTATCTTTTTTGCCCCTTTTATTGGTGTTATGGATATTTCTTGATACTACCTACACGATTAAAAACAGCCAGTTGATGTACAGGTCCGGATTTCTACGGGGAAGTATAAGCGTGTCGGACATCAGGGAGATACATGTGAGTAATAACATGATGATAAGTGGAGCTAAACCGGCATTAGCCAAAGGCGGATTGGTCATCCGGTACAACAGCTTTGACGAAGTTTATATTGCACCTCAGAATAATGAAGAGGTGATAAACGCTCTGCTTATGATTAACCCGGATATTCAGATAAGTCAGCATTAAGACCTGATGGTATTGTTATGAACCACTCATATTAAAAATAATTAAATATCTTTAGTATGAAATTCATCCATATGAAAAATTCTTATCTGATAGGATCCATTAGCAAATTACGAGTAGCTTCGGTTGTCTTATTTAGTTTGATATATACGCAATACAGATGTTACGGGCAGAGTTATAGCCTCTATTCAACCGATACAATCACTTTTCAATCCAAATTCCTGCAAAAGGATATTGAGCTAAATTTACACATTCCGGAAACACATTCATCCGCATCAGACAGCACGCTCTATCCGGTTATTATAATCTTCGATAGTCAACATCAACGTACCTATCCCCACATTATCCAATCATTTGATCTGCTCACAGGCGAGACGCAGGTTCCGGAATCCATCCTTGTGGGAGTACCATTTGGATATGCTGATCGTTATTACCTGACGTCAAATGAAATAATGGAATCAGATTCATTATCTGGCATAGAGAGGATGGAATTATTCCTCTTTTCAGAATTGATCCCCCACATTCAACATCATTATAAAGGCAATGAATATCTGATGCTGGTTGGGCATTCCAGAACAGCATACCTGGTCAACTACCTTTCATGGAAAAGACCTCAAATGGTAAAAACAGCAGTGGCTTTAAGTGGTTTTTTCAACCAGGAGCCTCTTTCAACTGACATTTTTTTTAGGTTTCTATCTGATGCAGCTAATTTTAAATCAAAATTCAGGTATTACTATACAACGGGTACAACCCGCGAAGAATCAACATATAGAAATCAATGCAGAGAACTTGATAGTTTACTGACAAATAAATCCTTGACAACACTTGCGAGCATAACATATTTTGAAACACAATCTGCTAATCATATCACAAATTACTGGTTATCAGTGGCTCCTATATTTACAGATATTTTCTCTTCCTACAATAATATTTTAGATCAATGGCTTTTTGAAAAATTACAATCCAATAGCATGGATTTATCTGTGCAGAGCTTTTGTGAAGACCTGGAAAAGGCTGGCGAAGAAATAGGAATTAAACTTAATCCAAGCATTACCCAAATTTATTCAATAGCATCTCATTTTATTAATACAGAGGAGGATTACATCACTGCAATTGATTATTTAGAATTGGGATTGGCTTATTACCCGGACTACCTTGATTTTTATCTTGATTTGATAGACTTTTCCAGAGTAATCAACAATACCGATGACGTTGCGAGCTACAGCAATATTCTACGTGAAAAAGTAATGAAAAGGAACACATTATCCTCCGAAGAAAAGGCTGAATTCATAAGATTTCTTGAAAATAACTAATTTAATGTTTACGGCGAAACCTTTTGATTCATCACAGTTTTAGGTACCTGCTTTATTCATGAAAACCATACTCTATATCACGGATTTCTATTACCAGGCAAGAGATCGTAATTATTACGAGGAGGACCTTTTTATGACCTCAAGACTTAAGGATCACTTTCTGTTGCTGTTGGTACACCCCCGTCAGGCTATTCATTTCCTTCAGCATGCCGACATGGTGATGTTCAGAAATACAGGATCAGTGATCGGCTATCCCGAAGAATTCAACGATTTTCTGAAGGCGGTTGAGCAAAATGAAACATTTACATTCAATAGTTTTGATGGTAAGGCAGACGTAAAAGGGAAACAATATCTCCTCGACCTTACGTCGGCGGGTTATCCGGTAATTCCTACCATAGAAAAAAGGGAGGATATCCACCGGTTAGGCCATGCGGAAACATATATTGTAAAGCTTAAGAATGGCGCAGATTCCATCGGGATGGAAAGGGTAGAACGAAGAGCAGCAGATAGGTTGAATTTGCACAACCGTATTTTGCAGCCCTACATCGATTTTGAATACGAGGTGTCTTTTTACTATATCAACCATGAGTTTATTTATGCCATGTACGCACCGGATAAGCGGCAACGCTGGCAAATGGTTGAATTTCATCCTGAACCATCTGATATTGCATTTGCAGATCAGTTTGTCAAATGGAATAAGATGACACGCGGTATTACCCGTATTGACACCTGCCGTATGCCGGATCAGTCTCTTTTATTAATGGAATTGGAGGATCTGAATCCTTACCTGTCTATTCAGCTTCTGCCGGAGAAAAAGCAGTCGCAGTTTATTGATCGATTAATCGAGGTATTGAAAGCATATTAAAATGTCATGCTCCTGTATCGCACGATAGGGAAGACTTCGCCAACTTTAAATTCATCTCTTCCCCTGGGCAGCTTAATAAAAGCATCGGCGTCTACCAGATTAGCCAGGTCGCCGGAACCATTACCTTTGATAGGGTTTGCCAGTAACCGGCCTTCTGCATCGAAATCTAGTTTTACTTCCAGAAAATAGGTCAGGTCAGGCTTAAAGACAACATCCTGTGTCAGACGCGCCATTGGTTGAGGATGTGGCTGCATCTGCAGGCTTTTTTCAAGCCATGGCTTGAAATAGTTTTGCATGCACATAAAGGAAGAAACCGGATTTCCGGGAAACGCAAATACGGTCACTGCGTCACCATACGTCCCAAACCAGAAGGGCTTTCCGGGACGTTGGGCGATGCGATGAAAATGTTTTTCCACACCCACTTCATCCAGTGCCCTTGGTAGAAAATCAAATTTACCTTTGGATACACCACCACTCAATACCACCAGGTCGTATTGCGATAAATAGCTTTTCAGCTTTTCTACTATGGTGTCATAGTCATCCAGAATATGTGCTGTATCTACACGTGCATGATAATGCTCCAGTACAGTTTTCAGCTTATACACGTTACTTTGCCTGATCTGATGTGTATCTGGAGTTTCATGGATTTCAATCAGTTCATCTCCACTTGAGATCACAATAGCACGCGGTAGCTTACTTACCTTGACCCGGTGCTTTCCCACGGCCGCACAAACTCCAATTTCAACCGCAGATAGCTGAACACCAGACTGTATGACGACTTCGCCCTCTGTACGGTCTTCACCTTTGAAATGTATATTTTGCTGTTTTACAACATCTTCCGTAAGAAGGGTGGCGATATTGTCGTTGATTTCAATCTTTTCATATGGTATAACGGTATCGACGCTCTCCGGCATAATGGCACCTGTCATCACCTCAAGGCAACCGTCTTCTTCCAGCCCGATCCGTGCGGCGCCTGCGGCTGCTATTCCACGTATCGGAAAATCTCTTTTGCCGGCAGCATAATCTTCAAACCGTATGGCAATACCGTCCATCGTCACCCGGTCGTAAGGGGGCAGATCACGATCAGCTGCAATATTTTCCCTGATTATGCGCCCAATACCCTGGTTTAACTCTATTTCTTCCGTACCAAAATCACAAACATATTGGTGAATGATGGCAGTTGCTTCGTCTACACTGATCATAGTTACCCCCCGATAGTAGCCATAGATTCTGATACCCGATTGGTCCGCTGTTTTTCAGCTTCAAAACCGTCTTTTGCACGTGAGCCGATGGCCTTTTTAAGATGGTCAAGTATTTCACTGTCTGATGCGTTGCTTCTCAGCAGTTCGCGAAAGCTTAGAATGCCCTGACCATAGAGGCAGGTGCGAAGTGTGCCCTGCGGTGTCAGCCGGATACGGTTGCAGGTACCGCAAAAGGTACGGGTATAAGCCGCGATAATACCAAAAGAGCCGCGGTATCCATCAACTTTATAATTGCGCGCGGTAGCATTAGGTTCATCCTCCAGCTTGGTATAGGTATATTTCTTATCAATATGGCTGAGTATCTTTTGCATGGGCCAGATGGTGTCGTTACCCTGGCCAAGAGTGCCGTTAAAGGGCATTTCTTCGATAAAACGCACCGCCACATCCTTATCCTTCGTCAGCTCTATCATATCGTAAATGTCCTCGATATTCCGCCCATCCATTACCACCATATTGATTTTCAGGTCGATGGAAGAGGCTTCAATGGCGTGAAAGGTGTTCATCACCTTATCAAACATATCCCTGCGTGTAATTTTATAAAACCGCTCCTTATTCAGGCTATCGAGGCTCAGGTTGATGGATTTTATACCCAGTTTTTCAAGCTCCGGTACTTTATCTTCTGTTAATGTGCCGTTGGTGGTGATGTTTATTTTCTTGATCTGCTCTATTTGAGAAACCTCGCGAAGAAAATCCATAATGCCGCGACGCACAAAGGGCTCTCCTCCTGTTATCCGTAATTTGGATATGCCTTCTCCGGCAAATAAACGTATCAGTCGGTACCACTCTTCAAATGTGAGCAACTCTTCCCTTGCCACATATTCAATACCATTTTCCGGCATGCAGTAAAAGCATCGCAGATTGCATCGGTCAGTAACAGCGATCCGCATGTAGTTTATTTCCCGACCATGGTTATCTATTAGCATTTTTATTAAAATCTTACTTTATGAGAACAATAATATAAGAAAACAATATTGTTTCGATCTTTGTTTTGCAATTTTGAAATTATAAACCTAAGGCTTTGACAGCAATAAAAAAACAGTATCCGGTTTTTGATAAACATCCGCAACTGGTATACCTGGACAGTGCTGCGACTACCCTTCGTCCGCAACCTGTCATCCAGGCTATTGCTGATTTCATGGCGTATGAAAACGCCAACATTCATCGGGGCGCTTATGATCTATCCCTTCGTGCCACTGAGGCCTACGAGACCGTCAGAAATAAGGTAGCAGACTTTATTGATGCCCCAGATGCTTCGCATATTGGTTTTACAAAGGGAACAACGGAGGCCATAAATGTAGTGGCGCACAGCCTTTTTACACAGCAACCGGCACAACCGGATGACAACATAGTGGTAAGCCTGATGGAGCACCACGCTAATTTTTTACCGTGGCAGCGCATAGCCGAATTGCAGGGAATTAAGCTTCGCATCATACCGGTAGATCAGGAGGGAAACCTTGTGATGGATAAACTGGATGACCTTATCGACAATCAAACCCGTATTGTAGCCGTAAATCATATCTCCAATACCCTGGGTACTATCAATGACATCGCGCACATTATTCAGCATTGTCATCAAAAAGGTGTGCCGGTGATGGTGGATGCTGCGCAGAGTGCTTCCCTGTATCCCATATCTGCCAAAGAGCTGGATTATGATTTTCTTACCTTTTCAGCGCACAAACTGTTTGGTCCTTTTGGTACAGGTATTCTCTATGTAAGGGGGGATTTCCGAGATAAAATACATCCTCTCTCAGTGGGAGGAGGTATGGTAAAACATGTTGCGATCGATAAAACGGTCTATTATGGCTTTCCTCAGAATCTGGATGCAGGCACACCCAATGTTGATGGCGTTATCGGCATGGGGGCAGCCATTGATTTTATCAGGAGTATTGATCAGGCAGCTGAGCGTGAGCGCCTTCACGCATTGACAACCTATGCTTTGGATCAACTCAGGGATGTGCCCGGGTTGAAAATTTTTGGCCGGCCCGTCAACCGTTCCGGCATCATATCGTTCTATTTTGATGATATACATCCGCATGACATGGCATCCTTTCTCAATAAGGACCAGATTGCGGTACGTTCGGGCATGCATTGCACACATCCTTTGCTGGATGCCTTTGAGATACCGGCAACAGTCAGAGCTTCGTTCAGTATTTACAATACAGAAGAGGATGTGGCAAGCCTCGTGAAATCATTAAAGGAAATTCAAAAAATATGGGCATGACCAAGGAGGAGCTGGAGGAGCTGTACCGCGCTAAAATCATTCCTGAGTCAAAAAATCCCTACCATTTTGATAAGGTAGCGGGTCGACAGATAAAAGCATACAACCCTATGTGCGGGGACAAGTATACGCTTTTTATTCAACCGCATGAACCATTGCTATCCTCAATCCATTTTCATGGTATGGGATGTGCCCTTTCGAAGGCTTCAGGCTCTATTCTGGCTCGCAAGCTGGAAGGAAAATCCACGAAAGCAGCACTTGATATTATCCGCATTTTGCTGGAGGCCCTGGAGGGTGGTGAAATTCCTGAAGATGATGAATTGAAAATATTAAGTGAATTAAAGAACTTTGACGGCAGGGTTGATTGCATCCGCCTATGCTGGGATGCATTAAAAAAAGAATTGGAAGCATGAAGGTAAAACTGGTGGCATTTGGTATCGCCCGTGATATTATTAAATCTTCACAGGTGGATTTTACGTTGGAAAGCGGGAGCACCATTGGAGTACTTAAAAATGAGTTAACTACTCAGTATCCTGATTTTGATGCCTTGCGTAGTCTTCGCTTTGCAGTACATGAAGATTATCAGGATGATGATTTTCAGCTCAGTGACAAGGACGAAGTAGTGATCATTCCACCTGTATCCGGAGGTTGACATGATAGATATTAAAGTAAGCGACCATAGATTAGACCTTGCGGAATGTGAGGAAAAGATAGCGGATGATGCAGCAGGCGGAAGTGTGGTCTTTATAGGAACTGTCCGGAATCAGACCCGGGGTAAAAAAGTGGTAAGACTCGATTTTGAGGGCTACATACCGATGGCAGAAAAGGAAATGCTCAAGATTGCCGAAATGGTGGTACAGCGATGGCAGGCACTTCATGTGGTAATGCATCACCGGGTTGGTACACTGGAAATTGGAGAGGTACCTGTGATCATCGGAGTTGCCACACCTCACCGTAAGGCTGCTTTTGAAGCATGTGAATATGCCATAGACACATTAAAAGAGACGGTGCCCATATGGAAAAAGGAGATTTTTGAGGATGGTGAAGTCTGGGTAGCGGCACACCCTTAACGAATATTACATATGAAAAAAATAGCATTCACTTTTCTTTTACCTGTTATTCTGTGGGCACAGCCTGAGATTGGTAAACTTAGTCCTCCATTGCATGTGACTGAATTTATACTGAACGAGCCGGATGACAAGTCAATACAGGGTAATTTTCTGGTTCTGGATTTCTGGGCCACCTGGTGCGGACCTTGTATTCAGTCTGTACCGCATTTTAATGACCTTGTTGAAGAATTCAGCGATCGGGGGGATGTGATGTTCATGTCTTTGTCGGATGAATCACGTGAAAAGATAGAAAGAACCCTGAAACGAATTGAGTTCAAGTCTGTAGTTGCGACAGATGTCACCCGCCAGTCGCTGCGTAACTTTAAAGTAGAGGGCATTCCCGCGACTTTTGTTATTGACCCTGATGGTATTATACGATGGATGGGCCACCCCAACCGTTTGAAAATCAAGGATCTGGAGGATATTTTCGGACCTGACCCCACTCCGGATATGCTGCGACCTGAGTATAAACCGGAGCTTATGCAGCAACCGGTTTCATTTATGAATGCACTAAAAGACAGTGAGATAAAGAAACGGTATATTATTGGTAAGGCAGACCCAGGCTCAGCACTGAAGGTGTCGGTATTACAATCCGGTATACCCGGGCATTTTGATAATAATGTCAGCCTTATAGACATTTTTGGGATTGGCTTGGGGGTGCCTGCGGGAAGAATTAACCTGGCCAAAAATGTTGAAGTAGACAATTTTTCATTTTTCTACCTGAATAAGCAGGTCTCTTTGGAGGAGGCTAGAAAAGAAATTATTTCCGGTATGGAGGATCTGTTTCAATTAACACATGAGGTGAGTCGCAGAACAGTGCCGGCTTTTGCAGGCAGCATCACAGACTCTACCCTGATGGAACCTACCTTATCAGAACAGGCATCGGTAAGTGACGCCGGCGAAAAGGTGATTTATACGGCTCAGACAATAGATGAAGTCTTTTCAGACCTTGAGGAAAGAACAAATACACCCTATCTATGGCAGGGTGAGGATAAAACCCAGTTTGATTTCATTATCGATATCAGTACCAGCGATAGTATCAGATCGAGTTTTGAGAGCTACGGTATTCAATTACAAGAGCAACCTGTACAGGTGGAATACATAACCATTAAGAAAAATGAGTAAAAAATACGACCATATAACTGATGAGCTTAAAGAGTTTATCGCCGAACAAAAGATTTTTTTTGTAGCCACGGCAAGATGTGAAGGGACAATCAACCTGTCACCAAAGGGTATGGATTCCCTGAGGGTATTAAGTGACAATAAGCTGGTGTGGCTCAACCTTACCGGAAGCGGGAATGAAACGGCGGCGCATTTACTCGAAAACAATCGCATGACCATCATGATGTGCGCGTTTGAAGGTAAACCGAATATATTACGACTTTATGGTCATGCTACGGCTTATCATCCCCGCGATAAAGAGTATGCAGATTACATTGACCTTTTTCCCAAAACCCCAGGTTCGAGGCAGATCATCGTCATGGATATAGATCTGGTGCAGACATCATGTGGATTTGCCGTGCCGGTGATGGAATTCAGGCAGGAACGTACCATATTGAATGAATGGGCTGAAAAGAAAGGGGAGGAGCAAATTCAAAACTATTGGAAAGAAAAAAATACCATCAGTCTTGATGGCTTTGAGACCCGGATACTGGAATAGAAAGTTACGGACAATCAATCAGCCCGTAACTTTCCCGCCATTTCATACGGCTGCCACTGTACATTCGTCCAGCCATTTAACTGCTTCATCCTCAGTTCTGAAGACATTGATCTTGAAAACATCTGAACTGTTTTCTTTTATGAATTTAGAAGTTGAAAATTCAGTAAAGAAGTTTTCAGCCTGTATGGTTGCCACAAAACGAGGCTTGTCCGCTGTTGGAGGGAGGGCCGCCATTGACCGCGGAAACCAGTCACCCGATAGCCACGTCTGATCATCCGGATAAATGCTTTGTTTTTTCTGGTTAATCAGCCATTTAGTAGCTTCGTGTTTTTTTAGCAGCTCGATGGTTTTATCCCATGCTGCACGAAAATCCTCAGACTGCGAGGCACCTGAGTAGTTCACATAAATGTAGCCATGTTCCTCATTATAGGCCACTTCGATCGATTTAAAATTAAATTTTTCCATAGTTGACTAATTTTTATTCAAAGTTACAGCTCAATGTAATCTGGGTAAGTCAAGAAAATACGGCATTCTTACACCTGTTTGTAATCAAAAAAAAATGCATCTGATGAGGATAAATAATATCATCATAACTCATTTCAATTCATTTTCCTGTATATTTTCACACCATTATTTTATTCAATGAAAAAACTAGATAAAGGGTATCGCATTCCCAGTGCTGCCTATACCATTACAAACAAACTAATTAAGGGATATAAGCCAATCGATGCAGCGCACCGGATAGGCGATGTAATTTACGGTAAGGTCGATTTCATAGGACAGCATAATTCACTGGAAAACAGTCAGGGTCGCATTCATACCATACATCCCGGCACCAAGGCTATATTTGTATTCGGCAACCGATATGCTCCGGATTATTATGAAGGTATCATTCCGGACAATGAAAATTTTGAAAGTATCGACCTTTTGGCACGCTCGGGTGTAGTTGGCACTGTCTTATCCAAAAGTGGCAAAGTGATATCTCCGACGCGCATCCGACCTCTGGGATATGTCACCGGTGCTGATGGCAACACGCTGAATACTCTTGATTACCCTATCATCGCTCCAAAAGCCAGAGAAAAGAAATTCCCAAGAGCAAAACTGATTCTGTGTATCGGAACAGCTATGAATTCAGGTAAAAGTGCTGCTGCCACAGCCTGCGTTTACGCATTGTCAGTCAATGACAAGGAAGTACGAGGGTCAAAGGTGACCGGTACCGCCAGCCTGAAAGATATTCTATCGATGAATGACGCCGGAGCGACACATTTTTCAGATTTCTCGTACCTCGGATACCCCTCTACTTATCTCATCGAACAGGAGGAGGCTATAAACATATTTAATATTCTAGACCTGAAGTATGGCAATAACAAGGATAATTACTGGGTAGTCGAATTTGCCGATGGGATCAACCAAAGGGAAACAGCTATGCTATTGGAATCAGAAGATGTGAGAAAGCGAATACATAAGCTGATATTTTGTGCTGCTGACTCTTTTGGGGCTATCGGTGGTTTGGAGGTATTGAAAAGCAGGTTTGACCTGGTACCTGATGCCATATCAGGTGTATGTTCGAGCTCCCCGCTACATATTAAGGAATTAAGTATGTATACGGATATCCCGGTTTTCAACAGCCTCAGTATAGATGCCAGGGATCTATACCGCATCCTTTCCGCCCCAAAACGTAAAAAGTCAGGATGAAGCCCTATGGTATTGCCATTCATGGCGGTGCGGGTACAGTATCCAAAACCACTATGACCAAATGGAAGGCCAAGGCGTATAAAGAATCGCTCAAAAGGGCCTATACGGTTGGGTACCATATCATCGATAAAGGTGGTTCTGCGCTGGAGGCGGTAATCGAATCGATACGTATCATGGAGGATACCTCACTTTTCAACGCCGGCAAGGGTTCGGTCTTTACTCACGAGGGCAATCATGAAATGGATGCCGCCATCATGGACGGCAAAAAAATGCGTGCCGGTGCTGTAGCTGCAGTTCAGCTGGTCAAAAACCCCATCGATCTGGCATATGCCATCATGAAAAAAAGTAAACATGTACTGCTTTCAGGTGTGCAGGCACTTGAATATGCTAAAGAAATCGGCATTACTACGAAGCCGAAGGAGTATTTTTATGACGAATTTCGCTTCAAGCAGTGGGAAAAAGCACTTAGAAACGACCGCGTGCAACTGGATCATGATGAAGAGCGAAAATTTGGTACCGTTGGAGCTGTGGTACTCGATAAAAAAGGAAACCTGGCGGCAGGGACCTCCACCGGAGGCATGGTCAACAAACAATACGGCCGCATTGGGGATAGTCCTCTAATCGGCATTGGGACTTATGCAAATAATAAAACCTGTGCTATATCCTGTACCGGTCATGGCGAATATTTTATACGCTCAGTAGTAGCTCATGAGATATCGGCACGCATGATGTATAATCATCAGTCATTAAAAGAGGCTGCCGAGGCTGTGATATTGGGTGAATTGGTTGAAAAAGGAGGTCGGGGTGGCATGATTGGTATTGACAGAGATGCCAATATTACGCTTAAATTCAATACCAAAGGGATGTACAGGGGCTTTAAGAAATCCGATGGGCAGGAATTCGTAGGGATTTTTGAATAGCTTACCCGGACCCGTTGAATTCCTTTACAATAAAAAAGCCATCCTCTCCTTCAGGCTGATATAAGGGCATGAATATCATACCATCAGCTGGTGCGTGAATGGTGCCGTAGGCGTTTTGTGCGATCATCTGGCCTTCGCTGACTGGCTGGAAGTTGTGAAAACCTGGCTGCATACGGAAGCCATCTCCATAAGTAACAGGTTCACGATGAATCACCTTCACCTTTCGTGGCAATCCGGATGAAATAGCTTCAAGATTGCGTACATAATGGTCTTCTGATTCATGATCATGGCGTGAAATGCAGCCTGACTTATCCAGTATTTCCCATAGGCCTGAGGTATGCAGCTGATATACTGACTCAGTCCCGATTTTCCCTCCTTCAAAGGCAAAGGAAATATAGTTTTGCTTGTGATAATAGGATAATAAAGTGCCCTTCAGGTGTTGGTCCAGATCAACCACCACCGGAATCTTTAGTGCACGTATTATTTCATGATCCGCCTCATCTTCCGGTACCACCACAAAATTGCCCCGGTCTGCAGAAGTCGAATGCAGGTCTGCAATCACTTTCATGGTATAATCACCACGCGAGGCAATGGATATTTCACGGAATATTTCTATCAGTTCGTAGTCTTCGGCATGCTGACAAGGGCCATCCAGAATCCGCTTTACATTTTCATCTGTCCAGGCGCGGTTCAGGTCATAGTTTATGAATCGTTTTCCTGCTTTTATCGCCTGAATATTACCCAGAATCCCTACCAGTTTGCCTCTTATCTTTATGTTGTGGTTCAGAATGGAGGTATAAATATTGCGGAAGGCGTGTATCCCCACTTGTTCATTCCCATGCACAGCCGCAATACATATTATCAGTGGGCCTGGCTTTTCTCCTTCGATGATGCCTAATACGCGTTCCATTATGATTTATCCTTTTCGGTAAGCAGCGTTTTCATCAGGCCAATATAATCACCTTCTGACACGATGCCGAGCAATTTAGTGTCTTTCACCACCGGCAGGCAGGTTACATTATGCTTTTGCATCAGTTCCACTGCCTCGCGTATGGAAGATTCAGGTCTGATGGTGACCGGGTTTTTTATCATCAGGTCCTTCACGATTTTTTTTGCTTCCCCGTTCGATGACTGAAAGCGTGAGTAAAAGTCAAGCAGTTCCCTGTATGTGATCAGGCCCTGCAGCCGACCCTTATTATCTTCTACAGGAGCATATTTTATTCCCCTCCAATTGAGTATTTCGGTCACAAACTCAATAATATCGTCCTGATTGACTGTAAATACGTCGGTAGTCATAAACTCTTCTACTAGCATAGTATCCGGGATCTGGTGTACAATGGAGTCGATATTGATAAAAGGCCACTTATGCACCGGAATGCCGTCCTTCCGGTTGCGGATAATTGAACTGACCAGGTAATTGGGTATTTCTTCTTTTGGTATGGTTTTCTTGAGGTAGTTAAATGACTTCACCAACCATGCGGAGCCGGTACGCTTCGTCTCATTACGCTCTGCGATCACGTCCAGGTTTTTGCGGATGTCTTCATCATGGACTCCGGCCTTTTCAAGCCCGAAGCGTGCTATATCCAGCAGCTCTTCCCTGATCAGGGTTGAGGTGTTGTATTTCCTTCCCTTTGCCCAGTTGAAATCGGTATGAAGTCCGTTTCTGGCCGCCGATATAAAGTTTTCCTTCACGTGATCAAAATCAAACGACTTAGTAACATCCGGGTGGAATTCACTGAAGCCATGCATCAGTCCGATCCAGAAGGCTGCATTTGCCATTTCATCCGTTACAGTAGGTCCTGCAGGGAGTACACGGTTTTCTATTCGCAAATGGGGCTTTCCGTTGCTGCTTATTCCATAGCATGCCCTGTTCCAACGATATACCGTGCCATTGTGTACTGCCAGGGCATATAGGTTTGGTGTGACGCCACGAGCGATTTTGTCTTCAACATCTTCCTTTTCCAGGCACGTCAGCAATACCCTGAAGCGTGAGATATCTTCCTGATATAGCTCCATGATTGAGTTTTTCAGCCAACCGGTACCAAACATAACCCTGGCAGCTCTTTCACGAATATGCTCTGAGGCCAACCGGGTATCTACTGATTGCTGAAAAAGCGCTATGCGTGTTTCCGACCACAAGCGCTTGCCAAAGAGCAGCGGGGAGTTGGTACCTATGGCCAATACAGGTCCGGCCAGCACCTGTGCGATGTTGTATTGGCTTACAAACTGATCGGCTGCTACCTGATAATGTAACTGAAAAGAAGTATTGCCGGATTCGAGCATGGCCGAATCATGTTTGATATGCAGCTCGTCCAGTCCGGTGATATGCAACTCCTGTAATTCTGATCCACGCATCTTTTTAATAGACTCCATCAGGGCGTCATATCGGTTAAGTGGGGTAAGGTTTTCCTTACCAAGATCAGATTTACGTATGGATGGCAATATGCCGGTGAGTACAAAATTTATATCATTTTGAGTACATACCTCACTCAGGTGCTCTAGCTTTTCTCTGAGTGTGGTTTCCAGTATGCGCAGCGTATCCGGCCCCAGCTCAATAGGAGGTAGGTTTACTTCCAGGTTGAAGCGGGCCAGCTCAGTAGTAAAATCCGGATCATTTATCTGCTCAAGAACAGACATAGCGAGAGGAGCAGGTTTGGAATGACGGTCTACCAGACACAACTCCTGTTCTGCTCCAATGTGAAGCGGGGCATCATTGAACCAGCCCTTCTCAAGCATAAGTTCAATGGCATGAATATCACGTAGCAACTCACGTGTAAAATCGTTGAGCTGATTTCTTGATTTGATCAGCTTTACATTTAAGGATCCCATAACTCGATTAAATTAGGCACAGGCGATTTTATCCCATATGATGGATGTCAGTTGTTTATTTGGGATATGTTAGCTCTGGAACGAGAAAATTCTAGGGTTCAAACCTAATGGAGTAGGTTACATCCATTGCAGTCGGCTGTCCATTCATGGTGCCCGGCTTCCACAAGCCCTGATTTCTGATCAGTCGGATAGCCTCTTCATCACATCCATAGCCTAATGATTCTTCTATTCGGATGTTGGTCACTGAGCCGCTTATGGTAACGGTAAATATTAATTTCACCTCGCCGGAAATGTTATTTTCAGCAGCAGACTGCGGATATTTCAGATATTGTTGGATGTCCTCATTGAACGCTTCCCATCCTATAGTTGGCTCTGGCCTTACCGGAGCAGCTGAAGTCTCGGCTGCACGCGCTGTTACACTGACTTCAGATAGTGAATCAGTCTTTTCCTGTAGCTCAACAGGTGCATTGCTGCCGGCAGTTAATTGGATGTTACGGTTTTCATATCCCTCATAGGAAATATTGACACTCAGGGTTTCTGCAGGATTTGAAAAGCTGAATTCTCCGTTTTCATCTGCCTGGATATACAGATTATCATCTAATTTGACACCTGCTCCGGAAAGTATCTCCCCATTCACTGACTTTACCTGTCCGGAGAATATATTGTCACCGGAGGTTTGTGAACGCAGAGCCAATGTACGTGCAGCATTATTTTCTGCTGCTCTGAGGGCAGATGCTTCTTCCCGGACATTATTTTCACGAATGGCTTCATTTTCAGCCCCTGACGGGGGAGCAGATATCGGTGCTTCTTCGTTTTGGGCAATAGTATTATCAAGGCCGGACAGGGTATCCGATGATGTACTTAGCAGGCTGATGCTGTCAGCAACGACATCACTTTGTGCTGTGACTGAGTCTGAATGTTCCTCAACAGCTAATGGCTTCCTCTGAAATGGCTGATAGATCCAATATAAGGCACCAAAAGCCACTACTATTAATACTGAAGCTGCCACAGCAGGCCAATAAGTAACACGGCCAATGGATTTAGATGGGATACTACGTTCCAGACGTTCACGGAGATCATCCATATCATGTGCGAATGAAACGGTACCTGTTTCTTCAATACCCTCAAGTGCGTCGTTGCAAAGCATACAGTTTTCCAGATGCTTCTCGAGTGCATATGACTCGGCAGGGTCAGTCAGTCCCTGCACGTACCTCCGCAGGTCTTTCTCTGAAATATGGGTACTATGATATGGATCTTTCCCTATTCTCATGCTTGTCCATACAATTTTTCAGGTTGCGTTTACCATTCTGAAGATAACTCTTTACTTTCTTTATTGGGTATCCGGATTCTTCAGTGATTTGACTGTAAGACTTTTCTTCCAGGTAAAACAGTCGTATACAGGTCTGCTGTTCTGTATTTAATGTTCCCAGACATTTCCTGAGAGCACCAAGTGTCACTTCATTTTCTACCTCATCATGTAGATGCAATGAAAACTCAATTTCCATAGCAGAAGCATTATTTATTTTATTAATACTCCGCAGTTGCATCAGACAGTGATTTCGGGTAAGCGTGTAGAGCCAGCTTTTGAAGTTATTTACCTGGTGCACACGTAAGTCGGTAATCAGTTTTTCAAAGATTTGCATGACAGCATCCTTGCTCTCCTCTCTGTCTTTCAGGTATTTAAGACATACGCCATAGACAAGGTGCATATACCGTTGGTACAAGTCAGCAACTAAGTTGGTATCTCCTCCCTTGCGGTATTTTTCTAAAATCTGGCGGTCGGTAAGCTGAGTCATTGGAATTTTTTCCGTGGCCTTTATGGAATTAGACAGGGCCCTGCATCTTACAGTTAAAAGATAAAGCTATGAAAAATTTTGTAATTCTGATTTTTGTTCTTTCGCTGTCAGCGTTTACCTCTTCAGTTCATGAAAAATTCACATTGCACGGAACTGTAACCGATGCATCTGGCAATGGCCTACCCGGAGTGCAGGTAAAGGTAAAAGGCAGTAATTCTCTTATTACGACAGACCTTAATGGTAAATTTAGCATACTTACTGAAAAGGGTGAAAAGCTGATTTTCAGCAAAGCAGGCTTTCAAGAAAGGGTGATTGAAGTAACATCTGCTCAACATCTCTACGTCGTGATGAAGTCCGAAACTGACCAGCTTCAGGAGGTTATATCAGCCGCTCATGAAAAGGCAATGCAACACGAACAGATAGGACATCCAGCACCGGGATCATCTAATATGCTTCATACCAGGAACATGGGAGCGATGCCCCAGACATATAATACCGAAGAGTATGACCACATAACTGAAAACAGATTTATGTCACCGCTGAGCTCGCCACTTTCCACCTTTAGCCTGGATGTCGACGGAGCATCGTATAGTAATGTACGCCGCGTGATCAATAGCGGAAGCATACCTGACCCTAATATGGTCCGTATCGAAGAAATGATCAACTATTTTGACTACAATTACCCCATTCCGGATAGTGAAACCCCATTTTCAGTCATTACCGAGGTCGGCGCAGCACCATGGAATACTCAGCATAAACTGGTGCATATCGGAATTCAGGGTAAAAAAATGGATCCGGATGAGCAGGTAGCTTCCAATCTTGTCTTTCTGATCGATGTATCTGGCTCAATGAATGCACCCAATAAACTTGAACTACTCAAAAAGTCCATGATGGTGCTGGTCGACGGCCTGAAGGATACAGATAAGGTGTCCATTGTAACGTATGCAGGTGCTGCGGGCCTTGTGTTGGATGTAACATCGGCTGCTGAGAAGGGAGTGATATTTTCTGCGCTGGAGCGATTGCAGGCAGGCGGATCCACTGCTGGTGGTCAGGGCATAGAGCTGGCCTATCAGGTGGCCAAAGAAAATCTGATCAGAGGGGGTAATAACAGGATCATCCTTGCCACAGATGGTGATTTTAATGTTGGTACTTCATCCACCGGTGCCCTGGTAGATCTGATTGAAGAAAAACGGAAGGAGGGTATTTACCTTACGATCACCGGATTTGGGATGGGTAATTATAAAGACGGCAGAATGGAACAGATCAGCAATGCCGGTAATGGAAATTACTACTACATCGATACCTTTAAGGAAGCGGTAAAGGTATTTGGAAGCGAACTGCAGGGCACACTCTTTACTATTGCAAGCGATGTAAAGGTACAGGTGGAGTTCAACCCAGCAAAGATACAGGCCTACAGGCTTGTAGGTTACGAAAACCGCAAGCTCAACGACGAGGATTTGAATGATGATAAGGTCGACGCAGGTGAACTTGGTGCCGGACACACCATGACCGCTCTTTATGAGATTATTCCGGCAGGTGTAGACTCTGAATTCACTCCCATAGTAGATAACCTGAAATACAAATACAACAGAGGCAATACTGTTGCCACTACTGACGAGTGGATGACGGTAAAATTGCGATACAAACCAATAAATGGGGAAAACACCAATAGCAGATTGATCGAGCATGTGGTATCAGGTCAGGCAGAGGAAGGCACGTCGGATAATTTTCGGTTTTCAGCCAGTGTTGCCAGCTTTGGTATGATATTGCGTGATTCTGAGTATCGGCAACAGGCTTCATTACAAGATGTATTGCAATTAGCAAAGAGTGCCACAGGTGATGATGAATACGGATACCGAAATGAGTTCATAACCCTGGTAAGCACATATGCAGCCACTGTTTCTATCAATCCAAAACAATAGATCAGGAGTTGCTACTTTTGCTTTTCCGATCAAGAAAATGGAATAGCACGGTAAAGGTAAAGGCCATAAAAAGTGATTTGAATACTAAATTTTGAAGATAATCCTCTTCCAGGTCCACCTTGCGGAAAATATTATGATCAAAAAGCCATGATATCACCCCGAATACGACAAAGTAGATAACAAAAAGGATCAGATTTTTTAAGGTAAAAAACTGTTTCACATACAAATATACAAAAAAGAGAAACCCCGGCACGAGATGCCGGGGTTTTGCTTAGATTTGATAAATCTAAGGCAGCCATGCAAGTTTATATGATGTTATTTTCATGTAAATATCCCGGGTTTTTGGTGTACAGTCGATGATTACGATCATGATTTTGAGCCATGACTCGATTTTTATTATGATTTACATCATTATGGTCTTTCTTGACTGAACCTTCAATATTGTCATAAGCAGAAGGAGCAGGAGCAGGATAATCTGATAAATAATCGATTTGTCGACGGAATACCGGTAATAAATGGTGTACCCCTGCAGTGCAGCCAACCAAATGATAGTCACAGGCAATACCCATTTTATTTTTGAATAAAACAGGGTGATGATAAGCCCTAATGCTCCCAAAATTTCAGCTGTTGATATCAGTTGTACGACAGGCTCATGCTGATTATGAAGCCACTCCATTCCCGGTATTTCTTCCAGGTCAGTAAATGGTGTGATTAGTTTTGACAAGCCTGCGCTAAGCAATAGGGTACTTAAAAGCGCATGCAGAAACCAGGCGATATTCTTTTTCATAAATTCAGAATGCTATAACGGTTTCGCAGCTATTGGGTTAAAAAAATATGACGGACGAATTAATATCTTTGTTAAATGGCACATGATCATGCTGTTAAAAACATAAAGATCGCATTTTTCCTTAACCTGTCGTTTACTATTATCGAGATAATCGGTGGGCTACTGGTCAACAGTGTCTCGATATTATCGGATGCAGTACACGATCTGGGGGACACGGTCTCACTTGGTTTCGCCTTATTTCTTCAGAAAAAATCCCGGTCTGATGCTGACCATACATACTCATATGGCTATATCCGTTTTTCGCTGCTTGGTGCATTGATCAACAGTGTTATTCTTCTTGCAGGCTCAGTGTATATTATCAGTGAGGCTGTTCAGCGAATAAATCATCCCGAGGCAATCAACGAATGGGGTATGTTGTGGATGGCTGTGTTGGGTATTGCGGTAAACGGTTTTGCAGCCTTCAGGCTGCATAAAGGGCAATCATTGAATGAAAAAGTGGCTTTCCTGCATCTGCTTGAAGATGTGCTGGGCTGGTTCGCTGTATTCATTGCTGCTGTTATATTGCAGTTTGCCGACATTCCCTGGCTTGATCCGGTACTTTCACTGGTTATCACTGTTTTTATACTTTGGAATGTGGTGAAGAGGTTAAGGCAGACACTTCATATTTTCCTGCAGGGAAGCCCGACAGGTATTAACCTCCCGCAAATCAGGCAAAAGCTCATGGATATTGAAGGGGTACAGGATATCCACCATATGCATAGCTGGTCTCTGGATGGTGAACAGCATGTATTTACCGCTCATGTGCTTCTGGAGAACATAAATAACCTCGAAAAGCTGGATGAGATGAAATGGAAATTAAAGCAGGTGCTGGATCATTATCCGTTTTCTCATTGCACGCTGGAAACCGAATGGGAGGGACAACTCTGTAGCATGGATAAATCAACTAAGCCGGATCATTCATAAAAGGCACTCACTTCATTCACGTCCTTGCGCCTGATATCAGGAACCCAGGTTACCTCTGCAGGGAAGCCTACCGGTATCAGTAGCATCGGGCGCTCATTTTCGGGTCTTTCCAGTATTTTGCTTAAAAAATTCATCGGACTGGGGGTATGCGTTAACGCTGACAGACCCACATGGTGTATGGCTGTAAGTAACATGCCCGAAGCAAGACCCACCGATTCATTTACATAGTAGTGGTTGACCTTTACATTATCCGGCCCAACCTCATAAATTTTTTTGAACACAATTATCAGCCAGGGGGCAGTTTCTAGGAAAGGCTTTTCCCAATGGGTTTGCAAAGGCTGCAGATCATCCAGCCAATCTTTGTTCATGCGCCGGGTGTAGTTCTCGTATTCTTCTTTTTCTGCTGCCTGACGTATCTGCCTTTTAATGGATAAATTCTGACACGGCCGCAAATGTCCAGGGCTGCTTGTTAGCTCCGGAGGGGGCTGTCGATGCTGACTTAATTATATTAGCTATTACCTCTCTGGAAACAGGCCGGTCCGAGAAATCACGTATACTTCTTCGTTGATTCAGCCACTCAAAATAGGATTTTGACCTGGTTGCCATCTCATCAGGGGGGTATTGTTTCGTGGAATACCGGATAAAATCATATCCCCCCACCGATTTTGTTTC
Source organism: uncultured Cytophagales bacterium (assembly GCA_964514385.1). GTDB lineage: Bacteria > Bacteroidota > Bacteroidia > Cytophagales > Cyclobacteriaceae > CAZEQJ01. Next base: position 39,437 of record CAZEQJ010000027.1, read on the forward strand.
CGCCATAGGTATTTTTTACCTCAACGTAACAAATTATTCAGAAACGATATTTCGGTGCAGCACTTGTTTTTCTTCACGAAGGAGCTGGGTGACAAGCTCTTCAGATTCACGTTTTTCTCTCAGGTTAAGCTTATCTCTGGAGGTGAATTTCTCATCGATTACAATCAGTAGCAACAATATCAGGAAAGAAAGAATTGGTAAAAAAGTACCTAGTGTAAACCATAGCCAGAAAGATCTTCCATATTGATAGGCACTGTAACCGGTAATAAGCGGAACGGTAAAATATACAGCAAGGGCTGCCAGAAGGAGGTCAAACAGCATAAAGTGATAATAAAATAATCAGACTTTTTGTTCCGCAATTTTTAAAATTAATATAATCCCGACAGTTCTTAATTCAAATGAATGAAAATGGCCTGAAATTTGCTTATTTCATGTAAGAACAACTCTTACGATTATGAAAAAGGCTATCTCACTCATTGTAATACCATTCTTGTTTTTTGGCTGTGAGTCGGCATTCGAAGAAATTCGCGAAAACAGAATTGAAGGGCTTTGGGAATTTGACAAAGCTTTCTATCGTTTCGATGGCGACTTATTCCGGGACGATATTTTTCATGAATTTGAGGGGGATAGGATTTATTTCTATGATGGTCAGTCTGCGGTATATGAAGATTATTCACTCAACGCATCCTTTGAAGGCAGCTGGTTTGTCGAGCGGGAGACATTCATTGCCGGTGACGACACCGATACGGAGTTTTTTCTGGATATGGAATTCTACGATCATGTGAACGAAGAATATTTCAGCTACGTCGGGCGTATCACCTGGCAGACCCGCAACAACCTGAATATGCGGATGTGGGATGGACTTGGTGAATATACATTCCGTCTGGACCGTGTAAGAGAATGATGAGCGGTTAAGCAAAAAAAGCGTATTTGTTCTATATTCGGGGCTTAAAATATGAATGTATGCGTATTCTAAGCCTCCTTTTTGTTTTATCTCTTTTTATCCCGTCCTGCACGCAGTCTTCGTTAACAGGAGAAGAGCGTTGGCAAAATCATGCAGAGAACACAGAGATCATCCGGGATGATTATGGTGTGCCCCATATCTACGGTAAAACAGATGCAGATGCCGTATTTGGAATGTTATATGCACAGTGTGAAGATGATTTCCCCCGGGTGGAACGCAATTATATATGGGCTATCGGCCGACTGGCAGAGGTAGAGGGTGAGTCAGCCCTATACAGTGACCTCCGTGCCCGGCTTTTTATGACAGAGCAGGAAGCTAAAGAGGCGTATGATACCCTTCCCGAATGGATGAAGAAGCTTTGTGTGGCATGGGCAGACGGCATTAATTTTTATCTTCATATACATCCAGAGGTAACGCCCATGCTGCTTACTCGTTTTGAGCCGTGGATGACGATGTATTTTACGGAAGGCTCGATTGGTGGTGACATAGAGCGTATTTCGACTCGCCGTATCCGGGATTTTTATGAAGGCAAATCCATCGCATCAACTGAACCTAAAACATTTGATCCCTGGGTAGAGCCGCAGGGCTCGAACGGCATTGCAGTATCAGGCGATCTTACAGCGTCGGGAAATGCCATGTTGCTGATCAATCCACATACCTCCTTTTATTTTCGCGGCGAAACTCATATGGTAAGTGATGAAGGACTAAACGCTTATGGTGCCGTCACCTGGGGCCAGTTTTTTATCTATCAGGGCTTCAACGAAAAGACCGGATGGATGCATACATCGACGTATACGGATGTTATTGATGAGTTTGTGGAGACGATCGTGGAGGAAGAAGGTGAATTATTTTACATGTATGGCGATGAAAAACGGCCGGTAGAAGTAAAAGAGGCGACGTTAAGATATAAGACGGATACCGGAATGCAGGAAAAAACATTTCCTGTTTACAGAACGCATCACGGCCCTGTCACACATGAAATAGATGGTAAATGGGTCGCTACCGCCCTTATGTGGGAACCTGCAACCGCTCTACAGCAATCGTATATCCGCGCAAAACAGGAGGGGTATGAAGGTTTTCGTAACATGATGGATATGAAAACCAATTCATCTAACAATACAGTTTATGCAGATGCTGCAGGTAACATTGCCTATTTTCATGGCAATTTCATACCGGTGAGGGATACAGTTTTCGACTACAGTAACCCGGTAGACGGGAGTAATCCTGCTACTGACTGGCAGGGATTGCATGATGTCGACGAGACGATAACATTGCTGAACCCCGAAAATGGCTGGATACAAAACTGCAATTCAACACCCTTTACTGCGGCAGCGGCATATAGCCCAATGAAAAAAGATTATCCTTATTATATGGCCAGCGCTCCTGAGAATTTTCGGGGTGTACATGCCATTTCACTGCTCGAAAAGGCAGAAAACCTGACCATTGATGACATGATCGATCTTGCGTATGACAGCTATCTTCCGGCATTCGAAAAAGTAATTCCAGGGCTTATTGAAGCATATGACCGACATGCAGCCAAATGGAGTGCATTGAAAGCTCCTGTGGAGGTATTGCGTAAATGGGACCTGCGGACCTCCACATCCTCCGTCGCTATGACCCTGGCGCATTATTATGGTATGGCACTTTATCGCCAGGCAGAAGCGCCGGCAGGTCTTAGCAGCATGGAAAGGTTTCACTATTACGGTACAGGCCTTGAGGAAGAAAAAAGGTTGGAAATCCTGCGCACTGTTGTGGAACAGCTTGAAGCTGATTTTGGAACGTGGAACATGCCGTGGGGAGAGGTAAATCGTTTTCAGCGCATTGATGGTACCATCGATGCTACTTTTGATGATGCCAGTCCCAGTATTCCGGTAGGACTCACCACGGGCACCTGGGGAGTTTTAGCTGCTTATGGCATGCGGGGGCGTCACGATACGAAGAAAATATACGGCACACGGGGTAATAGTTTTGTGGCTGTGGTGGAGTTTGGTGAAAAGGTGAAGGCAAAAACAGTATTGGCAGGTGGTCAGAGCGGAGATCCGGAGTCGCCGCATTTTGATGATCAGGTAGCCATATATCTCAATGGCAATTGGAAAATAGCGGCTTATTATCGACAGGATGTTGAAGCTCGGGCAGAGCGGACATATCATCCGGGTGAATGATAGTTTAATTCACACATAAGACTGCCTGCATAGAGAAGGACTATAGATTTATGCAGTAACCTTAAACGTGGACATCATTGTCAGGTAAAACCCAAAAGCTTTTTTATGCAATAATATCAGTTTTATGATAAGCTTTTTTTGTTTCTGTTGTTAGGAACTTTATTTTTTTTTTCTTTACCGGGCAGTCACTAATTACCGGTAACACTAAACAACTGCTGGCGGATATCGAAAAGCCATTTCAAAAGAGTAGATTTTCTTAATTATTTTAATCATGAGAAGTAAATTATTTGCGTCTTTCTTTGCATTACTGTTTTTATCAGTCACCCCATCCTTTGTAGCTACCAACGCAATGGCACAAGAAGAGGTATTAGAGGTGGAGGGGTTTTGTGAAAATGGTGTTAACAGACAGGGTTGGTACAAGCATTGGCTTAAATGTTGTTGTGAACCCGGAGAAGGTTCTTGTTCTAAAAAATCACAATGTTAAAATTTAATAAAAAATCTTAAAGGGCGTAAAGTCCCTTAAGTTTCTACAAAATGAAAAAAATAATCAGTATTGGTTTATTGGTTCTTACCGGGTGCATCAGTAGAAATGAAAATGAATACTTTCTTTTTAAGGATGCATTATTTGAAACAATTAACATAGAATTCAAAGATGAAATACTTATTTCAGATTATTTCACAGAAATAGACTATATCATTCTGGAGAGTATTGACAGCGTTTACAGCTCTCTTATTGGTGAAGTTTATAAAATTTCTGTAGATCAAAACAGGGTCCTTATATTTGATAAGAGGCTCACACAGAATATATTTATATATGATTCTACGGGTAAATATCTAAACACCATTAGCAATAAGGGTAAAGGTCCGGGAGAATATACATTCCCATGGAATCTACATTTATCCGATAATTATATTGAATTATTTGATGCAGGTTCCTACAAGATGATTTCTTACAACCTGGATGGGCAATATATTAAGGAGAATTATTTTAGCTTTTATGTTGAAGAGTTTATGAGGTTTGATAATAAACTTATATTTACATCATCTACCAATTCATCAAAGCTCTTACCTGAAAAGGAAAACTCAAATGTACTATACATTACAGATAGCACAGCAACTTCAGTTATCGAGTCTTATTTTCCTTACCATAGTCTTGAGGATTACATCGATCCGGGCCTAATATTCAGTCATCAGGATACCATTTCATTTGTCAGGCCGTACTATGGGAGGGTCTATAGCATTTCTAAAAACGCCAAACTACAGCCAAGGTATTTATTTGATTTTGGAGATTATCAGATGACAAGAGAAATGGCTTCGGCATTCAATGAGCAGGAACTGGTGAAAAAGTTTATTAATGGTGAAATCGCCTTAGGTATTTTTAATATGGTAGAAAACGACCAACATATAGTATTTCAATTTTATTTAGGTAAAGGAGGAAATGAAAATCCACAAAATACATATTTTGGTATTTTGAATAAGGCAACAAATACATGTTACGCCACCAACAAACTGGTAAATGATATAGATCAGATACCTATTGAGTTTCCAATAAGTAAAACCACTGAAGGTCATTTATTAGGATTTATTCAACCTGAGAACATACCAGAAGGTACTGTAAATCGATTTCAAAATTTAAATGAGAACAGCAATCCAGTATTATGCATTTTAAGGTAATCTGCTATATACTTATTATTACTTTTTTGAGCGCATGTCAAAGTAAGAGAGAAGAAGGCCTAAAGGCCATAATAAGCAAATTGAATGCCGATATCGACTTACATCAAACAATAGAAAATCTTGAGTATTTAAATGATGGGAGGTATCTGGATCTTTCACTTGCGCTTTTGAATGAGGATGGGGACACTCTTAGTTTGGAGGACTTAAACATAGAAAATAAAATTTTTCTAAGATTTCATTACAGTGATTGTAATGTTTGTATCAAACAAGAACTTGCATGTTTAAGTCCGAGGTTCAGTGTGGATAATGTAATAATTCTTGCTGAATTCGAGAGTTTGAAAAAATTAAAACTATTCAAAGCGTCAAATGGGATTAAATACCCGATTTATATTACTTTAGATTCCAGCAAATTTCCAGAAGCACTAGAAGGCTTTGGTTCACCATATACATTTATTTTGTATGGTAATCGTATTTCACGTCTCCATATTGGAGATTCAGGCTTACGGAAGAGATCAGAAAATTATTTTAACGCCTTAACAGGATATCATGAGAAGTAGTGCTTTTTTATGTTTAAGTAGTCAGTTATTTATCTTTATTCATGTACATGCTCAAAAAATATCCGGAGGTATAATTGACTCAAAAACGGAAGAAGCAATTCCATATGTAGCCGTATGGAATAATACCAAATCTATCGGTACTATTACAAACATAGATGGTTTATACCAGATTGAAGCTGGCTTAGAGGATTCGGTAATTTTAAGATGCCTCGGTTATCAGACTCTAAAATTCAAAGCTGTAGATTTAAAAGGAAAAATAATTGAAATGTCAGAGGAGACGGTAAACCTTTCGAATTTTGTTGTTTATGCTGATGAGGATCCAAAAAAAATCATTAAAGCATATTTTTTAAAAAGCAAATTCACTCACGATTTTGGCGTTAAACTAATTACCAATGTGAAAAAATATAATGATTCCTTAATGGTAGATTTTAATGTCGATAAGGAATTATATTATCTAAAGGATGATAATGCAATGGAAGAAAGTTATTCTATTGCCGAAAATTTTGTAAGCCTGGAGGTAAACAAAAACCATGATAATTCTGATCTTAATGAGGTCTATTGGAAAGGTACTTGGGAATACGCTGCATATCCTTCTTTTCATTGTGATATGAACGGGCAATCCTGCCTTGATAAAGTCATTATAGATTCTGTTTCACTAGAGGTATATGATGGTATTATATGCGATAGAATCAAGTATCGATACGTAGATAAGAAAACAAATATCGAAGGCCTGATTATTATTTCAAGAAAGGATGCGAATCTTATATTCTGGACCTATACCAAAAATGATAGGAAAACCAGGGTGAAAATGGATTTGCATTACACCAAACAGGACAATGACTACTTCCCGATATTAATGTTGCTCACGATTGAGGAAAACTTAAAAAATAAGCCGGTTAGTTATAAGTATAATACTGAAACCATCTCGTATTTACATAACGAAATAAGCCTTCTCAATATCAATCCATATTTTCAATCGCTGATCTACGAGGAATGATCAGTATTGAAAAAAAATGGGACGTTTGTCCCATTTTTGTCAGAAAAATCGTTGAATGACAGATACGGCCTTTTCAGAAGCCGCCTCTTTACCATTCAGGATATCATTGAATGTGGCTTTATCCTCCTCTGTGAGCTCAGTATCAAATTCAAAACTTCCGCTTAGCTGTTTCGACCCCATTTGCCAGCTTGGGAATACACGTTTCTCAATCTTACCCATAGCTGTGATGAATGTATTTTTGTGACGGTCGTCTTTGCGGATTTTTTCATACAA
>CAZEQJ010000028.1:0-38366 GCA_964514385.1 uncultured Cytophagales bacterium
GGTAGAAGATGATTCAGTATCATCTGAAGAGGAGATTTCGGAATCAGAAGGGGAGGATGAGTCTTTTGCTAAAGAAGAGTGGGAGGATGTACCCACATCCAGGTCAAAATCAGAGTACGCTGCTATCGGCTCTACTATTGAAGATGATAAGAAACCGGCACCTGTCGGGTTGATCATTTTCATAACAGTTTTTGTGGTAGTGGCTTTCGCATTGGTCTACATATTTTTCGGAGAGGACCTTGGTATCAAAAAGCCGGACGAACCCCTTGCTCCGGTGCTGAATGAAGACAGCATTCGTCAGGCCAGGCTTGATTCTATTGCCCGTATGGACTCCATAGCACGTGTAGAAGAAGAAGCGGCAAGGTTAGCTGCCGCAGATACGGCCGGATATGAAATACTAAGCGAAAGAAATGGCCGTTATTATGTCATTGTCGCCAGCTTCCTGGATAGTGACCTGGCGGAGGACTATGCTAAACAGCTTATGAAAGATGATATTAGCAGTAAAATCCTTACCCCAAGGCAGGAAAGAGGATTCTGGCGCTTTTCTATCGCTGATTATACATCACTCCGGGAGGCTGAGGCAAAAGCCAACGAGCTTAAAGGTACGTATGGCGAAGAAGTTTGGGTAGTTAGATATTAGTGTATGAACTTATTGCAAGTAACTCAGATTCCTGTAGATACCGTATCAGCAGGAGGAGAAGAAACGGTACGTTTAATTGATCTTGTATTTAAAGGTGGGTTCGTAATGATACCCATTTTTATCTTATTCGTGGCCGTTGTGTATCTGTTTATTGAGCGGGTGATGACCATCCGCAAAGCATCCAAAACACCTGAGTCTTTCCTCCAGCAGATCAAGACTATGGTCACAAGCGGTGATATCAATTCGGCCAAAAACCTTTGTATGCAGACCGACTCACCGGTTGCCAGGATGATTGAGAAAGGATTGCAACGCATTGCATCCCCCCTGAAAAATATTGAAGTTTCTATCGAAAACGTAGGTAAAATAGAAATCTATCGGCTGGAAAGAAATCTATCAGTGATTGCCTCTATTTCAGGTGCAGCACCAATGATAGGTTTTTTGGGTACTGTCACCGGTATGATTCAGGCTTTCATCGCCATAGCACAGGAGGAGGGGTCTGTAAGTCCAAAACTGTTGTCATCCGGTATTTATGAAGCCATGATCACCACCGCCGCAGGATTAATCGTCGGCATCGTCGCTTATTTGGGATACAATTATCTGGTAGCACGTGTACAAAAGGTGGTGCATAGCATGGAATACAGCACAGTAGAATTTATTGATCTCTTACAGGAGCCAAATAAAAAATAATGGGACTTCAGTCAAAACATAAGGTTGAAGCAGCATTTTCCATGTCGTCTATGACGGATGTGATTTTCCTGTTGCTTATTTTCTTTATGCTTACGTCCAATTTCATTACGCCTTCCGGTTTACCGGTCAATCTTCCTGCAAGCAAGACATCAACTATTGTTATCCAGAAAGTATCGGTTACCGTTACTTCCGATGAGCGTTTTTTCGTCAATGACAAACCCACAACCAAGGCATTACTGGAAGAAGACCTTCGAAGAGCACTGGCTGGTTCCGATGAGGGTGTGGTAGTGCTTCATATCGATGAAACAGTACCGGTAGAGAATTTCGTATATGTAGCAGGGATCGCTACTTCTTTGAAAGCAAAGGTTTCGATCGCTACAAAACCGAATAACTGATGGACTTTGAACATCGAAAAAGGCGTGCGGCTGCCATTTGGACAGTCGGAGTAAATGCAGTGATCATCTCGCTGCTGTTCATTGTTATTGCCTGGAAGGAACCAAATCCTCCCTTACCTGAATATGGTGTAATCATTGAATTTGGACTTGACGACCAGGGGTCAGGAGATATATCCAATCAGCAGCAGCCTGAGCAGGAAACAGCAGAGCAAACCCCTACAGAAGAAACTACCCGGGAAATGGTTGAGGAAGTGCCTGTGGAAGATACCCCAACTGAAGAGATCAGTAATGACGCCACCCAGGAAGAAGGTCTTGTCGAAGCGGAGGAAACACCGGCTCAAAACCAGCAGCAGCAGGAAGAGGAAGAAAAACAGGAGGAAACACCTGTTGTAAATAAAGATGCCTTATACCCGGGTGGAGGTAAAGGTGATGACACCGAGGCCGGAGACAAAGGTTCTGAAACCGGATCCGTCGATGATCGTGCCTTATATGGACAGGAAGGAGGAGGTGGCGGTGCGTCCCTGAACCTTACCGGTTGGAAGTGGAGCCAGATTCCACGTCCGAATGACACCACCAAAGAGACAGGTGAAATAGTGTTTGAAGTCACCATTGACGCCAACGGCTATGTAGTATCTGTCGTAACGGTAAGAAAAACGGTGAGCCCGGTTGTGGAGAAACTCTATCGTGATGAGGTGCAGAAGACCGAATTTATCCGGACTGCCGAAACAGCACCACCAAGCCGGTCGAAAGGTACCATTACATTTAAAATCACAGGAAATTAATGAACACCTATCAGGAGGTGGTGGAATACCTCTACCAGTTGCTGCCTTCTTATCAGCGTACAGGTGACAGCACGGCGATTAAAAAGTCACTTGATAATACCTTAAGGCTGCTGCAATACCTTGACAATCCTCACCAGAATTTCAGTTCGGTCCATATTGCCGGGACCAACGGAAAAGGAAGTGTTTCCCATTATTTTGCCAGCATTTATCAGGAAGCAGGTTATAAAACGGGTCTTTACACCTCTCCGCATCTGAAAGATTTCCGGGAAAGGATGAGAGTAAATGGCGTGATGATCTCTGAAGCGAAAGTGATTGACTTTGTACATGATATGCAGGATGTCATCCGGGAAGTAAAGCCTTCGTTTTTTGAACTCACTGTTGCTATGGCGTTCCATCATTTTTCCCAACAAAAGGTAGATGTGGCTATAGTCGAGGTCGGGATGGGGGGCAGGCTTGACTCGACTAATGTAATATCGCCACTCCTGTCCGTTATCACCAATATCGGATGGGATCATATGGAGCATTTGGGTGATACACTACCTAAAATTGCAGGTGAAAAGGCGGGTATTATCAAAGAAAATACGCCTGTGGTGGTAAGTGAATATCAGCAAAAGGTTTATACCGTATTTGAAGAGAAAGCACGGGAGAAAAATGCGAATTTATTTATGGCGCAGGAACTGATTGAACTGCATAAAGACCAGGATAAGTTTATCTGGGCATCGGATCAGAAGTGGGAATTCACCAGTCAGATGCTGGGAAGCTATCAATATTACAATATCAGGGCGGTACTGGCAGGGGTTACAGTGCTCAGGGAAAAGCTGCCGGTGGACAGTTTAGATGTCATAAACGGCATAGAAAAGGCTGTAAGAAACACCGGACTAAAAGGAAGATGGCAAAGAATCAGTGAGCGGCCCCAAATAATATGCGATGTAGCACATAATGAGCCTGGCGTCAGGGCTTGCATCAAACATCTGCAAACACTGAATTTTGACCGGCTATGGATCATATGGGGGATGGTCAAAGGCAAGGACACGAAAAAGATCCTTGAACTTTTACCCTTCGATGCAGACTTCATTTTTACCCAACCACATTTACCCCGTGCGCTGGATGCTCATGAACTGGCACGTATTGCAGCCGAAACAGGCAGAAAAGGTAATATAGCAGATAATGTAAATGAAGCTATTGCCATAGCAAAGGAACGGGCTAACGAAAACGATTTGATTTTTATCTCCGGAAGTAATTTTCTGATTGCGGAAATAAATGAACTGTAATGGCGAGACAAAAAAAGAAGAAGTTTGGCGAAGTTCATAAAAATCCATTGGTCGTGGAGGAGGGAAAGCCATTTTACCAGAATAGCAGGGGCCTATGGCGCCGTGATTTCTTTAAGAAGGACCTGCCTCTGGTGGCTGAGGTCGGTTGTGGTCGTGGTGAATATACCATTGGGTTGGCAAGACAGATTCACGACAATTTATTTATAGGTATCGATGTCAAAGGAGACCGTATCTGGAAGGGGGCACGTGAGGCGCGGGAACAAAATATGCAGAATGCTGGCTTCCTTCGCTCGGATGTTGGTCAACTGGACCAGCATTTTGAATCAGGGGAGCTCGATGAGATCTGGATTACCTTTCCCGACCCACGCCCGAAGCGACGTGATGAGAAAAGAAGGCTTACCCACCCGGGCTTCCTCAGCCTTTACAAAAAGCTGCTAAAGAAAAATGGAACAGTACATTTCAAAACTGATAATACAGCACTTTTCTGGTATACGCTGGAACTGCTGGGTTCGCGGGATGATGTGGCCATCCAGCGTGTGGTCTGGGATTTGCATAATAGCCGGTTTATAGAAGAGCATTATGGTATTATGACCCGCTATGAAAGAAAATTTTCTTCGCTTGGCAGTACCATAAAATATTGCAGGTTTACGTTTATTTATGATGATTCCAATATTGAAGTTTAATCCAGTCATTAATCCCTGATTTTTATCAACTGTAAGCCCCAAAACAGCGGAATAGGGCATCATTTTAGTACAATTTTATTATCTTGCGGCTTATAATTTCCAAGCAGATAAATGGCAGAAGACGACGGTAATATCGTTAACGATAATCAGGGAATAATTCCAATAAATATTGAAGATGAAATGCGGGGTGCCTACATCGATTATTCGATGTCTGTGATCATCTCGCGTGCACTTCCCGATGTTAGAGATGGTTTAAAACCTGTACACAGAAGAATTTTATACAGTATGCTGGGCCTCGGGCTTACGCATAACCGCCCTTTCCGGAAGTCAGCGACGGTAGTAGGAGATGTGCTGGCCAAATACCACCCGCATGGTGATGCTGCAGTATATGAAACTATGGTGCGTATGGCCCAGGACTGGTCGATGCGATACCAGCTGGTGGAAGGGCAGGGTAACTTTGGCTCTGTTGACGGCGATCCGCCTGCTGCGATGCGTTATACAGAGGCAAGGCTGACGAAAATTTCAGAGGATCTTCTGGCCGACATCAAGAAAAATACGGTTGATTTCGCACCGAATTTTGATGACAGTATCGATGAGCCTACAGTGCTGCCATCCAAAGTGCCTAATTTACTACTGAATGGTATCTCTGGTATTGCCGTAGGTATGGCGACCAATATGGCGCCTCATAATCTGAATGAGCTGGTAGATGGTATTTGTGCATTCATCGATGATCGTGATATAACGGTTGATGGTCTGATGCAGCACATAAAGGCGCCTGATTTCCCTACCGGAGCCATCATCTATGGTTATCAGGGAGTGAAATCAGCATTCGAAACCGGCCGCGGACGTATCGTGATGCGGGCGCGAACAGAATTTGAAACCCTTAAATCAGGCCGGGAACAGATCATTGTGACCGAAATACCCTATATGGTCAATAAGGCACATATGATTGAAAAAACCGCCGCGCTGGTCAATGAAAAGAAACTGGAAGGCATATCCGATATTCGGGATGAATCTGACCGAAATGGATACAGGGTGGTATATGAGCTGAAAAAGGATGCCATTCCTAACGTAGTATTAAATAATCTCTACAAATACACACAGCTCCAGTCATCATTCTCAGTCAATAATGTGGCGCTTGTAAACGGACGTCCGCAGACGCTGAACCTGAAGGAGCTGATTCACCATTTTGTTGAGCATCGGCATGAGGTAGTCATCCGGCGAACGCAATTTGAGCTGGATGAGGCTGAGCGCAGAGCACATATTCTGGAAGGCTATATTATTGCACTCGACAATATAGATGAAGTAATCGAGCTTATTCGCGCCAGCAAAGATGGAGATACCGCCCGGGAAGGGCTGATGAAGCGGTTTGAGCTTTCCGAGGTTCAGGCCCGAGCCATCCTCGACATGCGACTTCAGCGACTCACTGGCCTGGAGCGCGACAAAATTGAGCAGGAATATAAAGAAGTAAAGGAGACAATAGAGCGCCTGAGAGGCATCCTGGATAGCGAAGAAAAACGCATGCAAATCATCAAGGATGAACTCATCGAAATGAAAGAAAAGCATGGAGATGAGCGCCGTTCAGAGATAGTTCACAGTGCAGATGATCTTACCGTCGAGGATATGATCCCCAATGAGGATTTTGTACTTACCTTTTCACACCAGGGATATGTAAAAAGAACACTGCTAAATGAGTACAGAACGCAATCGCGTGGTGGTGTAGGCTCGCGTGGCGCAACATCAAAAGACGATGACTTTACCGAATATCTGTTTGTGTCAAAAGCACATAACTATCTTCTTATTTTTACGCGAAAAGGAAGGCTGTACTGGATTAAGACCTATCAGATACCGGAAGGTTCGAAAGCCTCCAAAGGCAGACCAATTCAAAATGTGATACAGATCGAATCGGATGATGCGGTAAAATCTGTGATCACAGTGCCAACACTCAGCGATGATGACTATATCAATAATCATTACCTGGTAATGGCCACCAAGCGAGGTCTGATTAAGAAGACCTCACTTGAGTCATATTCACGGCCAAGGTCAAATGGTATAAACGCCATCACCATCAATGAAGTTGATGAATTGTTAAATGTTAATCTTACAAGCGGTGACAACCACATCATCGTTGCCTCCAGAAGTGGACGCGCAGTACATTTTCACGAGCAGGATGTGCGCGCCATGGGTAGGATGGCGGCAGGTGTTAAAGCCATGACCCTTGACGGCGATCAGGATGAAGTGATAGGTATGGTATGTGTAAAACGTTATGACGCCAACCTGATGGTACTTACGGAAAATGGCTTTGGAAAACGAACCCGAGTCGATGAATATCGAATAACTAAGAGAGGGGGTAAAGGTGTAAAAGCTATGAATGTCACCGACAAAACCGGTGGACTGATAAGTATAAAGGAGGTGATCGATGGCGATCAGGTGATGATTATCAATAAATCCGGAATCACCATAAGGCTAAAAGTGGATGATATGAGGGTGATGGGTCGCGCCACACAGGGTGTTCGCCTGATCAAGCTTAATAAAAAGGATGTGATCTCGTCGGTGGAGCGTATAGAAGCTGAGTTTCTTGAGGCCGTAGATGAGGAAGCATTGAATGAGGATTCTCCAAATGAACAAACTGAAAATAACGACAATAATACCGAGGAAAATTAATCTGACAATTATGAAAAACTATTTCTTTTTATTCGCAATGCTGGCTTTGACACTTGTAGCCTGTGCGCAGAACAAGAATGTCAACAAAGCCAGTCGCTTCACGGATATGGGCCGGCTAGCCGAAGCTGAAGAGTTTATCAACATGGCCATAGAAAATGAAAAAACAATGGACAAGGCCAAGACATGGCATACCTATGGCGAGGTTTACAACGCTATCCTGAACGACAGTACCTATGAATCTGAAAAAGATGCATTGGCTGAGGCAGCCAAAGGATATCGAAAAGCCATGGAACTGGAAAATAATGAAACAGCTCCTTATTATTTTATGTCTAGTCAGGCTATCGAAAACCTATGGGGTGGTCACCTCAACGATGGCGTGACGTACTATCAGGAGGGCCAGCTTGACAAGGCTCTTGAAGAGCTGGAGCTATGTGCTGTAGTAAAGCCTGAAGATACCACAGCATATTTATATGCAGCATCTATCGCTTTGGAAAAAAGCGATTTCGAAAAAGCGATAGAATATTACAACGAGTTAATTGATCTCGACTACACAACACCTTCCATTTACAATGGCTATATCTTTGCATTGGGAAGAACCGAGGCGCCACAGGAAAAGATCCTTGAAACTATTCAGCAGGGACTTGCAGAGTTTCCGGGAAATGTAGAGCTCTTACGCCAGCAGGTACAGTTTTATCTGGATGCGGGCAGAAAGCAGGAAGCGATCACCAGTTTGCAGGAGACCATAGAAAAGGACCCTGAAAATCCTATGTTGTATTTCAATCTGGGTTTCCTTTACGATGAAGCTGAAGACAAGGAAAAAGCCATTGAGTATTATGAAAAATCACTGGAGTATCAGGAGGATTTCTTTGAGCCACTTTTCAATATCGGCGTAATCTATTACAACATGGGCACCAAAAAAATCAACGAGGCTAATTCGCTTACGCTTACTGAGTACCGTAAAAATGGTAAAGCATTGGAGGAAGAAGGCAAGGTATTCTTTAAGCAAGCTATGCCATATCTTGAGAAAGCTGCTGAAATACGTCAGGAAGACCTTGTGACCCTTGAAACGCTGCAAAGCATTTATTTCCGACTACAGGAAAATGAAAAAGCAGCAGAACTGGGCGAGAAGATAAAAGAGCTTGGGGGCAACTCCAACTAGAAAAAGGAATGGATTTAATATGGAAGCCGGCTGATGCCGGTTTTTTTTTGGCTCCGCATTTAGATAGATGGATCAGTCCGTATATCACAGCTTTTTTGATGGCCTTTTATATTATGACAAAGTTTGTGATATTCAGGCCATGTGATCCACCGCCTCAAGTATAATTCTGGCTGCCTTTCTTAATTCCTTTTCCTGAATAATCAGCGGTGGTGAAATGCGCATGGCATTGTCACAATACAAAAACCAGTCGGTAAGCAAACCCTTCTCAATTGCCCGGTCTATGGCTGGTTTAAGCCGCTCGAACGAAGACATTTCAGCAGCCATCAATAGGCCTTTATTGCGGATATTCAGAATTTTTTCGTGCTTCAGCAGGCCTTTAAGGTATTCTGCTTTTTGTTCAACTTCTGCTATCAGGTTTTCATTAGTCCTGCCCATTAGTATTTCAAGGGTAGCTACGGCTGCTGCGGCACTCATTGGATGTCCGCCAAATGTGGTGATATGGCCAAGAATCGGCTTTCTTGAAAGCTCCTGCATCAGCTCCTTAGATGAAATAAAGGCACCAATGGGCATACCTCCGCCAAGCCCTTTGGCGGTCACCAGTATGTCAGGAATTATGCCGTAATGTTCAAACCCCCACATCTTACCTGTACGCCCCATGCCGGTCTGAATTTCGTCCAGAATCAGCAATGTACCGGTCTCTGTACATTTTTTGCGAAGCAACTGCCAGTACTCATCTGTTGCCTCCTGTACGCCTGCTTCACCCTGAACTGTTTCGATGATTACTGCAGCAGTTTTGTGGGAGATCTGCCGTATACCTCCCATACAACCAAAATGTAAATGTTTTATATCGGGCAGAAGGGGTCGGTACGCTTGTTTGAATACCTCACTGCCACTTACGGACAGCGCGCCTTGTGTAGATCCGTGATAGGCATTGTAGCAGCTGATGATCTCAGACCTGCCTGTAGCCCGCTTGGCCAGCTTCATGGCGCCTTCAATAGCTTCAGATCCTGAGTTGACAAGATAAACATTATCCAGCGGGTCGGGTAGGGTATCGGATAGTATCTTACCCAGCCTAACCTGGGGTGATTGCGCCAACTCACCGTAAACCATGACATGGAGGTGTTTACGGAGTTGTTTTTTAAGTGCTTTTACAACATGAGGATGTAGGTGACCAACGGATGATACGCTGATGCCGCTGATCAGGTCGATATATTTCTTTTTTCCAGGACCAAAAAGGTATACACCTTTTGCCCGGTGAATATCCAGAAGAAGAGGGAAATCAGTGGTTTGTGCAAGATGTTGAAGAAATAACGTCCGCGTATTCACCATAGATTCCCCTCTCTGGTATTATAATGATACAGGTATGGATACCATGACATCGTCCCACATCATATTGAGGGAAACCTTGTCATCCGCCTGGTCAAATTTGATGGTAAAGGGCTCATATTTCACGTCATTTTTGGCTACAGGTACTGTAAACCGGATGACATCGGACTCTTCGTTGTAGTTATATGCTCCCCACTGACCGAGTTCGCTGTTGATGATAACCGTCCACTCATCCTCATTTGGAATAGTAAAAATACTGTATGTACCAGCACTTAATTTTTTACCTCCCAGCATGATGTCTTTAGTGGTGGTGATTTCAGTTGCCTCGTTGGCTCCTGTTCTCCATACCTTACCATAAGGAATCAGTTTGGCGTTTCCAAATGCCTCTCTGTCACGAAGATGGGGTTGACTGTAAGTGATTTTGATGTAGGCATCATCCTGTTTGAATGTAGCCATGCCAAGCGGGCTTGGTTTTGGTTTTAATGCATCCTGAGCGAATACATTCCCGGCAGCTATTATCACCACTGCAAGTGTAAACAATACATTTTTCATAGATATATATTTAGTTAGATAATATTTACTTCCGGTTCTAAAAGTAAGCCAAATTTTTCTGAAATGTCATCGATAATTTTGTTTTTGACAGACAACAATTCATCGGGGTTTCCTTTTCCATCATGAACAAGCACCAGTGCCTGTTTATTGTGCACTCCCACATGACTTCCTTTCCATCCCTTCCACCCGGCTTTTTCAATCAGCCATCCTGCAGGAATTTTAACCGTGTTGCCCGCAGGATAGTTTGGGGCTTCCGGATATTTTTCGCTGAGCTTTTCGAATTGCTCCCGTGAAATAACTGGATTTTTAAAAAAACTACCCGCATTCGGGGTAACCATTGGATCCGGAAGTTTTGATCGACGTATGGCAATCACGGCGTCTCGGATGTTTTGTAGCGAAGGATTGATTAACCGCTTTTCCTTTAAGTAAGCCTGCAATGATGGATAGCTTAGATTTGGCTGGGGGTTTTTACCAAGTCGCAGCATGATGGAAAGTATAATGTATCTTCCTTTACCACTATTTTTGAAATAGCTGTCACGGTACCCGAAATCACACTCGTCATGTCGGAAAACTACCTTTTTATTTTCTATCAGATCGTAAGCCTCAAGTTTGATCAATACATCGGCCAGTTCTACGCCATAGGCACCAATATTCTGCACTGGCGCAGCTCCGACAGTGCCGGGGATGAGCGATAGGTTTTCAATACCCTGATACCCTTTTTGGACACAATACTTAACCAAATCATCCCAGTTGGTACCCCCACCGGCCTCTACCCAAACCTCCTCTTTTTTATCCTGCACCTGAATATAACGGATTTCATTTTTTATGATCAGTCCGGGATAATCCTCTGTAAACACGACGTTACTACCTTCTCCAAGTACCATAAAGCGATCAAATTCAGCTAAAGCAATATGTAAGGCCTTCAGCTGGCTTTGATCACGGAGAATAAACATGCCACGACACGTGGTGCTGAATGAAAAAGTATGAAAAGGCTTTAGATTGACGTTAGTCTGTAACAATTTATTCCCGGATAAACAGGTAAACCATGTATGCTGCAAAGCTCAGCAAATACAGAATAGATTCCCAGCGGTCGAGCTTTTTTTGTCCCAAAGTGAACATAAAAACAAAAAGCAGAGATGTGCCTATAAAAAGAATCAGAAGATCAGCATTTAATGCGTTGTCATAGTTGAGCGGACTAATTACAGCTGTCAGACCAAGCACCAGCAGAAAATTGAAAATATTTGAGCCTATAATATTACCTACTGCGATGTCTGCCCTTCGTTTATATGCTGCCACGGCCGTGGTGGCAAGTTCAGGCAGCGAGGTACCTGCTGCGATAATAGTGAGGCCGATAAATTTCTGGCTAAGGTTGAAATGAGTAGCGACATCCACAGCATTGGTCACCACCATATTTCCACCAATCGCCAGTCCAATGATGCCTCCCACCAAAAATACAGTGGTCTTCCATGTAGGTAAGATCATGATGTCATTCATTTCCTCAATCATATCTTTATTTTTACGAAGGGCTACCACAACATAAACTAAGAAAACAACAAAAAGAGATATCAGGATGATCCCATCAATACGCCCGGCAGCATCCGTCGCAGATCCGAAAAAATAGGAATCATTGATCAATACAATAAGTAAAAGTGTGATACCAAGTGAAAAAGGGATCTCCACCCAAACCGTATTGGATTTTACTACCAACGGATGTATAGCACCTGCAATGCCAAGGATAAGTAGCAGATTGAAAATGTTGCTGCCAATAACATTTCCGAAAACCACGCCGTCGTGATCATTGATGCCTGAAATAATGTTGACTACCAGCTCAGGCATTGATGTACCCATGGCTACAATGGTGAGGCCGATGGCAAACTCAGATATATTGAATTTTTTGGCAAGTGATGATGCGCCCTCAATAAGGTAATCTGCACCCTTGATCAGGAGTACAAAACCAATGATAATCAGCAGAAGATCAAATAGGATAACCTCCAAAATGGTTAAGTTGGGTACTATAAAATCAAAAATAGGAATATTTTGTATTATACCAATATTCAATTGATAAATTATGGTATCTGACGGTTTATTCAGATACCAAGATCCCTAATGATGGTATTGATCCTGTCGTCCAAAACAGCGCTTATTTTATCAAATTCATCTTCGCTGGTAAGCGGCTCATTGACACTGAAATAGAATTTAATCTTGGGCTCAGTTCCGGAAGGTCTTGCACTTATTTTTGTGCCATCCTCTGTAATGAATTGCAGTACATTGGATTTTGGGAAATCAAGGGTAGTTTCTGACCCGTCGTGTAGGTTTTGTTGCCGTCCATTCTGATAATCGAGTATTGTGACTATACGCATACCCGCTAATGTTTTCGGAGGGTTTTCTCTGAAGTTTTTCATCATTTCAGCAATCTCTTCCGAACCACTGCGGCCCTTTTTGGTAATGGATACCAGCTTTTCCTTAAAGAATCCGTATTTTTTATACATTTCAATGAGGTAATCGAAGAGTGAACTACCCTCGCTCTTTGCTGCGGCAGTCATCTCAGCGATCAGGGCACAGGAAGCAACAGCATCTTTGTCCCTCACTTTATCGCCTACCAGATAGCCATAGGACTCTTCACCTCCTGCAATAAACTCGGCTTTGCCTTCCTTTTCACGGATCACTTCTGCTATGTACTTAAATCCGGTAAGTGTATCGTATGAATCTACTTTGAAATCCCTGGCAATAAGGTGTATGATATCACTGGTGACAATCGTTTTTACGATATACTGCCTGCCGTCGAGCCTGCTTGCTTTTTTCCAGGCATTCAGCAGATAATAAATGAGCAGGCTGCCTGTCTGATTGCCATTTAGTAACTGAAATTCACCGTGCTTATTTTTAACAGCTATGCCTACCCGGTCAGCATCCGGGTCGGTAGCCATGACAAGGTCAGCGTCGATCTCTTCTGCTTTGGAAAGCGCTAATTTCATGGCCTCCGCCTCTTCCGGGTTGGGGTATACCACTGTAGGGAAATTGCCATCCGGTACCGCCTGTTCTTCCACTACCGTTACGTTGGTAAACCCAATTTTTTCCAGAATGGGAGGTACGTGGGTGATGCCCGTCCCGTGGATAGGACTAAAAACAATTTTAAGGTCATGCATTTTGGTGATTACTGCTTTGTTTACCACCAGACCTGCCAGCATTTCCTGATACTCTTCATCAACCAATTCATCTGCTGTGACAACTAAAGATGCATTCCGCTCAAATGAAACATCATTTATCCGCACTTTTTGCACTTCTGCGATCACATTTTTGTCATGTGGAGGTACAAGCTGACCACCGTCAGACCAATAAGCTTTGTAGCCGTTATATTCCTTTGGATTATGAGAAGCGGTAAGCACCACACCGGACTGACAACCCAGATGTCTGATAGCAAATGACAGTTCCGGTGTTGGACGTAAACTGGAAAAAAGATATACCATGATGCCATTGGCCGAAAAAACATCTGCCACAATATTACCAAGCGACTGGCTGTTGTTTCGGCTGTCATAAGCGACGGCAACCTTGATCTGCTGATTGGGGTAACTGTCTTTCAGGTAGTTGGCCAGCCCCTGCGTTGCCATTCCCACTGTATACTTATTGATACGGTTTGATCCGATGCCCATGATGCCTCGCAGGCCTCCGGTTCCGAATTCCAGGTCCCGATAGAAAGATTCTGAAAGCTCATGCTCATCATTTTTTTCCACAAGCGCCTGAATGGCATTTTTCGTTTCCTGATCAATCGACGATGACAGCCACTGATCTATCTTGTCCTGAATTGCTTTTTCCATGTTTACAGATTTCCTCTTAATTCCTGCTCACGCTCAATCGCTTCAAATAATGCTTTAAAATTCCCCTTACCAAATGATCTGGCACCTTTACGCTGGATTATTTCATAAAACAGGGTAGGGCGGTCCTGCACAGGTTTTGTGAAAATCTGCAACAGATAGCCTTCTTCATCCCTGTCCACGAGTATATTCAGCTCTTTTAGCGGCTTAATATCCTCTTCGATGTCACCTACCCGCTCGGTCAACGTTTCGTAATATGTTTCCGGTACATGTAGAAAGTCCATTCCTCTTGACCGCAATTCACTCACTGTATGGATGATATCATCTGTCGCAATGGCAATATGTTGTACACCAGCACCTCCATAAAACTCAAGATATTCATCTATCTGAGATTTTTTGATACCTTCGGCAGGTTCATTGATCGGAAATTTGATATATCCGTTTCCATTGGAAACCACCTTAGACATCAGCGCGGTATACTTGGTGGAAATATCCTTGTCATCAAAAGTCACGAGCAGGTCAAATCCCATAATTTTTTTGTAGAAATCTACCCATTCGTTCATTTTACCAAGCTCTACATTACCTACACAGTGATCGACATATTTTAATCCGACTGGTTTTGCCGTTACACCACTATCCGCTGCCCTGTAGCCAGGCATAAAAGGGCCATGATATTTTGAGCGGTCTACAAAAGTATGGATAGTCTCACCATAGGTATGGATGGAGGCAACTGTAACTTCACCATGTTCATCACGGAGTACTTTTGGCTCTGACGCACTTTTAGCACCACGATTCATAGTTTCATAATATGCTTTTTCTGCATCATCCACCATCAGGGCCAGTACCTTCACACCATCGCCATGATCAAATACATGTCTGTTGACCGGGCTGTCTTTTCGTATGGGAGATGTAAGGACGAAGCGGAGGCGATCCTGCTGCAGCACATATGATGCCCTGTCGCGGATACCTGTTTCCGGACCTGCATAGGCTACTATTTTGAAACCCATGACATATTGATAGTACAAAGCAGACTGGCGTGCATTGCCTACGTAGAATTCGATGTGATCAGTTCCGTTGATCGGTAAAAAATCCTTTTCCATAATGATACTATTTTGACTTCAATACTAATCAAAAAATAAAATCTTTCCATGTTAAAATGGTTTTGCCTTCATTCCCTAACCCTTACCTTTGTGTCAAATTATTGAACAGTATGGATAAAAAGGCATTCGACGAAGCACTTACGCTATTAATAGGTAAAAAAATCGAACTCAGCAAACTGGATTATAACCAGAAGGAATACGATGAGATTGAGGAAGAACTCCATGATATGGAAGATGACTTCATGGATGAATACGGTGAGTTTATTGAAGATGTACTTCAGGACATCCATGATGAATACTGCCCTGAGTCGGATGTGCTGCTGCCCATTGCCTATCTGGCAAATGAATATGCTCCAAAAGAGGAAGAAGACGGCAATATCACTTTCGTTACCAAAAGGGATGAAGGCGTGATTGTGGAAGTGGAAGAAGGTGAATTTGCACCTGCTGCAAGACTTGTGATGCTTGGACGCCCTGCCCGCTTTGTCCTCCAGAACCCCGCTCATTACAAGGAGGTCTGGAGAATTGACGGTTAATTGTTTAACTGCCGGTGCCGTTGAATGAAGTCTATGACTTGCTCAGTGTCCAGCTTTTTGGCTATAATTTTCTTGTCTGCATCCAGCACATAGATCGTCGGTGTAGTTTCAACATTGTATTCGTACCTGAAATTACTTTGCGTAAAGGGGTCGGCAGCATTCACACAATCCAGGTCATACTCACGGATAAATTTTTTCCATTCCTCTATGTCTTTTTCAACGTTTACGGCAATCAGGTCAATACCCTGGTCGGCCACACCACGCCAGTTGTCCAGCATTACAGGAGTTGACTTTTTGCAATGTCCGCATGTCGGGCTGTAGAAATATAAGATCGTATACTGTGCATCCAGGTTCAATGCATTGACTACATCGAGTAAGGTATCACGTACCACCAGCCGCGGGGCAGGGGATCCGATCAGGTTAGGTTTCAGCTTACCTACTGCCTCGCTGAAACTTTCAATCAGGTCATCGGTAGCCCATGTTGCCTTGCCGGTGAGGTAATATTTTTCCGCCAGGTGCACAAATACTGCATCCATTCCCATGACTTTTGATTGATTATACTTATTGGTAATCGTGGCCAGCACAAACTGAAACACTTCTTTATTCTGGCTCGCTTTTTCGAGCAGGTAATCGGCTGTGACGATGAGGCTGTCAGGCTGCTGATAGGTATATTTATCCATAAATTCATTAAGGCGTGGAAAAAAAATGGGTGTTCTCAGAATACCCGGATTGCTGAAGTCAATATTGTCCCAGTAATGGTCTCGAAAATAGTTGAGCTGGTAGGCTCTTGCCTGCTGGGCGGTGGTACCTACCGGGGCAGGGGGCAGATCCGGCTTTATCATCAATGCCATTACCTGACTTACGAGACTGTTAGGGTGCTCATTAATAAAATTTTTCTGGTAATCGGTCATACTTTTATTGGCAGCACGCAAATCACTGATGATGGTTGTACTATCGGCACCGGGCTCACCTAGCCGGGCCGTTAACTCGCGGATACTGCTTTGGTTTTCCACCATGTTCATCTGAAATTCCTTGAAAAGTTCGTTTTCGATGCTACCCGAGATTTTAGCATTCATTATCGATTTGCCTTTATCGGTATGGATAGAAAATTCCTGATCATCTGCAGGAACTATTATCTCATGATAAAAGTCTGAGGAATAAACGAAATAAATACCCGGCAATAATTTTTGATTTCCCTCAAATACTGTTTTGCCATTCTGGAAAACACTGGTGTCTGTTACATATTTCTTATCCTGAAAATGATAGCCCAGAAAGGCAGTAGAGTCTGCAACACCTTCGACAGTAATTGAGATGTTGTACTGAGCAAGCAAACAAAACGGGAAAAGAACGATTACAAGAAATAATTTCATATTTGCTGTTGTTAATGAACATTTTCTAAACGTAACACAAAAATAAAAGATTCTAAACATAAACAGTGTGTTACGTTTTTTATACTAGTAACGTAATTTGACTATGAAATATATATACCTGCTTCTTGTTCCAATGCTCATAAGCTGTGAAGCCAGCCAGCTGTCCAACAGCGGTGATCAGGCTCCGGTTGTCCCTACAGAGGAGTATACAGTTGATACAGTAGCTTCAGGGCTGGACATTCCATGGAGTTTTATCTGGCTGAACGATGGCACCATGCTTGTAGCTGAAAAGCGGGGTGAGATCATTCCATTCGTAAACGGCAGGCGTGGTGATGCGCTTCAAAATGTCCCGGAAGTATATGCACGTGGGCAGGGTGGATTATTCGACATGGTGCTCCATCCCCGGTATGATGAAAACGGTTGGATTTACATTGCCTATGCCTCTATGGAGGGTGAAGATGGTGGTGGCAATACAAAAATTATCAGAGCTCGGTATGACGGTGCAGGACTGACCGATATTGAGACGCTATATAAAGGGAAACCTAATACGCGGGAGGGAAGACATTTTGGCGGTCGGATCGCCTTTGATAATGACGGTTATCTTTATTTTTCAATAGGTGACCGTGGCAACCGGGATGAAAATCCCCAGGATATCAGCCGTGATGGGGGTAAGATATACCGCCTTTATGATGATGGTCGTATTCCGGAAGATAACCCTTTCCGCGATGAGCAGGGACAGCCGACAGCTGTTTTCTCCTATGGTCATCGTAATCCGCAGGGGCTGGCTAGGCATCCTGTAACAGGTGAAATCTGGGAAACAGAGCATGGACCCAGAGGTGGCGATGAAGTAAATATTATTGAAAAAGGAAAAAACTATGGCTGGCCGGAAATTACATATGGCATTAATTACAGTGGCACCATCATTACGGAAGATACAGCAAAAGAAGGTATGGAGCAGCCTGTATTATACTGGGATCCCTCAATTGCACCTTGCGGCACAGATTTTGTGACGGGTGACAGGTATCCTGCATGGAAAGGTGATTTGCTGGTCGGTTCATTGAAGTTTCAGTACCTTGCCTTATGTGATGTGGAGGTAAATGAAATACGTGGTGAAAAGAAACTTCTGGAAGGAATAGGCAGGGTGAGAAATGTGAAAATGGGCCCTGATGATTATATTTATGTTGGCGTCGAGGGGCTGGGCGTCGTACGGATTAAACCATCAACTGAAAATCAATAATAATGAAAATTTTTACAAGTATCGTGCTGGTAACCACCATCCTGGTTATTGCCAGTTCCTTCGTTCAGGATGCTAAAAGTGAAAGCATAAAAAGAGGGAAGGAGGTATACGAAGAATTATGTATCACATGCCACCTTGGCAATGGCGAAGGGGTGAAGGGGGCGTTTCCGCCGCTTAAAAATGCTGACTATCTGCTTGAAAATGTAGATGCTTCTATCCGGGCGGTGAAATATGGTGTGCGCGGCCCTATGACAGTCAATGGTGTTAAATATAACAGTGTAATGTCGAATCAGTATCTGTCGGAACAGGAAGTTGTGGATGTGATGAATTATATACTCAACGCGTGGGGTAATGAACACGAAGAGATGATCACACTTGAAAGAGTAAAAAGCATCGGAAAAAAATAAAAAAGGCCGCTTTGAAGCGGCCTTTTTTTATTTTGTTGTCTTTTTTCTGCCTCTTTTGGGCTTTTTTACCGGCTCTTCTTCAATTTCGTCTTCTACACCTGCCAGAATACGACCCGAATATTCGTCTATTACGATCTTTTTGCGTTCCCTGATCTCTGCTATACGCTGAGGCGGGATCACAATGTTACAGCCTTCAGCGGCACCTTTTCTCACCGTCACCACAGCCATACCATTTGATAAGTTGGCACGCAGCTTTTCGTAGTATTTCAGAAGTTTAGTATCGATCTTTTTAGCAGCTTTCTCCCGCTCTTTATTCAATTTTTCCTCTTCCTCTTTACTTTCATTTATGATGGTATCGAGTTCTTGTTTCTTGCTTTCCAGGTCTTTATTTCGCTCGTCCAGCACTTCCTTAGCCTCTTCAATCTGCTTTTTCTTATCCTCAATTTTTTCGTATCCTTCTTTAATTCGTTTTTCACAGATCTGAATCTCCAGTTTCTGAAGCTCTATTTCCTTGCTGATGGCATCATATTCACGGTTGTTTCGCACGTTCATTTGCTGCTCTTCGTACCGCTTGATCAGCCCTTCAGCTTCTTTGATCGCATTCTTATTGTCCTCAATATTTTGTTCAAGGGTCTCCAGCTCCTCTCCGAGCCGGCCGATACGTGTGTTGAATCCTGTGATCTCATCTTCCAGGTCTTCCACCTCTTCCGGCAAAGCACCACGGATTTTTTTTATCTCATCCAAAGATGAATCGATGCGCTGAAGTTCTAAAAGAGAGTCTAATTTTTCTGATACCGTTTGTTCCATAGGATCTTAAATGAAGAATTTGACGGGATTAGTATCCACGTCTGTAAAATGAACGGCAAAATTAGGAAATATTTTTGTTAAAATCTCCCCTAAAAGTTGGATTGTGAATTTTTCGCTTTCATAATGCCCAATATCAAGGATGCGCATCTGTTTATAGTCAAAAAACTCGTGGTATTTTACATCTCCTGTTATAAAGGCATCTGCCCCGTTTTTATGAGCTTCGGATATTAAAAATGCCCCGCTACCTCCACACAGCGCCACTTTTTTGATGATGTCAGGCCCTGCCTTTGTATACTTGATCACATTCAGATCCATCTGTTCTTTCACAAAGGAGAGGAAATTAGCGATATCCATCTCATGTTCCAGTTCTCCGATCATTCCAGCTCCGGTTTGTTGATTTGTGTTTTCCAACCTATGGAGATAAAAGGCCACTTCCTCATAAGGGTGTGCTTTTTTCATGGCATTCACCACGGTATGCTGCAGGTAGTCCGGGAAAATCATCTCAATACGTGTCTCTTCTTCATATGAAAGCTGTCCCTTGCTGCCTGAAAATGGATTGGCACCATCCAGTGGTTTAAATGTTCCGGTTCCGGCAATACGAAAACTGCAGTGGCTGTAATCCCCGATTTGGCCACCGCCGGCATCATGCATCGCCATCACCACCAATTCTACATGATCAGTGGGAATAAATGTCGTTATTTTCATCAATTTACCCTTCAATGGAGCTAATATGTGTCGGTCTTGAAGCTTCAGTTTGTCAGCGATCTTATGATTTACGCCCTGGTAAACATTATCCAGGTTGGTATGAATGGCGTAAATGGCAATATCATGTTTTATGGCTGAAATGACGCATCGCTCAATATCGGATTTACCTGAAATTGTTTTTAAGCCCTTGAAAAGTAAAGGATGATGGGCAATAATCATGTTGCAATTTTTATTCAATGCATCAGCCACCACATCTTCCGTAATGTCGAGCGATAAGAGTACACTTGTTACCTGCTGGTCTGGATTGCCGACCTGAAGGCCACTGTTATCATAGGACTCCTGCAATGATCGTGGGGCAAAGTTTTCAAGTGCACGTGTAATGTCCTTAACTTGCATGCGCTATTGATTTAATATGAAATTTACATTACGTCTGATCCTGTATCCTCTGGCCTTGTTGTATGGCCTTGGCGTCAGCGTCAGGAAGATATTATACAAAACCGGTATTTACAAAAGGGTTGCATTTGATATCCGCACTGTTGCAGTAGGTAATCTCATCGCTGGCGGGGCTGGCAAGAGTCCTTTTTCAGTTATGCTGCTGCAAATGTTGAGGGAAAAATACAGGTGCGGGCTGATATCAAGAGGTTATGGCAGAAAGACAAAAGGATTTCGAATGCTTGGCCATAACGACAGCCCGCATAATGTGGGGGATGAACCGCTGATGATATATAAATATTTTGCCGGAGTCATACCGGTTGCCGTAGGAGAGGACCGGGTACTGGCGACCACTGAGTTTTTGAAATATTTACCAGATACAGAACTGATTGTATATGATGATGCCTTTCAGCATCTGCCACTGCTTTGCAACCGTTATATCGTAGTTACAGCTTATGATGATTTGTTTTATCACGATCACCTGTTACCAGCGGGAATGTTGAGGGAGCCACGCCATGCTGCTTCCCGTGCTGACATGGTCGTCGTAACGAAATGCCCCGAGGATATACCGGAAGAGAAGCAGCAGGATATCCGCAGAAAAGTCCGACGTTACACCCGGGCGGATTTATTTTTTGCCACTATTGATTATGGTGCACCTGTGCTGTGGTTTGGGCAGCAGCCGGACCATTATGATAAAGTGATACTAATAACCGGAATTGCTAACCCCGGTCCATTGGTGAATGAGCTGAAAAAAAAGATGGATATTCTATACCATTACAGAAAACCCGATCACCATTGGTTTACCCGGGAGGAAATACTGAAACTTGCCGGCCAATACCCGGAGATACCGATATTTACGACAGAGAAAGACGTGATGCGGTTATATTCATTAAATTTGCACGGGCTAAATTCGCCGGTATACTATGTCCCAGTCCAGACACGTATTATCAGTGACATGAATTCATTTGAAAATAAAATATTTTCGTGGTTAGACAACTGATATTTCTTTGCTTTCTTCCTTTTGTATTATTCGGGCAGCTCAGAGATTTGCAGCAACAGGCAGGCACAAACCAGTTTCCGGGTAGCTTCGAACAGGATTCGGTCGTATTTGAAGAAGATGAGGATGCAATCGAATACGACTTCAGCTCTTCTCAATTCAGCACTGCTGAAGACCTGAGGTACAATCTTTTTTCCTGGAACCAGATAGACACTTCGCTAAACAACCGGCATCAATACACCATACCGCAACAGAATCAATATACCTATCATAACCTTGGAAATATCGGTTCACCGGTCAATACCATATTGTATCATGCACCTGATGTGATCGGAGCAAGAAGCGGGTTCAACACATTTGATCCTTATTTTGATCAGAATATCCGCTTTTTTGATTCTAAGGCGCCACTGACAAAGCTTGGTGTGATACTGGGAGGAAACGGAAGGTCAAAAGTGGATGTTGAGTTCAGCCGTAATGTCAATCCACGCTGGAACGTATTTACCCAATATAAAAATATAACAGCAGATAAGCAGATTGGGGCCAACAGAAGCAGGGGGGACAGGCAGACAGCTTCGACGTATTATCATTTTGGAACTTATTACAAAAGCCAGAATGAAAAGTATCAGGCCCTGACCTATTTCAAGCGCATCAACCATGTATTTAACGAAGTAGGCGGGCTCACTGCGGATTCTTCTACCATAGATTTTACCGATCAGGAGCGTGCCGAGGTGCTGCTGCAGAATACCCGAAGCCGGGAATTCAGGTATCGATACCAGTTGTATCACCAATATAAATTTTCTGACTTTATCGAAGTATTCAATACCATCAACCTGACGCGGCAGGAGCGACATTTTAATATCACCAATAATGCTGTAGCCAGACTTTTTGAAAATCCTCTCATTATTGAAGACAGCACCGTTGATCAGACCAACTTTAATTCGCAGAGTATCGATATCGGGATCAAGGGGGATTACAGCGGATTTTTTTATTTCCTCTATGGTAAATTGCGACGCTGGGCGGTAGATTATAAATACCTTGATCATGACACCGGCTACGAAGCATATGTAGGAGGTAAATTGCGGTTTACCTTTCGGGAGGTAAACGCTGTTGAAGCAGGCCTTGATTATCTCTTTTTTGACCGCTATAACCTTTACGGGTCGGTCAAAAGCAGGTGGTTTGATGCCTCGGTAAGAAGTATGATATATAGCCCGGGACTGATAGAACAGCGCTACCTTGGGAATTTCAGCTATTGGCAAAACGACTTCAATGCTGTATCATTGAATGAAATTAAAGGCCAGGCAAAAGTCGATATCGGAAGGCAGCGGATTCGTCCTACCATATTACTCTCCAATATTTTTCAACCTGTATATTTTGACGAAAACCTCCGGCCGGTGCAGGCCAGCGGCGCAGTTCAGTTCGTTTCACCTGGCGTAGATATACATCTGGCCTTTAATGGATTCAACACAAAAATATGGGGCATGTACAACCTGCTTTCAGGTGCAGCGGCAGATGCGTTCCGGACACCTGATTTTTTTGGCTTTTTCCAAGTGTATTATGAGGATATATGGTTCAATAACAGCCTGGAGATTCAATTTGGACTCGAAGGAAACTATAAGGCGCCCTATCTGGCAGATGCCTACAATCCGGCCTTACAGACCTTTTACCTTCAAAATGAGCGACTGGTGGAAGATTTTCTTAACGTTGATTTTTTTATGAATTTTAAGATTCAGGATGCGATTTGTTTTTTCAAAATCACAAACCTGAGCCAGATTGCCACCGGGAGGGGCTACTTTGTGACGCCCCGATATCCGGTACAGGCTACTGCTTTTGACTTTGGTGTAGAATGGTATTTGTTTAATTGATGATGCTGGGACTAAAATTACCTACTGACCCGCGATGGGTGAACGTTGCTGAAAAAAACCTCGATGAGGTGCTGATCGATCATGCCTACTGTGAACAGAAGGCGGCAAGTACATGTATTTCTCTGATTGTGCAATATCCTGAATATGAAGAGCTGGTAGAGGTACTTACCCCTGTAGTAGCTGAGGAGTGGGAGCATTTTGAGCGGGTCATGCAGCAGATGAAACAGCGAGGTATAGCACTTGGCAAACAACGTAAGGATGAATACGTGGTCGAGCTGTCTGGAACCCTGAAAAAAGGTGGCAGCAGAGAACAACAGCTGGTTGAAAAATTGCTGATGAGCGCCCTCATTGAGGCCCGAAGCTGCGAGAGGTTTAGGCTGTTATCCGAAAATCTTGCGGATAAAGAACTCAGGGCCTTCTACTACGAGCTGATGAAGTCAGAAGCAGGTCACTACATGAACTTTATACGGCTGGCCAAGAAATATATGCCGGAGGATTATGTAAAATCACGCTGGCAGGAATTCCTTGATGCTGAAAGAGAGATAATGAAGAAGCTGCAACTACGTGGTGACCGTATGCATTAGGTCTTTTGCTTCTTTTTACGTGCAGCAGGGAATAGAATATTATTCAAAATAAGCCTGTAGCCGGGACTATTCGGGTAAAGGTCAAGGTCGGTAGGTTCTTCACCCACATAGTGCTGATAATCTTCGGGGTCATGGCCTCCATAAAATGTCCAGAACCCTTCACCCATGACGCCATGAATATACTTCGCCTCATTGATGGCATCATTTTCACCCATGATGATTACGTCACCCTTGATGGTACCCTTATTAAATCCTGTGGTTTGGCCCATAAAGCCTTTTACTGAACTTACATGATTTTGTGTAAGCATAGTCGGAACAGGGTCCCACTTGGCTGAAAACTCAAAAAGGTTGAAAAAATCGTTGTTTTCCCTAAGCCCACGGCGGTTCATATCAATATTGCTGTATTCATATTCATAGGGGTTGCGCACAAGGGTAAAGTTTTCAAAGGCAAAAGTCTGTTCAAAGTTTAGTTTCTGCTGAGCATTCGGGTCTGCAGGGTCTCCGTCGTACATGGGTTCACAAATATCCACTCCCTCAGCTGATAATGCGATATCATATGTATCCGTTGCCGAGCACATGGCAAACAAAAATCCTCCGCCTGCTACATACCCCTGTATTTCCTTTACCACAGCCAGTTTCAACTGCGACACTTTTTTGAAGCCGTGTTTTCTTGCAGACTCTTCAAATTCCATTTTCTGCTCCTGGTACCATGCGCGGTGGCGGTGTGATGCATAAAACTTGCCATACTGACCAGTGAAATCTTCATGATGAAGATGCAGCCAATCGTAATTTTTTAAATCACCTGCCAGCACCTCGTCATCAAAGATTACATCATAGGGAATTTCGGCGTAGGTGAGAACCAGAGTTACGGCGTCATCCCATGGTAGCTTACTTTTAGGAGAATAAACAGCGATTTCAGGTGCTTTTTCAAGCTTCATGATATCCGCGTTACTTGATGGGCTCGATATTTCATCTACAATGCCATTGTAATCTCCGGGCGTGATTACTTCATAGCTAACCCCCCGGATTATAAGCTCTTTTTCTATATTCTCAGCGTAGGGAATCACAAAGCTTCCTCCACGGTAATTGAGTAACCAGTCGATCTTTACCTGCTTTTCCAGTGTCCAGTAGGCAATACCATATGCTTTAAGATGGTTCTTTTGGGAAAGATCCATTGGTAAAAGCAAAAAGTTGGCATATGTTTGGCTAAGTGAAAACAGCACCAGGGCCGCCAGAAATAGTTTTCTCATAACACATCAACTGTTTTTGTAGGCGAAATAGTTTATAAAGGGTTGAGTTAATTCTATGTAAAGAATAAAATCACTCTTGTGATTTAGAACTTAATTGTAGAATTTTATTTTTCCATTAGCAAATATGACAGTACTAAAATTAATATCTTTTCTTCTTTTGACGATTTTGCCATCAGCAGTATTTGGTGGTGAACTTGTGATTTCAGGTGTTTATCAGGGAAAAAATCTTTATGTGCAAAACCCGTTCATTCCCGGAACAGAAGATTTTTGCACACAGCAGGTTTATATTAACGATGAGCTGGTAATATCATCGCCAAGAACATCTGCATTTGTCGTTGACCTGTCAGGTTTTTCAATAAATCAATCTGTCATTGTAAAAATCATGCATTCGGATGTATGTGAACCCAAGATCATAAACCCTCAGGTAATTCGACGTGAGGCAAATTTCAGGTACACAGCACTTAGCCTAACGGAAGACAGGCTTACCTGGTCTACAACAGGCGAGATGCCAAACAGTCGATTCTTTATTGAGCAGTACATGAATAACCGATGGGTGATTGTAAAGTCGGTGGTGGCGAAAGGAAGATACGACCAGAATTCGTACGAATATACACCCAGCATAGGGAGTGGCGATAATCTGATCAGGATAAAAAACCTGACTCCCCAGGGTGAAGTTATTTATTCCGATTTATTAAAGTATACATCAGATAAACCACCTGTGACCTTTACACCAGAAAAGGTCACAGATATGATTACATTGTCTCGTGAAGTGAAATATTCGGTATTCGATGCACAGGGAAATTTACTCTTTCAGGGTAATGGCGATAAAGTAGACTGCAAGGACCTGGAATCAGGTCAGTATTACATTAATTTCGACAATCGCACCCGCAAATTCACTAAGCGATAGCTGGCTCAGTGAGTTTACCCCTGACTGCATTACCATTAAACTCTATTAGCCTGATCTCATAAATTGAATTTGGTATAACCTCATCTTCAGGCACTTCCACCTGGATGTAATTTGGAGTCAAACCAACCTGATGGCCCTGATTGGTTCTGTCTTCGAAAAGCACAGGGTAAGTCTTGTCAATATGTTGTCGGATAAATGCCGCCTTCTTCCTCTCCGAAAGGCTTCGCAACTGTTTTGCCCTTCTTGTTCTTATTTTTACAGGCACGTTGCCATCCAGCAATACAGCGTTTGTGTTTGCTCTCTCAGAATAGGGAAACACATGCAGGTAGGTGACATCCAGCTGATGCAGAAAATCAAACGTTTCCATAAAATGATCTTCCGTTTCTCCGGGAAAACCTACGATAACGTCCACCCCAATGGCGCATTCGGGCATTACCTCTTTGATGTAGCGTACCCTTTCGGCGTAAAGCCTGCTGTCATAGCGCCGATGCATTTTTTTCAGTATTTCATCGGAGCCTGACTGCAGCGGAATATGAAAATGAGGCACAAATTTTTCTGATGCTGCTACAAAATCAATGATTTCGTTTGAAAGCAGGTTGGGTTCAATGGAGCTGATCCGCATTCTGGGGATTTCAACCTCGTTGTCTAGTGCCTTGAGCAGATCGAAAAACCGTTGCTTTCTCCGGCCGTCAATGATACCAAAATCTCCTGTATTTACCCCAGTCAACACGATCTCCTGCACACCATTGGCAGCAATTTCTTTAGCCTGCGGTATTATGTCTTCGATGGTGCTGCTCCGGCTTTTACCTCGTGCAAGTGGTATCGTACAAAACGAACAATTGTAGTTACATCCATCCTGAACTTTAAGAAAGGTTCTTGTTCTGTCGCCAATAGAAAATGAGGGCTGAAAATGATAGGTTTCCTCAATATCTGAGGCAAGTACTTTAACTTCTTGTTGTTTTTCAAATTGCCTGAAATGGTGCAGCAGGTTAAATTTTTCTTTGGCACCCAATACAGCATCTACGCCCGGGATTTCACTGATTTCTTTTGGCTTTAGCTGAGCATAACAGCCAATAATGGCGATAAAAGCTTCGGGGGAATGCGATTTTACCTTGTTTACCAGTGTTTTACATTTTTTATCGGCATTATCCGTCACACTGCAGGTGTTGATCACATAAATATCCGCAGGTTCATTTTCGTTTACAACCTGGTATCCATTTTGCTGAAACTGACGTGAAATGGTCGATGTTTCACTGAAATTCAGCTTGCATCCCAACGTATGGAAACCTACTTTTTTCATATTCATGCAAAGGTATGAAGCGCAGCGGGTATTAAAAAGTTTCAGAGTATTGGCCACATTTTGTCAGCTTTTAAAATATGTTAAGAATATTTTAAGAAAACCGGACTTATATTAACAAATAATCAATAATCACTCGCTAGTCGAATGATTATTATTTCGTATCTAAAAAACAAAAAATTACCGTAGATTCTATCAGGTTGACATCCAATACTATAGGATTATTTTGCATATTTGTGCGGGATTTGAAGTCATTCCGGTTGATTTCAACACTCTGAATCTAGGAAGTAAATTAAAAACCTACATATATGTCCAAGACTAAACTCGAATACATTTGGCTCGATGGTTACAGTCCAACCCAGGGGCTGAGGAGCAAGACAAAAATTCTTAAGGATTTTGATGGAAGGCTGGAAAGCTGCCCTATATGGTCATTCGATGGTAGCTCCACCGAACAGGCAGAAGGCAGCAAGTCGGATTGTCTGTTGAAGCCAGTGGCGATCTACCCGGATCCGGCCCGAAAAGACGGTTACCTGGTGATGACGGAAGTGCTCAATGCTGATGGCACTCCACATTCTACAAATCACCGTGCCACCATCGTCGATGAAGATGAAGATTACTGGTTTGGATTTGAGCAGGAGTACTTTCTTTGGGATCCGGAAACCAACCTACCATTTGGATTCCCTGTGAATGGGTATCCATCGCCGCAAGGCCCTTATTATTGCGGAGTTGGTGCTAAGCATGCCTTTGGCAGGGAGATTGTGGAGGACCACCTGGATCAGATGATCGAAGCAGGATTAAATATTGAAGGTATCAACGCTGAGGTAGCTACAGGACAGTGGGAATTTCAGATTTTCGCAAAAGGCGCACGTGATGCCGGAGACCAGATCTGGGTGGCACGTTATCTATGTGAACGTAATGCAGAAAAGTATGGCCTTGCCATTAACTGGCACCCTAAACCATTGGGCGATACCGACTGGAACGGAAGCGGAATGCATTGCAATTTCTCAAATTCCAAACTACGTGAAGCAGGCTCCAAAGATATCTATGACACCATATGTCAGGCTTTCGAACCTGTTAGAAAGGAACACATCGAGGTATATGGAGCCGACAACCACATGAGACTTACCGGTAAGCACGAGACACAATCAATTCATCAATTCTCCTATGGTGTTTCTGACAGAGGTGCTTCTATCAGAATTCCGATTGCTACTGTAGATAATGGCTGGAAAGGGTGGCTGGAAGACAGACGTCCTGCATCTAATGGTGATCCTTATAAAATTGCTGCAAGGATCATCAAGACACTTCAGACAGTAGAATAAGTACTGTAATGTTACAAAAACCGTTGATTTACAGCGGTTTTTGTTTTTTCTGTAACAAAAGTATTACTTTTAAGTATAGTAGTTAAGCTATAATTCTGAAATGACTACTATTTCCCTCAAGACAGGAGACCAGTTTTATATCAAGGATCCTTCCAGCACACGACTGGGTGCCAGCATTGTGTCGGAAGGTGTGGTGATGCTCAATCAACTGGGCTATGAAGGCTTCACCTTTAAAAAGCTGGCAGACAGGATACATTCAACTGAAGCTTCAATATACAGGTATTTTGAAAATAAGCATCAGTTTTTGTTGTACCTTGTTAATTATTTCTGGCAGCATGTGGAGTACCTGATCAATTATCACACCCATCATATTGAAGATCCTGTTCTTCGTCTGGGCAGGATTCTCTATATTATCACGCATGTACACGAATATAGGCAGGAGCCTAAACCTGATATTGACCTGCTGGGGGTAAAAAATATCGTGGTCAACGAGCTGGAAAAAACATATCTGACAAAAAACGTCGACTCCATCAACAAAGTCGGGGTATTTAAAGCATATAAACATCTTTGCCATGAAATTGCTTTGGTGATAAGTGAAATTTGTCCGGATTATCCGTACTCACATGCACTGACCAGCACCATGGTAGAAGCATCTTTGCGGCAGCTTTATTTTTCGCTGCATTTACCATCACTGACCGAAATAGACAGGAATGAAGCACTGGAGCCACAGCTTTACAAATATCTGCTGGATCTGGTTGAAAGGGTTTTGGGTATTAATATGAACGAATCAAATGGCAGAATCAGAAAATAAAGAGGTTACTCCCTTGCGCAGGTTATTCCGCATGCTGGCGCTGGATAAAAAGGATATTATACTCCTGTATTCATATGCTATTTTCAGTGGTATCATTAATCTATCGCTTCCACTGGGCATACAGGCCATCATTAGTAATATACTCGGGGGTCAGATAAATACATCCTGGGGGATACTGGTGATTGTGGTAACATTAGGTATCACAGTTTTTGGATTTATACAGGTAATGCAGGTACTCATCACCGAGATCATCCAGCGACGCATTTTCGTACGTTCATCCTTCGACCTTGCGTATCGTGTGCCACGCTTTAAAACTGAGGCTTTACATGGTCAATACGGTCCGGAATTGCTTAACCGCTTTTTTGATACCCTTACCATTCAGAAAGGATTATCAAAGACACTGATTGATTTTTCTACATCAACACTGCAGATTTTCTTCGGATTGTTTTTGCTGAGCTTTTACCATCCATTTTTTGTCCTTTTCGGGATGTTTCTGGCCATTCTGCTTATCAGCGTAGTCGTATTTACGGGTCCGCGCGGACTGGAGACCAGCCTTAATGAGTCAAAATATAAATACCGGGTAGCCTATTGGCTGGAAGAAGTGGCACGTACCATGGGTACATTCAAACTTGCCGGCCAGTCTGACCTGCCTCTCCGAAAAGTAAATAAACTGGTGAATGGGTACTTAAATTTCAGGAAAAAGCATTTCTCCGTATTGATATTCCAGTTCAGCAGTATTGTAGTGTTTAAGATCCTCGTGGTAGGCGGTTTGCTTGGCCTGGGTAGCTTTCTTGTATTGCAACAGGAGATAAATCTGGGGCAGTTTGTTGCATCTGAAATCATCATTCTCCTGGTAATCGCCTCTGCTGAGAAAATCATTCTAAGCTTTGAGTCGGTGTATGACGTGCTTACAGGTCTTGAGAAAATAGGTCAGGTAACAGATATGGAGATGGAAAATCATATTTCTACAGACAAAGATGTCTTTGAGCAACATGAAGGCCTTCAGGTCGACTTCAATGATGTTACCTTTACATATCCTGGCGGTCTTGATCCTGCCGTCAAGCATGCTACTTTTTCTATCGCACCGGGTGATAAGGTGTGTGTTACTGGTAAAAACGATAGCGGGAAAACGACCCTGATTACCTTAATGGCAGGATTATACGATAATTACCGTGGTAATATTTTATTCAACGAATATCCCCTGATCAATGTAGATACGATTGAACTAAGAGAAAATATCGGTGATACTTTGGGTCAGGAAGAGCTTTTTGAAGGCACTCTCGAAGAAAACCTCACCCTGGGTAAAAACCACTATTCAGAGCAATACCTAATCAATAACATGAAGTTGGTGGGGTTGGAAATGTTTTTTAAATCATTGCCCATGGGGATTAATCAACCTATTGCACCTGCAGGAAGGGGATTATCGTATTCCATTCGACAGAAAATATTATTAGCACGTGTATTGATTGGAAGCCCCAAACTTGTACTGCTGGACAATGCTTTTTATGGTCTTGACTATGATGAGAAAATACGTATCGTAAAGGAAATGACCAATGAAAACAACAAATACACCATGGTGGCTGCAACCAATGAGCCTGAGGTTATGTATTACTTTGATAAAGTGATTGTGATCGAAAATGGTGTATGTACACTCAAGGACATGAAGGAATATTTAAAAGATTATAAAGGCTAGACATGTTAAATATTTCGAAAAATACTATCAACGACAGGGACAACATCTTGTCACGCTATGACAGCTACTCCAAGATTGGTTTCGCGAAAATCCGCTATACCTTCTCGTATATGCTTGGCGCCGTTTTTTTTATTATCCTCATCATCATGTTTCTGCCATGGACACAGAATATTCAGTCCAAGGGTAAGGTAGTATCCCTTAACCCTGCCGATCAGGAGCAGATGATTCCATCCATTATTTCCGGTAGAATCCAGAAATGGAAAGTCAGGGAAGGTCAACATGTCATGGCCGGAGATACTATCGCGACTATTACAGAGGTAAAAGCAGAATACCTTGACCCGGACCTTCTGGGAAATACCAGACGTCAGATACAAGCCAAGGAGGCTTCAATGGATGCCTATACAATTAAAATCAGGGCATATGATCAGCAGATTGATTTGCTTGGCAATCTTCAGGAACTGAAACTGGAACAGGCACGAAATAAAATTGAGCAGACACGTGCTAAATTAACAGCGGACAGCATAGCGTATCAGATTGCTGCAACTCAGTATGTGCGTTACGACACCCTTTACAAGCAGGGATTATACTCTCAGACAGACTGGGAAAACTACCGAAACAAGATGATTGATACGCAGAATAAGTATCTGGTGTCAAAAAATGAATTTATCAATGCTAAAATTGAGCTCGAATCAGTAAAAAATGAATACCTAGAAAAGCTAGCCAAAGCTGAATCAGAGCGCCAGGATGCACGCTATGGCCTCTATACCACAGAAGCAGAGATTACAAAATTGCAGAATATGTATTCCAACTACTCTGAACGGTTTGGCTTTTATACTATCCTTGCTCCGAAAGATGGATTTATCACAAAGGCTTACCGCGCAGGTGTCGGAGAAACGGTCAAAGAAGGGGAGCCTCTGGTTACCTTTGTTTCCTCCGAAATCGAGAAGGCTGTTGAGATTTATGTCCGTCCGGTTGATCTTCCATTAATAAAAGTTGGAAATAAAGTTCGGTTCCTGTTTGATGGCTGGCCTGCCATATTTTTCAGGGGTTGGCCAAACCTGTCTTTTGGTACGTTTGGTGGTGTAATTGTAGGATATGACCGTACGTCAGATCAAAACGGAAACTTCAGAGTTTTGGTAAGCCCTGACCCTAACGACGTTCCATGGCCGGAATTAATTCAGCTGGGTACAGGTGCCGAAGCTATAGCGCTGCTCAACAGGGTGCCGGTGTGGTATGAGATCTGGCGTACGGCAAACGGGTTCCCACCTGATTTTTATCGTCAGATGGACGAGGATAATGAAGATGTAAAAGCACCAAAAATAAAACCGCTTCTTAAATGATCAGATGGTTGCTGACCATATTTCTAGGCCTGCAGGTTGCGGGACAGGATGTTTTCACCCTATATGATTACTATAATACCATTTCTGAAAATCATCCCGTGTTTACCCAATCAGACCTTCAGGAGACATTCGGTGAAGCCCTTGTCCTCTACCAGAGAGGACTTTTTGATCCTAAGATCAAGTCCAACTATGATGCCAAGGAATTTAAGGAAACACAGTATTATGATATGCTGGATGCTAAACTCGAGGTGCCAATTTGGCTCAATACCGATCTGAAGTTAGGTTACGAACGAAACCTGGGTTCCCGCCTGAATAATGATGTTACTCAGACGGATGGATTGGTATATGCAGGTATTTCAGTACCTATCGGAAGAGGGTTATTTTTTGACCCCAGGCGTCTGGCGGTTAAAAGCGCTTACATCGATCAGGAAAATACATTTGAAGAGGCAAGATTAATGCGAAACGACCTCATGATCATGGCAGCTGACGTTTACTGGGCCTGGTTTCAGGCGTACAATATGAAACAGATCGCAGATTCGGCCTATGAACTTTCGCTACAAAGATTCAGGCTCGTAAAAATTGGAGCAGAAAACGGTGATTACCCCATTATTGATACTGTGGAAACAAAAATACAGGTGCAGCTCCGTCGAAATGAGCAGATTAAGGCGGATGTTAACTATGCCAATGCCCAAATTCAACTGCAGAACTTTCTTATCAACAATTCAGGTGTGCCGGTGGAGGATGTCAGTGAGTTTCTACCTGATCAGGTACGCACCTCTTCCCTTGACACGCTTGATATTAATGCTTCCATAGAAAATCACCCGGAATTACAGCTGCTTTTTAATCAATACAGGCAATATGATCTGGAGCGAAAATGGGCGGTGGAAAGCTTTAAACCTCAACTTGACTTTAATTACAATTTTATCAACGAGACTGTAGGTGTACCTGATGAGGTAGCCTTTTTTCAGAATAATTACAAAGTAGGTCTGAGTTTTGAATTTCCGATATTGCTTCGGAAGGAACGTGGAAAACTACAGCAGATTACGATCAAGCAGCAGCAAAATGAGTTGAAACGTGTTGATAAAAGGATCATAATCGAAACAAAAGCGGAAAACCTGCTAATTAAGATAAGCCAGACGCGTGAAATGATCCGCCAGATGCAGGAAATGGTGCAGGGATATGAGCGACTTCTTGAGGCAGAAAGGATAAAATTTTTAAATGGTGACAGTAACATTTTCATGATCAACTCACGTGAAAATAAACTGATTGAAGCACGTAACAAGCTTGTGGAGCTTGAAGCCGATTATGGCTTTTTTCAGGAAGAACTTAAATGGGTGTTAGGTATTCTGGGTGATCTGGCGCTGTGAATGAGGCTATGATCAACCGAATTGCTGAGCGGCTTTGTCAGCCGCTACCCGGCATCAGCGCTCAGGCCATAATGTCGCCACTCAGCTATCATGATGAAAGATTTAATCCTGGAATACCACCGGATGCAAAGCGTGGCGCCGTCATGATATTATTGCACGAAGATAGCTTTCCCATTATCAGACGCGCCAGCTATAGTGGACCTCACAGCGGCCAGATGGCATTACCCGGAGGCAAACTGGAGCCGGG
The DNA here is from genome assembly GCA_964514385.1 of uncultured Cytophagales bacterium. Classification (GTDB taxonomy): domain Bacteria; phylum Bacteroidota; class Bacteroidia; order Cytophagales; family Cyclobacteriaceae; genus CAZEQJ01. The sequence continues at coordinate 34,234 of CAZEQJ010000028.1, forward strand.
AGAGCAGGATATGGACGCAGCACTAAGGGAAACGGAGGAGGAGATAGGGGTGAGCCGTCATAATATTGAAGTGCTGGGAAAGCTTTCCAGCCTGTATATTCCACCTTCACGGTTTTTAGTCACACCGTTTATTGGTGTAGTATCAGATAAAATGGATTTCAGACCTGAACCCAGGGAAGTAGACGCGGTATTCGAAATCACCTTGACCGATCTGGTGCATGATAAAACGATTCGATCCAAAAAAATGAATCTTCCAAACCGGATGGTCGTCGATACACCTTATTTTTATCTCGCGGGACAGGTGGTGTGGGGTGCCACCGCCATGATATTAAGTGAGTTTAAGGAGATAATAAAAGAGGTCCCCGGCATTGCCTGAGACCTCTCGTTTTATTGCTTGCAGCATTTTCCCTGTCAGGATTGCTGACGAATAAGGTTTAAAGCTGATCCTGCCTTAAACCACTTTATCTGCTGGTCATTATAGGTGTGCTCTACCTCAATGGTATGCTCAGAACCATCCTGATGCGTTGTCTTGATATGCATAGTTTTATCTGGAGCAAACTGATCCAGATCCTGCATATCAAAAGTATCATCCTCCTGTATCAGGTCGTAGTCTGCCTCATTTTTGAATGTAAGTGCCAGCATTCCCTGCTTCTTCAGGTTGGTTTCATGAATACGAGCAAAAGATTTAACCAAAACTACCCGAACACCCAGGTGTCTGGGTTGCATGGCTGCATGTTCCCGGCTTGATCCTTCACCATAATTATGATCTCCGATGACGATAGTAGGAACACCTGCTTTTTTGTATTCACGTTGTGTTGCCGGCACTGTTCCGTACTCTCCTGTCAATTGACTTTTCACCTTATCGGTTTCATTGTTGAAATAGTTGACGGCTCCTGTCAGCGTATTATCCGCAATATTATCAAGGTGACCTCTGAAACGTAACCATGGTCCTGCCATAGAAATATGGTCAGTGGTACATTTACCTTTTGCTTTTATCAATAGTTTCATTCCTGTAATGTTCTGACCATCCCAGGGATCAAAAGGAGTAAGAAGCTGCAGGCGCTTGGAATCGGGCTGCACCACTACCTCTACATTGCTGCCATCCTCAGCAGGCGCTTTATAGCCATTATCCTCCACCGCATATCCTTTGAGCGGCATTTCAATACCTTTTGGCTCTTCTAACATGACTTCCTCGCCATTTTCATTTACCAGTTTATCGGTCATCGGGTTAAAGGTCATGTCTCCCGCAATGGCCATGGCAGTTACAATTTCCGGCGAGGCTACAAAGGCATGGGTATTCGGGTTGCCATCATTCCGCTTTGCAAAATTCCGGTTAAATGATGTAATAATGGTGTTTTTTCTGTTCGGATCATCAGTATGTCTTGCCCACTGACCGATACAGGGACCACATGCATTGGCCAGTACTACACCACCCATACTATCAAACACACCAAGAATACCATCCCTTTCAGCCGTGAATCTCACCTGCTCAGAACCCGGTGTGATCGTGAATTCTGATTTCGCTTTAAGCTTTTTATCTATAGCCTGCTGTGCCAGTGAGGCAGAACGGGTCAGGTCTTCATAAGATGAGTTGGTACACGAGCCAATAAGACCCACTTCAAGCTTTTCAGGCCAGCCATTTTCCTTAAATTCCTCAGCAAGTTTTGAGAGCGGAATGGCACGGTCCGGAGTGAATGGTCCGTTGACATGTGGCTCCAGCTCATCAAGGTTGATTTCAATGACCTGATCGAAATATTTTTCAGGTGAGGCATATACCTCGTCATCACCTGTGAGGTGTTCTGCTACCTGATCCGCAAGTTCGGCTACATCGGAGCGCTCAGTCCCTTTGAGGTACTCCGACATTTTTTCATCATAACCAAAGGTAGAAGTAGTGGCTCCTATTTCAGCACCCATATTACAAATGGTACCTTTACCAGTACAGGAGAGGCTTTTAGCTCCAGGGCCAAAATATTCCAGAATAGCACCTGTACCGCCCTTTACCGTAAGAATTCCGGCTACCTTCAATATAATATCTTTGGATGATGTCCATCCGCTTAGCTTACCGGTCAGCTTTACCCCAATAAGTTTAGGGAATTTTAATTCCCACGGCATGCCGGCCATTACGTCCACTGCATCCGCACCACCAACGCCTACCGCGACCATGCCCAGCCCACCGGCATTTACCGTATGGGAGTCAGTACCGATCATCATACCTCCTGGGAATGCATAATTTTCGAGCACCACCTGATGGATGATACCTGCTCCTGGTTTCCAGAAGCCTATTCCATATTTGTTACTTACCGATTCAAGAAAATCAAATACCTCCTTGCTGGTATTGATCGCGTTTTTAAGATCTTCCTTGGCTCCGACCTTTGCCTGTATCAGGTGGTCACAATGTACAGTCGATGGAACTGCTACTTTTTTCTTTCCTGCCATCATAAATTGTAACAGGGCCATCTGGGCTGTAGCATCCTGCATGGCAACACGGTCCGGGGCAAAATCAACATAGGATTTACCACGTGCAAAAGGATCTTGAGGTAGTTCATCCCACAGGTGGCTGTATAATATTTTTTCTGTGAGGGTAAGTGGTTTATTTAAAAGTTTTCTTGCTGCGTTCACTTTTTCAGGCAGTCTCTGGTAGAACTCCCTGATCATATCAATATCAAAAGCCATATGTGTTTTATGTTTAAAATTGGATTACAAACTTAATACGAAAAGTTTTTTCTAATAAGTAACAATACGTACATCTATCTTATTATTTTTACGATCCGAATACTATTATGTCATGTTTGTCGAAAAATAAGGACTTTTCCAATTATAATGAGAAGGTTTTCTGTTTTATATGATTACCGTTGTGAATTAAAAAATGATGGAATAATAGTTTGAATATGAAATTATCAAGAAAAAATTGTAAAATTACCCATTTTTTAGTTTACCTTTATTTGTAATATAGTATAAATAGGTGAAATTTGCCGAAAATTAAGAATATGATAGTCCGACTTATTTTATCCATAGGATTGATTTTTCTGAGTCATTCGACTTTTGGTCAGATACAAAGATGTCCGGATGAGTTCACTTATGAAATCAAGGAAAATGAAGGTACATATTCTATTGACGTTATTGGTCAAAAATTTGACAGCTACAGCTTTAGCCTTTACAACCTATCTGATAACAATCAACTGATAATTAGGAAAACAAGCAATGATCTCGAGGAAGGTGTACTACGTTTCTCTGATATTGTCAGTGGTTACATTTACATCATACAGGTGAAAGGCGAAGATAATTGTCTGTATACTATCGGTGGCATGGAGGGAATCAAACCATAATAATGAAAAACAATATTTTCAAATTATTAGGTATCATTAGTACATTTCTCCTGAGTAATTTTGCTCAGGCTCAATGTCCAACACCATCTTTAGCTGATGTATTTGTATGTGATGACCCCTCCGGTGGTACTATTACCATTGTTTTTGCAGATGGAGGCACAGGACAGCAAAGCAGATATAATTTATTCGATCTTTCAGGGCCAACAATTGTAAACGAACCTTTCGGGCCCGTAACCAAAAGCTATAATTCTACAACTCAGACTCTTGTTTTTGGTAACATTCCCGATGGAACATATCTTGCAGCTAATACTGTCGACGGCTGTTCATCTATCGGCGGATTTGGGATTGTAGTTGATCAAACCAATACCCTCTTAGCCTCAGTGAACTCCATTACTTCAGATTGTTCACCACCCAATAGTGGAGCCATTGATTTGAATGTATCAGGTGGAACAACGCCCTACACCTACTCGTGGTCAGGACCAACGGCTATTGGAAATGTTCAGGATCCCTCTGGTCTTACCGCAGGTAGCTATGAAGTGACTATCACAGACGCGAATTTATGTGAAATCACATTGTCAAATATTGAAGTAGGTGAACTTCCTACGGCTTTCACACTAACCAACACCGATCCGCAGGATGTATGTGCCGGTGATGATATTACGGTGAGCCTGGATGGCAGTGAAGCCGGTGTTGATTATCAGGTGCTTGTTAATGGTACTCCGGTTGGAGGTACTTCGGCAGGAACTGGTGCCGCCCTGGACCTGACTTTAGCTTCAGCTGATTTCACCGATGGCGATGTGGTGACAG
>CAZEQJ010000029.1:0-38104 GCA_964514385.1 uncultured Cytophagales bacterium
GGCAGCTTCCTGCCGCATGTATGCTCTAAACATGTGTTATTTTTTTGACCACTCTGTGTGGTATACGCCTTTTTTATCTATTCGTTCGTAGGTATGCGAGCCAAAATAATCACGTTGAGCCTGCACCATATTCATGGGCAGTAAATGTGTGGTCAGACTTGAGAAATACTGATAAGATGCTGAAGCTACCGGAGCTGCTATTTCATGGTCAACAGTGAATCTCACCAGAGCCTGGAGTCCTGAAATATTAATTTTCAGAGCTGATCGCAATGGGTCTGTGAAAAATAATATTGAGTTTTCCGGATTATGCTCAAATGTAGTATAGATATCGTCTAGCATGGCGGCGCGGATGATACAGCCTCCACGCCATATTCTGGCGACCTCTTTCATGTCTATACCATAATCATACTCATCATTGGCAGCATGTATAAGGTGAAATCCCTGTGCATAACATAGGATAAACCCGGTATATAATGCCTTTTCCAGGTCGGAGATGAAGTTTTCAGGCTGTGTGATATGTGCCTCCTTAGGGAAAAGGTATTCACCTGTTTCACGCAGCATTTTAAAGGAGGATATACCTCGAGCTGTTACCGCGGCATCTATGGAAGGTATGGGTATACCCAGATCAAAGGCATTCTGCGAAGTCCACTTGCCAGTACCTTTTTGTTTACCTTTGTCCAGGATCAATTCTACCAGGTATTTTCCAGTATCAGGATCTTTTTCGGTCAGGATATCGCGTGTGATTTCTATCAGAAAAGACTGTAGCCTGCCTTCATTCCATTGGCCAAACAAATCTGACATACGCACATGATCCAGTCCGATCGATTTCATAGCTGCATATACCTCTGAAATGAGCTGCATCATGGCGTATTCAATGCCATTGTGCACCATTTTGACATAGTTACCGGCAGAAGTGTTTCCGACAAAGGTGACGCATGGTTTTCCTTCTACTTTAGCTGCTGCAGCCTCCAGCATTGGTTTTACCATTTCATAGGAGTGCAGTGACCCTCCCGGCATAAGGCTTGGTCCTTTGCGGGCTCCTTCCGACCCTCCTGAGACACCCATGCCCATGAAATGAATTTTTCTTGCTGCCAGCTGCTCAAATCGCCGGTTGGTATCCTCAAAGAATGAATTACCTCCGTCGATGATGAGATCTCCTTCATCGATTACAGGCAGCAGGTCCTGGATTACGTGGTCTACCGGAGGCCCTGCAGGCACGAGCAGCATGATTTTTCTCGGTGTTTCGAGATTTTCTACAAATTCAGACAATTGGTCCCAGGCATTTACACTGAAGGCATTGCCTTCTTTTTTAAAGGCTTCGCATTTTTCATTGTCAAGGTCAAAGCCGGCGACAGAAAATCCGTTTTCTGCCATATTCAGGGCAAAGTTTCTGCCCATAACGCCTAAGCCGATAAGTCCGAACTGATATCCCATTATTTCATGTTCTGCATTTCAAAATCTGATACTTTTTTCATTCTTCTAAGCTGCCGCTCTGCCGCTTCATAGTTGGCATCGAGATAAGCTTTTACCAACTCAAATACCAGCGCTTCACCAATGACTCGACCACCCAGGCATATCAGGTTCATGTCGTCATGTTCCACACCCTGCCGGGCGCTGTAGGTTTCGGTAACAACCGACGCTCTTACGTTTTTATATTTATTTGCGACGATGGAGGCACCAACACCACTTCCACACAGTCCAATGCCACGGTCTACTTCCCTGTTGCCGACAGCCTTTGCCAGCGGGATGATAAAATCAGGGAAGTCATCTGATGGGTCATATTCGAAAGCTCCAAAGTCAATAACCTCATGACCCTGAGATTCTATTATTTCTACCACTTTTTGCTTCAATGGCCATCCTCCATGATCGGTAGCTATGCCTATTTTCATGATTCGTAATCTTTTTTGATGTGTTCTACAAACAAATCACAGAGCTCGTTCAGCTTCTGAGACATAAATTCATCTCCGGTTGAGTTCAATATGCTTTGTGCCATCCCACCAAGTGAGTCAATGTAGTATCTTTTCATATCGTCTACAGCCATATCCTTGGTCCAGAGATCTATGCGTAGCGTATTTTTTTGCTTATGATCCCATAGTGAAAGGCTAATACTTTTAGTCGGTTCGGGGACGGTAGTTTGTTCACTGGCATACCAGGTGATTTCCTCCGGAACCCGGTTGTCATCCAGCGTCACTTCAAATACAATATCACTTTTTGTCATCAGGGTAAACTTGATTTAAAGGTTTCATAACTGTCAGGGGAGAGGTAGCCGGCTTCACATCCCAATGCAGCTGCCTGCTCTTCTATAGCAGTTACCCTGTTTTCCGGACAGGGATGGGTGCTAAGCCATTCCGTTGCGGTAACTGCACCGCAACCTAACCCCTCTGCTTCCAGCTTTCTGAAAAATCCGGCTACGCCGGTACAGGAATATTCTGTGTCTGCTGAGTATCTCACCGCATATTCATCGGCCTCAGACTCATTGGATCGGGTGAAGCTGAGAACACTCAGGTTACCTGCAAGCGCTGCTACTATAGAACCCAGTTCACTGGGGTTTTCTCCCAGCAGTATACTGGTAATAATTTGTATGCCATAAACACGCTGCAATACCTCTGCGCTGTGCCTTCTGTCTGCATGTGCAATCTCATGACCCAATACCCCAACAAGTTCATCTTCGGATTCCAGGTACTTAATAAGCCCGGTATATACGAATATATGCCCTCCCGGAGTAGCAAAAGCATTTAGTACCGAGTCATTATGTATGATGTTGATCTTATTGATGTAGTCAAATTCTGCATTAAAGCGTACATCATCGGAGGCCAGAAGTGGCGCCAGCATGCCACGGATATAGGTATAGGCATCAGCATATTCATCCTGATCGAGTATGATCACATCAGGGTTAGCAAAGAATTCGTCGCTTACCTGCTGACCAAGCTCAATCTCCTGGTCAAGTGACATCAGGATAAACTGAGGGGCATCTTCCCCGCAACTTGAAAACATTAAAAATATCAGGGTAAACAAAAAGAGTGAAATGATTTTTGTTTTCATACAATTATATCGTTTAATACTTTTCGCGTCATTTCTTCATCTATCTGCAGCTGTTTTTTCAACTCTTCCATCGAGTCAAACTTGATGTCTTCACGGGTTCGCTGTATAAAAGATAAAGTTAATGCCTTATCGTAAAGATCGCCATCAAAATCGAATAAATACACCTCTATTTTCACCTCTTCACGGTTCAATGTAGGCCTTGGCCCTATGTAAGTCATCGATGGCCAGCGTTGTCCCCCGACATCTGCTAAAGTCGCGTAAACGCCATGTGCAGGAATGAGCTTGGTTTCTTCAACCGGTACAATATTGGCCGTAGGGTATTGCAGTTGTCTGCCTATCTTGTCACCATGCACCACTATCCCGGTTATGGTATAGTACTGTCCGAGATATTCATTGGCAATATCAAGAGATCCTTCCATCAGGGCTTTCCTGATTTTGGAGCTGCTTACTGCAACATCGTCAATGTCCTGCTCCGGAATTTCTTCTATTTTAAATCCATATTCATGAGCATGCTCACGGAGGTACTCGAAGCTGCCTTCCCGATTGCGGCCAAACCGATGGTCATATCCAATTACCAGCATCTCAGTGCCAATTTTCTCAACCAACACCTTTTGGATAAACTCATGGCTGGTGAGGGAAGCAAACTCACGTGTAAATTCTATTTTAATGATATGGTCAAGCCCGACTTCTTCGAGTAGTTGCACCTTTTCTTCAAAAGAGGAGAGCATTTTGATTTCTTCGCCCGGATTTATGATGCGTCTGGGATGCGGCCAGAAGGTGATCAGTATCGACTCTCCGTTTTTTTCTTTAGCTACGTTGATGATTTTACGGAGTATGGCACGGTGTCCGATATGTACGCCATCAAAGGTGCCGCTCGTCACCACGGGGTGTCTGAATGCAGGCAGACTATCTATTCCGTCATGAATGAGCATATGCTTCCCACGATTTTTGAAATTCCTCTACAGATATAGCGTCACCGACATTAAAATCACCAATAGCTTCACGACGCAGGGAGGTAAGTACACCGACAGTACCGATATGGGCAGCAAAATCACGTACCAGACTTCTGACGTATGTGCCCTTCGAGCAGCGAAGAGAAAAGCTGATATTGGGAAGGTCAATTGCAGTGATGGTGAAGCTTTCAATGATGATATGCCTGGGTTCTACTTCCACTTCTTTTCCTTCTCTCGCCAGATCGTACAGCCTTTTGCCACCTTTCTTAACAGCCGAAAACATAGGTGGCAGTTGAGTCTGATCGCCAAGAAACTTAGCAGTGGCACCTCTTACAATTTCTTCGTTCAAGTGATCCACAGGTGCCCGCTCTGACACCTCTTTTTCCAAATCAAAGGAAGGGGTGGTCTCACCCAGTCTGATCACACCGGTGTACGTTTTATCCATACCCATATATGAGTTGATCTGTTTGGTTTTTTTACCAGCGCAAATGATCAGAAGTCCGGTTGCAAGCGGATCAAGTGTGCCTGCATGACCAACCTTTTTTATTTTTGTAATGTTTCGTATTTTTTTGACTACATCAAATGATGTCCAGCGATAAGACTTGTCCAACAGCATCACAAAACCCTCTTCATATGACCCGTTCACTGGATTCATACCACCAGAAATATGAAGCCGCTAAAGGCTACTACCAGACAATAGATGGCAAAATAGATGAGGCGTCCCTTTTGTACCAGTTTTATCATCCACTGACAGGCAAATAAACCTGAGATAAAGGCAGCAACAAAGCCGAGTGCCAGTGGGGCCCAGCCAATGGTAGAAGTGCCAATACTTCCGGAGTAATCCATAATTTCCAGAATGGAGGCGCCCATGATGGGAATAAGCACCATAAGGAAAGAAAAACGGGCAGCATCATCGCGGTTGATGCGCATCAGCAGGGCGGTAGATATGGTAGCCCCTGACCGGGAAATGCCGGGGATGATGGCAATGGCTTGTGCGGTTCCGATGATCAAGGCTCTGGGATAGTTTACTTTTCCATCCTTTGCTCCTGCAAAATGTGTAAAAAGCAGAAGCATTCCCGTTACCAGCAGGGCGCTACTCACAAGCAACAGATTACCCGCAAACAGCATGTCGATATGATCTTCAAAAAGCAGGCCCACTATAACTACAGGGATAGCACTTAATAAAATTTTATACCCGAGGCTAGCTGCCTCCGTTTTTCTGAACAGGATGACATCACGGGTAATGTCAAAAATTGTCTTACGATATATTACAACTGTCGCCAGTGCAGTCGCCAGATGCACCAGAATGGAAAAAAGAACAGAACTTTCCTTCAGTTCAACACCAAGTACCATCTTGGACAATTCGATGTGGCCGCTTGAACTTACCGGTAAAAACTCTGTCAATCCTTGTATGATGCCAATAAGAATGGCTTCAATGATATTCATTTAGATTTACCGGGATAGAGAATGGCAAAGAATTCTACGATAAATCCCACCATAACAATTATGGGCCCCAGGGTGAGCCCCATGAATCCAAAGCCATGGGTTTTTGGATCATTTGCCATGATGAACAGGCCAATCACAATGGTTAGTATACCGGCGATCATCAGCAGGTAGTTTTGCTTTCCAAAAGGTAGTTTTTCTTTGCTCATAATTAATAAAGGTCGTCGAGTGACATTTTCATATATCGGTTCAATGCCTGTGAGGCACTAACCACACTAAGTACAGCTGAAACCGCTAAAATGATTGTAAAAATAATGGCAAGAAGCTGATAATCAAAGATTCCCGCCAGTTCCTCTACCTGGTTTTTAGCATTTTCAAGTATTACAAACAATATACCACTGGCCAGGATCCCTGCCAGCAAGCCCTGCATAAAGGCACGGTTCAAAAAGGGGCGACGTATAAATCCCTTGGTTGCACCTACCAGCTGCATACTCCGGATCAGGAATCGCTGTGAAAAAAGGGCCAGACGTATCGTATTATTAATCAATACAATCACAACGATGATTAGCAGTATGGCGATAGAAACGACAATTAATGCCACACGGCTGATATTCTGATTAATCTGTTCTGTCAGGTCCTGGATATAGGTGACTTCATATATTCCATCGACCCGTTCGAGTTCTGCCTTTAAGGTTGATAGCTGTGCTTCTGTCTGATACTCTTCATTAATTTTCATGCTGAACACCGGCCGAAGTGGATTTTCGTCAAGAAAACCGACAAAATCATCTCCCGTGGCTTCCTTGAGTAACTCCGCAGCATCATCACGTGAGGTAAAAGTAAGCGCATTGTCTGCTTGTGACCGGTAGGTGCTGCCCTCTAGCAGGCCCTCGATCTGACGAATCTTATTGGTTGTGGCGTCTTGCTCCAGAAATACCTGAATCTCGATGTTTTCCCGCAGCTGCTGCGTAAAGGTACTGCCAAAGGCAATAATGACTACAAAAAGCCCAAATACTACCATGCTGAGCGTGGTTGAAAAAACCACACTCACTACTGGGTAGGATCCTAATCTCTTTTTTCTGATTTTCTGCCCGGCTGCCATTTACTGGCAAAAGTAGTGAATAAAATTATTTACTCTTAGCAACTTCCAGTTCATTGACCAGTTCAGGGTCTGTAATCTCGATCAATGGGAGCGGTTTGATGGTAGGTCGTATAAAATAAAAACGACCTTCGTAGTTGAAAAATAGTTTTTTCTCACTTTGGGCAATTAATTCGATGATCTCATATGGTGAGTCGTATGAACCATAGAGATAGAGCTTTGACTCGGAGAATTTATAGTGAAAATCAAGTGCCTCGTCTCTTAGTGTAGCTACTTCAATATGATCAGACTCTGTTTTTATTTCAGCTATTTCGGGAGCTGAATTTGATTTTATTTCATCTGTTTCCGGATTATTCTCAGAGGTAAGCTCTTCCGGTATGCTGGGTAGCTGTATGCTGATGTTGGTGTCGGTTGGGAATGATGCCTGATTTGAGGCCAGAACCTCAACACTCTCCGCATCCTCATTCACTTGTTGCTGATCCGCCAATATCGGAGACTTTTCATCATCCTCAATTAAAGGTTTTGGTATTGACGGTGCAGGCGTAATCTCAGGTAAAGCCGTGTTTTGTTCACCAAAGGAAATGTAAGCCGGTTCTCCTGCTTTTTCGTTAGCAAAGAAATTATTGTAGAGCAATACACTTCCACTGAGGGCTATAGTGGTAGCAACAGTTGCTACGATGCCATTAGAAGAAAGGAGCGTGGCTAATAAACTACCCGGCACTTTTACAGATTCCAGCCTCATCTTCAATTGTTGCTTCCTGTAATTTTTAAGTCCACGTACAACTTCGGTTTGAAAATCGAATTCTTGTTTGAGGGATGGATCACTTTTGAGGGCATCATTCAGGCTGATGATCTCTTTCTCCGAGAGTTGCCCTTCGAAATAGCGGTGTAAAAGTTCTTCAAAATTCGGGTTATGTGCCATAATTAATCCAGAAAATCGCTCTCGGTATATTTTTCCTTAATTAATTGATCCAGTTTTTTCTTACACTTATATTTTTTACTCTTTGCGGTATCAGCATTGGCAAAACCAAGCATCTCCGCTATTTTATCCATATTTAACCCATCAAAATAATAATAGGTCAACATTTTTTTACAAGTATCACCTAATGAGTCAATGCATTCATTTATCAGCCGAATGCGTTCCTTCGAATCGTGATTTTGAAAGTCCTCACCATCGACTACTTCGTTGGTATGACGCGCTTTCTTGTCGAGCTCCTTATTCCACAGATTTTTACAAATGCTGTAGAGGTACGTAGAGATCTTCGAAGTCAGGGTAAGCTGATCGCTGACAATCTTTTGCCAGAATACTATCAGGGCCTCCTGAAAAATATCCTTGGCTTCATCCTCCGTACCCTGGTTATTCCGTACAAGTTTTACCATCATCCGGTAGTTTTTTTTGTACAAATAATCCAGGGCTTTCTCATCCCCCCTTCTGATTCGCTCTATGACCTCTGCGTCCTTCATTTATACACTTTGCCGTATGAAGGTAACCAGAATTTCGATCAAATAGTAGTTTTACAAGGATGAATAGTAAAAAACCGCTAATATTTAATGTAAGGTTAATCTGCAATAGCGAATATTTTGTCTGCTCCTGCTACATATATTCGATCCTTTTTACCTGGTTTTATCTTGAAAAAGCCCGTAAAGGTGCCGAAGGCAGGCAGAATACACTGGTGTTCTGTGATCCAGTAGCAGGGGAGGGTAATGGATTGTCTGCCCCGGCTGCGAAGGGTTATCCCAGGATGAAGGTGACCCGCAAAATAAAAGCGGTTTTCTGCCGGACTTTCCGTTGGATGATGAATGAAAGAAAACTGATCAATTTCAAGTTTTTCCGGGTATACCACGAGGTTACTCAGGGTATATTCATGCTCAGGAATGATGTCATGGTTACCTTTCACCAGATGGAATTTTATTTTTGGATGAAGCCTGAGCCATGAGGTAAATTCAAACCACTCGTTATTCAGGTCACTGTGAAAGAGGTCTCCGGTAAAAATGACAGATCGTGGGTTTACCTGATGTACAAGATCATTCAAGCGCTGAATATCTGCATGCTGCCCTGAGGTAGGTAGTGGAATTCCTGCTTTTCTGAAATGGCTTATTTTACCAAGGTGTATATCAGAGATGATGAGGATTTTCTTTCTTTTCCAGATAACTGCTTTCTGTGGTAGCAGTATAAATTTTTCATTTTTAATGATGATCTCATCTTCCCACTCCCTTATCATGTTGTAAATATAGCATTATGATTTTTTTGTAAATTGGAAAAAATTCCGTGACTGGATAAAAATATATTCATAATGCAATCTTATTGCATTGAATAATTGCTAATTGGTTAAAAAAATAAATAACATGAAACTAATTAAGCTATTTAAACCAATTATTATTTGTTATGCTTTTATCATTTATTCTTGAGAATCTACATATGAAAACTCAGATAATTCTAATGTAGTTTTAGAAAGAAACTTGGACGCTTTAAAAAGTGTTGAAAACTTTAATTGGGAAGAGAAGACGATTATAAATCAATATTTGGCAAAATTTATGTCAAATATTTTGAAGGACCCTGAAATTAGGGATTTTTTAAAAAATAGATTTGAAGAAGAAATAGTTGGAGACTATGATATACTGTATAATCTCGTAAAAGATGAAAAAATTGGTGAATATACATTTGGAGAACATGTTGTACTTAATATGCCTAACTTTACGGAATTAAGATCTCATAGAATTTTGAATGTAAATATGGAAGCGGTGCTTACATATTTGCAAAATATGGATTTAGATTTAAAGCAATACCCACTTTTAAACCTTTCTATGCCTTTTTATGCTGGTGATTGGGATCAAACTAGTTATGAGCCTGATGTAGTTTTTATTACCAAGGAGTTATTTCAAAATGATTCTGATCAAGATACAGTTACTGTTGTGGGTTATGCAGCTAATGGTGATTTAACATATTACAATAACAAAGAGCTACCTGAAAATCCGGTATTGGTTATTGGACAAAATGAAAGAATTACTGCCGTAAATATGCAACAGAGTAAGAATTTTAGATGTTGATTGTCCAATAAGTATCATTGGAAGTGATGAAAATTTTAACTACCATGACACAGAAATTTTAACAAATGAATGTGAGAATGGTGGTGGAATTGGAGGTGGCAACACTGGAGGTGGTAGTTCTGGGGGCGGTAACACTGGAGGCAGCAACCCAGACTGTCCGCGAGATGCAAGAGGTCAATATGAGCAGGAGGTAATGAAAAATATAGAATTTGATAGTATCCAAAGACTACGTGATGCTGAGGGATGGTTATTTGGACGATTAGAGCTCAGATGTGTAGTTTACTTTTATGATCCAATACGTGGAAGAGGAGATTTTAGATACCATGTATACACTGAAAAAAGAGAAGAATTTAGAACATGCAGTTGGGGAAACTGTGAAACGATTCCATTTACTTCATCACCAAATCTTGAATATTTTGGATGGTTCGAAGATAGGGGTTATAGTGTTGTTGTTGAATGGTTTGAGGATAATGGTGGTCGAGAAGTTACTGTCTCAGTTGGTGTCAAAATAAAATTAGGCCCTGTCGTTGAGATTCCAATAACAGTATCTGTACCATTAAGTGATATTAGAACTGAAATGGGTACAGTAGAGATTTATCGTTGTGAAAACACAAACAAAACATATTTTAATAACTGGCTATCATTCAAAATGATGCCATCAACTTTTAAGATGAAGTATATATTTATATATCTAGTTCTGATATTAGCATGTTCATGTTCAACAAGGGATGGTACCATTAGAAGGATTATTCGTGATCTTGAAGGTGAGTATATGATCGCAAGATTTGAATATGTTGGGGATAGTGTACGTTACGATTTAGGGACGTGGGTTTTTGAAGAATGCCCCGGAGATCAGAATTTAGGGAATAATTGTTCAAGCTACATGATCCTTAATGATGGTGATCGAATAGATGTTGATTTTAATATCGAGGATGATGAAATCCAAATAAGGTTCAGAAATACGAACAGATTAATATCGGATACTGGCGGTAATTTTGAGATAGTCGATGATAATTTCTTCTATGTAAGCTGGAATAATTATATAGAAATCGACCTTATTCGCATAGATTAAGTATTTGCCTTATTAATGATCAATCATAACAATGGATGAAAATTATAGTATGCATTCTTATCTTACTTAGTTCTTACTCATGGGGGCAGGCCCCGGCAGAAAAGCCTGATGTAATCTCAGTTAGTTATATAGGTTTTAATGCAGGGGCTTCTATTTCTTCATGTACTTCGTGCAATTTTTTCAGAGAGACTGCGTTCAGATCACATTTTGGTTTAAGCTACAAAAAGTATCTTTTCACAAATTATAATTGGCTCTTAAAAACTAATATAAATTATAATCAAAGAGGGTTCAGAGTGAAATTCTTTGATCCGACCGTAGGTAATTTGGATCTTAAGTTTAGATCAGACCACGTTGATTTAAACAGCACCATTTCCAAAAGAATCGTTAATAATTTATTTGTCGGATTAGGTGGATCGTTTAGTGTGTTACTATCACAAAGTGGAATTGAAGAAATAAACAATTCAAATTTTGATTGGGATGGACCTGGCACCATGGAATTTGGCCCAATTCTAAATGTATTCTATACACATAAAAAATTTGATTATCATCTAAATTATTATTTCGGAACATGGTCCAGGGAAGGGTATTGGACCGTAAGATTTACCTCATTAATTATTGGCGCAAGCTATTATTTATGATTTCTAAATTCACAAATAAAGTATACAGGGTGTTCATATACATATGAATTAATTTTCCGGTTAAATTTAATCTCAGCCCCCATACTCCTCATTATTTCAAAAGTAAGCATTAAAGTCCTTTTAGAGATACCGATACTACGAGCAAGATTATCTGCGTTTCCCGTTTTTCCGAACCTTATTTTCTGATCTATAACAGAGATTCTATTGATATATCTTTCAAATACACTCAATTTTGTTAGCGTTGTTATATCTAATATAATGGTTTTTTTTGGAAAAGTAAAAGCGCTAATCACTAGATAACTCTCATTAATTAGGCAGCAACCGATTCGAAACATGTTTACTGCCAGCTTTTCTGAAATGGCTTATTTTACCAAGGTGTATATCGGAGATGATGAGGGATCGCTGTGATGGCCAGTAAACGGCTCTCTGGGAAAGTAATCTGAATTTTGCGCCTCTTATCTCTAGGTCCCGCGTCCATTGTTTCAGCATAATGGTGGCAAAGATAATGTGTTATTGGTATTGAACTCATTTTTTCATTAGGATAAAACATGATGCTCGTTAACTTAGCAAATCTGTTAAGAAGTTAAATTTGAATTGACAATGCGTCTATATTTTATATTAGTTGTAGTAGTGTTCACTGCGTGTCAAACAGATGTTGATGTTGATGTATATGGTACATGGCAGCTGGAATCTGTTTACATTTCCGCCGGAGGCGAAGGGCAATGGCAACAATTGGAGGAGTCACATACCATTGTATTGCGTAAAGACCAAAGTTTTCGATCTGATAGGCACGAAGGGTGCAATAGGGGTACTTTTAAACTTACCGGTAGTCAGATTATATTTAACTACAGCTGTGAGGACTTCACATTGGGCTTGGAAGACGAACAGGGAGTACTTCCTTACCAATTTAAAATTGAAAAGGGTGACCTGATACTTTCTCCCACCTATGTCTGGTGTGTAGAAGGATGTGAATATCGCTACAGTAAGATAGATTAATCCTTAAACGGCCTTAACTTCTTCTATATTTACCTGGTCTTTTTGGTTCAATTTTTCCGGGCTGCGGTATGGCTGAAATGGTATATGGAGCAGATTTTTCAGATTTTCATGCTCTTTCGGATCCATATGCGTGTCAAGGCCATAACGGATATCTTCCGGAGGACAATAAGCGTACGTGCCAAAAAGCCTGTCCCACAGCAGAAAAATATTACCATAATTTGTGTCTGACAGCGGTTGCTGAAAATGGTGATGTACCTTATGCTTTTCAGGAGTAACGAAAATATAGGACAGTGGTGTTTCCAGCCAATGTGGAAGTCTGATATTTGCATGTGTCAGGTGCGCGAAAAATACAGAAAGTGATTGATATAACACTACTATACCCATGCTGGCTCCACTGATGAGGATACCCAGTGTGGTAAATGCAATTCTGAAAACGGTCTCGCCAGGATGGTGTCGGAGCCCTGTTGTCGCATCTACGTGCGTATCAGAATGGTGTATGATGTGAAATTTCCACATAAATTTTACTTTATGTTCCGTAAAATGTACCAGCCAGGCGCCAATGAGATCCAATAGCATTACGCCGATGATAACGTCAGCCCAAAGGGGTATTTCAAGCCAGTGTAGCACACCGATCTGATGTTTTTCAGCAAACAATGAGGCCTGAAGCAATGAAAATGCCAGTCCCAGACCTATAATGGCGGTAGTCAGATTGAAAAAAACATTTCGGATGCCATGTCGCCATTTTTTATAGGACACCCTGAACATCGGTATTATTCCCTCCAAAATCCAGAAAAATGCCAGTCCGCCCACCAGTAGTCCAGACCTGAACCAGGTGGGTGCGTCTTCAAAAAAAGAAATGAAAGATTCCCACATTATTATACTATTAGAACCCTAATATAATCAATTGGATAAAAATAATATACTGCCGGTCAAATAGCTTCAGTACGGTAAGGAATCACCTCCAGTATTTTTGAGATAGCAGCAAGCCTTGCGCCATTCGCATCATTGGCATCGATAACGGTCCATGGGGCATGGGAGGTGTCTGTCTGCTCAAACATTTTTTCTTTATAGCGTGTGTATTCGTCCCAAAGTTTCTGAGCGCGATCATCGACCGGGGTCATCTTCCAGCGTCGCAGCGGATCCTGTTTAATCTCCATAAACCGTCTGGCCTGTTCTTCTCTGGTAATAGAAAAATATAGTTTTATAAGGTATGTGTCGGACTGAACCAGCATTTTTTCAAAATCATTGACCTGCGACATGAATATTTTATATTCATGATCTGTACAAAAGCCATTGACAGGCTCAACAACAGCCCGGTTATACCAGCTGCGATCAAAAAATACAATCTGTCCGGGGTTTGGTAGTTCATTTATATACCGCTGGAAATACCATTGTCGCCTTTCATCTTCTGTAGGTATATTTAATGCCACCATTTTAAAATGCCGTGGATTGATATATTCAGTGATCCGCCGGATAGCTCCACCCTTCCCTGCTGCATCCCGCCCTTCGAATACAATTACCACCTTTTGTTTATGATCGATAACCCAGCGCTGGAGCTTGATCAATTCTTCCTGTTTTTGCTTCAGGTCACGATCATATTTAATTTCATCCAGCACTTTATCGACATCTACATCTTTGTGTTTAAGCAGCATATACATGCCTGTTTTTGAGTTAAGCAGCCTTAACTCTTCTTCTGAATATTTTTTTTCTGGTATATTCAATGATTATAGATCTACCTGTATAGCACTTCTGTGGTAGCGCATGACAACATTTGGGTCGGGAAACAAGGTGACACCTGAATCTCCTTTACCTTCATAATCAAATTTTGACAACACATAACGCATACTTTCCAGCCGGGCTTCTTTTTTACTATTTGTTTTTACGATGATCCAGGGACTGTAGTCATTATGTGTCTGATTGAACATCAGCTCTTTATAGTGTGTGTATTCATCCCAAAGCTCCTGTCCTTTCATATCTACCGGACTGAACTTCCATCGTTTGAGTGGATTGCTGAGTCGGACTTCAATCCTTTTCTTTTGTTCGGATTTGGATATAGAAAACCAGAATTTGATGATTTTCATGTTGTCTTCATAAAGCAGGTGTTCAAACTCCGGTACCTGAACCATAAACTTTTTATACTGTTCGGGTGAGCAGAAACCCATGACGGGTTCTACGACGGCACGGTTGTACCAGCTTCGGTCAAAAAATACAATTTCACCCGGATTGGGCAGCACTTTGATATAACGGCGGAAATACCATTGTCCTTGTTCAACCTCCGTAGGCTTGGTCAAGGCAACAACCCGAGATGAGCGTGGGTTGAGATGCTCTTTGAAACGTTTTATGGTGCCGCCCTTGCCAGCAGCGTCGCGACCTTCAAATAGTATGGCTACACGTAATTTCTTCTTGACGATCCATTTCTGAAGGTGAACAAACTCAGTCTGCAATTTGCGGAGTTCTGTTTCATACTTAATTTTTTTGAGCGCCTTATCTATTGGAATGTTGTGCCTCTTTGCTGCGCCTATTAAATCTTTTCGGGTGTGGATACCGGATAGGATGTCTTCTGTCAAATTCATTTACACTTTTTAATCCTTCTGCAACCTTAAATATAACATGATCATGCATATTGTCCACTTTGGAGCAGTCCAATCTGTAAATAACACGTCGGTATTTACCATGACCACTATTAGGTTTGGGATTTTTAATGACCCGACATCTGAGTAAACCCTGGTTCAGATATCACAGCATTTCCAATTCATGCTGAAGGCGCATCAACTTGTCTTCTACCGATTCGTTGCTCATGCGGCCTCGCAGGCGGTCGGTAAGGATAGGGAATGAAAAGGGTGAGGGTTTTTCTGTTTCCCGAAACACGATCTTGCTCTGATTGATAGTTTTCATAGCGGCAAGAAACCGGGTTTTTTCCAGCTGGAATGTCATCACTTCCTCCTTAGACTGCGCAATGAGCAGATTGTCCGGATCATAAGATTCGAATACTTGATATATTGTCGATGAGTTGGCTTGCAGATGCTTGTTCGATACCGTTTTGCCTGGATATCCGGTAAAAACAAGTCCTGCAATGGCTGCTATGTCACGAAACCGACGCTTTGCCATTTCGGCTTCATTTAGACTGGCCGCTATATCTTCCCATAGATTTTCCTCTCGGAAAAGGTCAAGCTCAAGTGCCTCTTCGACCGGAATTTCCTGATCGCTCAATAGCTCAAAGCCATAGTCATTCATAGCAGTAGAAAATGAAAGGGGCTTTAGCCGGCTGATCCGGTAACCGACCAATCCCATCAGGAGCTCATGTACACCTCGGCCCTCAAAAGGGTAGCAAAAGATATGATGGCCTTCGCGGGTGTGTACAGACTCAATAAGAAGCTCTTTTCTCCTCGGCACATACGACCATTTTTCCTGAAGCTGTAATATGAATTCAACAGCTTTTAACTCCGGTGAGTAGCGATCACCGTTGATTGCCCTTTCCATTTCCTCACGGATGAGATCGGAAAGCTGAGAGCTTAATGGCATCCGTCCGCCCATCCATTGCGGGATGAGACCTGTTTTTTTTGAAGATTTTTTGACATGTACTGTCATGTCACGCAGGCGGATAAACTCCAGTGGTCTGCCTGCAAACCAGAAGGTATCACCTTTGCTGAGACGGCTTATGAAGCTCTCTTCTATTACACCCAGGTAGCCTCCGGATTGAAATTTCACCTTCAGCATTGGGTCACTGACGATGGTCCCCATAGACAGGCGATGCCGGGTGGCTATTTTTCTGCTGGTCACAACCATTTTACCATCTGATGCTACTTCCACTTTGTGGAATTCATCATATTGAGTAAGACTTTGACCTCCTGTAGTGATGAAGTCAAGTGCCCACTGCCATTCTTCGTCTGTCAGGGTACGGTAGCAATAGGTATTGCGAATTTCCTTAAGCAGGGATTCAGGATAAAACCCATCTCCAATTGCGAGTGTAACCAAATATTGCACCAATACGTCATACGATTTTTGCAGAGGTATACGGCTTTCAAATGTTTTTTCTTCAATTGCCCTGCGTAAGGCTGACCCTTCAATGAGCTCAAGAGCATGTGTCGGCACGAAGTAGACCTTACTTGTAGCATCTGGCTGATGGCCGCTACGCCCTGCGCGCTGAAAATACCGTGAAACACCCTTGGGGCCTCCAATCTGCACTACTGCTTCGACCGGCCTGAAGTCCAATCCCAGATCAAGGCTGGCCGTACATACTACAATTTTTAATTTTCCTTCATGTAATGCATTTTCTACCCAGCTTCGTACCTCCATATCAAGACTGCCATGGTGCATCGCCATCGATCCGGCCAGTTCAGGTGCGAAATCCAGAATTTTCTGATACCATATTTCAGTTTGTGATCGCGTATTGGTGAAAATGAGCACGCTTTTATAAGGTCGTATGGTTTCCAGCAATTGAGGTAATAACCGGGTGCCAAGATGGCCTGACCACGGGAAATGATCCATATCGACCGGTATTATGCTTTCGGAAACTATTGTTTTGGAAATGTCAGCACGAATTACGGTATATTGATTTCCATAATGCGGGCCGAGCAATACATCTGTGGCTTCCTCCATATTTCCTATTGTAGCCGAAATACCCCAGATACGTAAAGCAGGCAGAAATGACTTCAATCGGCTAAGGCCCAGCTCAATCTGTACGCCGCGTTTGCTACCCAGCAGCTCGTGCCATTCATCTACAATCACGGCCTTCAGGTTTCTGAAATATTTTTCGTGACCCTTCTGGCTGAGCAGGATATGCAGGCTTTCGGGAGTGGTGATGAGGCACTGGGGGGCAGTTTGCTTCTGCTTTGCCTTTTCGGAGGCTTTTGTGTCACCGCTGCGGACTGTGATATACCAGTCTAATCCCATGCCATGGGCTGCTATTTTCATTGCCTCACAAATATCATTGGCCAACGCCCGCAGGGGTGTGATCCACAGAATAGTCAAGCCGTCAGGTTTCGGGTCATTTTCTAATGCATCTAACAGACAAGCCAGCCATAAAGCATAGGTTTTACCGCTTCCGGTGGGGGCGTTTAATAATCCGTTTTTACCTTCCAGATAGGCTTGCCATGTTTCCTGCTGAAAAGGATAGGGAGTCCAGTTTCGTTCCTGAAAAAAACGCAGTGCAGCGTGAAGATCAGCCATATTTTAAGAGCATTTCTTTAAGGTCGGCTAGTGTATTGGCGTCTTCAATCGTCTTGTCATGCCGCCATCGGCTTATTCTGGGAAAGCGAAGAGCAACTCCGGATTTATGCCGCTTGCTTTCACGTATGCCTTCAAAGGCAATTTCAAACACCAGTTCAGGCTTCACAGTTCGAACAGGTCCAAAGCGCTCCAGAGTATTTTTTTTAACGAAGCGGTCTACCTGACGTAATTCAGCGTCTGTAAGGCCTGAATAGGCTTTGGTGAAGGTAACCAGCTGCCCGTCATGCCATACGCCAAAGGTATAGTCTGTATACAGGTCGGCACGTCGGCCATGACCTTTCTGAGCATAAATCATCACTGCATCGATGGTGAGCGGATCGATTTTCCACTTCCACCAGTCGCCCCGTTTTCTTCCCACTTTATACTCAGAATCAAGCTTTTTGATCATCACGCCTTCTGCCGACATGGACCTTGACTGCGCTCGTAATGCGGCAAGCTCGTTCCAGGTCGCGAATTTCAGCGCTTCAGATAAGAATAGCAGCGGCGTTTTTTCGAAAACAGGCAGGAGATCGTGTAGACGACGCCTTCTTTCCGTCAGGGGCTTTTTTCGTATATCATCGCCGTTATATTCCAGTAAATCGTAGGCATAAAAGGTGACAGGCACCTTGCTCATCATATTTTTAGAGACCGTTTTTCTGCCAAGGCGTTGTTGTAATACGCCAAAAGTCTGCACCTGATTATTTTTGAAAGCAAGTAATTCGCCGTCCAGCACAGTGCCATCAGGTAGTAGATTCGTGAGTTCCTGAAATTCCGGGAAGCTATGATTGATAAGTTCCTCACCTCTTGACCATAGATAAACAGCGTGCCCCCTGCAAATGAGCTGACCTCGTATGCCATCCCATTTCCATTCTGCCTGCCAGTCATCGGGTTTCCCCAGTGATTCAGGAGTTTCATTCTCTATCTGATAGGCCAGATAAAAGGGGTAGGGCTGTGATAATACATCGTCTTTTCTGTTTTTAAAAATCAGCTCCTCAAAGGAAATAGAATCTGGTGACCAGTTGCCCATCAGCTTATGTGATAGTACGGGTGGGTCGATATTGGTGCTCATTGACAATGCCCGGATGATCAGGTTATGGCTTACTCCAACACGCCAGCCTCCACTGAGCAGCTTATTAAAGATGAAGCGTTCCTTTTTATTAAGCTGCTTCCATGCTTCAACAATTTTTTGTTTTTTGACCTCCTCAGGCTTATCATGAAGATTTTGAAGGAAACGGATCCAGTAGTGAAGTGGCTGATCTGAAGTTTGCTCAGGTTCAGGAAGCAGCAATGCAAGGGTTTCTGACAGGTCACCTACAACCTGATAGGATTCTTCAAAAAGCCAACCCGGAATATTCATTTCCTCGAGTGCCCATGTGGTAAGTTGTCGGGAATTGACCGGGCGCCTCGGTCTTTTATGTGTAAAAAGTGCGAGCGCCCAGAGCTTGTCTTCATCAGCTGCTTCATCAAAGAAGTTTTTGAGAGCTTTGAGCTTGTCGTTGGTTTTATTGGTCTGATCTATTTCAGTTATGGCCCTGCTGAAATGCTGCAAATGATAGATGATTATTTGTAAAAGATAACCCCATCAAGGTATTTAGGTTTGCCATCTTCAGCGATTACGGTGCCGATATCCCGGATATTAAGTTTTTTGCCTTCGTGGGTGATAATTACATACTCCAGGTTGTAGCTGCTTTTTGCCTGAACAGCAGCATTTACAGATGTCCTGATCCGGGATTGGTGTTCCTTGTCAATATATCGTAATAAGCTGGATGCGCCAGATATAAATTTCGTATCTGACTCACCTGTGATGTCCATAATATTCCGCGAGATAAATAATTTAGTGAATTCATTGTCAAGCTGTGAGCGGTAATAAATGCCACCGGATGCTTTCATCATAGACTCATACATATTACGCAACTGCAGCTCTCTGTCGATCTGGCGTTTACTGTCCTCCTGTGTAGCCATCATTTCTTCAGTTTGTTGTCGCATCATTTGCTCCTGTTCCTTGAGCAGATCAGTTTGCTGCTGACTCTCAGCCACCATACGCCGCATGTTTTCGTTGGAAATAACGGATATTAATGTACCTGCAAGAATATCTGCTGCCTGTTCAATGAATTGTTCATCTTCGGGGCTAAAGTCATGGTCAAACAGGAATTCAATTACGCCGGTCAGTTCTTCCTCGTTTATCAAAGGGAAGATCAGGATGCTTTTCGGTGGAGCTTCACCAAGGGCAGAGGCGAGCTGAGAGTAATTCTCAGGTATTTCTATTCTGCGAATCGGTTTTTTTTCCTGAAAACACTGCCCCACAAAGCCTTCTCCCGGCAATACCGTGCGCTTCTCAATCTTTTCTCTTTTATAGGCGTACCATGACGTCATTTCCAGATGGCCCTGACCTGTTTCATCTGATTTTTTTATGAAGAAGGCACCCTGATCTGCTTTCACATGCTCAATAAGAAAAAATAATGTAGCTCTGGTAAGCGACTCAATCGTATTATTATGTTGTCGGATTAAATTTGAAAGCTGGTTGAGTCCATCATTGATACGATTGCGCAGCTGCTCCTCATTGGCGACTTTTTTTAAGCTGTCCCGCATATTTGCAAGAGCTGATCCCAGTGCGCCCTGATTATTAAATACCGAAACCTGGCTTTCAAATTTTCCATTGCCAACCTCATTGGCGAAAGCCAGTATATTTTTTAATTCCATCGACAGCTGATTGGTGCTGGCATGGATTTCGTTAAACTCATTTTTTACTGCATGCACATGCTCCGGTAAATCACCACTGGAAAGTGCGGATAACTGCTGATTTACATGCCCTATAGGCTTTACGATTTGTCTGTAAAGATACTGCCTTAAGAAATAGATGATGACTACAGCTAAAATGATGGCTGCGATCATCCAGATGGAAAAATCACGTATGCGGCTATAGATTACTTCGCGCCCATGAATTCGTTTAGCTACGAGCTCCCGGGAAAGATTGCTGGTATCAATAATTAGGTCTCTGATTTTGAGGTCGGCCTCGATAAAGAGTGCTTCTTCGGGCAAATTATCTGAAAATAGTACATCAATGGTTTTAAAATCAGCGACAATCTGGCGGAACGAGTAGGCTATTTCGCGATCTGCTTTTTCATCCAGGTAAAAGTTGAGGCTGTCGAGCCACATAACGCCTGACCCTAAATCAGGAACTTGCCCATCTTCAATATTTTGGGCTATGCTATTCAACTCTGTTTGAAGGAAGGAAGTAATATTGGTTGCCTCGAGATATCTGACGATGTTGTTTTCGACGTGCCACTGCGTTTTTTTTAAAAAAACGGCCAGATAGACTATTAAAACAGAAAAAACCAGGCTGGTAATCGCAAAGACAACATATGACCGGGTATTGATGGAATGAAAGTTAATCTTCATAGATTAAAAGGAACCATTTGTTTTATCAGCACTCATTATATTAGTCTCGATCAAAATCAAAAAAAGCCAGTCTTGAAACAAAACTGGCTTAAAATAACAAAAGTTTTTAGTTATCTGTCAGTTATTTTCAGCTTCAAAAGCACTTGGGGTTGCTTGGGCCTGAATTTCCATTACCTCTGTAGGAGCGACATCCGAAGTGGCGTGCCTTTCCTTATCGACGCTGATGTGGGGAGCAATTACAAGTGCTACAATAGACATAAGTTTGATCAGGATGTTCATCGAAGGTCCGGAAGTGTCTTTGAAAGGATCACCGACAGTATCACCGGTTACAGAGGCTTTATGAGCATCTGACCCTTTGTATTCCATTTTCCCATTTATTTCCACCCCTTTTTCGAAGGATTTTTTAGCATTATCCCATGCTCCACCTGCATTGTTCTGGAATATTCCCATCAATACTCCGGAAACGGTAACACCTGCCAGCATTCCGCCCAGAATTTCGGCTGAACTGGTGTCTTCAAATGCACCCATAAAACCATATCCAACAACCAACGGTAAAATAAGCGCAATAGCTCCTGGCAGGATCATCTCCCGTATTGAGGCATTGGTGCTGATGGCTACGCATTTTTCGTATTCAGGCTTTTGCTTACCCTCCATTATGCCGGGGAGTTCCTTAAATTGTCTCCTTACTTCATTTACCATATCCATAGCGGCTCTACCCACGGCTGATATCGCCAGCGATGAAAATATAAAAGGTATCATACCGCCTAAAAATAAGGCGCCTAATACAGGTGCTTTATAAATATCGATGGAATCTATTCCAGCCAGTCCCACAAACGCAGCAAACAAAGCAAGAGCTGTTAATGCTGCAGAGGCAATAGCAAATCCCTTACCGGTAGCAGCAGTTGTATTACCTACTGCATCCAGGTTATCTGTACGCTCACGCACTTCTTTTGGCAGGCCGCTCATCTCAGCAATACCGCCGGCATTATCGGCTATCGGTCCGAAAGCGTCGATGGCGAGCTGCATTGCAGTAGTGGCCATCATTCCGGCTGCTGCTATAGCCACACCATATAATCCTGCAAAGAAATATGAAGCGATGATTCCTGTACCAAGTACAATAATTGGTACAACAGTAGATTCCATTCCAACAGCTAGTCCGCTAATTATATTGGTAGCATGACCTGTAGAGGAACTTTTAACGATTGAAAGTACCGGGCGACGGCCCATAGCCGTATAGTATTCGGTCACGATGGACATTAATCCGCCTACAACAAGGCCTACAACTATGGCCCAGAATACATCGATAGCATCAAACTGGTAAGTTCTGATGGTAAGCTGATCTGGCAATAAGGACGTTACGATGAAATACGATGCTATGGCTGTAAATAAAATGGACATCCAGTTACCCATATTCAGTGCCCGCTGCACGCTTGATGTCTCTGATTTTATTCGGACGAATAATGTACCTACTATCGAAAAGATCAATCCTGCACCAGCAATGACCATTGGCAACAATATCGGAGCAATTCCACCAAAGTTATCGTCACTGATTATTTCACGTCCCAGAACCATTGAGGCAAGAATGGTGGCAACATACGAACCAAATAGATCAGCACCCATACCGGCGACGTCACCTACGTTATCTCCAACGTTGTCTGCGATAGTCGCGGGATTGCGTGGGTCATCCTCAGGAATGCCGGCCTCTACTTTACCTACCAGGTCAGCTCCAACATCAGCCGCCTTTGTATATATACCTCCTCCTACGCGTGCGAACAATGCGATTGACTCAGCTCCAAGACTGAATCCGGCAAGTACCTCCAGTGCCTTTTCCATCATAATGCCATTTACATCAGCACCGGTAGATACAACATATAAATAATAAAAGAATATAAACAATGAGCCCATTCCGAAAACGGCTAGTCCAGCCACTCCGAGTCCCATTACAGTTCCGCCATTGAATGAAACACCAAGTGCCTTAACCAGACTTTTTTTGGCTGCCTGGGCGGTCCTCACATTGGCCTTGGTCGCGATGTTCATCCCGATGTATCCGGCAATGGCACTAAGGACGGCACCTATCAAAAATGAGATGGCAATTACAGGGCTTGAAGTTTCAACAAGGGTACCTGAATAGGCAAGCAACAGGCCTGCAATGACAACGAAATATGCCAGTACCTTCCATTCTGCTCTCAGAAAGGCCATTGCTCCTTTCGCTATATGTCCGGCAATTTCCTGCATATTTTCCTCGCCGGCATCCTGACGGGTAACCCAGGCAGATTTCAACGCCATTACTATCAATCCTAACAATCCCATTGCCGGGATAGTATACACCAATGTGTTCATCGCTTCAGTTTAATTTGTTCTTGAATTAAAAAAGAGGTCGCAAAGATAGCAGGATGATGTGTTTTTTAAAACATTACGCTTTGCATATTGTGCTTTCTTCCCTCAGGGTACTTTTACAATGCTATTTTTCAGTTAATTTTGGCGCCAATGGCACAACTTTTCAATATTCACAGTCTGCCTTTTGGTATCTGCAGTTATAAAGGTCAGTATTTTGCATGCCTGGCTTATGGCGAGTGGGTAGTCCCCCTACATGATCTGGTACAACAGCATCCCGAATGGTCTATTCATCCGGACACTACCCGCCAGCCATATTTAAATAAATTGATTGCCCATGGAAATGAGCCCCTTCAAAAATTGTGGGAATGGGTTCAGGATCAATTACAGCAAGATGGTCTCCGGGAAATATTCCTACCCGCTTCTCAGGTGACCATTCATTTACCTCTTGACATCGGTGACTATACTGATTTTTATGCCAGCGAATACCATGCTTCTCGTGTCGGCACCATTTTCAGGGGAAAAGATGCTGCCCTGATGCTCAACTGGAAATCCCTTCCTGTCGGATATCATGGCAGAAGCTCCTCGATAGGGATATCAGGCGAACCTGTAATAAGGCCAAAGGGGCAATATCTTGAAGAGGATAAGGTTGTATTTGGCCGGTCACGAAAACTGGATTTTGAACTTGAACTGGCAGCCGTAATAGGTAAAGGTAATGCCAGAGGAGAAACAATATCGGTACATGATGCCGATGAGCATATTTTTGGATATGTGCTGCTCAATGACTGGTCGGCGCGTGATATCCAGTCATGGGAATATCGCCCTTTGGGCCCGTTTTTAGGAAAAAATTTTGCCACTACAATTTCACCGTGGATCACGCCTGCCTTTGCATTAAAGCATCGATCCCCCATGCCAAAGCAGCATCCGGAGGTATTGGACTATCTGAAAGGCTCTGCTGACTACCTATTAGATATTGACCTTGAAGTCATACTCAGGCGTAAGGATAGTGACATATGCCTGACAAAGTCTAATTCAAAATATTTATACTGGTCTTTTCAGCAGATGGTGGCACATCATACTATTGGCGGATGCAACCTGCGGCCTGGTGATCTCCTGGCAAGTGGCACCATTAGCGGGCCGGCTCAAAAAGCTGCCGGATGTTTGCTTGAAATTACAGAAAATGGCAGTAAACCGTTTCGGTTCGATGACGACGAAATAACCTATCTTTTGGATGGTGATGAAATAATTTTGAAAGGCACCTCACAAAATGGTGAAACACACGTTGTTTTAGGAGAAATAGCTAATAAAATCACTTAATGACATCATTTACGTCCTTTGACCCTGAAAATTACAGTTCTGCAGAGCTATATCAAATGATGATAGGGTCTGTGGTGCCCCGTCCCATAGCACTGGCCAGCACGCTGAATCCGGATGGCACGGTTAACCTGAGCCCATACAGTTATTTCAATGTCTTCAGCGCAAACCCTCCTGTTGCAATTTTCGCCCCGAGCAGAAGGGTTCGGAATAATACCAATAAGGATACATACCACAACATCAATGATATCAGGGAAGTATGTATCAACCTGGTCAATTACAGTATGGTCAACCAGATGGTGATTACGAGTGCTGAGTTTCCGTCAGGTGTTGATGAGTTTGTCAAATCCGGACTCACCAAACTTGATTCGCTTAAAATAAAGCCACCCCGTGTTGCGGAATCCCCGGTTTCAATGGAATGTGAAGTGATGGAAATAAAAGAGCTGGGAGATCAAGGTGGAGCAGGCAACCTGATGATTTGCAGGGTGCTTATGATACATGTAAGGCAAGACCTGATTCAGATGGGTCGTATTGATCAGGCCCGACTGGATATAATTGGACGTATGGGCGGAGGTGCATATGTTCATGCTATCCCGGAAGCCATGTTTGAAACATTCAGACCTTCAGCTACCTGTATCGGCTTTGATGGACTGCCAGATGATATTAAAAGCAGCAATGTGCTGACTGGTAACGAAATAGCATGCCTGGCCAATGAAGATCATCTGCCAGCAGAGGAGGTTATAAATGCCACCAAACCAAAAATTAAAGGGATTGACCGGCAGAATGTTCATCTCGAGGCAAAGAAATTAATAGAAAAAGGAGAATATCAGGAAGCATTGGCCTGGTTGTTAGCATCAGAATAAATAATGAATACAGCAGCTCAAAAGCCATCTATAGCACAGATTCAGGAACCGATAGCAGGCCACATGGCGGAATTTGAAAAAAAATTCCGTCAATCCATGAATACCAATGTGATGCTGCTCGATCGGATCATGAATTATATCGTGAAAAGGAAGGGCAAGCAGGTTCGGCCAATGTTCGTATTCCTTTCGGCAGGAGCGGCAGGAGGTATCACAGACGCTACCTATATCGGCGCATCACTAATAGAACTCCTGCATACCGCCACCCTTGTACATGACGATGTGGTAGATGATTCAAACCTGAGAAGGGGCTTCTTCTCGATCAATGCACTTTGGAAGAATAAAATTGCCGTCCTAGTCGGAGATTATCTTTTGTCGAGGGGTCTGCTGCTATCCATAAATAATAATGAGGTTGAATTGTTACGCATAGTAAGTAATGCGGTACGTGAAATGAGTGAGGGCGAACTACTCCAGATGGAAAAGGCTCGACGTCTGGATATTTCAGAGGAGGTATATTACGATATTATTCGACAAAAAACAGCCAGTCTGATCTCTTCCTGTTGTGCTGTGGGTGCCAGTTCTGCCGGTGCCGATAGCGAAACAGTAGAGTGGATGCGGGTATTTGGCGAACGTGTAGGAATGGCCTTTCAGATCAAAGATGATCTTTTTGATTATGGTGAAGCACAGATCGGAAAACCTGTAGGTATCGACATCAAAGAAAAGAAAATGACCCTGCCGTTGATCTATGCGTTATCCAAAAGTTCATGGTTGGAGAAAAGGCGCATTATATATATAATTAAAAATCAAAGCCATAAAAAGCGAAAAGTGCAGGAGGTTATTGCGTTTGTCAAAGATAGCGGAGGTATTGAATATGCTACCGAGCAGATGAATGCTTATTATCAAAAGGCTATGGATATGCTGGGCAAACTTCCCGATACCCCTTACAGGCAGTCTCTTGCAGATCTGGTACAGTATACTATTGAGCGAAATAAATGATCATTCGGCCTGAAGCTTTTCGATCAGTAGTTCAAATTCAGTTTTAAATTCTTCAAAATACAGGCCTGTCCCCGGACCGTTAAATCCGGTATGTATCCATCTGACACGACTTTGCTTATCCAGTACGATCAGCGTAGGAAATGCGAGCACCTCCTCCAGCATAGGCAGCTTTGATGAGGCATCTGCTTTATCCGATGTGCCGGCGATTACAACAGGATACGCCACCTCCCACATGGATTTCATTTTTTTGACACGTGTTGCAGCATATTCAAAATTATCTTTCTGTTCAAACGCCAGTCCAATGATCGCCACCTGCGAGGTATCTGTTTTTTTATAAAAATCAGCAAGGTATCGGGTTTCATCCATGCAGTTGGGACACCAGGTACCCAGTATCTGCAGTATCCTGACTTTATTTTTATACTGACCTTCTAATGGTGAGATAGTATCGCCATCACTATCCGGAAAATGGAAATCTACGGTTTCATAACCTGATTTCAGTCGTGTCATTTTAGTGGGGTCAGGTAAGCTGGCGTTTTCATTTTTCCAGCCTTTCCATGTCTCATGACCACTAATGCCGCTGTAGAAGTTACCCCTCAGGGTGTCGTCATTCCATGCTGCTGTAAATATGTAGGCGTGATTGCCATCAAATGTAGATAACCTCATCGAGTCACCGGTAACACCACCTGAAAGATATCGATAATCGCCCAGTGGAGTCAGGAATGTGCCGCTGATATCTTGGGGTGTACTGCTGAATAAGCCAATGGCAGGGCTGCTTTTACCGTCTTCATCAGTAAAAACCACCTCCCATTTACCATCGAATGTGGTGTCCGCCTGATAAGTTATTGCAGGGGTTGATTGGACAGAAAAAGGCAGTGTATAATTCGATATATAATTTTTTCTGAAAAAACCGCGACGGTTATTCCGGCTCCATTGTAGCGTGGCATCAAAAATATGGAGATTCAGTGTCACACTGTCTTCGGTGATTTTTGGGGCGCCAAGTTCAATTTTCTCTTCATCATTGATGAGATAGGCATTATTCGCGTTCACTTCCAGCGGAAACTCGAGTACTTTACCCTGCATGGTGATCTGGCCATACCAACTTCCTTCAAAACCATCATTTTCTATGCCGCAGGCCGCAAGGATTACTATAATGAGAGGCGTTAAACGTTTCATAATGCAAATAAAGCTAATTCCTACAAATTTAGTAGACTAAAATCGGGGATCATGGTATGCTACTGCCAGTTATGTGTGGATATCATTAAGGAAGTGGTAGAAAGTGGTAAAA
Organism: uncultured Cytophagales bacterium; assembly: GCA_964514385.1. GTDB lineage: Bacteria > Bacteroidota > Bacteroidia > Cytophagales > Cyclobacteriaceae > CAZEQJ01. The sequence continues at coordinate 27,685 of CAZEQJ010000029.1, forward strand.
AAATAATAAAATATGACATAAGTGGTAGAAAGTGGTAAAAAGTGGTATATTTGGGTGTATAATGATCATTGTGCATCTGCATGGCTGTTTTTACTGGAGAATATGAGTGTAAAATTGATGCTAAGGGAAGGCTAGTACTTCCTGCAAGGATCAAGAATGCCTTTCCTGAGCCCTCAGGCGAAGGAGCTCCTGTTGAAATAATGCTGCGTATGGGGTTTGAGCCTTGCCTGGTGCTTTATCCGATTACGGAATACAAAAAAATATTTTCAAGAATTGCCGGCTTAAATGAGTTTAATGCCGAATACAGGGCGTTACAGAGAAATTTTTTCCGGGGCAATGCACATGTAGAGCTAGACAGTATGGGGAGGTTTTTAATACCCCGATCCATGCTGAAGCATGCTAATCTGACCAAAGCTGCCACTGTGGTAGGCATTGGAAATCGTGTGGAAATCTGGGATCCCGAGGAATATGACAGGTTCCTCATTACGGATCAGGAGGAGTTTTCTGCATTGGCACAAAAATATCTGGATAGCTAACGTTCTTTGTTCTATTGTGGCTGAATATCACCAACCCGTACTGCTGAAGGAATGTATCGAGGGGTTAAGCCTCGTTGATGACGGGGTATATGTAGATGTTACATTTGGGGGCGGTGGCCATAGCAGAGAAATTTTGAAGAACCTCAGCGGGGGCCGCCTGATTGCCTTTGATCAGGATGAGGATGCTAAGGCCGAAGCTGAAAAAATCAAAGATGATCGCCTGGTTTTCATCAAGGCAAATTTCGCTCATATTGGCCGATTCCTCAAAATGGCAGGGATTTCAGAAGTGAACGGCATCATTGCTGATCTCGGAATATCATCACATCAGATCGATGTACCAGAGCGTGGTTTTAGCGTACGCTATGATGCTCCACTCGACATGAGGATGAATACAAATGCCTCCCTTTCTGCAAGGCAGATCGTCAACGATTATTCTGAAGAACAGCTGATGGCAATTTTTAAATCTTACGGTGAATTAAAAAATGCATATCACATCGCCCGTGAGCTGCTGAAAGCGCGAGTAAGTCAGCCGATTGAGACTACCGGCCAACTTAAAGATGTGCTCAAGGGGTATGCTCCACGCGGCAGGGAAAATAAGTTTTATGGCCAGCTGTTTCAGGCCCTCCGTATCGAAGTCAATCAGGAAATGCAGGTGCTCGAATCATTCTTAATGGATGTGCCCGGCTTACTGAAAAAAGAAGGAAGACTGGTGGTGATGAGCTATCATTCCCTGGAAGACCGGCGGGTGAAAAATTTTCTAAATGCCGGCAACTTCAGCGGTGAACAGCAGAAAACTGTTTATGGTGATGTCATCCGGCCATTGGAGCCGGTCACCCGAAAGCCGATAGTGGCCAGTGACGATGAAATAGCAAACAATAACAGAGCACGTAGTGCAAAACTTAGAATTGGAAGAAAAAAGTAATGGACAACTCGTACAAAATAAGACCTGAAAACGCATCCAGAGGAGGCATTTTCTCAAAACTCAAGCTGCCGTTGTTTTTTGAAAGGCTTTTTGAAAATGGCCTGCCGGTTGCCGTTTTGCCAAAAGCTATGTTTGTCACCTTTTTATTGGTGTTGTACATCGGCAACAATCATTATGCTGAGCGCATGATCCGCAATATCAATGAACTGGAAGTAGAAGTAGAAGACCTCCGTGCTGATTTCACCACACTGAAATCGGATTATATGTTTTCGAGCAAGCAGTCTGAAGTCGCAAAAAGAATGGCCTCAAAAGGGTTGGTCGAGAGTGTGGAACCACCTAAAAAGATCATCATTACCGAATGAATATCAAAAAGTCCATATTATTACGAGTGAGGGTAGTATTTCTGCTGGTAGTACTTTTTGCAGTTACCATTGCCGCACGTATTGTTGATTTACAATACATTGAAGGAGAAAAATGGGCAGCACTGGGTGAGGAGATCAGCCTTGAAATGATGGAAATTGAGGCTACCCGTGGTAATATTTATTCCGATAATGGAAGCCTGCTGGCCACATCTGTCCCCTATTACCGCGTGGCACTTGATCCTCAGGTTCTGGATCAGAAAATCTTTTTCGAAGAGGTGGATTCACTTGCTTATTTTCTGTCACGCGAGTTTGGAGGAAAATCCCAGGCACAGTATAAGCAGCAGATTGTAAAAGCAAGGGAAACCGGCCGTCAGTACATTATACTCAGCAAACAACTGGTCAACTATCAGGTAAAAAAAAGGATGGAGAATTGGCCCGTTTTCCGCTATGGCCGGCATGGCGGAGGTGTCATTTTTGAAAAGGTAAATAAACGTGTCAAGCCGTTTAACTATATGGGTTTCCGTACTATCGGTTTTATCAATGAAAACAACTATGGCGCCGGCCTGGAGTATAGTTTTAACAAAGATCTCGCCGGTCAGAATGGTCAGGCTCTGTACCAGAAGATTGCTGGAGGCTACTGGAAGCCGGTATATGATGGCAATGAAGTAAAAACCATTAACGGTTATGATCTATATACCACGCTGGATGTAAACCTACAGGACGTAGCGGAATCAGCGCTGCTCCGCGCACTCAAGTCCCATGATGCTGACTATGGATCAGTGGTCTTGATGGAAGTGGAAACCGGCCAGATCAAAGCCATGTCAAACCTGAGCAAAGGCAGTGATACCCAGTATTTTGAAAGGTACAACTATTCTGTAGGTGATCAGGGGCTGAGGGAACCCGGGTCTACCTTTAAGCTGGTTAGCGCCATTGCCCTGCTGGAAGAAGGAAAAGTGTCACTGGATGACACCATCGATACCGGGGACGGAAAATACGAATTTTATGACCGGATTATGCGGGATGCGACTGAAGGAGGTTATGGAAAAATTACGTTTCGGGAGGCGATAGAGAAATCATCCAATGTAGCAATTTCACGATGGGTGTACGAGGCATATAAAGACAGGCCGGAAGCCTTTATTAAAATCATTCGCGATATCGGTTTAGATCAGCCACTCGGATTTCATATGGCAGGTGAAGGTGTGCCATATATTAAGACACCTGATGACCCGTCCTGGAGTGGTATTTCACTGCCCTGGATGAGTATAGGGTATGAGCTGAAGCTGACACCGCTGCAGACATTGGCATTATACAATGCGATCGCAAACGATGGTAAGCTGATACGCCCCATCATTGTAAACGAAGTGCGCAGCGGTGATCGGGTAATCCGGCGTTATGAGCCAGAAGTGCTCAACCGTAAAATATGTTCTGATGAGACCATTGAAAAAATCAGAACCACACTTGAAGGGGTGGTAGAACGCGGCACCGCAAACAACATCAGGGGTACAGCCTATACCATTGCAGGTAAGACGGGCACTGCACAGAAGCTTGTCAATGGCAGATACTCCAGAAATGCGTATTACACTTCTTTTGTCGGTTATTTTCCTGCTGATGAACCAAAATATTCCTGCATAGTAGTGATCGACAACCCAAGGGGAGTTTTTCAATACGGAAACAGTGTTGCAGCGCCTGTATTTAAGGAAATTGCCGATAAGATCTATGCGCAGGATATGGCATTGCACGAAGCCGTATCCAATGATTTTGAATATCCGAAAGGTATTTTCCCGGTAATCCGCTCAGGTTATCACCCTGATCTATCCTTAATCTGTAATCGACTGGGTATATCAAATCACCTCGCTGAAGAAGGCCCGGAATGGGTGGATGCGGAGATTTACAATAATTCTATACGCTGGAACCCCAATCAGGATGGCACACAACAGGTACCGGATGTGTCCGGCATGACATTGCGTGACGCCATTTTCCTTCTGGAAAACAAGGGGTTACAGGTAGATTTCGAAGGTGCAGGCAGAGTGGTACGTCAATCGCTTTTACCGGGCACCACGGTACATAAAGGTTCGAACATTAAGCTGATGCTGGATTGAAAACATTTCAAGACATATTATATAAAGTACATCTGGTAGAGACATCTGGCAATATGCAGGTGCCTGTTAGCGGCATTACATTTGATTCAAGAGAAGTCAGGGACGGCTTTTTGTTTGTGGCCGTGAGAGGCACCCAGGTGGATGGGCACGATTACATCGAACAAGCCATTGACAACGGCGCAGTAGCCATTGTAGCGGACCATATTCCCAACAAATGGACGGGGGAAGCTGCCATAGCTACCACACAGAACACATCCAGGGCGCTCGGTGCCATTGCTGATAATTATTTCAATAGTCCATCAAAAAAACTCAAACTCGTTGCCGTGACGGGTACCAACGGTAAGACAAGTACCGTGACCATGCTATTCCACCTCTTTCGTGCCCTGGGATACAATTGTGGATTGATCTCCACTGTGGATATACGCATGAATGATGAGGTAATACCGGCAACCCATACCACACCCGATGTGCTGCGGGTCAATGAGCTGCTGGCCCGGATGGCAGATAAAGAGATCACCCATGTTTTCATGGAAGCCAGCTCACATGCCATAGTTCAGGAACGTGTAGCCGGGCTGGATATTGACGTAGCTGTATTTACCAACATTACCCACGACCACCTTGATTATCATGGTACTTTTGAAAACTACATCAATGCCAAAAAGAAATTATTTGATGATTTACCAGCCAGTGCTACCGCTTTGGTGAATGTCGATGACCGGCGTGGTCGTATCATGATCCAGAATACACGGGCAGCAAAGAAAACTATGGCTATCAAAGCAATGGCAGATTACCGGCTGAAGATACTGTCCAATACATTACAGGGTCTTGAGCTGGAGGTAGCCGGAAAACAGGTCTGGGTAAGACTTGTTGGGGAATATAATGCCTACAACATCCTCGCTGTATATTCTGTGGCCTGCCTTCTTGAGGAGTCTGCAGATGATTTTTTGCAGGAACTATCCATAATACCACCGCCTCCGGGAAGGTTTGAAATGGTGGCTAACCGACGAGATGTAATTGCTATCGTCGATTATGCACATACCCCTGATGCCCTGAAAAATGTATTGACTACCATCGAAGCTATACGCAGCAGAAATGAACAAGTCATTACTGTGGTAGGCTGTGGAGGAAACCGGGATAAGGAAAAACGCCCCGAAATGGCGCGTATTTCTACGAAATACAGCGACAGGGTGATATTTACCAGTGATAATCCAAGAAATGAAGACCCAGAAAAGATCCTGGATGATATGGAAAAGCCGCTCACGCCGGTAGAAAAGAAAAAAGTGATTCGGATGGCAAACAGGCAGGAAGCCATAAAGCTGGCAGTGTCGCTCGCCAATCCGGGTGATGTTATCCTTGTAGCTGGTAAAGGTCATGAGACCTATCAGGAAATAAAGGGTAAAAAATATGACTTTGATGACCGTAAGGTGCTAAAAGAGATGTTTGATTTAATGCAGAATACCTGATGTTCTATTACCTTTTTAATTATCTGGATCAGCAATTTGATATTCTCGGGGCAGGGGTATTTCGATTTATCTCCTTCAGAGCTGGTATGGCTGCCGTTGTGTCACTGTTGATTACAATCACCCTGGGTAAATGGATAATCGGTCTTTTGCAGAAATACCAGATGGGGGAGACGGTACGTGATCTCGGTTTGGCCGGACAAATGCAAAAGCAGGGCACTCCTACCATGGGAGGACTGATGATACTCACGGCAATATTGGTTCCTACCTTACTCTTTGCCCGGCTCGATAATGTTTACATCCTTTTACTTCTGCTGACTACAGTTTGGATGGGCATTGTTGGCTTTGCCGATGACTTCATTAAAGTCAAAAAGAAAAACAAGGAGGGATTAAAGGGCAAATTCAAAATTATTGGTCAGGTTGGTCTTGGGCTGATCGTGGGTCTGACCCTTTATTTTCATCCTGACGTGATGATAAGGGAATACACAGAGGCAATGCCTATTGAGCAGGCTCTGGAACAACAGCAATATACGGATATCAAAACCATGCTTACTACCGTGCCGCTTGCCAGAATTGACTCTCTTGATTATACCCGGGTGTTGACGTTTTTACCTGATAATATGCAATGGTTGCCTTATGTATTGTTATCTATTTTTATTGTCACAGCCGTAAGTAATGGCGCAAATATCACAGATGGGATAGACGGCCTTGCAGCAGGATCATCAGCTATTATAGGTATCGCCCTTGCAGTGCTTGCATACATCACAGGGAATGTAATTTACTCCTCGTACCTCAACTTCATGTACATTCCTTTTTCCGGTGAGGTCACCATTTTCGCCATTGCTTTTGTTGGGGCATGCATTGGGTTCCTTTGGTACAACAGCTATCCTGCTCAGGTATTTATGGGAGATACAGGCAGCCTCGCATTAGGAGCCATTATCGCAGTAATATCACTTATCATACGAAAAGAGCTGTTGCTGCCATTTTTATGCGGGATTTTCCTGGTCGAAAACCTTTCGGTAATCATACAGGTGTCCTGGTTTAAATACACCAGAAAAAAATATGGTGAAGGAAGAAGGGTATTCCTGATGTCGCCCTTACATCACCATTATCAGAAAAAGGAAATCCCGGAGCCCAAGATTGTATCTCGTTTCTGGATTGTAGGCATCATTTTATCAATACTCACTGTCGTAATAACCTTAAAACTAAGATGATCAGAAAAGTTGTCATATTAGGTGGTGGTGAAAGCGGTATTGGAGCTGGATTATTTTCGGCTGCAAAAGGGTATGATACATTTCTCTCTGAAAGGGGCGTATTGGCAGTTGACGCAAAATCAGCACTACTTAAACATAAAATTTCATTTGAGGAGGGCGGACACACCCCCGATAAGGTATTTACTGCAGATATTATTGTAAAAAGTCCGGGCATACCTGATCATGTTCCCTTGCTCATGGAAGCAAAGCTGAGGTCGATAGAAGTAGTATCTGAGATAGAATGGGCGTCAAGACATACAAAAAAGCCCGTTATCGCGGTTACAGGTACTAACGGAAAGACCACCACCACCTCCCTTATCCACCATTTTCTGACCAAAGCAGGTGTCAAGGCAGGAGTGGGAGGTAATATTGGATATAGTTTCGCAAGATTACTGCTCAATGAATCAGATTACGAAGTGTTTGTACTGGAAGTCAGCAGTTTTCAACTTGACGATTGCTTCACTTTCCGGCCGCATATAGCTGCACTTACCAATATCACACCTGATCACCTCGATCGCTATGGCTATGAAATGAAAAATTATGTTGAGGCGAAGTTCAGGATGGCACAGGCACAGCGTCATAATGACTATTTCATCTATAAAAATGATGATAGCTGGGTAAGTAAAAGAGTCAAAACCGTGGATAACACACAGTGCCTTGAAATAGATGAACATGGACCTGAACTGAACATGTCATCAGCCAGCATTCGCGGCAGGCATAATGAGGCTAATATCAAAATGGCCGCCCTGGCAGCGATTCTTTATGGCATTAAACAGGATGAGGTGGAGCAGGCTTTGCCTTCATTTACTGCTGAGAAGCATAGGCTGCAGTGGGTGCTAACCCATCAGGGTGCTGCATGGTACAATGATTCTAAAGCAACAAATGTTGATGCCGTTTTTTATGCTCTGGATAGCTTTACACATGATATTATCTGGATTGCAGGTGGTGTCGACAAGGGAAATGATTATTCGATGATTGACGATCTGGTAAGTCAGCGGGTGAAACTGCTTATATCTCTGGGTAAGGATAATAAGCCACTGGAAGATTTTTTTGAGGATAAGGTTCCGGTAAAGCGGGCATATTCAATGGACGAGGCGGTCAGCATTGCTTCCCAAAATGCTGGCAGCGGAGACACCGTTTTGCTGTCTCCGGCATGTGCAAGCTTTGACCTGTTTAAAAATTATGAAGAAAGGGGTAATCAGTTTATTGAGACAGTAAAGAGTAAATTTAAATCAGTAACATTATGATGGATCGTGTCAGATACTGGACGCAGAAGCATATTCATGGTGACCCTGTCATCTGGGGTATAGTACTATTATTATCCATAGTAAGTATTCTTACGGTGTATAGTGCTACCGGCACCCTCGCATTTGCCAGACGGGGAGGGGATACTGAATATTTTCTGATCAAACATTCTGTTCTGATATTTTTTGCACTTGGTGCCATGTGGCTTGCTCATAAAGTTGATTATCGTTACTATTCCAAAATCAGCCGGTGGGCTCTGTACCTCTCGGTGCCCCTTATACTTTATGCCTACTTTTTTGGCTCCAGTGTCAACGATGCCAATCGTTGGGTGACCATACCACTTATCAACCAGTCATTTCAGCCATCCGACCTGGCCAAACTTGCTTTAATTGCTAATCTGGCCAGTATGCTTTCAAAGAGGCAGCAGCAGATCAGTGAAAGGGAAACCCTGATTCCGATATTGTTCTGGACCGGGCTTATCTGCGGGTTGATTGCCTTATCTAACTTCAGTACAGCTGTGCTCCTGTTTGCTACTGCAATGCTCATCATGTTTATTGGGCGGGTGCCCGTGAAATACTTGTTTTTCCTCGTACTGGTCGGAATACTTGCAGGAGGTATAGCCTTAACCGTTGGGCAGCGTGGAGATACCGTTAAGAGCAGGATCACACAGTTTTTTGACAGTGACAACGTCCATTTTCAGACACAAAAATCATTTATTGCCATTGCCTCAGGGGGCGCACTAGGCAAAGGTCCGGGTCATGGCGATCAGCGTAATTACCTGCCTCATCCCTACTCTGACTTTATCTATGCTGTGATAATTGAAGAATACGGACTGGCAGGAGGAATATTTGTCCTTTTTCTCTACCTGGCACTTCTCTTCAGAGGAATGAAGACCGCAGCTAAGTCTGATCGTGCCTTTGGCGGGTTACTGTCCGCCGGACTTAGCTTTGCCCTGGTTACACAGGCCATGATCAATATGGGCGTAGCTGTCGGTGTGCTGCCTCTAACCGGTTTGCCCCTGCCGTTCGTCAGCATGGGAGGTACGTCATTGCTTTTTACAGGGCTATCACTGGGTATAATTCTAAGTGTAAGCCGGGGTGAGGTGGATGAAGACTTTTCAACAAATAATCATTTTAAAAATCTGGCAAAAGCAGCTTGAAAACGGAAAGAACATATCGTTTTATTATCAGTGGTGGCGGCACAGGTGGCCATATTTTTCCTGCTGTCGCGATCGCCCAGGAGTTGGAACGGCAGTTTGATAAGCCTGAAATATTATTCGTGGGAGCAGATGGCAGAATGGAGATGGAAAAGGTACCTGAGGCCGGATATAAAATCGAGGGACTTCCTATTGCAGGCCTTCAGCGCCGCCTGACATTTAAAAATCTTTTATTGCCATTGAAGATTGGCAGGTCGATTATAAAAGCGAGGTCTATCATCCGAACATTTAAACCAGATGTCGCCATTGGAGTAGGTGGATATGCCAGCACTCCAGTAATCTGGGTAGCAAACCAGCTTAAGGTCCCTACACTCATACAGGAGCAAAATGCGTATGCAGGCCTGGCCAATAAACTATTAAGCAAAAAGGCGTCCTCTGTATGTGTAGCCTACGAGAATATGGAAAGCTATTTTCCAAAGGATAAAATAAGCCTGACAGGTAATCCGGTGCGTCAGTTGCTGGTAGAACAAAAGGCCGTACCCAATGATTATGGACTCGAAAATAAAGGGAAATGTATACTCGTTGTTGGCGGCAGTCTGGGGTCAAAAACAATCAATGAAAGTATAGCGGCAGGGCTGTCACGCCTGATATCGCACGGAAATACACTGATCTGGCAGACTGGAAAATATTATTTCGATCAATATCGTGATTTGGAAAAGCGCTTTCCACATCAGGTAAAGATTATGCCTTTCATAAAGGAGATGGAAAAGGCCTATCATGCAGCAGATGTGGTGATATCCAGGGCTGGGGCGCTTGCAGTGGCCGAATTGGCAATCGTCGGCAAACCGGTGATTTTTATACCCTCACCAAATGTTGCTGAAGACCATCAAACCAAAAATGCAAAGGCCCTGGCGGCAAAAGATGCAGCCTGGGTAGTAAAAGATAATGAGGCAGGATATCTGCTTATCGACAAAATCATGGAGTTGACCGGTGATGAAGCGACCATGCAAAAACTTGCTAAAAATATTGCAGCATTTGCACGCCCTGATGCTGCCAGAAATATTGTAGAACAGATAAAGCTCATATTGAATTGAACCCGAATAGCTACCATAGCGCGTATTTTTTAGGTATTGGGGGTATTGGTATGAGCGCTCTTGCCCGATACCTTAAAGCCAAAGGCATGGAAGTGTCGGGCTTTGACCGGGTGGAGAACTGGGTAGTGAAACAACTGAAGACGGTCGGTATACCTGTGCATCATGATGCTACGGATGCGCCATTGGAGACACTTCACCATAAAGAAGATACGATCTTTATTTATACACCGGCCATAGCTGAGGATCACCCGCAGCTACAATACCTGAGAAAATAATCAGCGAAATGCCGTTAC
>CAZEQJ010000030.1:0-37283 GCA_964514385.1 uncultured Cytophagales bacterium
GCCTGCTTACCATCGATCGTGACCATTGTCGTAGGGCCTGTAACGGCGAAGCAAGTATCACCACTACATTCAAATTCAGGACCCGTTAGTGTGAATTCCAAAACAGCATCGTCATCGTTATTGCCGAGAATTCTGTTGGCCATGCCGGCTGAAATTAAATCCATACAACCCGACTCAGGAACTCCGTATCTTCTGAATTTCTTTCTTCCCCGATCCTGAACAGAAGTGAGAAATCCCGGATTATGAAAAAAAACCCTGCTCATAACCTGAAGCTATCATCCAAAAAATGCCCTTTGAGTCTATTGTATGTGGGATTATCGATTGGCTCAAATATAATGTGATCACCAGGCTGCGCACTGACAGGTGGTGTCAGATCGCTGCGAAATATTTGAAGAGGACAAGATCCGATTACATACCATCCGCCCGGTGATTGCCTGGGGTATATTCCAGTCTGGCGTCCCCCAATGGCTACAGAACCGGGATTTATCATTCTATCGGGATTTTGCTTACGGGGCAGATGTAGCTCTTCCGGCAATCCACCCAGATACATAAAACCCGGCAAAAAACCATAAAAATATAATGTATACTGTACATTGCTATGCAGCTGTATCAGGTCATCCGGTTTAAGCCGGAGTTTTGAGCATAGAAGCAGGAAATCCTCATTTTCGATATCATACAGCACTGGTATCTTCCATGTTGCCGTGTATGACTCCTTTTCCTGAAACCTAAAGCCAGATATGAAATCCTCGATCAGGATTTCATTTACATCAGGAGATACGTGCAAAGAAAGCTCGTGATAGGAGAAAATACATTCATATACCTTTTCATGACGTTGCAAATAGTTTGCAAGGGACACCATGTAATGCAGTTGATCAGGGTCAATCACAGTGGCCAGCTGTATGATGATACGCTCTGCAGAAATTTTTTTTATTATCATCAATGAAATGCCTTTCTGATTGCCTTAACAATATCGAGTGCAGCAGGATTATCACTGTGTACACAAAATGTTTCGGCTGTCATGCGTATAGAAAGGTTTTCAATAGTGGTAAGTCGCTGAAACTGGTAAATTTCACGCACCTGCGATACTGCCTCTTCAGGGTTGGTAATAAGTGATTCCGTATGATCACGTGGCAGCAGCCGGGCATTGCGATCATACCGTCTGTCAGCGAAAGCTTCTGTAACTACAGGTAAATTTGTTACTCTTGCCAGATCGTCCATTTTTGATCCGGGAGGAACATATAATTTCGCACCTCTGAATTGTTTTGTTAACCTGATCAGCACTTCTGCGATTTTTTCATCATGGGCGGCATCATTATAGAGCGCACCATGCGGTTTGATGTGATCCACCTCGATGTCATGCTGATGAGAAATATCGGAAAAAAGCTGCACCTGTTGCAACAGTTCCTGATATAGTTCTTCAGAATCCATCACAACTGTTTTTCTCCCGAAATTTTCTTTGTCAGGGTAGGAGGGGTGAGCTCCTGCTGCCACCTTATATTTTCTTGCTAATTTCAGGGTGTCGGCAATGCTGCCGGCATCTCCGGCATGACCACCACAGGCGACACTGCAACTGTCCACATAAGACATCAGCTCCGCTTCTAATGGCATACCTTCGCCCATGTCTGCGTTGATTTTCAGGATTTTCATAGCATTGTGTATATCCCCTTGAATCCGAGCAGTATAATAATTAAAACAAAAAATGAAAGCAATAGCCGATGGAAAATTCCATAGCTGTAAACGCCCATTATACTCTTATTTGAAGCAGCTAACAGGAGCATCAGGGACAATACCGGCAGTAACAAGGCATTTGTAACCTGTGCGAACCTGATCAGGATAATGGACTGTATGCCGGAAAATGCAAATAACCCGCCAATAAAAATCATGAAAATCAGGGTGTAACTGTAGATGTTACGTATTCGGGGAAAGGCTGACTGCAACACATAGCCACTCGCCATTGGAGCAGTGATAGCACTTGTCACGCCGGCACAGAATAATCCAATCCCAAATAAATATTTAGAAAAAGAGCCAAAAACAGGTGATAGCGTTTGTGCCATATCAATGGCATTCTCAACATTGCTCCCATAAAATGAAGCCGCACTGATAATAATTGAGAATGAGATAATACCCCCAACAAATATGGCCAAAACTGTATTGATTCTTAATTTTCTCAATGTAACAGGTCCATATGTGTTTTTGGCCAGCCTTGCGTGAAGAAACAGGTTATAGGGAACCACAGTAGTGCCAACGATACCCAACACCGTAATAATTTCATTGCTGTCAAATGTGGGAGTAAATAACCCCCGGAGTATTAGGGTGATATCAGGCGATGAAATAATGGCTGTGACCAGGAAGGTCAGGCTCATTAGAAAAACTATAAATGTCAGAATGGATTGGACTATCCTTATATTTTGTAAGGATAAAACTACCACGCTCAGCAGTAAAGTAATAATAACCGGAAAATTTGGGTGTGGTATTAAAAGTCCTGCCCCCATGGCTCCACCCAGAATATTACCGGCCTCATAAGCAGCATTTCCAATGATAATTGTAATTACAATAAGCAATACAAGTAGTTGGCGCACCACTGCATTCGGTGAGTTGAGTTTGAGCACCTCAATCAGGTCACAGTTTTTGATCACACTTATCTTAGCTGCTGTATATTGGAAAAAGAATGTAATAACAAGAGATAAGAGCATAGCCCAAAGTAGGCTAAAACCATGATTTACACCGGCAAGGGTGCAGACCGTCACCGTACCAGGGCCGATAAATGCCGCTGTTACTACGATACCCGGCCCGCCGGCAAACTTAAATCCACTCTTCAATTACCGCTTTTTTAACTACTTCCGTAATATTCTTACTTTCTGTTTTTTCTATGATGTTGCGGATATGTTTTTTGGCTGTTTCAGGGCTTATAAAAAGTTTTTCGGCAACCTTTACCGAATTGAGCCCTTCAGCGCACAGGCTAAGTATTTCCAGTTCACGTTGCGTAAGGATACTGCCATAGGCCCCTGTTTTCCCTTTCAACACTACGTCAAAATGATGATCACGCTGCACACCAAACACATAATGCATCCGGTTGCTGGTTTTGATGTCTGTAATATCATTTGAAACGATCATAATAAGAGCAGGCTTTTTTTCCTCTGTAAGACTTAATGTCATGACATGTTGCTGTATCCGGATATAACCACGATCCGGATGGTTATATCTCAGGTCAAAGGAGAAACGGGAATTGAGCTTGTCTTCATCGCTTAGCTTATTATGTTCATTAAACACCCGCGGACTGATAAGTAATAATTGCATCAGGTCCCAGGGGTGGGTACGTCTATTTGAATATTTCAGACCCTTTTTAAGAAATATTTCATTCGGCAGGCCGCTCAAATGCTCGTTTGCATCATTAATGTAGACATATTTTTTTGTGCTGTTGTCCATAATGCGGACAGCCTGACCGGTAAAGGTGTTGAAGCGCTTTACTCTGGGGTCGTTCAGGAAATAAGTGATGGAGCTTTCAGCTGCCTGCGCTGAGGAAGTTTCAATCAATTCGGCATGTATGCGGGATAATAATTCTTCAATAGAAGGCGCATTTGTTTTGCTTAATATTGTTTCTTCAATGGCTTTTGCTTTACCATTAAGACGTGTTACAGCACGGTGATCCAGCAATTTTATAAGATGCTTTTTTTCACTAGGAAGAAGGCTGTCAAGTAATTTACTATGTCCCGTCACAACTATTAATTCGCCAATACGCTATCAATTTAGAACATTATTCATTAAAATGAGCCTTTATTACATAGACAGAATAAATGAAACATTTTTCATATATTGACGTCTTTAAGGTTGAAATCAATATAATTATGGAAAAATTAACTAAAACAAAGTTTTTAGAGGAAGTATTCAATTACGAAGAGAAAAAGGATTGGGATTTTCAGGGTGAATTACCGGCATTAATTGATTTTTATGCAGACTGGTGTGGGCCCTGCAAGATGGTGCATCCGATTCTGGAAGAGTTATCAAAGGAATATGAAGGAAAGATAAAGATATATAGCATTGATACTGAGGTAGAGCAGGAGCTATCTGCTGTATTTCAGATCAGAAGCATTCCGTCGTTGCTATTTATCCCCAAAGAAGGGCAGCCCCAGATGGCGCAGGGAGCACTACCCAAAAATACAATGGAAAAGGCAATTAAAGAGATTCTACTCGCAGAAGAAACAGCATAAAGCAAAGACGGCCTGTCAAGGCCGTCTTTTTCAATTTAATATCATGTCACGAGCCGTATCCATTAATGCGATTCGCTCTTTCAGATCATGAGTGATGGGCAGCTGAGCAAGCCCAAGTGTCCTCCTTAATATTTCGATCCCACAGAAGTGCCACAATAACCTGTCATTCACATTATGGTGATTGGAAAACTCATTTTTTACGTACTCAACACTATCTGGTTTTAAACCTGCAAGGTATAAATGTGCTAAAAAGACACCCATATCCCATTCGGCAGGTCCGGCAAAGGTGAATTCAGGATCAATCACCCTTACCCCATCGGAAGTGTTGAGAAAGCTCCCGGGATAGTAATCGCCATGTAGAATAAAATCCCGTTGTGGATTGAGGTACATTTCACCAAGTGTCGATATCGCTCCCGTAAGTTTATTATTCTCGATATAGGATTGAGAAGCGTCCTTCAGTCCTTCGGTAATGGCATCCAGATCAAACCCATTGTTTTTTTGAAAAGGAAGATCGAAAATATGGGCATGATTTAATTGTCGCATTTGCAGATTATCCGGATAATCGTCAGGCACAGCAACACTAAACTGCATCACCAGGTATCGAATCAGTGTATCCAGCGTTGTTCGCTCCAATTGATGCGTGTGGTACACGGATGTAAGGTCAGCAGCATCACCCAGGTCTTCCATAATGATCACATTGCTCTGCTCATCAAACATTAATATCTCTGGTAAGTAGGGGGTAAGGTTTTCAAAATTTCGCATTACATGAAAATACTCCGACTCGATGGCAAGCCTTTCAGCAGGAGCTGCTATCTGCGGAAATTTTTCAACCCAGGGCCTTGCCTGTTTGATGATAAAGCTCTTGCTTTCAGTTCTGACACGTACTACAGCATTCATATTGCCCTCACCAGCCTTTTCAACGGATTTCAGATTTTCATTGGTGATGCCTGCCAGCAGTTGACGGAGACCTGCCTTGTCTTCCAATTCTACAAAAATGCCATTCGGAAATTCTGCCAGAAACTTATCTTTTTGTGACATGGCAGCAAATTTAAGCATTGTGACGGAACAGATTTATTATTATTTGGTTGATTGGTCATGTTAATATCCAAAGTACAGATGGTAAGCACAATGTGCATGGTAGGGATCATTTGGTTTGTGCAGTTAAATCATTATCCGATGTTTCATCTGGTGAAGGATAATTTTCAGGCATTTGAAGCGGACCATGTACGCAGAACTTTCTATGTGATCATGCCGCTCATGCTTCTGGAGATGATCACGGCAGTAATGATGATTTTTTACAAGCCAACACCGGGATGGTGGATCAATATTGGTATTTTAGCTCTGATATGGCTGAGCACATTCTTCATCCAGGTACCATTGCACAACCAATTGTCGGGTAAATACAATGCTGAGGTGATCGACAGACTTGTCAGTACAAATTGGATAAGAACCGCTTTATGGACAATTAAAGGATTATTGGTAGTTTATCTGATAAAATAATGAATCTGATCTGGCAAAAACGAGTATTAAAAATAGCCGGGGTATATAATATACTTTGGGGTGCCTCTGTAGTGGTAATGCCAAACTTTTTCTTTGAAATGGTAGGGATGGAATTACCAAATTATCCCTGGCTCTGGCAGGTGCTGGGTATGGTGATAGGTGTATATGGGGTAGGGTATTACATCGCCGGTTTTAACCCTGTGCAACACTGGCCTATTGTTCTGGTGGGTTTTCTGGGTAAAATATTCGGGCCTATCGGCTTTCTGTATTACTTGCTTCAGGGTGCTTTTCCGGTTTATTTCGGTGTTTTGATCATTTTTAATGATCTCATCTGGTGGTATCCCTTCATTTCTATCCTGCTGTATGCACGCAAGCATCATCAGACTGCCATGAGTGCATAAGATTGCTCTGCAATAGTCCTTTCTTCATTGGTAGGCACTATCAAAACCGGGATTTTACCTGCGCCGATAGACTGAATACCTGAACCTGGGGCATGGTTTCTGTCCTGATCTATTTCCAGACCTAAATGCCCGAGATCTTGTAATGACTGTGCCCTTACCAAAGCACTGTTCTCACCAATTCCTGCGGTAAATAAAACAGCATCCAACCGTCCTACGATGGCATAATATGCCCCAATATATTTTTTGATCCGATAGGTAAACATCTGCAGGGCCAATTCAGCTTTGGTATCACCTTTTTCAGCATGTGAAGTTATTTCACGCATATCATTGGTACCGGCAATTCCTTTCAGTCCGCTTTCTTTATTCAACAGGTGATCAATCTCATTCACATCCATCCGGCGTTTATTGTGCAGATAAAAAATGACTGTTGGGTCGATATCGCCACTCCTCGTTCCCATGACGAGGCCCGGAAGCGGGCTGAGTCCCAGTGTAGTATCAATACTTTGGCCATTACGTATCGCAGACATACTGGCTCCATTGCCCAGATGTATGGATATTGCATTGAATTTATCTTCAGGAATCTGCAGGTATCGGGCAGCTTCCCGACTAACATACTGATGCGATGTGCCATGAAATCCGTATACCCGAATTCGATCCTCGGAATAGAATTTTTCAGGGATGGCATAGCGATAGGCAAATGCAGGTAAAGATTGATGGAAGGCTGTATCAAATACCGCCACCTGCCGTGCATGGGGAAAGGTCTTTTCAGCTTCCTCTATGCCTTTGAGGTTAGCCGGATTATGAAGCGGTGCAAGTGGTATTAATGATGATATCGTTTCTTTTACCTCCTGATTAATGACCACAGGAGTAGTAAACTTATCGCCACCATGCACTACACGATGCCCAACCAGTTTTATCTCATCGATATTCTGAACGATGTGATGGCTTTTGTTGAGCAGGAAACCGGTAATCCAGTGCATTCCGGCAGCGTGGTCGCTCATTACAATGGCCTCCTGCACAGTCGCTCCGTTGTATTTGCCGGTTTGCTTTCCTGAACTTTCTCCAATTTTTTCAACTATCCCTTCAGCTATGACTTGCCATGATGGTGCTTCAAAAAGTTTGAATTTAATTGAGCTGCTCCCTGTATTGATGACAAGTATTTTCATTGGCTGGCCTGAATAGCTGTTATGATCACTGTATTGATAATATCTTTCACTGTGCATCCCCGGCTTAAGTCATTTACGGGCTTGTTCAGCCCCTGCAGAACAGGGCCGATAGCTATTGCCTTCGTTTCCCTTTGTACGGCTTTATAGGTGTTATTTCCTGTGTTCAGGTCCGGGAAGATCAGCACTGTTGCCTTTCCTGCCACTTTTGAGCCCGGCATTTTTTTCTGACCCACTTCATAATCTACGGCAGCATCGTATTGTATCGGTCCTTCAATCAGCAGGTCTGGTCGTTTTTCTTTCGCTATTTTGGTGGCTTCCCTCACCTTTTCTACTTCTGCACCTTTACCGCTGGCTCCGGACGAGTAGGAGAGCATGGCTATACGCGGTTCGATATTAAACTGGGCCGCTGTTTCCGCCGACGATATGGCGATTTCGGCCAGCTGTTGTGCATCCGGACTTGGGTTTATAGCACAATCACCATAGGCAAGTACCCGGTCTTCAAGGCACATCAGAAAAATGGAGCTTACTACATTCACACCCGGTTTTGTTTTTATCAATTGCAATGCCGGCCTTACCGTATGTTGTGTTGTGTGAATAGCACCGCTGACCATACCATCGGCATCACCTTCAAGGACCATCATGGTACCAAAATACGACACGTCATTTGCCATGTCTTTGGCCATGTCAAGGTTAACACCCTTTTCTTTTCGCCGCTGGTAGATTGATTCTACATAATCAAAAAACCTGGGGTCATTATTAGGCTGAACAATGTTCACCTTCTTTTTATCGAGCGATACACCTGCCCGTGAGGCGGCTTCCTGTATTTCGGATTCATTGCCCAGCAGGGTGATCTTGACTATTTCGTTATTAATCAGAAATTCTGTCGCCTTCAGAATGCGTTCGTCTGTTCCTTCAGGTAATACTATATGTTTTGCGGCAGCCTTTGCCTGTTGTGTGATGTTATATTCAAACATCTGAGGCGTAAGGCCTCTTACTTTTACGTCCTTGATTTTATTATCAAGTGTTTCCGTATCGATATATCGTTCAAATAAACTTAGCGACAGGTCGATTTTTGTCTGGTTGTCAGCGGTGATATAGCTGTGAATAGTACTGATTCTCGAACTTGTTTCGTACGTGTTGGTTTTCACGAACAACAAAGGCACCTTTTGAGGCAATCCTTCCAGCAGCTTCATTACCATTTCTGAAGGCTTAAAGCCGGTAGTAAGCAAAATAGCCGAAATGTTGGGATAGTTTTTGGATATATGTGCCTGCATGGCAGAGATAATAATATCGCCACGGTCACCCGGGGTGATTACCATACAGTTTTCTGTAATATGTTCCAGATAGTTTTGAAGCTGCATCGCTGCGATCGAGTAGCGGTGCACCTGATTTTGCATATATTCCTGCCCCAGCAGTACTTCAGCTTCGAGGTATTCAGCAATTTCTTTTACCGTAGGACTCAGCAACACCCTGTCTTCCGGAATTATACTGATCTCTATTCCTTTTTTTACAACATTTTTCAGGGAAATCAGCAGTTCATGGCTTAACGAAGCATTTGACCGGTTGACCACTACGCTGATCACCTCGCAGTTTTTTTCGAGAAAAGCCTCAATTGCTACGGTTATTGGTCGGATTATGTCAGGGATGGCCTTTTTGTCACCACGGCCTATTAACAGTACCGGAATACCCAGGTTCCGCGGTACGTCCACATTGAGGTTTGCCTCCATACTGCTTCCTTCAGCTGA
This sequence comes from uncultured Cytophagales bacterium, assembly GCA_964514385.1. Taxonomy (GTDB): domain Bacteria; phylum Bacteroidota; class Bacteroidia; order Cytophagales; family Cyclobacteriaceae; genus CAZEQJ01. Next base: position 9,021 of record CAZEQJ010000030.1, read on the forward strand.
AAAATCACTTCCTTCCACCAGCACAAAATCATATTCATCCTGGAGTTTTCTGAATTTCGCAATGATATTGTCAATTACCTGCTCATAATGTCCTTTGGCAATCAGTTCATTCGCTTCATCAGCCGTGTAAGCGTAGCAGTCGTCATAATCAACATCCAGTTTGAAATAAGTACGGAGAAGCTCAATATTTTTATCGCGTCGTTTTTTATCTTTGGTATGTATCAGCGGTCGGAAAATGGCAGCCCGTCGGGTTTTGCGCAGCACCATTTCCATGATGCCCAGACAAACTACTGACTTCCCGCTATGAGGTTCCGATGTAGATACATATATTGATGTGGCCATAAAAAGTGTTTGTTTTGTTACTATTTATGCAATGCAAGTATAGAACATATGTCCGGTTTGAACGTAATGATTTCATATTTAAAAAATTTGTTGAATGACTGATAAATATCAACTGGCAACCTTTGGCAGCGGTTGTTTCTGGTGTACTGAAGCTGTATTTAAACGTATCGATGGCGTAGTAAAGGTGAAATCGGGGTACTCGGGCGGACATGTAAAGAATCCATCCTATCGTGAGGTTTGCGAAGGGACTACCGGTCATGCAGAAGTGGTGCAGATTACCTACGATCCGGAAAAGGTCTCTTATGAAGGTTTACTCGAAGTGTTCTTTAAGTCGCATGACCCCACTACCTTAAACCGTCAGGGCAATGATGTCGGTACACAATACCGTTCTGCCATTTTTTATCATAGTGACGATCAGAAGACGGTAGCAGAATCAGTGAAATCCCAACTTGACCGGGAAGCGGTATTTGGGGATCCTATTGTAACTGAGGTAACTCCGTATGACGCTTTCTATCCCGCAGAGGATTATCACGATGATTATTTTGCTCAGAATGGCAGCCAGCCTTATTGTGCCTTTGTTGTCAAGCCAAAGGTTGATAAAGTTGAAAAAGTATTTGCAGACTGGCTAAAATCGGAATATAGATAATGGAATATGATAAAGGCCTGGTATTAAGCGGTGGGGGAGCCAGATGTATCGCCCATCTTGGCATGATTGCCGCTTTGCGCGAACTTGGACTGACATTCGATATCGTCAGCGGAACGAGTGGGGGTGCCATTGTAGGTGCTTTTCTTGCAGCCGGATATGAGGAAAAGGAGGTTGTGAAAATTGCCATGGAAAGTAAGCTCACGCAGTATTTCAGGCCAGCCTTCTCATGGAAAGGATTTATCCGGCTGGATAAGGTGAAAGAAGTGTTTGCCCGTTACCTTCCCGAAAAATTCGAAGACCTGGAGTCACCCCTAATCATAAGCACCACCAACTTTTCAAAAGGTGAGCCGGACTACTTTTCATCGGGGCCGCTGTATGACATCCTCATCGCTTCGTCCTCGATACCGCTGCTCTTTGAGCCTGTCGAGATCAACGGTGATCAGCACGTCGACGGCGGAGTCGTAAATAACTTTCCGGTGCTGGCCCTGAAAGACCGGTGCCGCCACCTCACCGGCATGCATTGCAATCCGATTGATAATAGTTTTACGGCAGATCAGGCCAACCCAAAAACCATAGTGGAACGTTCCTTTTTAATGGCAATCAATGTGAACAGTTCTCATATGATTGATTATTTAGATCTCTATCTTGAGCCTCCTGCGCTTAAGCCTTACAAGGTATTTGACATTAAAAAAGGGGAGGAAATCTACAACATCGGATATGACTATGTGAAGGCAAATGAAAAAAGCCTCCATCAAAAAATCACCCATGTAATGTAGTGGTGATTTTGTATCAAAATTGGTGAATATACATTGAGGAATTTTCTCTTACTTTGTAACCATATTAACAGGAAACTAAGGTTCAATGGTTATTAAGTGCAATAAGAAAAATTCTCTCAAATGAAATCAAGTCACGTTATCTTCGTATTGTTACTGGCTCTGGTATTCATGTCTTTCACAACGCAGTTGAGTTATTTTGTGCTTGATTTCTCACCACTTAAAAATCAGTTTTTCGGTAAAAGCTACGAGTATAACGGATTCTTATTGTATTCAGCGGATAAGGAAGGTAAAATTTCAGGAGGTAACGATATCGGAAAATACAGCGACAAAAATGTAGAGGGTGTCTTTTCCCTGCATGGTGCCCATTATTTTGTACTCAAAACAGTAGACAGCAGTCCATTTACCTTATTAAGTTTTACAGCTATTGACCCAAACCTGGTGGCCAATAATCTTTTTATTGAAGGAAGAAGGCAGGGAAAGGTAATCGTAGTACAGCATTCCGCTATAGGACCTTCAAAGAAAAAGCAGATCATCCTCAGTCCCGACTTCAAAGACATTGATGAGATACGTATCGGATCCGATGACGGGATCGGAATCTGGAATTATTTCGATGACTTTTCTATAGGAGTAGAAGCTACCAGCGCGATAGCTTCTACTGAAAATTAATTTACTGATACCAGGTAGTAATTCTTTTTACCTCGCTGTACCAACAGGTATTTGTTTTGCAACAGATCGGGGGTCACATTTTCACCTTCGTCTTCCACTTTCCGCTTGTTGATACTTACGCCACCACCTTTGATCATTCGTCTTGCCTCTCCCTTGCTTGAAAAGATGATACCTTGTGTGATTTCAGACAAAAAGTCAGTCACGTTATTATCCAGTGCAGATTTATCGACTTCTACCCGTGGCACACCTTCAAAAACAGATAAAATGGTTCGTTCATCCAGTGTGGCAAGGTCTTCGGTAGTTGATTTACCAAAGAGGATCTGAGAGGCTTTTATGGCCATCTCTAAATCAGCTTTAGAATGCACGGTCTCCGTAACTTCATCAGCTATAGCTTTTTGCAAGGTACGTAGATGTGGCGCTTTTTGATGTTCTTCTTCCAGTGCCAGAATTTCCTCTTCATCTTTAAGGGTAAAAATACGAATCAGCTTACCTGCATCTTCATCACTGACATTGAGCCAGAACTGATAGAATTTATAAGGACTTGTTCGGTTGGGGTCAAGCCATACATTACCTTCTTCAGATTTGCCAAATTTTTTACCGTCAGCCCTGGTGATAAGAGGGGAAGTAAGGGCAAAAGACTCAGTGCCACCCATGCGCCGAATAAGTTCCGTACCGGTTGTTATGTTTCCCCATTGATCGGATCCTCCCATTTGTAAACGTACACCATACTCCTGGTTGAGGTGATAGAAGTCATATCCTTGAAGCAGCTGATAGGTAAACTCCGTGTAAGAAATACCGGTTTCCATTCGGTTTTTGACAGAGTCTTTTGCCATCATGTAATTGACCGATATATGCTTACCCACCTTTCGGAGAAATTCAAGAAATGAAAACTCCCTGAACCAGTCATAGTTGTTTACCATAACGGCCTTATTCGGCCGGTCGGTAAAATCCAGAAACTGTTCAAGCTGTTTTTTTATGCACTCCTGATTATGTCGCAGTGTATCTTCATCCAGCAGGTTGCGTTCCGATGATTTTCCCGACGGGTCGCCAACCATACCTGTTGCTCCTCCGACCAGAGCAAAAGGTGTATGTCCGGCACGCTGAAGAAACCTTAACAGCATGATGGGTACCAGGTTGCCTATATGTAAGCTATCTGCTGTCGGATCAAAGCCGATATAACCCTTTACTTTATTTTCCGAAATAAATTCTTCTGCTCCGGGGGTAGAGTCGTGGATGAGCCCGCGCCATCTTAACTCCTCTACAAGATTTTTACTCATGCTGCCGTTTTCGTTTCCTCCTGTTGTTTGTAACTGTATTTGATCTTACCGGGTACACCTCTCAGGTTTTTCACTAGGCCCATCCATGAAAACATCTTCAGGATGTAGTAGGTGATGTCAATCTCCCACCAGAAAAAGCCCTGTCGGGTGCTGGCCATATAGTGGTGATGGTTGTTATGCCATCCTTCACCGAGCGTTACCAACGCCAAAATTAAGTTATTTCTTGATTTATCCGTTGTTTTATACCGCCGCGATCCAATTAAATGCATCAGGGAATTGATACTGTATGTCGCGTGATAAAGTACAATTGTACTGGCGAAAAAGCCGATAAGTAAAGCAGAAAGACCTCCTGTCATCCCGCCGTTTACAGCGAAACCGGCTACAAATACAACCAGCGCAAGTACTACTGGAGGTATGACATGGTTTTTATTCAGCCACACCAGTTCGGGGTACTTGGAGAAATCACGGATAAGGTTGTATCGTGTTTCCTTATAATTTCTTGATAGAATCCAGCCGAGGTGAGAATATATAAACCCAAATTTATGCATAGAGTGTGGATCCTCCTCGGTATCACTGTGTCTGTGATGTACGCGGTGCACAGAAGCCCACCATAATGCACCCTTTTGCAATGATGTCTGTGCCATAAACGCCAGGAAAAACTGGAACCAGCGGCTTGTTTGAAAACTCCGATGTGAGAAATACCGATGATACCCAGCGGTGATAAAAAACATCCGGATGAAATAAAGTACCCCAAATATTACCCAGTCAAACAGGGTCGCTCCGGTAAATATAGCCAGAAAGGGGATCAGGTGTAGTGTGACAAAAACAATAACATCCTTCGGCACATAAGTGCTCCTGTTATTATTTCTGCGGTTCTTTTTAAACTTGTTCATAAACAGCGAAATAATAAAATTAAATTTAACACAGCATTACGAGTGCCTCAGGAACTATTCAATCAACGGAGGGATAACCCCCATAGCAATCTGGGGATTATTATGTACATGATCTTCAGGATGAGTACTACCGCATTCAAAATCCCAGTCTTCAGGATTCAGATGAATGTAAATGACGCAATTCGTAATATTTTTATTATCGGATCCGAAACTCCAGAATTCAGATTCTATAGTGAGTGATCCGTTTCCATTTTCATCAATTTCAATGTTGCCTACATCACCCGCAAAAGGCCTGCCCCAGCGCTCTCCCATGTTGAGCTGATCGCATATGTAGGTATTTTCGTCAAGTCCCATATTAAAATGAGGTTCACCATCGCCGCATAGTGCCTGGTGAATATGCACGGCGTGACTTCTGCCAGGCCACATATTTCGAAGCTGAATGGTAAGGACTACACTATTTTCTTTTTGGTAGAATGTGGCTGTTCCGATGTCTTTGCTTCCTGCCGCTACTAGGGATTCCAGTTGCAGCTCAGCCACAGGGATAGGTTCATTCTTTTCTGTACAGGCGTACATAAAAAGAACAAAAATGGCCAAAAGCAGGTGATAATCTATCTTCACGTAGTCTTTAACGCGCAAAACAGGAAACTAGTTTATTAATCATTAAAAAAACCAGAGGTTAATCGCCATTACTATTACCATCGATACGATGAACCATCGGATCCATTTCTGATTGACCCTTACGGACCATCGGGCCGCTAACCACCCCCCAATTCCATTTCCAACGGCAAGTGTAATACCCATCGGCCAATTAATCAAGTCTGCCCATATGAAATATATCAGTACAAAGAAAGTATAGATAAAAACGATGATCACCTTTAAGGCATTCGTAACGTGAATTGAAAGTCCGTTGAACCTGTGCAATACAGCGATGATAATAAAGCCAACACCTGCCTGGATGAAGCCTCCGTAAACCCCAATAAAGAAAAACATCATATAAGTGATCAAAGGACGGGATATTTCTTCATGGGTGACTGCCTTACGGGTGCTGGGCAGGAGCAAGGAAAAGGCCACCAATATCATGATGATGACAATGATTTTTTTGAAGGCTTCATCCGAAAGGGTAGTAGTAATATAGGATCCTGCCAATGCACCCAAAATGGCTGAAATAGATATCGGTATCGCCTTTTTGAAAACATGAATACCTTTGGAGCGAAACCCGAGCGCGCTGGTGGCTCCCTGCGTGAAAATCGCCAACCGGTTGGTGGCGTTAGCGACAGATGGAGGCAATCCCATGAACATCAACATTGGCAGGGTGAAAAGTGATCCGCCACCAGCAACCGAATTTATGCCTCCGGCAACGATACCAAGAAAAAAGAGTAAAACCAGGTTGATGCTATCCAATAGAATGAAAATTTACGGTAAATTTAATAGTAATGATTAAAGATCGATGGATAGAACTTGATGGAAGGCGTATTAAGCTGACCAATCTGGAAAAAGGTCTATTTCCGGGTCCGATTGTAAAGGCAGAAATAATACGCTATTACCACCTGGTAGCTCCAACTATGCTCCTTCATATCGCCAACAGGCCGTTGACACTTATACGCTATCCTGATGGCATTGAAGGGGAAGTATTTTATCAGAAACAACTACCGGACTGGACACCCGACTGGATGGAAAGCATCAAAGTACCATCCGCTGATGACAATAATGTCAGGTATTATTTCAACGCCAGAGATATTGCCTCACTGATTTGGATTGCAAACTTATCCGCGCTTGAGGTGCATCAGTTTCATTACCAGCAGCAGCATCATCCGGATTATTTTGTATTCGACCTTGATCCTCCTGATGGTTTACCATTTGCTGATATTATTTCCATAGCTTTATTGTTAAAGGATTATCTTGCTTCCAAAGGGTTCCAGACCTATGCCAAGACCTCCGGCAGCCGTGGTATACATCTTTTTATCAGTATGGTACCGCATTACGAGGCAAACGAGCTGTTTGAGTTTTTTAAGAAACTCATCCGTGAGTTCATCAGGCTTCATCAGGCCTATGTCACCCTTGAACTCAGTAAGGAACGACGGAAAGGACGCATTTTGATCGACATATACCGAAACCGCAGATACCAGAGCATTGTAAGCCCATACAGTATCCGGGGCCGGAAATCCGCACCTGTATCGATGCCGTTAACCTGGACACAGCTGGAAAATACAATCAGTCCTGACCAGTATACCATTCACAATGTGCCGGATATGCTACTGGAATCGGGGGATGCATGGGCTTCATTCGGATCTGACCCTAACACGATTTCAGAACCATCTGCTATTTCTTTTGCAGGAACGGGTTTGCTTCAGGAGTACAGAAAAAAACGAAACCTTACAATTTCTCCTGAGCCAGGCATACCCGGGGAGAATGAAAAATTGCAAGCATCCAGCAGGTTTGTCATTCACCGCCATGCATCCAGCAGGCTTCACTATGATCTGCGGCTGGAGCAGGATGGAGTACTTCGATCATGGGCTTTACCGAAAGGATTGCCTTCTCGGCCGGGCGAGAAGAGATTGGCTGTGGCTACGGAAGACCACCCAATACAGTATCTGGAGTTCGAAGGAGAAATACCGAAGGGCGAATACGGGGGTGGCATGATATGGATATTTTTACAGGGGAGCTACCGTGTGACGAAGCACAAGAAGGATGGTTTTTATTTCCAGCTCTATTCGCGCCTTGGCGCAGTAGAGTACCGTATCCATCGCATGCAGGAAAAGGAATACCTGATGGAGCGAGTATCCCCGTTACAAATCGACTGGTTCGCAGACCCTCCGGCACCCATGCTGGCATCGCTGGCAAAAAATCACAGGTGGGGGAAAGAGTATATCTATGAAGTAAAATGGGATGGCATCCGGGCCACTTTTCATAAATCAAATGGGATAGTCAGGATTTACTCCCGTAACATGCATGATATTTCGGCACAGTTTCCAGAGCTTGTAGGCGCATGTAAGCAACTTAAATGCACATCGGCTATTTTTGATGGTGAAATTGTAAGACTGAATACAGCCGGCAGACCCGACTTCAGCAAGGTGCTGTCGCGTCTTCATAAAAAGAATACAACACAAATTGACAGACTTGCTATACAGGAGCCCGTGCATGCCTATCTTTTTGACCTGATATATCTGGATGGGGTTAACATTAGTAATGAACCACTTTTTCTCAGAAGAGACTGGCTGCTTTCGATCATACCGGCGGGTATACCATTTCGGTTTAGTGAAGCGCTTGAAGACGGTGAACTGATGTTTACACAAAGTCAACAGCTTGGCCTTGAAGGCGTAATGGCAAAGAAGCGTTATAGTCTGTACGAGCCTGGTAAGCGAACTGAAAACTGGCTTAAGATCAAACACAAAAAGATTATTAATACTGTAATTGTGGGGTTTTATGCGGGAACAGATGGCAGAAAAATAGGTGCATTAGCGGTTGCTGAACAGGCAAACGGCGAGCTTATTTTTAGGGGAAAAGTTGGAACGGGGTTTACAGAGAAAACATTGAATAATCTGGCTGTAAATCTTAAACCCGGTGACAATACTTTGACTGCCAAACGTAATGATCGGCTGATTACTCCCGTTGTTCCAGAGATTTGGATTTTGGTTGAGTTTACGGAATATACAACAGAAGGATTGCTGCGGGATCCTGTCTTTAAAGGTTTTGCAGATCAGTAGGATGTTAACTGAGCGATAAGTCTTTAAGGTATTTCTTTGCGCGGTTTTGAAAGCCTGCACTGCCATAATCAAGATGCGCCCTGAGGATTTCTATAAATTCACTTTTAAGTTCAGGGTAATCGGATAAGGCATGATACAGGATCGTCATAGCATAAACCCGAATACCTGTGGGCATCGCAGAGCTATCAAGGTACAGGAAACATTTATCTATCAGAAATCCAAAATATTCATCATTTTCCGGATTGGTGTATTTTTTTTCAAATACGTGAAGGATAGTTCGTATTACCGGCTCAGCCAGACCTTCATTTTTTAGTTGGTTGATGAAAATACCTGTATAAACCGAAGCCCTTGATGGATAACGGTTAAAATAATGAAATAGGAGATAGGCGGCATTTTTCATACCCAGATCTATTTCCCTTTTTAAAAAATGACGAATAACCTGTTTCTCAACTTCCGGCTGTGTGATCATGATAGAGGAAATCTCATCAGCTTCTTGTTTCCCCAACCGCCGGTCTATCACGTCAAGGTCAACATTCATTTACACCACGAGCTGGTCTTTGTTTCTTCCAATGACGCCGCCAATGATCTCTGAAAGCTCATTCATGATATGAATGGTTTCATCATCCTTTTGTATGGAGGCCACAGAAAGAAACTCCATAACACCAATCACCTTATTGTTTTCTTTGACCGGCATAGCTACTGCGGACTTCAGGCCAGCCAGAGCTGCATCTTCTTTTCGAATAAAAACATTGCTTTTGGGGATTTCTTCCACCCAAATGAGCTTTTCATTTTTCCAGCTATTTCCTGCCAGTCCTTCTCCTTGAGCCAGGGGAGCTGCTTCAGATACTCTGATGAAGCCTTCAAACTTTTTCGAATCGCTCTTATACCAAAGTTGTGTTGACTTCAGCTCGTTTTCCTGCACCAGATAGATGTGGCCAAGTGACCATTTGTTGTATTTACATATACTCATCAATGCGGTAATGCAGGCATCATAAACATTCGCACTTTTGTTTACATTTTTGGCGACATCAAGGAGGAGTTTTATAGATTTAGACTTCTGTTCCGTCTGAATCAGCAGCGTTTCGGATTCCTTATTTTTGCGTAAAACTTCTTCCTGTGTTGCCTGCAACTCTTCCATGTTTTGTCGCAGCTCCTCTTCCTGGGCACGCATTTGCTCCTGGTATTGCTGTGATTCTTCCAGCAGGCGTTTTGTTTTCAAATTGATTTTGTAATTAAAAACAAAAGAAGCAAGGTCAACCGATACATCCTTGATAAAGTCAAGCTCATGTGTTTTTAATTCGTGGAAAGAAGCTAATTCGATAAACCCGTTGATTTTTTCATTGAATATCATCGGCATGATCAGAATAACGGAGGGAGTGGACTCGCCAAGACCGGATGTGATCGTAACATAACCCTGTGGTACCTGCCTGATATATATCATTTCCTTCTCATAATAACACTGACCAATAAGACCCTGACCCGGCTCAATGCGCTGTTCCTGATGCTTTTTACGATCATAGGCGTAGGATGACTTTAATTCGATGTATTCACTGCCATCCTCTTCCTGAATAAGATATAAACCGCCCTGGTTTACCTTCATGTACTTTACTATAAAACTTACAGCTTTATCATATACCTTTTCGTCGCCTTGCGATTCTCTTAATATTTCAGAAAGTTTGTTTCTACCATTACCCGACCAGTTCCTTTGCTCCTCTTCTTCCCGGGCACGCGACAACATTTCCATATTGTCGGTAAGTTCTTTTTGTGATTGTTCTACCTGATCCTTATTCTCCTGAAGGCTTTTTACAAGCTTATCCGTTTCCAACTCAGCATCATATGCCAGCTTTGCCTGAACAAAAATGCCCGTGAAAACCAAAAAGACACCCATCAGAATGACCATATTTGCCATGATACCCTGTGCAAGGATCGACCTGTCAATACCGGGTACGGCATAGTTGGCTGCAAGCAAATCGAATAATACAAAATATAAGACGACAACCGCCGATGTAAATAAAAGGTGGCCTCTTTCCCGTAGGTCGAATGTGAGGAAAGGAACAGCAGCAAAACCAACCTGTACCATAAACATGGTAGCCAGCCAGTCTCCGTTTCCATCTACCATGGCAGCATGGTAAAAGGAAGCTAAGGTAATTGGAAGTAGCCCTATGATGTAGCGTGATAAATAGTAAAGTTTCAGGCGATTCATCAAAGGAATTAACCAGGCAATGATTGTCGCTAATATTGGCATCCAGGTGAGCGGTTCTACAGCCAGAGCAGAAATCACAATAAATGGCGGTGTGATAATGGTGCCAATGGTGATAGAAATAATATTGGATAACCGGATCTTACTGTTCAGATAAGCAGGATTGCTTTCGTCTATTCCCAGATTGAAAAGTCGTTTCATATCTACACTTCAATGTGGCGTTAAATATAGTAAGCTTAGCGGCAGAATTAATAATTTGCCCGCTTATTTTGCATTATATTTGGCACATGATCCATGTCGCAGATGAACTTTTAAAAGATTTAAGGAAAGGAAACCTGTCACCTGTTTATTTTGCCTTTGGTGATGAGCCGTATTATCTGGATGAAATCGGTGCGTACCTGGAAAATCAGGTAATACCGGACGAACAGAAGGATTTCGGTATGCATATTTTTTATGGAAAAGAAGCCAAAATCGCCGAAATATTATCTGTAGCACGTAGTTTTCCGATGATGATCGAACGACAGGTAGTGCTGGTTAAAGAGGCACAGGAGCTGCAGGGACTAAACAAAGAAGAAAACCGAAAATTACTGGAGGGTTATCTTGAAAACCCGCAGCCGACCACCATACTGGCATTTATCCATAAACATAAAAAGTTTGATAAAAGAACCACCCTCGCCAAAAAGCTCGAAAAAATGGCAGTCATGGTGGAGTCAAAAAAGATATATGATAATCAGTTGCCCAAATGGATAGAAAACCAACTACACACCATGGGGTTGCAGGCTGATACAGACGCCATTCAGATGCTAAGCGAAAATATTGGCAATAACCTCGAGCGGCTCGCCAACGAACTCAAAAAGCTGAAACTGAATATACAGGAGGGGCAGCGGGTGGATAAGCTGGCTGTCGACCGTTACATCGGCATCAGTAAGGATTATAATATTTTTGAGCTACAGCGCTCACTGGGTATACGTGATGCGAAAAAATGCTTTCAGATAGTACGATATTTTGCGCAAAACCCCAAAGAACACCCGGTGCTACCTGCTATTTCTGTTTTGTATAACTGGGTCACTAAACTGCTAGTAATCAAATCACTGTCCCTTAGCAATGACCGCGATGTTGCGCAGCGAACAGGGATCAGTCCTTACATTGCAAGAGATTATTTGAGCGCTGCCCGCAATTACAATGTCATGCAATTGGAGTATGCTGTAAATGCCTTGTTCGAGGCTGATATGAAAATTAAAGGGCTAAAAGGCATCAGTTATCGTGATGAAGACATTTGGCGTGATTTGATCGTAGGCTTTCTGGCCTGATTGCAACCTCAATAACCAAAAGAGGGTAAAATCTGTTATGTTGCAAAATATAAGTCTGATGAAAATACAAATCTTAATTTTAGTAATTTTTGTTTCCTTTAGTGGTTCCTGCCAGCAGTCTCAATCTGCTGATGTAGCTACAGAAAATTATCCTGTTGTAAAAAGTGAGGCTGAATGGAAAAAGCAGCTTACTCCTGAACAGTATTATATACTACGCGAAGAAGGTACAGAAAGAGCGTTTACAGGTGAATACTGGGATAATAAAAAGAAGGGCATTTATTATTCAGCCGCAACAGGGCAGCCATTGTTCAGTTCTGACCATAAGTATAAGTCTGGGTCAGGATGGCCTAGTTTTTATAAGCCGATCAGCCCGGATGCAGTGGTAGAACTCGAAGATCGCAGTCTGGGTATGGTGCGTACCGAGGTGGTGGATAGTGGCAGTGGATCTCATCTGGGTCATGTATTCAATGACGGTCCGGAGCCAACAGGACTGCGATACTGTATGAATTCTGCGGCGATGATATTTGTAGCAGAAGGTGAAGAGCCACCCGCCATAGTGAAAGAATGGCAGGAAAAGCATGGTAAAAATCAATAATCTTGTCAGATAATATGGTTGGCGTAAGCATATTTCAGCAAGCCAACCATGTTATTGCTGCCTGTTTTCCTGAAAACATTTTTGCGGTGTGTTTCAACGGTGCGCTCACTAATGGACAGCCGCTGAGCTATCTGACGGTTTGTTAGTTCACTGGCTATAAGGCGGACAATTTCCAGCTCTCGGTTTGTGAGCATTTCCACTTCCTCGTGTGTCTTATCAAGCAATTGCTGCAAGTCGGGGGATACATAGTTGATGTCACGGCTTACGCTGTCGATGGCTTTGATAATCTCCTGGTGGTCGTCTTTTTTCAGGATGTAGCCATTCACACCAAGAGAAAGAATGCCCTTGACAATGGACAGTTCATCATGCATTGAAAGAACAATGATCTTGGCATACGGAAAACCGATGGTCAGTTTCTGAATAAATTCCATCCCCTCCATGTCCGGAAGGCTGTAGTCTGTCAGAATTATATCAGGATGACTATCCTTGATCTTTTCAAGGGCATCGGTGGCGTTGAATGATTTTCCGCAAATGGTAAACCGATCATGATTCTCGAAAAGGGAGGCTATTCCCCCCAACACTACCATATGATCGTCAATTAAGAATAGCTTCATCTGAATACCTACTTTCCTGCTGTAAAGTATAACATTTTAAATAAACGCACCATGAAATTAAGAATATTTAATCAAAAAATACCACAATCAGGGTATATGATGTGTGCGATTTCTCTTTGAAAAGCAGGGTATTTGGTTTACTTTTCAATTTCGATATGTTCTTTTGCGGGATGATAATAACTCAGCTACTTATAATTTCCTTAATTCTTTTTGCGGCATTAGCTTTTACGGTAGTACTCTGGATTATCCAGAGGAAAAAATACAAAGCTATCATAAGCAGGCAGCATGTTCTGGAGGCGAAGGTGGATGCATTGAGAGAGCTCAATAACGAGTTGAAAGCCGCCAATAATCTTCGTTCAAGGATCATGAGTGTCATATCGCATGACCTGAGAGGCCCTATGCATTCACTGCAGACCCTGATCATGCTATACAAGCAAAATGGAATAACAGGAAAGGAGCTTACAGAATATGTCCTGAAACTGGAAGAGGAGCTTTCGCAGTCCCTATCATTCACCAATGACCTGCTGCAATGGGCAAAAGGGCAGTTTAAGGATCTGCAGATGAAGAAATCCGAGATAAAACTGGCTTCACTTGCTGAAGATGCAATCAGGTTCTGCAAGCAAACGGCATGCGAAAAAGGGATTGACATTGTATTTAACAATCAGATTCATACAGGTAAAATAATTGCTGATGGAGATATATTGGGCTCCGTAATGCGTAATCTGTTGAGCAATGCCATTAAGTTTTCCCGTTCCGGTTCAGCAGTGGAAATTAATCTTGAAGAAGATGCCGATCACGTCATATTTGAAGTAAAAGATAAGGGAGTGGGTATGTCAGCACAGCAGGTCAGGGCATTTTATGACGAAAAACTCACATCTACACCCGGCACAGCTGATGAAAAAGGTATGGGCATGGGATTAATCCTGGCAAAAAACTTTATTGAAATGCATTACGGACGCATCATTTTAATGTCGTCAGAAAACCTCGGAACATCATTTAAAGTATTGTTACCAAAAGCTTAAGTTTGCACTCTAAATTTCAAGGCATGATAAAAAATACCCTGACAGGGCTGTTGATATTATTCTCATTTACCCTTAATGCTCAAATTCTGACTCCGGCATCCTGGAAGGTTGTACCCTCAACTACCAGTCCAACGGTTGGCGACACCTTTCAGATTGCTTTTAATGCTACCATCGATCCGGAGTGGTATGTGTATTCAAATGATTTTGATCCTGATCTTGGTCCCATGCTCACTGAAATAATCTTCAATGAGCAGGAAGGCCTGCTGCTGATCGGGGAGCCGGTAGCCGTAAATCCTCAAAAAAAATACGATGAAATCTGGGGAGGTGAAGTCACTTACTTCAAGAAGAAAGGAGTTTTCGTACAGCAACTGGTACTGACACAAGCGATAACTGAGCTTTCAGGAGAGTATGCATATCAGGTCTGCAGCGATGTTACCGGACAGTGCATACCCAGCGGTGATGAATTTTCTGTCAGCCTGACCCCAGTTGCCAGGACTTCCGCACAGACTTCAAGCAATACCCCCAAGCCAAAAGCAGAAAACAGAAGGGAACAGGATGCTTCAGCTGCGGATAGTGAGCCCGTAATTGAAGATACTACAGCCACACAGTCTGTAGATTCAGTCTCTGCAGGATCGGATACCAATCCGGCACAGCCTAAAAAATATGCTCTTTCAACAGATGAGGAAAAGGAGCGATCCTTATTTGGCTTTTTTATTGTGGCTTTTCTGGCCGGTCTGGCCGCATTACTGACACCATGTGTATTTCCGATGATACCCCTGACGGTTACATTTTTTACCAATGATGGCGGCAGCCGAACCAAGGCGATTTCAAAAGCAATAGTATATGGCCTGAGTATCATAGGCGTATACACACTTTCAGGCACACTGGTAGCGGTATTGATCGGACCTGAATTTGCCAACTGGCTGGCTACACATTGGGTACCCAATATTCTGTTTTTTCTAATATTCTTGTTTTTTGCCCTTTCATTTCTCGGTCTTTTTGAAATCAACCTGCCATCATGGCTTGTAAACAGCACCGACAGGCAGGCGGACAAGGGAGGTTATTACGGTGTGGTGTTTATGGCAATCACGTTGGTATTGGTATCTTTTAGTTGCACCGGCCCGCTTGTCGGAAGTATTCTGGTAGAGTCTGCCCGTGGAGAGTTTTTAAAACCAGTCATCGGGATGCTGGGGTTTTCAATAGCCTTTGCTGTACCCTTTACCTTATTTGCTATATTTCCCGAAACATTAAAGTCACTGCCTAAATCTGGTGGATGGCTCAACTCCGTCAAAGTTGTACTGGGTTTCCTTGAGCTGGCGCTGGCATTGAAGTTTTTGAGCATTGCCGATCAGGTATACCACTGGCGCCTGCTGGACAGGGAAATATTTCTGACAATATGGATCGTGATTTTTACTTTACTAGGCTTGTATCTGCTGGGTAAAATCCAGATGCCCGGCGATAGTAAAGTCGAAAAACTACCCGTTATGCGACTGATGTTTGCGATAGTTGCCTTTAGTTTTAGCCTCTACCTGATACCAGGGCTCTTTGGCAGCCCGCTGAAAGGCCTTTCCGGGTACCTGCCACCTATTACAACACAGGATTTTATACTGACCGGAAATGCAGCTGCCATGCCAAATGAAAACCAGGCGGTATGTGACGTTGATCCCCGATTCAATGAGCTTTTCGAAATTCCCTACGGTATCAAGGGGTATTTTGATTATGATGAAGCACTGGCTTGCGCCCGGGAGTTGAACAAGCCATTATTTATTGATTTTACAGGGCACGGTTGTGTCAACTGCCGTGAAATGGAGGCACGGGTATGGTCTGATCCTGAGGTGCTCAGAAGGCTCAAGGAAGATTATGTTGTGGTCGCCCTGTATGTGGACGATAAAACAGTACTGCCTGAAGAAGAATGGTATACATCAGCATATGACAACAAGGTGAAAAAATCCATAGGGAAGCAAAATGCCGACTTTCAGATTCGGATATACGAAAATAATGCCCAGCCTTTCTACGTGTTGCTGGATAATAATGAAGAATTATTGCAAAACCCTAAAGCATATGATCTGAATGTTGGTAACTTTGTAGAGTTTTTAGATAATGGATTAAAAGAATTTCAGCAGAGCAACAGATGAGAACACTCATTTTTATCGTAAGTTTGATTGTAGCGGTATCCTGTAATGCACCAGTCGAAACTGCCGGCACCTCAGATATTAAGCAGCCAAAAAACGTAATACTGATGGTGGGAGATGGTATGGGCATTACCCAGATTACAGCCGGCATGTATGCTAACGGCAACAGGCTTCACCTTGAACGATGCACCCACACCGGTCTGATCAAAACCAACTCTTCCGATGCTCTTATTACAGATTCTGCTGCCGGTGCTACCGCCTTTTCCATCGGTAAAAAAACATACAATGGCGCCATTGGCGTAGATCAGGATACCGTGAGCCATAAAACCATACTTGAAGAGATGCATGAAAACGGTTATCGTACCGGGTTGGTATCCACATCTTCTATTACCCATGCCACACCGGCAAGTTTTTATGCCCATGTGCCGGGCCGTTCTCAGGCCTTTGATATCGCAAAATTTATGGAAGAGAAGACGGTTAATTATTTCATAGGAGGGGGCTCCCAGTTTTTCTTTGACCGTAATGATGATTATCCATTGGCAGAAAACCTGCTTTCAGCCGGGATGAAAATAGATACCGTATTTGACAATTTCCTGAATACAAATGGAGAATATGCGGGTCACCTTGGTGCTCCCGACGGCATGCCCAGAGTGATTGACGGCCGTGGTGATTTTCTTCCGGAAGCTACAAATGCCATTATCAAAAAACTAGATAATGAAGCAGGCTTTTTCCTGATGATTGAAGGTTCGCAAATCGATTGGGGAGGTCATGCCAATGATGCGGAATATATTATCAGCGAAATGATTGATTTCGACGACGCTGTCGGCAGAGTGCTTGACTATGCTGAAAAGGATGGCGAAACGCTTGTGGTGATTACAGCTGACCACGAGACGGGTGGATTTTCTATAGTTGGGGGTACAATGGATTCACTGCAGACATCCTTTACTACCGGATATCATACGCCGATCATGATTAATGTATTTGCTTATGGGCCTGGGGCAGAGGAGTTTTCAGGTATTTATGAAAATACCATGATATATCATAAGATTCGCAAACTGACAGGCCTCTAAGGCCGACATTTTTTATTTAATGGAAACTACAATCAACCTGTTTGGCATTACAGTTGGGGAACCAATGAATATGGTCACCGATCTATTGGTGACATTTGTGGCTTTTCGGGCTTATATTATGTTATCAAGACTGGATAATGAATCAACAGCATTGTTTTATGCCCGGTATTTTTTCCTCTTTATAGCACTTGCTACCGGCGTGAGTGGCATAGCCGGCCATGCATTCAACTATTCTTTGTCATTATACTGGCGGCTACCGGGCTGGATATTTAGCCTGGTAGGCATATTTTGTATCGAACGCTCTGCCATACATATGTTACGTGAATATGTTTCGACCCGAAAGCACCGATGGTTGCTCAACGTTAATACCCTGCTGCTCATCTTTTTCCTTGCCCTGGTGATCCTTACATCAACCGGCATTGTAGAGACTTCAGTGTATCCATTTTATTTTGTCGGACTACAATCTGTAATCGGTCTTGTGGCTATCGTGATGCCGATCCACATCTTTATTTTTGCTCGAAATGGTGGACAGCAAGCCAATAAAATGATTGCTATAGGAGGTGCATTTATCGTTTTGGCAGCCATCATTTATGGCCTAAAGATTTCATTAAGTGTTTGGTTCAACCACAACGATCTTGGTCACCTTGTCATGATTGTTTGTATTCAGTTTATATTCGCAGGGGTCAGGAAGGCATTTTTGGAGAAAAATAGTGTTGTAGTACTGAATTAGAATCTTCAATATGGAAGCAATCAGCGTTCTCGACATGTTTAAGGTAGGCGTAGGGCCATCAAGCTCACATACCCTGGGACCGTGGAGAGCAGCCAGGAGATTTATCCGGAGCATTGATTGTGATATTGACCAGATAAAGGTAGAACTATATGGCTCATTGGCCTTAACCGGAAAAGGACACGGCACAATTACGGCCATCATTATGGGATTAATGGATCATGACCCTGAGACGGTAGACCTTCAGCTGGTAAAGGAAGCAGAGCAGCAATCCATATCACTTCAGTCAGGTGGAAGGGAGATATTATTACATCCTGAAAAGGATATAAAGCTTTTCAGAGGAAAAAAACTGCCATTTCATACCAATGGCATGGTTTTCAGGGGTTATCTGCGTGATACAGAAGTCATCAGCCAGACCTACTATTCCATCGGAGGTGGTTTTATAGTGAAAGAAGGAGAAACCGCAGAGCTGAGAGAAATGCCTGATGCCTATTGTCATACTGCGGAAAACCTGCTTCAAACCTGCGAAAATCTCGGCCTATCAATCTCATCACTGGTATACCAAAATGAGTTAGCATGGCATGATGAAGAATATCTGGAGGCAAGGCTTCGGCTGATCTGGGATACCATGGTCATATCCGTTTTTAATGGAATCCATACCGGGGGTGTACTGCCTGGCGGGCTTTCAGTGAAGCGAAGGGCGTCCGAAATGTTCCACAAACTGATGGGCACTATCAGTTATAATACCCCTGAAGAAATGCTTATGGCGCTGGCAAAGGAAAAGCCCAACTTTGAGAAAATGTTGAAGTGGATAGGGTGCTTTGCCCTCGCTGTTAATGAAGAAAATGCGTCGTTCGGCAGAATTGTTACAGCACCCACAAACGGTGCGTCAGGTGTGATTCCTGCAGTGCTGATGTATTATAACTGTTTTTATCTGAAGGGCTTCGACTGGGAAAAGACCAAAAAATTCTTGCTCACCGCCAGTGAAATTGGGTCGTTGTTCAAAAGACATGCTACAATTAGCGCAGCCATGGGAGGCTGTCAGGCCGAAATCGGTGTTTCCTCTGCTATGTCAGCAGCAGCTCTTGCAGAAGGAATGGGAGGTAGCATCGGTCAGGTATTAATGGCAGCGGAAATAGCGATGGAACATCACCTTGGATTGACCTGTGACCCTATCGCCGGCCTTGTGCAGGTGCCTTGTATTGAAAGAAACTCCATGGGAGCCATCAAAGCTATTACGGCTGCTCAGATTGCATTGGATAGTGACCCAAAAGATGCTAAAGTCAGTCTGGATGGTGTGATACAGACGATGTGGGATACAGCAAAAGACATGAAATCAAAATACAAGGAAACCTCAAAAGGAGGGCTGGCTGTGAATGTATCCGTGAAGGTTCCGGAATGCTAGCTTTTGTTAAACAACTGATTTTTTGCAATTTTAACAATCACAAGCCAACAAACTATGTATCTCAAGACGACATCTATACTTCTGCTTTCCTGCATTTTTGCATTTGCTCAGACCATCGACAGTAAACGATTCGAAATGGTCGATCTGGGCAAAAATATCAACACACCTTATGATGAATCAGCACCCATTATCACACCGGACGGTAACACGCTTTACTTCTTTGTAGCCAATCACCCTGAAAACAACTTTGGTACTGACAACAGTCAGGATATCTGGTTTTCTACCAGGGGAGAGGATGGTAACTGGACAAAGGCCCAACATATGGACAAGCCATTCAACATCCACCAGTTTAACCAGGTCATGAGCGTTTCCACCGATGGTAACACATTGCTGCTACGTGGAGGCAGCAGGAAAAATAAAAAAGGATTTTGTCTCGTCAGACGTGTAGGTAATGAATGGAGTGAACTCGAGGAGCTGGAGGTGGAAGGATATGAAGAAATGGAACGGGGTATGTTTAGCGGCGGATTTCTTTCGTATGACGGGCAAGTGCTCCTGCTGTATTTTACAGAACGCCCCAACGGACAATACAGCGATATCTACGTAAGTAAAAAGATTTCAGATAACAAGTTTGGGAAACCTGTGATGCTCAAAGAACCAATAAGTACCTACAGGGATGAGTTTGGCATGTACCTGCACCCGGACAATCGCACCATGTATTTTGCAAGTAACCGTGACGGAGGCTATGGAAGTATGGATATTTATGTTACAGAGCGCCTGGACGATACATGGCTCAACTGGTCAGAGCCGGAAAATGCGGGGCCGCCTGTTTCCACTCCGGATTTCGATGCCTACTTCAGTATCGATGCCAATGGAAATGCATTTACAACACGCACTTATACCTCTGCTGATGGTGGCACATTGGATATACTCGGACTTTCTGAAAAAGATCCTGTTATTACCGTAGCGGGATATGTCATTCATCAGCAAACGCGAGAGGCGGTTCGGGCTTCACTGACATTAAACGACCCTTCTCTTGTACCTGCACTGGATGATCAGGGATATTATTCAGTCAAAGTGAAAAATCAGCAATCTTATGTGATTTCTGCATCCAGCCTTGGTTTTCTTTCAGCTTCTGTGAACATATCCACACAAGACATCTTCTCGGACACCACACTGTTGTATGATATCGAAATGATACCTGAACAGCGTTCAGTGGCTCTTACCGCCAGTATCATCAATAAGAAAACTGCCGGGCCAGTTAATGCAACCGCTACAGTGGACAACGAAAATATAAAAGCCATAAACGGGGTATTTACCTACCAGTGGATAGGAGAGGAAGATTTGGCTATTTCTATACTCGAGCAGGGCTATGTCCGTTTTGATACCGTTATATCTGCTCAGGGTCAGGAAAATGATTTTTCTATGGTAATACCACTGATCCCCATTGAAATGGGTACCACCGTAAAGATCAACAATATATTTTTCGATTTTGACAGGACTACATTGCAAAAGTCTTCATTTTCAGAATTGGACAGGCTCATCGAGTTTTTAAATGACAATCCGGGCATACAGGTAGAAATCGGTGGACATACCGACAGCCAGGGTAGCGAAAGTTATAACCAGCAACTTAGCCAGGGAAGGGCTGAAGCCGTTCGCACTTACCTCATCGATAATGGCATTGACAAGACCAGGATTTCAGCAAAGGGGTATGGGGAAAATCAACCCGTAACATCCAATGAAACTGAAGAAGGCAGAGCTGCGAACAGAAGAGTGGAGTTTAAGGTTATCGGCCTGGAATAGTGGTTATTTTCGGAACAGAATAATCAGCATCGGTATCAGCGGGAAAATGACAATGCCGAGGAAAAGCATATCGTAAAAATCGAACCCCCTCTTTTTTCCCCACCAGGCTATTGCAACTGAAATAAGGATTGATAAAATAAACGTGAATATGGATATTTGCTTTCCGAAATTAAACTCAAATTAATGGCAAAAGACTGGCATTTCGAAACACGGGCTATACGAACCCAAACCCAAAAAAGCAACCAGCGAGAGCACAGCACACCATTATATATGACTTCAAGCTTTGTTTTTGATGATGCAGAGCATGCCAGGGCTTTATTTGCCAATGAGGCAGAAGGCAATATTTATTCACGCTATTCAAACCCAAATAATACGGAGTTTATATCAAAGCTCGCCGATATGGAGGGTACAGATACGGGATTTGCCACATCCTCCGGCATGGCTGCCATGTACCTGAGCATGATTTCATTCCTTCGGAGTGGTGATCATGTTATTGCATGCCGCTCTGTTTTCGGATCCACCCATCAGATCATCACCCAGCTCTTTCCCCGCTGGAATATTGAATATACCTATGTAGATATCAACGACCTTGCTGGATGGGAAAAGCATATCAGGAAAAATACACGGCTGCTTTTCCTGGAAACCCCTTCAAATCCGGGACTTGATATTGTGGACCTGGAGTGGGCCGGGAAGTTTTGTAAGGCACACCGACTTCTTTTTGTAGTGGACAATTGTTTTGCTACGCCATATCTGCAGCAACCTGCACGGTTTGGCGCGGATGTGATTACCCATTCAGCTACTAAATTCATTGACGGTCAGGGCAGAGTACTGGGGGGAGCAGTTCTGGGTAGCAGTGAGCTGATGGAAAAAGTAGAATTTATGGTTCGTCATACAGGCCCTGCATTGTCCCCTTTCAATGGTTGGCTGCTATCGAAAAGTCTTGAGACGCTGCATGTACGCATGGATCGCCATTGTGAAAATGCTTTGTCCCTTGCTCAACACCTGGAAACGAAAAAGAACATCGCTAAGGTGAAATATCCCTTTTTACCATCACATCCACAGTATGAAACGGCGAAAAAGCAAATGAAAAAGGGTGGAGGTCTGGTTACTTTCGAACTCAGCGGAATGGCAGCAGGTAAGCGCTTTCTGGATGCCTTAAACATGATCTCCTTTACGGCTAACCTGGGAGATACCCGGACGATTGCTACACATCCTGCCTCTACGACACACTCCAAACTATCTCAGGAAGAACGTGAAGCAGTAGGAATTTCGGATGGCCTGGTTCGCGTCTCGGTAGGATTGGAGCATATAGATGATATTATCGAAGATATAGAACAAGCACTTGAACAGATTTAAACATATCCAACCTTCGTTTTTATTGCTATTCGTATTGTTATTGCTGATGGCGGTTGTAGCATTGGCCGTACCACAGGGCCAAATAGTGCTGAAGTTAAATGGTTTTCATCATCCTGTTTTGGATTCATTTTTCCGGTATGCCACCTATTATGGTGATGGCTATATTTTGTTGGTATTGTTTATACTTTTCCTGCTGACCAGCTTTCGCAATGCTGTAATGCTGATGTTCATTTCGGCCATTCAATTCATTCCCGTTCAACTCATGAAAAGATGGATTTTTTCGGAAAAGGCGCGGCCTGCATCCTTTTTTGATCAGGAAACATGGAACGCATTGCATAAAGTTGCCGGTGTCGATATTCACCATTGGCACAGCTTTCCCAGTGGACATACCACTACAGCCTTTGCCGCAACCGTATTAATGATGATGGTAATACGTAATGAATATATCCGCTCGATTCTTGTAGTTGCAGCATTTTTTGCCGGATTATCAAGGATTTATCTGCTACAACATTTTATGATTGATGTGGCCACGGGAGCAATTATCGGTTCTTTAGCAGCGGCTGCAGGATATTATATTTTTGAATCGCAGAAATGGCTTACGCATACTAAATTTCAGCACGGGGTAATAAATTATTTTATCTGATGTGTTACGATGTTTCCTACCTTACCAAAAAACAGGAGGTATACGTAAGAAGGTATAACCTGGATCCGGCACAGGTCGATTTGGTGTTTAAACATTCCCCTGGAATCTATCATGCAACTGGTTTTAGCCACCCTGCATTACCTGTCCTTTCAGGTCATGCTCCGCATCAAATTGATTTACTTAACTGGGGACTGATTCCATTTTGGGTTAAAAATGCATCGCAGGCTGTTCAGATATCAAACAAAACCCTAAATGCACGATTGGATACTTTAAAATCAAAGCCTTCTTTCCGCTCGTATATCAATAGCCGCGGCCTGATCATGGTCGACGGTTTTTTTGAGCACCACCATCGTCAGGGGAAAACTTATCCCTTTTTTATTACGCGCCAGAATCAGCAACCCTTCCTTTTGGGAGCCATCACCTCAAAATGGGAAAGTAAAGAAGAGGAATTATCCCGCAAAACAGTTTCGATCGTTACTACATACGGTAATGATCTGTTAGCTGGTATACATAATAACCCCAAACTGGACGGTCCCCGCATGCCGGTAATCGTACCTGACGATAGGGCTGAGGAATGGTTGTTCAGCGATTTTAGTGATATAGAAAAATTCTTCAACCAACCCTATCCTGCATCAGGGTTGAACGCATTTCCGGTAGGTAAACTAAGAGGAAAACAAGCACTTGGTAACGTGCCTGAAACCCATATGCCAGTGGATTACCCTGAACTTACCGAAAACAAATAACCTGTAGCTCCGGTTATAAGCACATTATGGGAATATTCGGATCAAAAAAGTCAAAATTACAGAAAAAGTATAAGCAACTGCTCGAAAAGGCGCATAAGCTGTCTCATTCAGACAGAAAAGCATCGGATCAGTTAATGGCAGAAGCCGATGAAGTAGCGAAACAGATTGAAAAATTGGTGGATTAAAGGATTTCTTTAGTGAAAAAATTCATGTTTCACACAATAATGTACTATATTAGATGTTATATTACTAAACTTTCAAATTAAACTCACATGAAAAGGATCAGTATTTTATTTATCGCAGGTTTGTTTTCGCTTTTTATGGCCTCTTGTGGCAATGGAGAGGAAAATGAGCCAACCAACGAGGAGCTTTTTGCTGAAGCCATAGCAGGCGAATGGACACTTAGCTCAGCACAGGTACCAGCTTCATCAGCTACAACAAACGCTGACTGGGATGATTTTACAGTTAATTTTAACAGCGGTACAGTGACTGCCAGTGGTTCTCCTGCAGTAGAAGTATGGCCAAATCAGGGATTGACCTACACGCTATCAGCTACCAGTCCTTCTAACGGAAGTGTTGCTATTTCAGGCGCAGTCTTCGGATCAGCCTCTGCAAGCATTAGCAATAACAACCTGACGCTGTCTTTTGATGTACCTACAGGTACAGAAGTAACCAGAACTTTAGATCTTTCAGGATCATACACGCTGGTATTCAGCAAATAATAGAATTCACATTTCCTATCATTAAACCCTGCTTTTGCAGGGTTTTTTTTTGCCACATTTTTTTTACTGACTATCTTCGGGATCATTTCCAGGTGTGATATATTATAATATTTAATAGATTTAGAGGAAATTATGGGAAGAGCATTTGAGTATCGAAGAGCAGCTAAGGAAGCACGTTGGGATAAAATGTCTAAACTGTTTCCAAAATTGGCCAAATCGATCACAGTAACGGCAAAAGAGGGGGGCACTGACCCTGAAATGAACCCGAAGCTGCGGACAGCCATACAGAATGCCAAAGCTCAGAATATGCCCAAAGATAATATTGAGGCGGCAATTAAAAGAGCAGCAGGCAAAGGCGCTGATCAGATCGTAGAGGTAACCTTTGAAGGTAAAGGCGAGCATGGCGTAGCAGTAGTTGTAGAGTGCGCCACAGACAACAATACACGTACGGTGGCCAACGTAAAGATGTATTTCAGTAAATATGGCCAGGGAATGGTGCCAAATGGCTCCTTCGACTTCATGTTTGACCGTAAGGCAGTATTTGAAATCAATAAATCCGCAGGACTGGATATGGAGAGTCTTGAACTTGAACTGATCGATGCAGGTATGGAGGAAATTGAGGAAGAAGAAGACGTGATAGTGGTTTATGGTGACTATAAAGACTTTGGTTCTTTGTCCTCAGCCCTTGAGAAGCTTGGAATTGAGGTCCAGAAAGCTTCATTAAAGCGGATCTCGAATGCGCCTGTCGAACTTGATGAATCACAAATGGAAGATGTGGAAAAACTGATTGATCATCTCGAAGATGATGATGACGTCCAGGCAGTTTTTACAAATATTATGTAACCATTGAAGCAGATTATCACAGCAATATTCATTCTATCACTTGCCTCACCGGTAGTATCCCAGGATAATGGTGATGCCGTAGAATTGCTGGATATGAGCAAAAAATTATATGCCTCAGGGTTGTATAAAAATGCTATCAGCGACCTGGTAAAGGCTCAGAAATTACCCGTAGTTGAAGATAGCATCTTATTTGAGGTCACACTTCTGAAAGGACTATCCTTTAATAAATCAGGCGATGGACAGAATGCAGAAAAAGCGTTGCGTAATGCAGTTGATATCGCCACCAGTATCGGGGATGTCAATCTGATAGCCCGCTCCTATATAGAATTGATCCGATTTTTTACCTCCGATGAAAATCTTAACACCAAACTTGCCGACCAGTATTTATATAAAGCAGATGAAATCAGTGATAATTTAATCCCTGAACTAAAAGGCCGGCTTTACATTGTAAAGGGACAAACCTTTTTCAGAGAGCAACAAATCGATTCAGCCATCATTTACCTGGATAAAGCACTTATCGCCTCTGATAACATAGATGTAGGTGAGGTACTTCTGATGTTGGGAGATATTTACCAGTTTAAAGGAGAAGCATATAGAGCGATCGACCATTATCTAAAAGGCTATGAAGCAGCAAAAGCAGATAATCAACTATCACGCCTTACTGACTTCACCTCACGTCTTTCTAACCTCTATTTTGCAGTAGGTGACCTCGAAAAAGCAAATGAATTTCAGCGCAATTATATCGAATATAAAGAGCAATTGTATGATGAGGAGGTAAAAACCAAAATTGAGGCATTGGAGCTGCAAAATCAGATGGATCAGAATGATCAGCTCTTTGAAATACGTAAAGAAGAAGAATTAAAGCAGGAAAAGCTCCGCCAGCGGTCTGCTTTGATTTCAACCTTCCTGATTTTTTTTGTTACCATGTGCGGTCTGTTTCTTTTTTATATAAGTCGCGTAAGGCTTAAAAAAATGAACGCCAACCTATCCAGGGTAAATGCACAACTATATGATACTTTGAAAGAACAGGAAGCTATGGCTGGTATCGTTGCACACGACCTGAAAGCGCCGTTCAATAAAATAAGGGGCTTTTTACATTTGGTAGAGTTGACAGGTAAGCTTTCGAAAGAACAGAAAGAGTATATTCAAATGGCAGAAGGGGTGATCAGTCAAAGTTTTCGGCTGATTACAGATATCATTGATATCAGCAGCTATGAGCAGTCTAAGGAAATCAAAAAGGAAATTGTAGAGGTAAACCACGTGCTCGAGTCGATGGTCAACCAGTATAAGCAGGTGTCAGAAGAAAAGGATATCACCATTTTTCTTGACCTCCATGATAATATCCGGGCCTACTCAAATGAAGATTATCTCTCCCGGATTTTCGATAACCTGATCAGCAATGCTATTAAGTTCTCACCAAAAGGAAAGTCGATTTATATCACTACCGGGAAGTCTGCAGGAGTGCCCTTTGTGAAAATCAAGGACGAAGGTCCCGGCTTTACGGAAAACGACAAAAAGGAAATCTTTAAAAAATTCAGGAAACTCAGTGCTAAACCAACAGCAGGGGAAGAAAGTACTGGTCTGGGGCTGTCAATCATCAAAACGCTGACCGAACGACTAAACCTGGACATCTCATTAAAATCAAGCGAAGGACATGGTGCTGAGTTTACGATAAAATTTAAACGCAATATGCCTAAAATGGAGCTGGTATGATAACATCCAGAGATACAGTCACCTCATTTATGATGGCGGAGGGAATCGAAGCATGGAAGCTGCATGACTACCCATATGGTTCAGTTGTTGAAGTAGTATTTGAACTGGACGCTGTCGAGCCGCTGCATTATCATGAGCATGCAAACCAGACATTCTATTGCAAGTCAGGACGTGTGAAATTCGCCGTTGATGGAGAGGAGGTTACGATAGGAAAGGGCGAAACCATACATATAGCCAAAGGCAAAAAACATACAGCTGTAAATATTGCAGATGAAAAAAGTAATCTATTGGTTTTTTCATCGCCTTCCGCTACTGGTGACAGGATAGATATTTAAAAAAAGCGGCACGAGGCCGCTATTTTTTTAAAAGCTTGCTTCAAAAAGATTCTTCATGGCTTCCCAGGATTGCTCATCCGCCTCTTTGTTATAGGCAAGCGGGAGTTCGAACTTAGAACCGAGCAAATCTGCACCGGGGTTTGTGAATGCATGTACAGCTCCTTCCAGGTTCAGAAATGTATAGTCTACACCCTCAATAGCCGCCATAGCATTGTTAAATGCATCGATTTGCTCCTGAGTAACAAAAGGGTCCTCAGCTCCGTTTGCAACCAGGATATTTGCCTTAAGCTGATCAGCTGTTGGCAGCGTCTGAATATTTAAAGTACCGTGAAATGACGCTACAGCATCAAGATCGGCACCCATACTTGCCATCTGAAGCACAATACCACCACCAAAACAGAACCCGATAGCTCCAATTTTGGTAGTATCAACAGACTCATCCTCTTTCAGAGCCTTCAGAGCAGCCATAAATCGGGATCGAGCTTCGTCCATATTTTGGTTGACCTGCATGGCAAATGCCTGTGCATCCTGCGGATGATCCGCTGTTTTACCGTCACCGTACATATCCACCGCTAACGCCGTGTATCCCAGCTTTGCCAGCTCCTCTGCTTTTATGCGGGAGTGTTCATTATGTCCCCACCATTCATGCACTACCAACACTCCAGGTCGCTTACCTTCAACACCTTGGTCTTTTACAAGGTAACCGTTCATTGTGATGTTTCCATTAGT
>CAZEQJ010000031.1:0-36634 GCA_964514385.1 uncultured Cytophagales bacterium
CTTCTCTTGAGGCGAAGATGAAATTTTGTGAAGGCGTATTATAATACGATAATGATTTCTGAAACTCCCCGAAGTTGGCGGATTTGTTAATTTCCAGAATGGCCTTCTGCTCCAGATAAGGTTGTGCGCCAGCCCACTGCACTGCCAGCGCCCTACCATGGCCTTTTTCTCCTGCAGCAAATACCACGGGGCCATGATGCGTGTAATACACTGTATCGACGATATCTTTTCCTCCCCTTACCCGAATTACCTCTTCTTTTGGTTGCAAAGGCATCCAGCTCCCATCGTATTTATAGGAAGTCATATCCTCATTTAACTCAATGCTATACCAATCTTTTACATCCCTGGTGGCATTAGTCATACCCCATGCTATTTCGTTATTAAAACCTGATATAACCCCTAGTGCTCCGGGCAGGGTAGCTCCCATAGCATTAGTGCCAGGGGCACTCAGATGCATAATCATCCAGATCGATGGAAGGTTTAAACCTAAATGAGGATCATTTGCCAGTATCGGGTATCCGGAACTTGATTTTGCCCCTGAAATGGCAAAATTATTGCTTCCGTTTTCAGGGTTTGGCCGTTCCGTGGTCAGAGAATCCAGGATTGGAATAAAATAGTTTTCCGGTTTTTCGGGTGCTGATATTGGCTCAAACGGCCACTCGAGTTGCTCCTGCATTACAGTATATTTCTGTTCGTGGTCCAGTGCGTAAAGCGAATCAAATAACGATCTCCCAAAAAGCTGCAGGGCATTGGTATACTCCATATCCTCATCATAGCCAGACAGGTTGTAGGACATATAGACCAGAAGATTTGCTGTTTTTTCAGGATTCCAGCGGGTAGGCGCAAAATCAAGCAGCTTAAACTCCACCGGCAGGTTTTTATAGCGCAGCTGACTGATGTGCGCGTTGACACCATTGCTGTAAGCGTTTAATTGTGCCATTACTTCCGGGTATTTGCTGTAAACTTCCATCGCCTCTTTGGCAGCTTGATTAAGGCCGAGTTTTCTTCGGTTTTGGTCATAGTCTACGAGGTCAGTGCCAAACATTTCACTGAGAGAACCATTGGAGGCCCTGGTTTGTGCCTCCAGCTGAAAAAGCCTGTAGAATGCCGTTATATACCCCTGTGCGGTATACAGGTCCACATCATTTTTTGCATAGATATGGGGGATGAGATGCTCGTCAAACTGAACGGTGACCGGTTCGTTCAGAGGTAGGGAGAGCATGTTTTCGGGAAGATCCTGAGGCGATATATTTTGCCAAAACCCATGAAAGGGATCCAGAAATTTACCTAATGGCGGGATGTTACCCGTTTTTTTGGATAGAAAAATTATCAGTGCCGAAGTAATGGCGAGAACAATTAAAAATCTTAGGATTTTCATATATGTTTGTGCCGGTTTAAGCCTTAAATGTAAGTATGAATTTAATATGAATTGGGAATTTCAGATAGGAAAAATCCATTTTACTTCAGAAAAACCTGTTCTTCTTTCAGGACCGTGTGTGGTAGAAAGCAAAACACTTTGCGAGGATGTGGCAGGTACGATGAAAGAAATGACCAGCTCCCTGGGTTTTCAGTATATATTTAAGGCTAGCTTCGACAAGGCCAACCGTACCTCGGTATCTTCATTCCGGAGCCTGGGTTTTGACACCAGTCTTCAGATATTAAAGCATATTCGAGACAGTTTTGAACTTCCCGTTGTAACAGATGTACACGAAACTATTCAGGTGGATGAGGTTGCAGAAGTAGCGGATGTGCTTCAGATACCTGCCTTTTTGAGCCGTCAGACTGACCTACTGGTAAAGGCCGGTGAAAGCGGAGCAACCGTGAATGTCAAAAAAGGACAATTCATGGCACCTGAAGATATCAGCTATGCCTGTGAAAAGATCAGAGGTACGGGTAATAAAAAGGTATTTGTTACCGAAAGAGGTACCAGCTTTGGGTACCATAACCTTGTGGTCGATATGCGGTCGCTGCCCGTTATGCGTACATTTGCTCCGGTTATATTTGACGTCACGCACAGTGTTCAGCGTCCGGGCGGACTGGGCGGAAAATCAGGCGGAAACCGGGAATATACGCCATACCTTGCCCGGGCTGCCGCTGCAGCGGGTGTTGATGGCTTTTTCATTGAAACTCACCCTGAACCTGACAATGCCTATTCGGATGGCCCTAACATGATTCCATTATCCAAAATGGAATCCTTCTTAAACATGATCGCCGAGATTTGGCACCAAGGTCAAAAATATAGAGATTTTAAAGTATGATCACATTTGATGAAATCACAGAACGAAAAAAGCCGGTCGGTATCATCGGTTTGGGTTACGTAGGACTGCCGCTTGCCCTGGCTTTCGGGAAAAAATTTGATGTGGTTGGTTTTGATATTAATGAATCCCGCATCAGTTCACTGAAAAAGGGGGTTGATCCCAATGGGGAACACGAAAAGGAGGAGTTTGAAGGACAACATATCGCGTTTAGCAGTGATATTCAGGATCTAAAATCAGTACAACTGTTCATTGTCACTGTACCTACACCGATTGATGAGCACAAGAGCCCTGATCTGACCCCGTTAAAAAAGGCATGTGCATCTGTGGGCAGCATTCTCAAACCAGGCGATACGGTAGTATTTGAAAGCACCGTTTACCCTGGCTGCACAGAAGAAGATTGTGCCAAATGGCTCAGCCAGGCTTCCGGTCTTAACTATCCGGAAGATTATCATTTGGGATATTCTCCTGAACGGATCAATCCCGGCGACAAGCTGCACACGGTAGACAAAATAGTGAAGGTCGTAGGTGCAAATGAAGATAATACCCGTGATCTGCTATATAAATTATATGGCTCGGTGATCACCGCCGGCATTCATCTTACCAGCTCGATCAAGGTAGCAGAAGCAAGTAAAATCATCGAAAACATTCAGCGTGATGTGAATATTGCGCTTATGAATGAGCTTTCACTTATTTTCAATAAGATGAAAATCAACACCTACGAGGTCCTGGAAGCCAGTGGTACGAAGTGGAATTTCCTGAAATTTACACCCGGTCTGGTTGGAGGCCATTGTATTGGTGTCGATCCATATTATCTGACTCACAAGGCCTCTGAAATGGGATATCACGCTAAAGTGATACTTTCCGGAAGGACTATCAACGATAGCATGGGTCAGGAAATAGCACGACGTGTGATGAAACACCTTACCAAAATGGATAAGGTGCTTAAACAGTCCAGAGTACTTATCATGGGAACTACCTTCAAGGAAAATGTGACAGATATTCGCAATTCAAAGGTGGTGGATATTGTAAATGAGCTTAAGGAATTTATGATCAACGTCGATGTTGTAGATCCTTTTGCTGATCCGGATGAGGTGTTGAAGGAGTATGGCTACGAATTGGCAGCTGAAATCGGCTCAGGTTACGATGCTGTAATCGTTGCTGTAAACCATAAACCCTATATTCAGCTGGATGAGGGCTATTTTAATGGTATTTTATCTGATAACGGATTGCTTTTTGATATTAAAGGCATTTACCGGCAGGGGATCAAAAAGCTCATGTATCAAAGCTTATAGAGTGGTTTGATCAGGGTTACTGCTTGCCGGAACTTGCATGGATCAAACTTCTGATTTCATCGAGTTCTGCTTTTAGAGCCTCTATTTCAGATTGAGAATTGCTGGTTAACTCCAGCTGGGCTTTCAGCTTTTCAATTTCATTTTCCTGCTCATCGATTTTTGATTCCAGCGTATGGATGATATCCTGCTGTTCCTGTACAGCACCAATAATAATCGGGATAAGCTTGGTGTATTCAAGGCCTTTGTAATGAACATCGTCATTAGGGTCATCCGGATTACCGATATACGTGTTTTCAGAAATAATATCAGGTATTATCTCTTCTACCTCCTGCGCGATCAATCCGTATTGGATGCCCGGTGAAAGGTTCATGGTAGGGAATTCATCGGTTTTAAAATGATAAGTTCGCGGATTCAGGCTCATGATTAGACCCAGACTGTTTCTGATGGTCGCAATATCCGTTTTAAATTTCCTGTCTGATAACGGGATTAAGGCTCCGGTATAGGCAAGGTCTCCGGAAGCATAAACTCCATACCTTGTTCCTGAAGATGAGCCGGCATTTGAAGTTCCATATACACCAATGGCAATACCGGTACCTCCATTATTTGTGGCTGTACCCCAAACGCCATAGGCACCCCAGGTGCTTGAACTGGTCTCAACTGCAATAAACCTTCCTGCAGCTATAGTTGATGTTCCGAAAATAGTTACATCCGAGTATATTCCATAGTTTGAACCTCCGGTTGAAACTACATGTAACGGGTAATCAGGAGATGTCGTGCGAATACCCATATTACCGTTTACATCTACTGTTACCCGGTCTGAACCGGCTACATTAAGCTTCCATTTATAGGCATCATTTCCATCGACATATGTCCAGGCACGGGTAGTTCCTGCTGTTGCATACCCCCAAAATGGCCTGGATTGTGTACCTACTGTATTTACGTATGAGCCTCCATAAAGACCCGCACCACTGGTAGGCGACTGGACATCAAATATACTTGATCCGATGGGGCTGTTGCGTCCTATTCCAACATAGCCGTCAGAACCTCTTACAAAAACTTGGCCTCCGTTAAGCGTAATATCCGTATCAGTATCTGAATTATTGCCAATATTAATGATATCCTGAGTCGTATTTTGAATGCTTAGGAATGCCTTATTGCCGGCGAGAAGACTCATTTGGTCGGTATCAAAAGTAATTCTTGTGTCAGCATCCCCATCATGTCTTATATCTGTAGCAGCCTCTAAATAAGAACTATTAACAATCGGATTTCCATTGGTATTTATTCCACCATAAAAGTTAGCAGTTTGATCATAATTAAGCTCAAGAGCCGGAACCAGGCCACTGCCAAGCTGTCTTACGTTGAATTGCAGAGCCCCACGTTCAGCCCCATCTGACACTTCTTGTATAACCATGTTTATGGAGGCATACTCCTCTCTATTGAGAGCTTCATCAGGTGATTTAAACAATAACCCTACTCCATATCCTGGTTGAGGAGTATCTTCAGTAGCGTTGTCCAGCACAAGTGCAGGATATATTTGATCTGGTACGCCCCAGTCATCTGTCCAGTTCATGATATGCATTTTACCCTGGCCTTGCTCACCGAAATCAGCTATTGGACCTAATCCTACAAATTGCCTGGTTTCTCCCAACGTAACTAATCGCCTGCTAAATAAGTCTTCAGCATAATTATCGACCCAGGGAGTAAATACAGCCCTCCAGGATAATACACCTGAACCGTTTGTCTGCAACAAATCACCGGAGTTCCCATCATTTGGAGGGAGTGTTAAGGTGACATTTTGAGTAGCTGCTGCACTTGGCAGAATGACGTATTCATAATCGGTAGCTCCCTGCTCGGAATAAACTCTTAATTGACCGTCCACACCCTCTCCCCCTGATCGAATAGCGCCCAGGGCATCAATAGGATATTCAGCATCAATGGCACCTACACCAAAATTTCCATTACGGACTACTACATCGCCGAACGGGTTGGCATTTGTTTTATCGGCATTTAGCCATAGAGAGTTGGAGTTGTCATCAAATTTCAAGAAGCTGAGATTTCCTCCCGCGGTGCTGTAAAGCTTTCGCATCACAAAGTCAGACTGGCCGGAATTGGCAGTCGCATCATTTTTTAATGAAATTATCTCATATTGATCAGAGACGCCGGTATCAAACATTCTTAGCAATAATCCGGCTTTAGTATCCAGCGGAGTGGCAGAGCTTGAAATTTCAATCATCGCATTTCCTGTACCCCGAAGAGGCGTGTTTGAAATATTTAATGTCCCACCAAGGTTTACAGCACCGCCATTGATATTAATAGCATTACCGTCAGAAAAACCGGTAGGAGAGGACCAGGATAATTGACCGCTTCCATCTGTAGCTAACAGATCGCCGGCATTTCCATCATCGGAAGGTAGTGTTAAAATTACATCCTGTGTGGCTGCCGCGCTGGGAACAATAAAATATTCGTAGTCTGTAGCTCCTTGCTCTGAGTAGAGAATGAATTGTCCGTCTTTACCATTATTGCCAGACCTAATTCCACCGTAGGCATCAAGGGTGTAAGATGGAAATGTACCTATACCTAATAACGTATCAGGGGTTAACCGCATATATTCTTTAAATTCTGAGCCAACACCGGCAAATCTTAAAGGCGAATTTTCATTTACTGCTATAAAAGGGTTCGGATCACTGGATCTACCAGCAAATAATAATAGTTGCTGTGATTCATCGCTGTTAGAAAGGTTTAATAAAGGATCACCATCCGGATTAGATGATTTGATATCCAGTAAATATGAAGGGACAGAGGTCCCTATTCCAATTCGGCCATATGATCCTGAATTGCCATCACCCCCTGTTACGGTCAGGGTAGGGGTGTCACTGTTAAAGCCAATCATCAGGGAGTTGTCTATACTGTTTAGCAATGGGCTTGCATTATTTATACCACTTCCCATGACAAAAGCAGCATCCGCTGAGCTATTCAAATATCGTCCTAAAACAATGGAATAATTACCATTTATCTGATTGCTCGTCCCAATGACAAAGGAAGAATCAAACGCAGCTATCTGATTATTTTCGCCAATGCTGATCGATGCATTTTGTGCCTGCACAAGCTGGCTAATGAGGATGGAGCTAAGAAGAAGGATGGTCTTTCTCATAGGTAGGGGTATGTATAAATTTAAAATTAAGCATTTTTCATTAATCTGCAGTTGAGATCACTTGTAAACATTTTGGGTATGCTATCCCCTTTAATCTATGCCGGAGATCATTTTCTGCTGTTTCCCAGAAATAATTCAAGGACTAGAGGCAGCAGAAAAAGCAATAAGCCTATACATGTCACAAATACGCCAAACAGGAGACTTTCACGCACATCTTCCTTCAGAAAAACCTGATTAGATGCAGAGTCAATATAAAAACTGACATTTTCATCTGATGGTATATATCGTGGGGTAGTCGTGTAAAGGTCAGAACCCTGCATATCCGTGATCTTCACACCTGAGAAATAACTCCTTTCCCTTTGTGAAGGTCTTATATAATATTCTGAATAACTTTGAGCAGTTAGTGTTCCCTCTACGATATTCTTTTCCATTCGAGAAGTGACCATTTTATATCGCACCAGGTCATTTATTCCCAAAGCAAGAGTCAGAAAGCCGATAGAGCTAAATACCAAGAGTCCTGGGTGAATAGGGAAAAGATGTGGCCTTTTTACAACGAGATAAATAGCACTAACGATAAAAGCTATGAAAGCAATAGACCCTAACACAAAAATGTAAGACATGGCCTCCGTTTTAGATGTTTTATATCCTGCAGGGTTGATGGCCGCTACAAGTGTATCCGCTTTAAAATACACATCTACAGAATCGGAGGCTCTAAGCTGCCGCCAGTGGACTGGCTGTTGGGCAACAAGGGTATCTCCATTTTCTGTAATAATCCTTGCTTCAGGCCAGGTGAATATTTCTGTGAAATCAATTTCGAGAACCCGGCCTTTTTGACGGGAAATATCACCAGAAACCTGTATTTCAGAAGTGTTTTTCTGTCCAGGATAGGCCAGCCAACCTGTTATAACTATGGTTGTAAAAGCCAGGATAAACATACCATAGACTCTGGTGTTTTGAGGCAGGTTAGAACGGTTCCTTTTCATAGCGATCAATCAGGAGATAACTGTAACTCACCTCCACTGTCAGCATCGATGACCAGCAAGGCCCCGGCATCGGTATCGATATCGACCATTTTTGCTACTGCAACGGAAGTAATCAGCGGTTGTATCCCGATATTTGGTATCCATACGGTATCTGTGGCCACAGGTATTGAGTTATTGAGCCAGTTTCCGGCATTAAA
Organism: uncultured Cytophagales bacterium; assembly: GCA_964514385.1. Taxonomy (GTDB): domain Bacteria; phylum Bacteroidota; class Bacteroidia; order Cytophagales; family Cyclobacteriaceae; genus CAZEQJ01. Next base: position 7,882 of record CAZEQJ010000031.1, read on the forward strand.
CCAATCGTCATCTACCTGACCGATCCAGACATTATCATAGGGTTTTGGGGTAGGAACACCTAAAACCCGAATGGTGTCACTCACCTGACCGGCTGAATCTATTGCTAAAACTCCTATGGTATACAGCTTTCCATTGGATAATCCTGTAATGGTAATGGTCGTGTCTCCAATAGTTGTAGTGCTAAGTGCTCCTATTGGTGTATCAAGTGCTTGTGTGGAATCATATACAATACGGTATTCATTTAGGTCTGTAATTAAAATCTGCGACCACTCGATATTTAACTCCAGGCTGTCACTCAGAGAAATTAATGTATCCGGGGCAAATGGAAACATAGCCCTCGAGTCAATAACCGTCACGGTATCATTCCATATGCTATGAAAATTATTACCTGTAGCATCATAGGAAATGAGTGTCGCCTCGGGTTCATCAAAATGATATACTGCCAACAGGTTGTTATCATCCGCTTCTGCAGGTTTACTCAGCAGGTTTATAACTTCCGGAGCAGAAAGTGTTTTTTGCCAGATAGAAAGCTCGTCAATCGCACCGTCCCATACCCTGCCACCGTCAGCGAAATCACCTCTTGCGATATCGAGTATCGTTCCTGAGCTGTCCGAGCATCCTGTATAATTGGATGTTGTGGTTACAGCCGTTCCGTCAACATAAAATTGTGAGATCTGTGTATCATGATCATATGCGAAGACCACATGGTGCCATTTGTTATCGTTAATGACAATTTCTCCCGTAGCTCTGCCGCAATCAAACTTTTCGAAGTTTGGCCTTCCCCCGATAAGATAATACACCACTTCCCCGGGTTCCCAGATATTATCACCATCGGATTTTGATAAAATCGGTCGGTCGGTCAAAGCTGTATTGATCCATACAGAAATGGAAAAGTCCTGCTGCCCAAGGTTGGTAATGCTGTCGTTTGTGGTGTTGAAATCGTCAATTCCATCAAACTGTATAGCTTTTCCGGCCTCAATCACAGGAACAGCTCCTTTGAATGTGCTGGTGTCACCATTGGCTGATGCTACGGCAAAGAAATATAATGCCTCATTCGTTAACCCGCTGAGAGTAGTGGTGGTATCACCAACTACAGCCAGAGTAGAAAGTCCCCCAATGTTTGTGCTATCCAGTCCATAAAGTACAACATAGTCAGATACATTTGTTATGGCATTCCATTTCAGCTCTACTGACTGGTCTGAAGGTAGTGTTACGATCTCAGATGGGGCCAAAGCGCTGTTAAAATCTATTTTGAGCCCGGTATTGGCATTTACGGCATTTTCAATCTCTGAGGTGGTAAACGCAGTAAATGCAGCGTCATTGAAGTTTATTTCTATGCTGTCAACATCCTGAGGATTCGCGTGTAAAGTAGCATTTCCCGAAAATGTGAGAACAGCTGATGTACCATCAGTGGAAACCGTGATCAAAGGCGTAAGCCCGGATGGAAGATTGTTAACAGAGTACTGACTTCCTTCGGTAAGGGTGGTACCTGCATTAGCAAATGAAGTACCAAAGGCATTTATGATCAAAGAGCCATTTACCGAACCATCATCTGCAGCTGATTCAGAAAAGGCAGCGTTACCCAGATCATATTGGAAGATATTGCCAGATCCTGCGATAAACATTTTCGTGCCATCAACACTGAAATTAATTCCAAAGGGTCCTGATGTTTGTGCAGCGACTGATTGGGACCCTATAATGCCCGATGTTGTGATATTATAAGGGTCTGATAAGGAATATATTCTTACACTATCCTGTGAGCTTCCTGTGACAAACATACGACTGCCATTCCCATTGAATGCAATCCCCTGCACCTGACTTTCTAAGCTAAATACTGAATATGACTGACCGGTATACACTGCAGTACTGATAGCGTAAGGTGCCGATAAGGAATAGGAAAAAACAGCATCATTGATATTACCGATCATAAACATTCTCAGACCTGATTGATCAAATGTAACTCCTAATGGCGAAGTATCCTGTGAGGCTACACTGAATGTAGTGCCACTGGCTGTGGCACTTGAAATATCATAGGGTGTCGAGAGGAGGAACTCTGTCACATCATCACCCTGATCACCAATAATAAAGAGCTGTCGTCCATCAGGGGTTATGAAAATATCACTGGGGAATGTTTCCAAACCGGAAACACCTAACGTATGTTCAAGAGTCACCGAGGTAACATCAAATGGTATGGAAAGTGAGTATTGAGCAATGTTTCGATTACCAAAACCAACAATATACATCCTGGTACCAGTTTCATCAAAGGTTACTCCAGTCGGCGTAGTTTCAACAGCCGTAACGTCAACATTTCCAGAAAATACTGCGTTTTGAGGTTCAATAATGGTGGAGTATTGCAGATAAGGCTCCGGAATAACTACTGAATCAACGCTGCTAAGATCACCGATATTACCAGCAGAATCTATTCCGGCAATCTGATACCAAAGTGTATCACCCGGGTTTATATCACCATCAATATAAAAAGTATCAGCAGCAACAATATTGGTCAGTAAATGAACAGATGTATCCAGTGCATTCGTGGTATGACGGTAAATATTGACAGAAGAAACATCCGTATTCAGGAAGCGCCAACTGAGGCTAACAGAATCATTAACTGTTGTTGCGGTAAAAATCTCAACAAGTGGTGCCATAGCACCGGAGGTTTGTCTTCCCGTACCATTAAACAATAGTGCATGATTGCTGTTCGAGGTGGCATCATACGAAATTGTGTTTCCCGACGGTTCGTCAAAATGCCATAGCCCAATGATACCTGCATCATCAGGAACTGCTTTTCCATTGAGTCCGGACTGAATTTCAGCGTCAGTTTTCGCGAAATTCCAGATGCGTAATTCATCTACTTCACCGGCAAATGTGGCGACCGATAGTTCATTTTGCCTTTTACCTATAAACAAAGTATCGTTACTTACAAGTGGCCCGGTCGCTACATCTGGTGTGCTTCCCTGCAATACCCCGTCAATATAAAGGTAGAAGTTATTATCTGACTGTCTGGTATATGCAATATGGTGCCACCGGCCATCATTTATCGTATCTGTAGAGGTTAGAGGTGATGGCGTAGTGCCATCAAACTGGCTTACATCAACGGTGCCTGGATTTGGGTGGTTCTCATTATTATAGCGAATGACGAAGGGGTATGGACTTAAGCCATCCGACCATGTGGATATGATGTCATTCTGGTTGATTACCAGGTTGGTGATATTACCTACCCGTACCCAAACTTCGACGGTAAATTCGTCAGTTGTACCAAAGGACCATGAGCCGTCATTAAGAATAGCGCCATAATCATTTATTCCATCCAGGGAAAGGCTGCGTCCAGCCTCTACTACCGGAACTGCTCCTTTGAATGAAGTCGTATCACCATTTACAGAAGCAACTGCAAAATAATAGAGGGTGTTGTTGGTAAGACCTGATACAGTGAAGGTAGTGTCTGATGCTGCCTCGGAAGTAAGACTGCCAAGATTGGTCGTATCCGTACCGTAAAGCACGGTATATCCTGAAGCGTCAGCCACGGCATTCCAATGTAGAGTTACCTGTTGGTCAGATGTTGTAGTGAATACCGCATCAGGTGCCGGTAAAATCTCCACAACAGCTGAATCTGCTAAACTGAGATCACCTATTTGACCAACTGAATCTATTCCGGCAATCTGATACCATAGTGTATCTCCTGCTACTATACTATTGTCAACATAGAATGTGTCAGTCGCCCCGATGGTTATAAGCAGATGTACTGAAGTATCTATTGCAACATCGTTGTGGCGATAGATATTAACAAATTCGACATCATTGCTGAAGAAGTTCCAGCTTAATATTACCGAGTCAGCAACCGTGCTGGCAATCAGTGTGTCCACAACAGGCGCCATGGCTCCAGATAATTCTGCCACAGGCGAATTAAACCACTCTAAGTCGTACTTCCGTATACCAGCATCATAAGTTATGCCGGTACCAACCGGCTCATCAGCATGCCAAAGATAGGCCAGATCGCTTGCGTTCACCGGAATAGGCTTATCCATATATCCCTGAATCTCCTCCTGTGTCAATACACGCTGGAATAGTGCAATTTCGTCCAGCTGACCTTCAAAATTATCCACACCATCCACCCATGGCAGCCTGCCTATGTAAATGGTATCGGTATAATTGTAATCCGCAAGCCCTGATGTCACCAATTCAATTCCATCCTGATAAATGGTCCCTACATTTCCATTTCCATACGATACAGCATAATGATGCCATGTAGTCGTATTTTCAAGTACATCTGAGAATAACTGGTTATTAAAAAAATCTAATCCCAATTGCTTGTTGTCCGTTCCTCTGAAACCTAAATGAAGGCCTTGTATAAAAGATGGAATGCCTTGTCCAAGCACAAAATCCAGAGTATTGGTATTATTACGCTTTGCCCAAAACATAAACGTCCATTCACTGCCACCAAGGACTGTGTCTACAGAAGAGCCCTTCAGGTAGCTCACGCCATCAAAGGATAACGCCCGCCCCGCTTCTACAACCGGCACGCTGGTAATAATCACTGTATCTCCTATCTGTCCTGCACTATCCAGGCCCCAAACACCTATAAAATAGAGCTGGTTATTTGTGAGGCCTGAAATGATTTCAGTAGTATCCGTGGCGCCAAGGTTGGTTGTATTTGACACCGGACTGCTGAGGTCAACATTAAGGCTGGCCACAATCTGATAATTATTAAAATCCTGCTCGCTATTGGGTGACCATGATAAGCTGATTTCGCTATCTCCCGGTTCGGCAATTAAATTTGTAACTGCGGCAGGATGCATGGCCCTGGAGTTTACTGTAGATGCGCCATTTTGATAGAACCCAATATTACGGGTTTTACTATAGTCAATCAGGGTATCGGAAGTATTGAAAGGCAGATAAAGTACAAGTCTATCGTCAAATGATCTGATGGGGGTATCTATTGCAGACAGGATTTCAGATGCAGTACGACCATAATTCCAGATTCGAACTTCGTCTATTTGTCCTTCAAAGAAGTGTAAACCACCGGCACGACTGGAAATAAAAAGGTCAGCTGAATTGGTAAGTGGATTGGCCGTATTATCAACTATTGGAGGGCCTGAAATTCCATCGACATAAAGATAAAGTGTACCTGACCTTCTTACAAAAGCTACATGGTGCCAAAGTGAATCATTCACGACAGTTGGGTTTATTACGTTCGGGAAGTTCGGGCCATCAAATCGGGCTCCATAAAGCTGCCCCGTCGCTTTTTCCATTCGCAATACATAAGAATATACACCAGAACCATTCCATGCGCTAATTAAATCTACTTCTGTTTCAGTTGAATTTTGTACGGGGTTTGCTAGAAACCAAAATTCTACCGTGAAGTCCTCATTGAATTCAAACTGCCATGCCGGGTTGTTGACTACCCGGGCATAGGAAGGAATGCTGAGAGATAATGCCCGTCCTGCTTCCAGTACAGGCACTGCAGCGCGAAATGAAGTCGTATCACCATTTACAGAAGCAACTGCAAAATAATAGAGGGTGTTGTTGGTAAGACCTGATACAGTGAAGGTAGTGTCTGATGCTGCCTCGGAAGTAAGACTGCCAAGATTGGTCGTATCCGTACCGTAAAGCACGGTATATCCTGAAGCGTCAGCCACGGCATTCCAATGTAGAGTTACCTGTTGGTCAGATGTTGTAGTGAATACCGCATCAGGTGCCGGTAAAATCTCCACAACAGCTGAATCTGCTAAACTGAGATCACCTATTTGACCAACTGAATCTATTCCGGCAATCTGATACCATAGTGTGTCACCAAATACGACTGCTGTATCGAAATAGAAGGGTGATGCAGGATCATAATCTAAAGTGATTAATTCATGAACAGCCGTATCGATTACGGAGGAAGTATTTCTGAATATCCTGATGGAGTCAACATCAGTACTGAAAAAACTCCAGTCGATGCGCACTGTATCCTGTAATCCTGTAGCAAAAAGGGTGTCAACCAACGGCCGCATAGCACCTGATATTGCGGAGGAATCGTTATCCCAATAGCCATTGAAGTCAAATTTCTGAGCATATGCAGTAGTTGTGCCCGGTGGTTCATCGAATTGCCATATAGCTCGTAATCTATCTTGTTCACTATCGACTGGCTTATCCTTTTTGAAATTGAGTTCACTGACAGATAAGGCCCTGCTCCAGTACCTGATTTCATCCATTTCTCCTTCAAATCCAAAGCCCGGATTATTAGTAAATTCTCCGATAATCAACGAATCGGGGCTATCCTGTGGGTTTAGATCAAAGGAGAAATAATCTACCTCTGCTCCGTTTTTATACATTTTAACCAGCGTACCATCAAAAATTATCGCAATATGTTGCCATACCCCATCTTCAATTAAACTGTCGGTTGAGGCGACATAATTAAAGTTCTCCGTTTCAAAAATGAGTTTATGGTCTCCGGTATTAAACGTATTGACGTACCATCCAAAACCCGGCTGATCGCCACCCGGTTTTATTTTGGTCAGAATAGTATTGATTTGAAAGTCTTTCTCAGGCTTTATCCAGGCTTCGATGGTAAATTCCGGGGTCAGGTTAAGCGAGGTATCGGGTACAATGATTTCATTTGTACCATCAAAAACTGCCGACCGGCCAGCTTCGAAAGTTGGCACGGCCCCTTGAAATGAAGAGGTATCACTTCCAGCTACTACAGCAGTAAAATAAAGCACATCATTGGTAAGACCTGATATCGAAAATGTGGTATCCGCTACAGGAATTGAAGTCAGTCCGGAAGTGCTATCTGTTCCATAGATAACCTCATAATCTGTTATTCCGTCTACCGGGGCCCAGTATAGGTTGATCCTGTTGTTTCCTGAATAAACAAACAGATCAATCTCCGGTCGAGGAATGCCAACCGCATTGGAAAAAGCTGAATAATTAGTGCCGTCATTCTGCGTGGCGGTGATTGAATCAAGGCCCGTGATTACGGTATCGAGATCTAGTGTCGTTGACCAGTTGCCGGATCCGTCTGCTACTATCGAAGCCAGAAACTGTTGGCCCTGATTGGTACTGTCTGCATATAACACAACAGTGTTATTGGGCTGCGCAGTGCCTTCGATAAATCCACTGATATCCAGGCTGCTGATTACAGGAGGTGCAATATCATTCTGTGTGCCGGCAAAGAGAAGAATTCCCTCATTCGTATTTCCGTAAATGATATTATTGGTAATCTCATTTTCCTGGACTCCTGCATCCTGCATCAGAATACCGTCAGTATTGTAAGCGATGACATTGTTCTGAATGGCATTGAAACGGGAGGCGGTCGGGACGCTGGATGCCTGAAGGGAGATACCTGATCCACCATTGGGTCGTGGCTGAAGACTTTCGTTTACACCGATGAGGTTATCGTTAATGGTATTGCTTAATGAACCTAACATACGGATACCATCCAACACATTGGCAGCGATCACATTGCGTCCAGCGGCTGTTCCATCACCGATAAGGTTTAGCTCATTTGTGGTGGTGTTTTCATCATCCATCAGTATACCATTGCCACCGTTACCCAGGGGTTCACCATTAATGTTCAGGCCGATGTAGTTATTTATTACAATATTATTCACCCCGGCAAGGTAAATGCCGGATGAGTCGTTGCCTGCAATAATATTGCGGTCTGCGCCATATCCTCCAATGGTTGAAGAGTCAAGCACCACTACTGCACCGAACTGCGGATGACCTCCCCGGGCAAACTCTCCTGTCGCATCAGTTCCGATTTTACTTCCCAGAAGGGCATTATACCTTCCCTGCAACAATACCCCGTAGAAACCATTTCCATAAATTGTAGCATTACGAATGGTATCCCGCGTAGCCGTTGAATTCAGAAAAACCCCCTGCCCGATGTTATCGATGGAGTGAAAGTTTATCGCCTGAATGAATGAACCATCAATACGCATACCGGCATCCGCTATATTATTTCCATCCAGATTTAGTCCGTCATACTGAATATTGTCGCCACTTAATACGATCAGATTATCCGAAAAGCCTGTACCTGCCTGCAGCCAGATATTTTTACCTTCCGTGGTCAGTATGGTATTGTCGTCAGTTAATGCATCTAATTCGGAATTTAGCACGATGGTATCGCCATCGAGTGCAGCATCAAAAAGGATGGTATCTGCACCGGTTCGTCCGTTTGCGTTCAGGATAGCCTCTCTAAGTGATCCCGGACCTGCATCATTAGTGTTGGTGACGATGTGCAGACTGTTGAAAACCAACCGTGTGCTCGCAAAGCCGGATGTGTTGCTGGCACTGTCCTGTAACACCAGCAGGTGGTCAAAGCCCGGATCAAAACTGGCATAGTTGGGCTTGTAGGAAAAGGTACCATCCGGGGCTGCTGTGAAAGAAGTCAGGAAACGGGAGGCATTTGTATTAGTAGAGTCAGCATAGATCTGAATGAAGGCATTGGGTGCTGCTTCACCGGTAAGGGTTGAGTCGGCAGTCAACACCAGATTGCGTGGCGGTGTTACACCACCCTGTGCACCGGAGTTGATGAAAAGTGAGGTGTTGTTGTTGAAAAAAATATTCCCTCTTAACCTGTTGAGGCTGCCAGATGATATCAGCACACCTTCGAAATCTATATTGGCGATCACGTTATTTTCAACCCGGTTATTCGAAGATAGCCGCAAGCCTGTTCCCTGTATACTCAGCGAGGAAGCGGTGTCCCGGCCAATGCCAATAAAATTATTACGTATCACAGATCCGCTACCATTATCCCGTACCTCAAGGCCTGTGGCTGTGGTGGAGGGTGATCCGATGACATTATTGACGACATAGGCGGGTGTATTCAGGTCGACCGGATTATTGTCAAGGGTATTTAAAGGATTCAAACCTGTCACATCTGCTCCGAAGATGTTATTTTCGATTCTTACCCCAAAATCACCGTTAACCCGAACCCCGGAGCTGAATGAACCACTAACGAGGTTGCCCATTTTCGGCTGTGGCCCCCCGAAGTATATCGAATCGGATCCTATGCTATTCGGTGACAGGTCAATAGAACTAAGATTTTTTGTGGTATTATCAGCTGAAAGGCCATCCAGTGATGTTCCGAAATAGTTCCCATAAAAATATGATGGCGAAGCTTGTGTCCTGAAGAACTGTATCGCTGAGAAGTTCAGAAACTGAAAAGTCGAATATGCTGCATCTTCATAGATATCAAATCCATAGGCACGACCATCGCCGGAGATTGTAATATCCGGCAGGCTGTCATTATTGACATCTCCGGTGATAAACGTCGAATCTGCCCCAATATCGATGTTTCCGATATTTAATGTGCTGTTTAGGATAATGGTAGCACCGGCGAGTCCGGGGTTGAAGCATATGGTATCCGGGCCAACATGGTTATTGGAATAGTTCACCGCATCTGTAAGGGATCCTTTGCCGGTAATATTGTCTGTATCTACTTCCAGTTTCCTGTCATTAAACTCATATGCCCCTATATCCACATTTTGGATCGGATCTACTCCCCGTGCATCCCCATCAACGATACCGGAAATACTAAATGGCGACCCATTATCCCGTTCGTTACTACTGAAGCTGATCGGAAGGGTGGGGACATTTCCGCCATAATTGGCAAGAGCATCGATAACACCGGAATTGCCGTAAATAAATGACCCGCCGTAAGGATAAAGCATACCTGCAGTGGTGGTGATTTGATCAACCAGGGTTGACTGGGAGTATATATCATTTTCATAGATATCAATATCAAAAACTCCTGCGGAGTTGTTAGAAAAGGCCGAACTAAATACCTGTACATTGTTTAGTATATCGCGTATGGCACCTCCAAATCCGTTTGCCTGGTTGCCAAAAAAGGTAGAGTTGTAAACCTCCGCAGCAAGATAGTTTTCCAGATTAATGGCTCCTCCACCCAGATTACCCTCAGAATTACCGTAAAATGTACAGTTTGCAACCACCAACTGGCCAGATGCATTGTTAATCAAAATGGCACCACCACCATCAGCATCAGCATAATTATTCTCAAAAGTTGACCGCTGTACAATGACTCTCCCGGTAGTTCTGGTAAAAATGGCGCCACCTCCTCCTGTACTGACGTTGTTGAAGAAATAGCAATCACTGATACTGGCAGCGATATTATTTCGTAGAAAAAGACTTCCTCCAGATCCACTTTGACCTTCAGTCATGGTGAAGCCATCCAGCACAAAATCACCCCCTCCATCGATGATAAGATGATACCCACCACTACCAGCATTCATTATAGTCTGATTCGTGCCTGGTGACCTTTCATTACGTGCTTCTTCGGTACCATCGAAACCTCCATAAAGCGAAGCTCTTCCTCCGGGTGCAATGTCGATGCCCCTGTTGACAACACCATATTCTCCTGCAGCTACCCACACCTCTACCTCAGCACCTGATGCTGCAAGAGTTGATGCAGCATTGATTGCTACACTAAGGTCATTAAAGGCATCACCCCAGGAAGAGCCATTGTCGGCACCCGTCGCGTTTTGGTCTACATAAATAACATTGGGGACTTCAAATGTGGATTCTATTGATTTGGAACTGATATTTCCACTCGGATCCTGCGCTTGTACTACCCAGTAATAGGTGATGCCAGTAGTAAGGCCCTGAATTTCAGCAAATTGCGTCTTAAACTGACCTGTTTCACCATCATATTTAAATGTATTTGATGCCTGTAGGGGCATAATTTCATAATTACCCGGCGAAGTACCAATACCAACGTTATAGGTCAACCCTGAAACTGGTGTTTCACTGTCTCCAGATGTGCTCCACGATAAGATAATGCCATTGGCTGAAGGGGAAAAAGCTAACCCGGTTGGAGCGGAAGGGGCAAAGTTACGCTGCACTGTGTAATCGTTAAAATATAGCGCAGTTAACGGATTTGCATTTTCGTCAAGACCGCCAACAAATAAATCAGGATCGCCATCATTGTCGAAATCATTAAAATTCACCTGATTATCCGTAAATCCGGGCAATCCCAGACTACCTAGGTTAGTAAATGACCCTGACCCGTCATTTCGATAAAACCGTGTAAATATATCAGAGCCATCATCCCCTGTAACGATAAAATCGGCATCGCCATCCTGATCCAGGTCAGCGATATCAAGGTCACCATTTTCAAGCCCGGCATCATCCCAGATTATATCAAAAGTTGAGCCTGTATTTTCATAATACAGGAGTGGTTGAGTTGAGCCATCAGAACCGACAGTGATAAGGTCAAGATCACCATCATTATCAAAATCAAAGAATTCTGCATCACCGAAAACCTGAGGCACAACACCCCAGTTCTGTTTTAGATATGCTCCGGTGGAAGGGTCGTAAATGTACATGGCAGCTTCCAGTGCTCCATCAAAGCCCGATACCAAAATATCTGAATAGGAGTCATCGTTTACATCGCCTACAGCAAGAATAGCGCCTTCGTCAAATACACCCGGAAGATCAATAGCGTGTCCAGGAATAATGGTGAAATTATTGGATCCATCATTCTGTATCATCTGGACTCCATTTCCGGTTAAATAATCAAAAGCAAGCACATCCCATCTGCCATCATTATTATAGTCGATTCTATCAATGTAATCACCAGGGCCTATGTCATTTATTGCATTTAAGCTGTTTCCCTCAACAATAAAAACGGGATTTCCGGTAAAGAAAAAATCAACCAGGTCATTTCCGCTTACATCAGCATTAAAATCAGCGGGCACAAGAAATGACTCAAAACCCTGGATACTGATTGAATTACCAAAGTCGGCAGAGAAATTCCCTTCTCCATCATTTCTATATCCTATGACTTCTGAAATACCTCCGTTGCTATTATCAATTTCAAATAAATCAAGATCGTTATCCCCATCATAATCCATAGCTGCTACACCTGCATTTACCCCGGACTGAAAGGAAGACGTACTTAGCCTGAAAGGTGTAGGATCCTGCAGCTGACCAATCAGGATATCTCTTCCACTTGAAGCCGTAAGCGATATACCTGACAGGTTGAGCGAATTGCTGAAATAGCCTGTCAGGTATATCCCCCTTGCATAAGGCGTCATCCCAAATACTCCGGCTTGTCCTCCTGATCCGCCCTCTGTTATTGCCTGGACAAGTCTGAAGTCAATATTATTGCCTACATCATCAAACTTTATCACAAAGATATCCTGATTGCCTATGTTGCTCAGTACTCTGTTATTTCCTAAGTTAAAGGTTCCCTGAAAATAGCCACCTGCATAAAAGCTGCCATCTTCTCGAGCTACCACCTTTGAGACATAATCACCATTGTTGGCACCACCTATTGACTGGGCCCAGAAACCTGTACCATTACTGACGCTGAATGCCGCCACAAAGCCATCAGTTGATGACGAGTTTGATGAAAGTGATACACCCTGAAATCCATTACCTTCAAAGTTCACATTAGTGCCCCGGTAAATGCCACCGACTATCAAAGTGCCATTGTTATTGACATCCAGACTTTGACCTATATCATTGCCAGCATCACCTATACTTGTCAGCCAGTTTATTGCAGACAGGTCGGATGAGTAGGCGGCCAGGAAGGCATCGACAGAACCACCTGAAGAGGACATGGTGCTGCCGTCACCAAAATCTACTCCACTGCCGGCAAAAGATCCGGTAGCGAGGATGTAATCGAAGTTTGCATCATAGGCTACATCTAACACAGACTGAGCATCCGTGCCTTCTGATATTGAAATAAGCCCTTCGGCTACACCTGCATTCTGATCAAATACGGCAATAAAACCATCCTGGTCGGTTACTCCGGAGCTGCTTACACCGAAAGCATCAAGTGTTACATTCCCTGTAAAAAAACCACCTACGATTATCCTCGACTGGTCGATTACGTCTAAGCTGGTGGCCAGGTCGTTGTAGTTAGAGGGGCTCGGGTCTCCGCCTCCCCACGTTCTGACCCACTCGACATTCCCATCGAGATCGATTTTAATCAAAAAGGCGTCCTGAGTACCATCAGCGGATACTGAAAATCCACCGATATTTGGGGAGTTACAAAAATATCCGGCCACAAACAGATGATTGTCTCCATTAAAGATAATGTCATGGCCTCCGTTTAGTCCCAGGAAACCATCGGTATCACCAAAGGTGAGGTCCCAGATGATATTCCCTGCTGAGTCATATTTGGCAATAAAGGCATCCTGAGCACCTGTCGAGCCTCTGGCCCCGTTACCCAGATCTATTGAGCCGCTAAAGGAGCCTGTTACGTAAACATTTTGATCATTATCAAGGGTAATGGCGTTAATTTCTAGTGCGACACCACCATCCGGAATATTGAATGCCCATCGCCAGCGTGCCTCTCCGGGATCGGGAGATTGAGCTGCAGCGGTGATTTGTAAAAGCATGCACAGAACAAGAAAGTACAGTTGCTTCATAGGGTTAGGCACACCTTAGATTTTTTCCACTAATTTAAATGATTTTATACTAAATCGATAGCACTAACAAGCATTTCAGCCCTGATAAAGCCAATTTTTTATTTAAAAAATGAAATTAAAAAGATTTTGAATCGGCGGAAATATATTTTTCTGCCAAAACGTGCCAAATCCGGTAAACCTTCAATAGCCTTAATTTGAGATAAATGAAAATCAAATGCATTTAATTTCGAGGGTTTACCATTTTTGAAGGGTTAACTGTCAGGGCTACCACACCTAATGTATATATAAATCCGTCCCAGTAATTTATTGACGACCTGTACTCGTGGTAGGAGGTGGGAATATCTATTTCATCGATTTTAAAATTGTGCATCATCCCGATCGTAAGCAGTTCATTATCAAAAATAAAATCGTCCGAAAGGCGATCCAGGTTAATACTTTTTAGAAATCCGGCTGAATAGGCACGAAGGCCCGTGTGTAAATCAGTGAATTTGCCTGAATAGCGTATATTTTGAAGGGTGGTTAACGCCCTATTGATCAAATATCGGGAGAGGGGCATTTCCTTAGGTTTTTTCCCAGCTTTAATTCGGGATCCGAGCACAATAGCCGTCCCTGCTTCGATTTTTTTGATTAATGCCGGAATGTACCCACCGGGATACTGATTGTCTCCGTGCAGTATAACGATTATATCTGCTCCTTTTTCCAGAGCATATTTAATTCCTGTTTTCTGTGCTGAACCGTAACCCTGGTTTACTGAATGGGTTAAAATCAGTTGATTTGAATTATATCTACAGATTATTTCCCGGGTGGCATCCTGGCTGCCATCATCTACGATTATTATCTCACAAGCTTCAGGAATGCTTTGCAGGGTAGGCAAAATGGTTTTTTCGGCATTATAAGCAGGTACGACTATAGCCGTTTTTTTACTCATTTTTTCGATCGGATGATAGTACTGAAAATACGGTCATTGATAAGCCGGTATTTTTTTAACCAGCTATATAAATATAGTAACTTGTTTTCAAGATTAATCAATAACCCACTGCTTTTATCCTGCGGTGACTTAATGTAATGTGTGGGCGTGGTTTTGTCTTTTCCTCCATCCTGATAATAATAAAGTGCTATTGATTTCCTTGAGATATTGTCAGGACAAACAACTGGCCTCGGGTATCCGTGATACGATGTGCGATTGGTTTCAAAGATGATGCAGCGGTTGTACGCGGGTGTAAATGAATATTCTATCCGATTTTTTTTTAGGTTATAAAATTCAAGTTCGCCACCGTATTCAGGCTTCCATTCCTTTTCCAGAAATACAATCAGATTCAGCCTTCTTTGGAGATTATTATGCCTCGGATGATGGCTAAAATCAGTATGATAACGCAGATATCCACTATTTTTGGTAATATGCAGCCCTCCTCCGGCTAGTTCGGGATCAGCTGAAAGCCCTTGAAAATCAAATCTCGATTGTAAATACTCTGTAAACTCATCGGAGTTTAGTTCTTCTATTACCTGCCTGAGCTGTGATGGTATATGATCACGATCAGATAATCCAAATTTCTTTTCATTGTAATGAAAATACCGGGTCCATTCATTATCAGGATCAGGAAAACAGCCATAGGCTTTTTCAAGCGCTTCATCCAGCAGGAAATTATCAAATACCAGAATATTGAAGTAATCATCGCTTCTGAATATTTCCTGTCGGTTAGGATTTATATATTTAAATCTGATTTCTGTTTTATTCATTTCAACTGGCCATGAATCTAAAGGAAAAACAAGACTATTATAAAGAAATCGATTACTATTATGAGTTTTCTGAAGTAGCCTATCGTGAAGGGTGGGATTTAACCTATAGCAGGTCATTACATAATGGATATTATGATGCAAAAGTGAATTCATTTCGTCAGTCACTCACCCGACTGATAGAAGTTTGTGCCGAAGCAGCAGAAATAAAAAAAGGTGATTATGTGCTGGATGCAGGCTGTGGAATAGGAGGGAGCAGCTTTTATATCAATCAATCCATCGGGGCAAAAGTGGCAGGCATTAACATTACCAGGCGCCAGTTGGAGCTGGCAAATGAGTATAAGAAAAAGAAGCAATTGGAGGAGGTAGATTTCTATCATATGGATTTTCTAAATACCGATTTCGATAGCAATACATTCGATGTTGTCTGGGCAATAGAAAGTGTATGTCATGCCTATGATAAAGCCATTTTTCTTAGAGAAGCCTATCGCATACTAAAACCAGGAGGTCGGTTGATGGTGGCTGATGCATTTAATGCAAAGCCGGTTTTTACTGAAAATGAAGCGGAGCTAATGCAAAAATGGACGCACAACCTGGCTGTAAATGAGCTGGAATACATCGGGTCATTTGAAAAACATTTGAATGAGGCAGGATTTCAAGAAATCACAAACAGAGATGTGTCAGAAAACATTAAAAAATCTGTAAACAGAATTCATTTCCTGGGAAAAGCTTCAGCGCTATATACGACATTTTTAAAAACGCTCGGAGTGAAGAGAAAAAATCAGGCCAAGATCAACAATAGTATTGCAGCCGTTCATTTAAAACCGACATTCAGTCAAAAGCTCTGGACCTATCATATTATCACTGCTCAAAAATGATAAAATCGAGAGATTATATCATACTTGCTGTCATTCTGATGGGATCATATCTAATGCTGGGTGGGGTACTGGATAATGAATTCACCAATTGGGATGATCATGATTATGTGGTAGAGAATGAAGATATCAAACAACTAAATCTCAGAACTATATCCAGTTTCTTTTCTGAGAATTATGTTGGGCTGTACACGCCGCTTACACTGGTTAGTTTTGCTGTTGACTATCAGTTATTTGGGTTGGATCCAACAGGTTTTCACCTTACCAGCCTGATTGTTCATTTACTGAATACTGCTTTGGTCTATCTCTTGATTCTTACCCTGTTCCATTCGAGAGCAATGTCAATCGTCGTTGCCGTTTTCTTTAGTATTCACCCCCTGAATATCGAAACAGTAGCCTGGATCAGCAGCCGTAAAGATTTGCTTTTTGTGCTGTTCTACCTGCTGAGCCTTCTGGCATACATTTCTTACAAGAAAAATGGAAAATTGCTTTGGATTGTACTGAGTTTCGTCTGTTTTATTTTGAGCGGTCTGTCAAAGCCTACCGCGCTTACATTGCCTTTAGTTTTGATTCTTATTGATTATGTGAAGGATACACAAATCTCCCTTAGACATTTCGTAAACAAGCTGCATTTTTTTCTGGTGAGCGCAGCATTATTTATCGTTGGGTTAATCTCCGCATTGAAGGTAAATCCTTTTAATGTTAAACCCTTCGGATACAATTTCATAGAAGAAGTTATCCTGGCTCTTTATTCGCTGGGGTATTATGTTTACCATGCCATTTTCCCTCATCAGTTGACAAATTTTCATGCCTATCCTTACAATGACAATAGCTGGATTGGAGCAGAATATTGGATAGGGGCGATTTTTTTTATGGGGTTCATTGCTTTGCTCATATATTTCCGGAAAAAGGAGAAAAAATACCTTTTTGCTTTGCTTTTCTTCCTAATCACCATTTTACCTGTATTCCGTATTGCACCTACAGGCTTTCCCATAGTATCTGAACGGTATTTTTATCTGAGTTCTGTTGGTATAATAGCTTTCATCTCGTTCTGGGTGATAAATCACTGGAATATATTTTTTGTCAGGTTGATGACGGTATTCAGTGCCTCCTTACTTATTGTCTGGTTTATAAAACTAGACCTGCAGCGCATCCGGGATTGGGAAACCAGCATCTCGCTATGGTCAAAAACGGTGGAAGTAAACCCTGATATTTATCTTGCTCAAATGAAGCTGGGAGATGCTTATGCAGCAAGAGGGAACGAAAGGCTGGCGTTACAGGCGTATCAGAACTCACTGATGATTTATGATGAAAATGCGCCCTTATTTAATCAGTTAGGCAATATGTATTTTGATCAGAATGATTATGAAATTGCGGTTGATTTTTTCACCAAAGCTATACGGCTTGATTCAACGAATGCAACATATTATTATAACAGGGGCAACACATACAAAGCTTTAAATACGTTCGATTCGGCGTTATTTGATTACAATAATGCAATTAAAATATCACCAATTCCCGGGGCATATAATAACCGGGGTTTGGTTAATATATTCACTGGCGATAGTGTCAGGGCTCTTCAGGATCTCGATTCGGCAGTGTTACTCGAGCCGGGCAACAAGGTATACCGCGATAATTACGAAAGGCTAAAGAAACTGTTAGATAATTGAGGTTTATCAATGCATTCAGGATAAAGGAGTTACTCCCTAAGTTAGGGTTTATCTACATTGGAAGTGTTTTTGCTTTACCGGATACAGAGCAGCCCTTGTCAGATATCACTTTGATCAAAACAATTATTTTGGGTCTGATTGCTTTCAGTGGCGGGTTGTCCATTTATGCATACAACGCCTATATCGACTACTATAATGACCAGAAAAATCAACGTTTGGAACATCTATCAAGCATTTCGCGGTCTTCGTTTTTATATGTCACCATACTAGCTGCGACGATTACTTTAGTCGCGATCATGATTTACAATGAGGCATTTGTCTTTTTTACCCTTGTAATATTCAGCGGATGGTGGCTTTACAATAATTCTTTATTTTCCTTAAAATCCGTTCCTTTCGCCGGTATATTGATTGTTTTAATCCTTCAGGTCGTTCAGTTTTTATTTGGCTATGCGTTTTTTCAGACTGTTGACCAAAAAAGCGTATTGATCTCCGTTTATTTTGGACTACTTGTCGGAGCGGGTCATTTATGGCATGAGATGATTGATTTAAAGCCGGATAAGGAGGGTGGAGTTAAGACCACAGCGGTATACCTGGGTATGAAATGGGCAACGATATTATTTCATTTCATTTTGCTTTCAGCACATCTTTACCTGTTCATAATTTGGGAAATTGGATTCATACAGAATACCACATTTTATTTATTGATATCCGCCTATATTATAGTTTTAATGGTGTATTTAGCTGGTAAAAAAAAGCTCTCCCTGTTTCAATTCAGGAGAGCTTATCTGGTCGCATATCTATGTGCTATTCTATCTATATCTTATTTTTTGTTGGTCGATCCTGTCTGAGCATTAATAATTTCCTTTATTAACTCTATTTCGGCTTTTAACTCTTCATAATCCTCATCATCGCGGACGGCCTGTGCTTTTAATCTTTCAATTTCCGCTTCCTGTTCACTCAGTCGGTTTGCCAGACTTTGGTATAATAGCAGCAATTCCTGAACTTCCTGACTGTTTTTGTTGATTTTGGGGTCAATTTCCTGCAATGCAGCCACTATCACAGCAGTTAATTTTTCATAATCCATACTCCATAAGTCTCCGGATTCATCCTCTGGCTTATATACTATTTCGGGTATGACTTCATATACCTCCTGTGCCACGAAACCAACTTGCTGTTCATAATTCTTACCCAATACCAGTTTATCTTCTTCGAAAGCTGAACTGTAGTGGTTATATCTTTTTGGTTTGAGCGCCATTATCTCTTTCATGCCATAATTTAAATCAAACTGATCCAGTTTGACCCGGTCATCACTGTAAGTGGCCCATAGGTTTGCCCTAGCACGGCCGTACCCGGTCGTGGTGGAATTTGGAAGCTCAAGTTTATAGGATGTTGCATCACCCGGATTAAATCCTAATGCCAGTTTGGTAGCAGTACCAGGAGCCAGGTAAGTAGTTAACAATAACCCGTCAATTACCATACCATAGTTGCCGTTTCCTTCAATAGCAAAGGATCCTGCCGGAAGATCAGGATGAGAACTGCCGGCGGTTATTAAACTCCATGTGGAATTTCCAGTTGATGAATCAATATTTAAAGCTGTTCCCCAGGTATCCGAGCTTGTGATTTCAACACCCTCTTCACCCAATGTTGAGCCAGCATTAAATGTTGCAATACCGGTAGGTACTGTGGTGCCTTGCCCGACTGCAAGCTGAGAGCCAATAAATTGATCACCTGTCATGAAGGCGTTTCCAACGACATGGAGCCTTTGTGTAGGACTTGTTATTCCTATACCGACCTCTCCGGAAAAATAGTTTTCTGCACCTCCATTCTGATAAATACCATAATCCGCATAGCCAACCCATACCTCTCCCGAACCATTTGTATCAATAAAACGTCCCCCCATGGTGGAGCCTTCAGCCCATATACCGTAGGATGTTCCGGTAGCAAAAACTCTTCTTGTAGAGTTAGGTGCAGTTCCAAGGCCAATATTATTAGTGAAGTAACCGTCTCCAGCCACATGCAATCTATATGCCGGAGGACTCACACCAATTCCCATATTTCCTGAACCATCAATCTGAACTCTTTGTGCTCCGTTTGTATAGAATGATAATGGGGCATTATTCGATTGGCTTATTCTAAACTCGGACGACGATCTTGCGCCAGACTCAATGATGGCGAATCCCGGGGCTGGAGAGTATAACAGCAACGCCTGATCCGCTCCATTAGGCCCGGAGCCAATGCGGGTATATCCTACAATATCCAGCGCCTGGTTAGGTGTATTTGTCCCGATGCCCAGCCGGTTTGTCGAAGCATCAAAATAGAGACCCGCGTTATCCTGTGTCAATGATGTGCCGTTTGAAAAAATCACCGATCCACTGGTAAAGGCATTTGAACCTGTACCTCCACGTGCAACCGGCAGGACGCCGGACGTTATTTCGTTTGCAGATATATTGCCATTGAACAATGTTCCGCCTGATGACCTGACTATGCCCGTGCCAAGAGATGGTATGTTGACCTCATTACCCTCAGTAAGAACCAGTGTTTCATTCAATGCACCGGGACCACCGCTGGTGTAAAAAATTAATTCGCCAGATTCAGGTGAACTTCCACTCCTGTTTTCTATTCTGGAGATTTCAGCTTCTCCACCTCCGCGATTACCTATAAATCGCATTTGAGCCATTAATTGGTTAGCATCGTTGTATGTGGAGTTAAATACTACGGATGTAAGGGAGTTCACTGGGTCTAATGACCGGGATGATAAATAGAGTAATCGCTCTGCTATGCCTCCTAATTCATAATCGGTCAGCGTTCCTTCACCAATACCAAAATGCCCGATACCGCTTGTACCATCGAAAGTAATGTATGGGTTACCATTACTTGTGATGGTGAAATCAGAAGTAATAAGATTAATATCCGTTGGATTCGCTATTTCTCCACCGATTTGAATGTCAGAGGAAACATTTGAAAGGCCATTGGATGCTGTAAAGCCTCCTGTAGATGCCCATGCCAGGTTCCCGCTACCATCTGTTGATAATAATTGACCAGGATCGCCATCATTAACCGGTAGTGTGAGTGTAACATTTTGTGTGGCAGCTGAATTGGGGATAATACTGTATTCATAATCAGTAGCTCCCTGCTCAGAATATAATATCAATTCACCACTGGTACCCTCTCGACCAGAACGTATAGTACCATTTACATCTAAAGGGTAAAGTGGGTTGGAAACAGTCGGCCCTACAGACATTCCTGTAGCAGTAAACCATGCTCTTACTCCAGAATTAATATTGATCTGAAAAAGATTATCCGAAACGATGCGTAGAAAGTCACCAGAGCCTGGTATTCCAAGATTTCCAATTTCTTCAAATAAGGCTCCATTCGTTTTGCCAAATTGTATCTCAGCTGTTGCGCCCCCAGTATCTTCGGAACTTCTTAACCGCAATCGGGGAGAGGTTTCATAAATTTCAAGTGATGCCTGAGGGGTTTGAGTACCAATACCAACCAATGTATCGGGCAAAATTCGCATGATTTCATTAAATCCTTTTGTACCTCCCAACATTGAAAAACGCAATGGGGAATTTTCGGCTACGCCTATGTAAGGCTCAGGATCTCCTGATCTCCCGGGAAAGAACTGCATTAACTGTGATGCATCTCCATTGGCGATTTGTAAAATTGCATCAAAATCATTTCCCTGTGATCGTGCATCAATCAAAAACTCAGGATTATCATCTCCTATACCAATTCTCCCAAAACTAAAATCTGTCCCATCGCCGCCGGTTACAGTTAGCGTTGGATAGTTACTGTTAAATCCCACGAATAATGTATTGGCCCTTGAATTGGTTAGCTTGTTGGTGTTATCAATGCCTGTTCCAATCACAAATCCTGATGTCGCGGTACTTTGAAGGTTTCTACCCAATACCACTGAATAGCTGGCATCTATAGAGTTACTGCTACCTACAACAAATGACGAATCAAAAGCTCCGATCTGGTTGTTAGCCCCAATCGAAATGCTGCCATTCTGTCCAAAGGAGTTGGATACAGTAAAAAGAACAAGGATTACTAGTGTAAACCTGTATACCATCATAATTAATTTATTTTTCCGAAGCTTGTGTTTTCTGCATCATTATCATCATCTCCTGCATCATGCCTTCTACTTTTTCCATGCGTGCTTCCATGGACTTCATTTGTGCGGCAGTATCCTGATTTTCAGCTTTCAGCATTTCGATCTCTTTCTTCTGCTCTTCTATAATATACTGCTGCTCTTTGATTGCTTCAATTAGCAGCGCCACCATATGACTGTAGTTTACAGATTTAAAGCCTTCTTCATCCGTGGTTACCAGTTCGGGTACCACCTTTTCTACCTCCTGAGCGATCAATCCAATATCTTTGGTTTTACCGAATTCCATATCCGGGAACTCTTCAGCACGGAATTCATAGCTTACACCCTCGAGCAAACTGATTTTTGCCAACGCATCATGTAATGGCTCAATGTTCTTCTTCCAACGAATGTCAGAAGCTTCATCGATTCCGGCAGTTTTCAGTTTACCGTTCACTACAAGATTATAAGCTGCACTTGGGTTACTTTCATTAATGCCGACTGTTCCGTTTCCGGCGATCACTATTCTGTCCGTAAAGCCTGTCTCACCGTCACCGACAGTAGAAATGGTAAATGAAGACCCGAATGTTGTTCCCCAGTCTTCCGAAGCAAATGCAGTAAGTCTGACGCCATCTTCAAAGGCAGCACCCGTTGAATATCCAGTATATTTAAAGCTACCAAGGATATCTGAAGCAATTACCTGTGTCGGAGCCGCCTCCGTTCCCCGTGTTCGGGTGATATTCACAGTCGCAAAATTGGCATCAGCATATGCGGATGTATTGATACCCACGGCCTCACCTTCTCCGGCAACAACTAATTCACTGAATGGATTATTTGTACCAATCCCGATGTTACCATTAGCTGCGATATGCATTCTATCCACTCCATTGGTAGCCATTCTTAATGGAGTGGCATCTAAAGTTCCAAGGAAATTAGTGGCAGAATCAAGGCCGGTATTACCGGCTAACTCCCAGCCTGATGCAGGCAACTGGCTTTTCAATACTATTGTATCATTAGCTGTCATTTCCGGCACTGTCAGATTAAACGAACCTGTTTGAGGAGCAGCAGCAATATTTACAAACCTTGATGAGCCTGCATCCAGAACAAAGCCGGTGGAAACAACTGAACTGGTAAATGTACCCACATTTGTTTCGATATTACC
The DNA here is from genome assembly GCA_964514385.1 of uncultured Cytophagales bacterium. GTDB lineage: Bacteria > Bacteroidota > Bacteroidia > Cytophagales > Cyclobacteriaceae > CAZEQJ01. Next base: position 30,793 of record CAZEQJ010000031.1, read on the forward strand.
ACTTCCGTTGATAGTCAGGTTGTTGGCTGATGCCCATTGCTCACCAATAGCGTCCCAACGCAATATCTGGCCATCTGTGGCGCCACTGTTTTGTATAAGTTCTACGGGCAGACTATCCAATGCAGCCAGATTTCCCTGCGAACCTGAGAGTGCATCAAGGTCTGTGCGCAATACAACAGTAGTGTCCAACGCTTGTTGTGCAGTGCTACTGGCGGCATTTAAATCAGTGCGCAGAACAACGGTGGTATCCAGTGCCTGTTGTGCTGCACTGCTGGTAATATTGAGGTCTGTACGAAGAACCACAGTTGTATCTAAAGCTTCTTGCGCCAGGTTGTTGGCAGCGGTAATGTTGGCGTCAAAGGCGTTTAGGTCTGTTCGCAGCACTACCGTAGTATCCAGTGCCTGTTGAGCTGCACTGCTGGTTATGTTGAGGTCTGTACGAAGAACCACAGTTGTATCTAATGCTTCTTGTGCCAGGTTGTTGGCAGCGGTAATGCTGGCATCAAAGGCGTTAAGGTCTGTTCGCAGCACTACGGTGGTATCCAGTGCCTGTTGTGCTGCACTGATGGCTAAGTTGAGGTCTGTACGAAGAACCACAGTTGTGTCTAAAGCTTCTTGCGCCAGGTTGTTGGCAGCGGTAATGCTGGCATCAAAGGCGTTAAGGTCTGTTCGCAGCACTACGGTGGTATCCAGTGCCTGTTGTGCTGCACTGCTGGTAATATTGAGGTCTGTACGAAGAACCACAGTTGTATCTAAAGCTTCTTGCGCCAGGTTGTTGGCAGCAGTAATGCTGGCATCAAAGGCGTTAAGGTCTGTACGAAGAACCACAGTTGTATCTAAAGCTTCTTGCGCCAGGTCGTTGGCATTTGTGATAGATGTTGAAAATCCTCCAATATCTGTCCGGAGAGCAACAAGCGTATCGGCTACTTCTTCAAGTCCTTGCTGCACATTAGTTCCAATAATACCGGGAATAGCGGAAATATTAACTTCTGCAGCGGTCTGGTCATCGGTCGTGGCTGGTATTGTTTGTGTGCTTAGCACGCCATTGGCATCTGCCACTACCATGCGGTCACCTGTACCTGCCAGATCACCCAATTGAATAGTACCTGTGCCTGTCTCCAGCGCATTGCCTGTACCTGCGGTATTTAAATAAAGTGCACTTGAAGAGTTGGAAGCTTTAGACAAGTTGATCTGAGCTCCTCTGCCATCAGAATCTGTTGATACATCTAATGCCGGATTGCTATTCGTTGTAAGGTTATCCGCGACCTTTATTTCAGCTGCAATACCAGAGCCAAAGGCAAACGCCTGCAAAGCTGAACCGGACCCTTCTGAATGGGTATACAATACCTGTTCGGAGCTGCTGGTATTGTCATTTTTGAATTGGCCAACTATGCCATTCCCTTCTGACTCTACCTGTAAAACTATTTGATTATTTCCTGCTCCGTTGACCACACGCTGTGCGATACCATTACCATTATTGCGAATATCAAGCCCGATGCTGGTGCTTAATGGCCCGGAATAGGTGAGATTCTCCGGAAGGGTCAGTGATGCCGGATCTGCAGCTGCCCAGTCAGTACCATTCCATTGAAGTACCTGGCCGGTAGTTGCTCCTTCACCCCGCAATCGGGAAGGATCGATTGTGAGTGTATCGGTAAATCCATTTAGGTTTACACCTGTACCACCAGAAATATTCAATGTACTACCGGCAAGGGTCAGGTTTTGATTATCTCCGTCATCCAGGCCAGCCGGAACACCCGTTATGTTTGCCCAGGTAAGATTTGTCAGTAATGATCCGTTTACAGCTGGTAACTGCCCGCTACCATTTAGCTGCACAATCTGATTTGCTCCTGTACCAGCATTAACCGCTAATGGGTTTCCGGAGGTACCGTCTCCGTTCAAAGTAGCATTACTCGTTACAGCTGTCAATCCGCCTTCATCGGCAGCCAATAACCATTCCCCTGCAGTGGTATTATATTTAAGTATTTGCCCGTCGGTTGGGGTAGCAGTGGGAATATCAATTCCCTGAAGACGTACTACGTTAAAGCCACTACCAAAATCACCGGTGATATCACCACTGGCAGCCGTAGTTGTGTTTAATAATGAGGCATCCAGTCGAGCAGCGTTGATTGTTCCGGTTGTTGCTCCATTGTTGATGGCGGAAATGATCGAAGTACCGGCACCTGATTGTACACCGTTAACGGATAGAACACCAGCATTTGTAATTGAACCATCACCTGTAAGTTCTTTATTTTCAAACCTGGAGTTTGAAATATTATAGATAAATAGGTCTGCATCATTAAGGCTGCTAAGTTCCGCATCACCCAAGTCAGAAATATTACTCACAGCCGAAGCAGATGCTCCACTTAAATTTACATTTAAAGTACCAGTACTGGCTCCAAATATCGTACCACCGGAATAGTTAAGACTTCCGGTGCCGGGATCATAACTAGAGACCGTAGCTTCAAGTCGGTTAGTCGGATTAATAGCGGCGATAAATGATTGTCCGGTAGTGTAGGCCAATCCTGTACCAACGCTAAGAGTACCGGTAGAGCCAATCGAAGAGAGGTCTACAGCGCCTGTAGTTGTAGTTGCATATCGGTCTCCGGCAATATTGGAGATGAGGGTCCACGTTGAGGCACCCGTTTTCTCATACACATCGCCATTGGTGGTATTCAGGTAAAAATCACCAACAAGGCCCAGTCCTGCTCCGGGGGTACCACTAGCCTGCAACCACCTCACGCCGTCTCCGGGTTCCCATGTAGTACCGTTATATTGCAATACATTGCCGTTTGATGCTCCAGCCCGACTGATATTGGCCAGTAAAACACTATCCTGCACCGCCAGCGTTCCCAATCCGGTAACCTGACTGTTTGCAATGGTAAGCGCCGTTTCATCCACATCAATAGAGATATCCGTAGCATTATCTGTAAGAACTACAGCTCCAGAGCCTGCAGTAAGTGATTTAAACTGGAGATCAGTTCCACTTTTACCTGCGTAAATCACTTCACCCGTACCCAGATTAACTCCCGTATTTGCCTCGCCTGCGCCACCGCTAGTTCCAATAACAAGGTTGTTGCTGGCATCAGTTGTAATTTCAATGTTGGCGCCCTCCACAAGGTTAAAACCAGTTCCGCCTGAAATACCAATGGAAAACGTTTCACCTGTAGTGGAAGAACCTGAGGATGCTGGTATGATAAGGTTTTGATTGTCTGTGTTGGTCACGGTGGATGAGATTTCTCTTGTCACACTGATATTGATACCGGTGCCCGCGGTGTACTCCGTATTGTCATCCCCGTCGAGAAGACCGGCAGGTATTCCCGTAAGGCTGCTGAAGGCACCGTCAAAATCATCCGACACATCTGTATCCCAGGTGCTGATATTCAGATCATTTCCACCTGAAATGGACAGGTTGGTGCCATCAAAGGAGAGTGTTTGCGCATCGGTATTGACGATGGTTGAGCTTATAACCCCACCAGTTATATCTATCCCAGTACCTGCTGTAAGTGAACTTCCGGCTAATGAAGAAATATCTACTACATCACTTCCTGAATCTCTGGTCAAAGTAAGATTAGTCCCATCGAATGATAAGGATTGATCATCTGTATCATCATCACCATCTGCCAGGCCTGCAGGTATGTTAGCTAAACTTGTAAAGTCACCATCAAAAACAGTGCTAATCACCCCGCCGGTTATATCTATACCAGCACCAGCAGTAAATGATCCACCGGCTGGCGCAGCCCATGTTCCATCGTCTCTTAAAAATAATCCTGTTTCTGTACCAGGATCAGGCACCAGACCAGCTTGTCCCGAGCCGATAAAAACATCTGTTTGAAGTACAAAATTTACCGGAGGTATACCTCCAAGCGTTTGCGCATCTTCAGCTTCATCTACTACATTGTCGGCATCAGTATCATATACAGAACTAAGCATATCTCCACCTCCTGAAGGTGTTGCCCAGGTACCGTCATCACGTAAAAAAGCGCCTGTGGAAGAACCCGGATCCGGAACGATTCCTGATGTGCCGGGCCCGCTGAATGTTGTCACAAGATCTGCCAGTGCTACAGTATAATCGGTGCCGGCCTCCGTAATCACCAGGTTTGACCCGGCCACCTGAAATGTTGTTATGGTTTCGTTGCTGATCGAATTGTCATTCAGGGTAGAAATTGTCCATTGTGTACCATTCCATTGAAGTATCTGTCCTGCACCTGAACCATCAATTAATTTAATCGGTGCTCCAATAGTACCGTCCCCTTCGATTACGCCGGATACATTGGCTGTTCCTGCTGACTCATCTACACCAATCACCCATTGTGATCCATCCCATTTCAGTACCTGCCCTGCACTCGTGGCACCTAGGCTGCTAAGATCAGCGATTGCTATAGTTCCGTCAGCGATTTCATTGCTGGTAATGCCATCTGTGGGTACAGATAATGGCGTGGCGTCGCCATCTCCGGCAATTGTGCTGCCATCAGTGCTCACAGCACCCCCTCCACCACCACCTGTAGCATCAAAAGTGATGGTATTTGACCCATCGGAGGTGATGGTAACATTACTACCTCCCTGCAGGGTAACAGGCGTACTGTTTTCAAGCGTAATTGTTGCCGCATTACCTCCCGAGTTTGACGTTCCCAGTACCTGATTATCAAATCCGGTTAAGCCACTTCTTGAACCCCAGAACAGAGTGCCATCGGGCTGTACCGCCAATAGCCGGATTGATGGCGAAGTTCCCGGGCTTTCAATTTTGGTGATTGGTATGGCATTATCGGGCAGCGCAGCAGCATCAAAACTTATGGTTGCGGTACCATTATCAACATTGATACCGCCGGTACCACTGTAGCTTGTGCCTGAAGCGGGTGTTAATGTCCAGTTACCTTCACTCAGATAAGTTAAGGAATACGAAGTGCCGACAGAAGCAGCGCTTGCATCAATTATTTCTTCAAGAATTATATTGGTTGCCTCCCATGCATTTCCATTCCAGTAAAGTACATTTCCTGTTGCAGGAGGTGATACTGAAAGCTGAATAGGGTTATTACCATTGATTGATATGTCATTTCCGTTTATTTGTAACGCCTGTGTACCTGCTGATTGCCCAAGCTCCCGCCAGCCGGTACCATCATAATAATGGAGGCTGTTTGACTGGGAACTGTATACAATCATACCTTCGTTTTCTTGTGCGCGTGGTATATTATTTGGTTGATCTACAACGGGTATAATCAGACCCTGTTGTCCGTTGCCTACCAGATATAATATCGCATTAGTATTTGTATTTTGACTACCGATGGTAACGGTTTGTTGCGCCCACAGGGAGTTAGACATAAATACTGAAGCTATAATACATGTGATTGTAAGGCTTAATGCTTTCATCATGGCGTTGGATATACGTTGGTTTTTGCGCAAAACATTACCTAAATATCAGGATAGTATTTTGATCATAAATACATTAATAACCAAAAATGCATAAAAAACCTGTAAATTGCACTATTAAGTTAAAAAATTTAATAAAAAGAAGTTCGGGTTTGCGCAGTTCTGCATGTAGGGTTTATTCAGCTTAGTGTATTTTTTTCATACAGTTTTTGAAACCTTTTTCAGGCTAATGCAGTATTTGTATATTCTGACTTGTGGGTGCAATTTCCACGAGTAACATTTTTAAAATTTATTTTCACGAATTGTTGATATAAATTAAAAAGCTTGATTACCTTTACATCCCGTTTACGGAAAAAAGTTAATAAATAGTTCACATAAGGTGTTACTAACGATGTCAGAAGCCAGCATTAAAAATAGCTGGTGAGACAGAAAGTTCTTTGAATGGATGCTGAAATACAATCGACCGGGTGAGGACCGG
>CAZEQJ010000032.1:0-33877 GCA_964514385.1 uncultured Cytophagales bacterium
GATTCACATTTACAGCTTCAAGTATCAGATCTCTTTTCGGTACTGTATCCCCCACGCCAATGGCATGTACGATATAAGGGTAGTTTTTAAAATCGGGTGAGATGCCTTCATTATACAATCCATCACTGAGCAATATTGCACCTGCGAGGTTGGTATTGTAAAATTCGTTGCTGATGTTTTCAAGAAACGAAGATAGGTTGGTGGTTTCATTATCAAAGCCATCGCTTCCATTCATCGTCCTGAAAACAACATCGGCACGCGTGTCAAGCTCCTGAAAATCATGGATAAGCTCCATCAGTCTTGCAGAGTCAGCTTCAGCCCCCACAGATTGTGAGTTGTCAAGAGCAATGACCCAGATAGGCTTGATGAACGTATTCTGAACGGTTTTGATCAGCGGTCCCAGCAGCAGCAGGCCCAGCAGGGTAAGCGTGATAAACCGCGCTGCACCAAGCAACCGTCTCCACAGAGAGGGGATCTGGCTGGTTTTACTGTAAAAATACCAGGAGATTATCCCTGCAAGGGCAATTACCAGCAGGGATAACCAGGGTGAAATAGAAGTAAGTATTGAAAATTGATCCATATCAGGTAAGCATGCCTCCATCTACCTGGATGACTTGCCCGGTGATATAAGACGACATGTCTGCTGCCAGAAACACACAGGCATCAGCTACATCCCGGGGCGTTCCTCCCCGTTTTAAGGGAATCGCATCGCGCCATCCTGCTACTGTCTTTTCATCGAGTTCGGCTGTCATTTCGGTTTCGATAAATCCGGGTGCTATGGCATTGGAACGGATACCACGGCTACCCAGTTCCAGCGCAACGGATTTTGTAAAGCCGATGATGCCTGCTTTGGAAGCAGCGTAATTGGCCTGACCAGCATTTCCTTTCAGCCCTACTACAGAGGTCATGTTTATGATAGAGCCGCTCTTCTGCTTCATAAAGGTGCGTGTGGCCGCCTTCACCGTATTAAAACACGATTTCAGGTTTATCCTCATAATGTCATCCCACATTTCTTCCGTCATGCGCATCAGCAGGTTGTCACGGGTTATACCTGCATTATTGACGAGGATGTCCAGTTGTCCGAACTCAGCCACAACATTATCTATCAATTCCTGTGCTGCTGCAAAGTCAGATGCATCACTGCGGTACCCTTTTACCTTCTGGCCGGCGCTGCTCAATTCCTGCTCCAGCGCCTGTCCCTTTTCCACACTAGACAGGTAAGTGAAAGCAACCTGCGCTCCCTGTGCGACAAAAGTTTCGGCTATCGCCTTACCTATTCCCTTGGATGCGCCGGTTACCAGCGCTACTTTTCCTTCCAGTAGTTTCATTATTGAAAATATTTCTGTTCTGTAACTGATTTAATTAGGCAAACTTAATTGAAATATTACTAATATAGACACATAGATTGAAGAATGCATTTTCTACTGAAAACGAAAAAGTATCTGTCGTCTCACGTTTTTCTGGTGGCAGGGCTGGTCAGCGTGGTCATGGTGACGCTCGTAAATTTTTATGGCCCCGGGCTTACCTATGACTCTATCGATTATCTTAAGGCATCGCAGCATCCCGCATTATTTCTTTCCGGCCAGCCTATTGAAGGTCAGGTTGTGCAGCGTCCCCCCGTTTTCCCGGTATTCATTAATTTGTTGAATAAGCTGCCCCTACTCGAATATCATATTATCAATGTACTGCTGATCATACTGAATACCTGGGTATTTTTCAGGATACTTAAGCCACTGCCCTTAGCCAGAAATACACGGTTGCTTTTTTATGTATTGTTTTGTTTTGGCATGCCGGTGCATCTGGCACATGCCTTTTTGTGGACAGAGTCATTTGTGATGTTGCTGATACTGCTTCAGGTATACATCCTGATACATACGAGAAGAGGTATCGGAGCCTCCCTGATCTGGATAATTGCCGGGACGGTAGCGGTGCTCACCAAAAACGGCTATATGTTGATTGTGCCTGTCTTTATGCTCTCGCGGCTATTGATAACCCGAAAGTTTTCTGATTATATCCTTTCCGCACTCTACGGACTATCGGCTTATGTGGCATTTAATCTATGGGCAGCGATAGTGGATAAACCATCCGGAGAAGCACTCGCCTTTCGCACCGGGTCAATGACGCTTGAGTATGTAAATGTTGTGACGGCGTGGTTTTTGCCAATGGTAATTCCCCTGCCCTGGAGGATAATAGTTGTAGGTGGTGTTGCCACTGTTTTGCTACTGATATTTTTAAGAAGGGAATATTATGATTTCAACCTTACCTGGGTATTCGGGTTTCTCTTTGTGCTCTATTTTGCAGGAAGGTCTTATTATTCACATGTTGATTATCAGGAAAGTGAGCAATATCTGAGCGTAGTATATCCTGTTTTTTTACTTTTTGGCGCAGGAATATTTGATAAGGTACGACATACCATTACACTTCGTGGTATCAGGGTTATCGAACTCCTTGCATGGGGATGGGCCGTGTACATGGTAGTGCGTGTGGTAAAAAACGATATATTCTGGATAAGTGATCGCTGGTTTTGATCAGTGGCGCAGCCTATTAGGTGGTTTCGTCTAATCGGTTTAAATTTGCTGTTCGTTATTTAGAGCTAATTAAATATAAAACAAATACGATATGCCTTCAAAATATGATTTGATTGTAATTGGAAGTGGCCCCGGGGGTTATGTTGCAGCGATACGTGCGAGTCAACTGGGTATGAAAGTAGGGGTGGTCGAGCATGCAGAGCTCGGTGGCATATGTCTCAACTGGGGATGTATACCTACCAAGGCGCTATTGAAAAGTGCTCAGGTGTTCGAGTATATTCAGCATGCTAAGGATTATGGCATTGAAGTAAAAGATGCCAAAGCTGACTTTGAAGGCATGGTAAAGCGAAGCCGTGATGTTGCCGGCGGCATGAGCAAGGGAATACAGTTTCTGTTTAAGAAAAATAAGATCGATCATATTCAGGGCTGGGGTAAGCTGAAGGCAAAAGGACAGGTGCTGGTGTCCAATGACGGGAAAGATGAAGTTTACGAGGCCGATCATATTATCGTAGCTACCGGAGCACGAGCCCGTGAATTGCCGGCACTGAAGATCGATAATGAAAAAATAATAGGATACCGCAAGGCCATGACCCTGGAGAAAATGCCAAAGAAAATGGTGGTTGTAGGAAGCGGTGCCATTGGTGTTGAATTTGCGTATTTCTATCATACTATCGGTGTAGATGTGACAATAGTGGAATTTATGCCTCGTATTGTCCCTAATGAAGATGAGGATGTAAGCAAGCAGCTGGAGCGGATTTATAAAAAGAGTGGCATGAACATCATGACAAGCTCTGAGGTGACCCATGTCGATACCAGTGGCAAAGGATGTAAGGTGACCGTAAAAACGAAAAAAGGGGAGGAAAAGCTGGAATGTGATGTGGTATTATCTGCTGTTGGGGTAGCCTCAAACATCGAAAATATTGGCCTTGAAGATCTGGGTATTGCCACAGACAAGGGTAGAATAGTAGTGGATGACTACTATCAGACCAATATCAAGGGTATTTATGCTATTGGCGATGTGATCAAAGGGCCATGGCTTGCTCATGTGGCTTCAGCAGAGGGCATCATCTGTGTTGAAAAAATAGCAGGGCATTCGCCGGAACCGCTCGACTATAACAATCTGCCGGGATGTACCTACTGCTCCCCTGAGATTGCTTCAGTAGGCTATACAGAGGCTGCTGCAAAAGAAGCCGGATATGAAATCAAAGTGGGTAAATTTCCATTCAGCGCCTCAGGTAAGGCAAGTGCAGCCGGCGCCAAAGATGGTTTTGTAAAGGTAATCTTTGATGCCAAATACGGTGAGTGGCTGGGAGCCCATATGATAGGTGCCAACGTAACGGAGATGATTGCTGAGGTAGTGGCTGCGAGAAAGCTGGAAACTACAGGGCATGAAATCATTAAATCTGTTCATCCACACCCTACCATGTCAGAAGCGGTTATGGAAGCTACGGCTGCCGCATATGATGAGGTGATTCACATTTAAGGGCGAATAACGGATCTACAGCTATCAACAAAAGCCTGCTTTCCATGGAAAGTGGGCTTTTTTAGTTGTTTTGGGTTTGTCGTTTCCAATCCCGTTCGGTATCGGGGTTTCCATTCGTCACAAAAGGTTTTCCATTCGTCACAAACTCAAAAATTGTGGGATTTCATCGCTTCAGCAGATACTGCATTCTCCTATTCGATAAGACCTATCCTTTGAAGAATTCTTTTCACACCGCTGATCAGCTCATCCATATCCGTTACCCCGGGCTGTGCCCATTGTATATCCTGCGCCCATGCCCTGGCATTTTCAAGTGTGATACTAAAATCAGCCGCTACACGCTGTGCAAGCGCTTCCCTGTTTTCCATAAGCTCATAAGAGATGGGGAATACTTCTTCAATCAGCTTATTCAGCTGGCTAAGCTTATGTACACCTTCCTTGCTCATCACATAGACAAAGGCCGGCCATGGTGTAGGTATTTCATCGACTCTGTCCAGTGTGCCATTATCTACATAGGGGCTTGTCATGTATTTTTCCCATAAAAAAAGTCGTGGTGAACGGGTCAGCTCACCGATAGCACCGTCTATCGAATGACAAACCTTGAAGTCGGGCCCGGTGATTTTATGCTTTTCCATCCACAAATAGGCCATAAGGTGCGAGCCTGAACCCATCCGGGATACAGCAAACGTGTTTTTCACCGGATCGGCAATGCCACTGTGTTTATGCACCCCCCATATCAGCGGACTTTGTGTATAAATATCCACTATAAAAGCTTCCAGCCCGTCTTCTATAGCCTTTATAGCGCCTTCGGTGAGCATCAGGGCGACATCCAGTTCCTCTTCCTCGAGCAGCTGTCGCATCGCACCGGTGCCGCCGGGCACATCCTTCCATATAAAATTGCCGTGATGTAATTTCCACGGCAGGTTGAAATGTTCGGGTACTCCACCAATTTTAAGCATGATTCAATTCCTCCTTTCTTAACTTCTTGTCTTTGTAGTTCTTGTATACAATATTGGAAATCACCCCCGCCAACACCAGCGCCATGCCGGCGAAGGTCATCAGGTTAAAGACCTCACCAAAAAATATAAAGCCAAAACTCAGGGCCCATATGATGCCCACATAGCGTATACTGGCCACTCTAGACAGCTCCTCAATCTGGTATGCGCGGGTCATGAAATACTGGGCAAACTGGGTCAAAATTCCTATGGCAAGCAATATGAGCCATTCCGACCCCTGTGGCATTACCCAGTGAAAAGCTGACCATGCACCGGAAAGCGGCGCCGTGATCAGGGGAAAATACATGATGATCACGAGGGGATGCTCGTCCGTTTTTATTTTTCGTATCATATTGTAGGCAAGACCTGCAAACACAGATGCCACCAGCCCGGCAATGACATAAATCCATTCGACGCGTTCGTCAAACTGCCTGATGACAAAAACGCCGGACAGGGAAACTAAAAAAAACACCAGCTGCAGCAGATAAAACCGCTCTTTTACAATAAGGACACCAAAAAGCACGGTAAATATCGGCGCTGTGAACTGCATGACAACGGCTGTAGCCAGCGGTATGCGTTGCAAAGTGAGGAAATAGAGGGTTAAGGCAATGGCACCAAAAACGCCACGCAGGATAAGATACAGTCTTTTTTTGCCCCATATCGACACGCCCTGGTGCATCAGGATACTCATGCTTATGACCAGCGAGATGACAGACCGAAAAAAAACAACTTCAACAGCAGGTATTCCGGGTACCATTTTGACACAGACATTCATCAGGGAAAACAAAACAGATGCAAGCAGAATATATTGTACTCCTTTGGACATGTAATAGCAACCCGGGGGTATGGTGAATGTTACTGTTTTATAATTTTACCGTCTTTCATGAGCACTGTGCGGTCACTCATGCCTGCCAGCTGCTCATTGTGAGTCACGATAATAAAGGTTTGTCCAAAGTCATCCCGCAGTTTAAAGAAGAGCTGATGCAGCTCTTTGGCATTCTGGCTGTCAAGGTTGCCCGAAGGTTCATCTGCAAAAATAATTCGCGGCTCGTTGAGCAATGCCCTTGCCACAGCTACACGCTGCTGCTCACCCCCGGACAGTTCGGAAGGCCGGTGTTCGCTTCTGTCTGCAATCCCAAGGTAATCGAGCAGGTCCATGGCCTTCTTCTTTGTTGCGGATACATCCTTTTTAGCAATGAAGCCGGGCATGCATACATTTTCGAGGGCACTAAATTCAGGAAGGAGATGGTGATATTGAAATATGAATCCCATATTCTGATTCCGGAAGCGTGCCAGCCGTGATGCAGAAAGCTGGAAAGGATTGCCCAGTCCTTCAAAAAACAATTCGCCTGCATCTGGTTTATCCAGCGTACCGGCTATCTGGAGAAACGTACTTTTTCCTGCTCCGGAGGAACCTACAATTGAAACTACCTCACCTTCAGCAGCTTCAAAATCCACTCCTTTTAGCACATTTAGATCTCCGTATGATTTTGTTAGGCCTGTTGTACGTATCATAAAATTGTTTGAGTCGTGAAATTATAAAATTTACTGTGAAACGTTTACTTGATTACTTACAGACATTCCTCTATTTTCGCTCCTGATATCGCGGAAAGCTTCCGTATCTTTAGATAAAATCTCAACTGATGAATATTCACGAATATCAAGCAAAGGAAATCCTGAGTAAATACGGAGTTCGTATCCAGCAGGGCATTGTAGCAGAATCACCTGAACAGGCTGAAAAAGCCGCTCAAAAACTGAATCAGGAAACCGGCACATCGTGGTATGTAATAAAAGCCCAGATCCATGCCGGAGGCCGCGGCAAAGGTAAGGTCAAAGAAACCGACAGCAATGGGGTTGTGCTGGCAAAAGCATTGGACCAGGTAGCGCCAAAAGCTAAGGATATTCTCGGAGGCACGCTGGTAACACATCAGACCGGGCCTGAGGGCAAAGTAGTGAATAAGGTACTTATTGCAGAAGATGTATATTACCCCGGTGAGAATGAACCGAAAGAATATTATCTCTCTATACTGCTGGATCGTGCGAGAAGCTGCAATGTGATCATGGCTTCTACTGAGGGTGGTATGGATATCGAGGAAGTTGCGAAAAATACGCCAGAGAAGATTATAAAAGAATGGATCGACCCTGCACTGGGCTTACAGGGATATCAGGCTAGAAATATTGCTTTCCAGCTGGGCCTTACCGGAAACGCATTTAAGGAAATGGTCAAATTCATTTCCAGTCTGTATAAGGCCTATATCGGTTCTGATGCCAGCCTTTTTGAAATAAACCCGGTATTGAAAACCTCCGATGACAAAATACTGGCAGTAGATGCAAAAATGAACCTCGACGACAATGCCCTTTTCCGTCGTCCTGACCTGCTGGAGCTCAGAGACATTTCCGAAGAAGCACCGGAAGAAGTAGAGGCAGGAGAATCAGGCCTGAATTATGTCAAGCTAAACGGTAACGTGGGCTGTATGGTCAATGGTGCAGGACTAGCCATGGCTACCATGGATATCATTAAACTTTCCGGTGGTGACCCTGCCAACTTCCTTGATGTAGGTGGTGGAGCAAATGCCGAAACCGTTGAGAAAGGCTTTAGAATCATCATGCAAGATCCGAATGTAAAAGCCATACTGATCAATATTTTTGGTGGTATAGTACGATGCGACCGAGTGGCCAATGGCGTAGTGGAAGCTTATAAAAGTATCGGAAACATTGATATTCCCATCATAGTACGCCTTCAGGGTACCAATGCCGAAGAAGGAGCTAAAATCATTGACGAGTCAGGTCTTAAGGTGGTTTCCGCCATTGTATTAAAAGATGCAGCCGAGAAGGTGAAAGAGGTACTGGCGTAATCCTGAGGAAAGCCGGAACATTAATAGATCAGCCCCTTTTCAGGGGCTTTTTTTATCCCCCTGATGACCAATAATCGCTTGTATCGGAGGTAAAGTAATACTGCTGCCACAAATAATCCGGTCGACAATCCATACCAGATGCCCATGGCGCCCTGATGTAGGGTAAATCCAAAAATATAAGACACTGGAATGCCGATAATCCAATATGAAAGCATCGTAATGAGTGTTGGTATTTTTACATCCTGCATACCTCTTAAAATGCCAAGCCCCGTCACCTGAATTCCATCGGCAAGCTGAAAAACAGCGGCAACCAGTATTAACCGGGAGGCCATCTCAATCACTTCCTGCTCACTGATGTATATAAGCGGTAGCTGGTGGTTGAAGATTACAAATAAGATGGCCATGACTGACATAAATACGATCGACAGCGAATACGATATCCCTGCAAGGCGGCGGAGTAACACCCAGTCTTTTAGCCCCATCTGGTTGCCAACACGTACTGCCGCCGAACTGCCGATGCCGGATGCAGCCATATAGGTAATGCCGGCCAGGTTAATGGCAATCTGGTGTGCTGCCTGTTGTGTGGCGCCCAGCCATCCCATCATAATTACAGCCATCGAAAAGGCTCCTATTTCAAATACATATTGAAAGGATATGGGGAGGCCCATGCCCGTAAGACGGCTGATTTGTTTTCGACTGGGTACCACATGCTTCCAATGCACCAGAAATTTCTGAAATCTCTGATTTTTTTTCAGGTAGATGAAAAAACAAACCGGCATTAATACCCGGCTTACAGCTGAGGCAATGCCCGCTCCTTCTACACCCAGCATGGGAAATCCCCAGTTGCCAAATATTAAAAGGTAGTTACCCAATATATTGATCAGATTGCATCCAATGATGATATACATGGCCATTCGGGTGTCAGAAAGACCTTCTGCAAACTGTTTCATCGACTGAAATAGCATGAACGGAAGAATGGAAAGGGTAATCCAGCGTAAATAGGGGGTAGCTTTGACGGTGACCTCGTCGGGAGAGCCTAAAACAGCCAAAAATGGACTAAATGCCATCAGGACTATGACCATTCCCAGGCCCATAAGCAGAAATATGACCAGACTGTTCTTCAAAAGGGAGGCAGCTTGCTCATGTTCATCGGAGGCGTCATGCGATGCCACCAGTGGCGTCAAGCCAAAGGTAAATCCGGTAGCAAACATGAATGGGATGATATATACACTGTGCCCAAGACTGGCAGCTGCAAGTGGGACCTCACCCAGTTGACCCAGCATTATGGCATCGGCGATATTGGTAATGATATGTCCTACCTGGCTCAGCATTACCGGTATGGCAATGTTGAGGCTTTTCCTGATATGCCACTGAAGGGAATTGTCCGTCATATTGATTTTAGCCGCGCAGCTTTTAATAACCCTCCTACACTTATCGAATCGGTAATGATATTTTCCATTACCATATCAACAGCTTCGGAGAGAGGTAATTTTCTGATTTTGAGATCCTCCGTCTCGTCAAACTCTGTTTCACCATATGTCAGTTCCTCAGCCATAAACACAAAGCCTTCTTCGTCTGTGACCGAGTTGGAAGTGTGGATACGGGCAATATTTTTCCATTTTCTGGCTGTAAGCCCTGTTTCCTCTTTCAGTTCCCTTTTCGCGGAAGTCAGAATGTCCACGCCGAGCGGGCCTCCACCCATTGGGATCTCCCACGAATATTCATTTAGCGTGTAGCGGAATTGGCCCACAAGCCAGGTATTCAGATTTTCATCAAGGGGCACAATGCCGATTGCTATATTTTTGAAATGGACGTTGCCGTAAATACCCCGGCCCCCTGAAGGGTTGATCACATCATGGTGATATACGGTAATCCATGGGTTATCATATATCTCCTTTGTCGTTAATGTCTTCCACGGGTTTTCCATTTGATTTGCGGTTTTGCCGGCAAGTTAATTTGATTTTTTATAACCTCCTGTCGGATTAAAATTTGATCATTCGTTATTTACGATCTATTTTATTACTTAATTTTTCGCATGAAGTATTTTCTCAAAAAAGGAAGGGTAGAAGCAGGTTGCGATGAGGTAGGCAGAGGATGTCTGGCGGGTCCGGTTGTCGCGGCGGCCGTCATGCTGAAAGAAGGTACACGATTCAGAGGATTGAACGACTCTAAAAAGCTGAGTAAGAAGGATCGCGACAGACTGACTTTGCAGATCAGGCAAAAAGCAGCAGCTTATGCTATAGGAGTGGTATCACCTGCCGAGATCGATGAGATCAATATTCTGAATGCATCCTACCTTGCCATGCACCGGGCATTGGATCAACTGCAGGGTTTCCAACATATTCTTGTGGATGGTAACAGGTTTAATGCGTATCGTGATATTGAACATACCTGTGTGGTCAAAGGTGACGGGAAATATGCAGCAATTGCGGCGGCTTCGGTATTAGCCAAAACATATCGTGATGAATGGATGGCATGTCTGGCAAAGGATCACCCTGAATATGGCTGGGAAACCAACGTAGGCTATCCAACCCCTTCCCACCGTGAGGCCATCCGCACAGCGGGTGTTACAGCACACCACCGCAGGTCATTTCAGCTGTTGCCGGCACAATTAGCACTATTTGAGTCGTGATTATTCACAAGATCGGAAGCCAAATAAAATTTTTCATCTAATTTTGCTTCATGGAACTTAAAAAAATCCCTCTCGAACAAAAACATATTGATGCCGGCGCCAAAATGGTTGGTTTTGCTGGTTTTAACATGCCGGTCAGTTACACTTCCCTCGTAGAAGAGCACATGGCAGTCAGAAATAACGTGGGCATGTTTGATGTGTCCCACATGGGCGAGTTCCGTGTCACCGGTAAGGATGCAGCAAAAATTATACAGCGTGTCACCTCCAATGATGTAGACAAGTTGTTTCCCGGCAAGGTGCAGTACTCATGCCTGCCCAACGGAAAAGGCGGTATCATAGATGATCTGCTGGTATATAAAATTTCAGACGATGAGTATTTTCTGGTGGTAAATGCCTCCAACATAGAAAAGGATTTTCAATGGATCGAACAACACCTTGAAGGCGATGTCACACTTACAAATGAATCTGACAGCTGGTGTCTGTTTGCAGTGCAGGGCCCCAAGGCCAATGATGTGCTGCAGCCGCTGACCTCTGTGGCGTTATCAGAAATGAAATATTACACCTTCACCATCGACAGTTTTGCCGGTAAACCCGATATAATTATTTCAGCTACCGGATACACAGGTGCCGGAGGATTTGAGATCTACTGCCGCAGTGAGGTGGCAGAAGAGGTTTGGGATGCGATCATGGCACAGGGATCAAATGCGGGTATGCTGCCGGTAGGTCTGGGAGCACGTGATACACTGCGGCTGGAGAAAGGTTTTTGCCTGTATGGCAATGATATCGACGACACCACGTCACCGCTGGAAGCCGGATTAGGCTGGATTACGAGGCCGGAAACCGGGTTTGTTGGTGCAGAGCTGGTAAACCAGGAAAAAGAAAAAGGTGTTGCCCGTAAACTAGTGGGCTTTGTGATGGAAGGAAAAGGTATACCCCGGAACGGATATCCTATATTGGTGGATGGTGAAGTAATTGGTAATGTTACCTCCGGCACTCAATCACCTGTGCTGCAACAAGGTATTGGTATGGGGTATGTAAAGAAAGAGTTTGCCTCACCTGATACAGTCATTGACATCGGGATACGAAATAAAACAATACCAGCCAGGATCACCAAACTCCCTTTTGTGTCATAATGCGCATTGATGTTTGTCTTTCGCCAGCAATGGTTTCCCATTTTGACCTGACTCAATATGAGGCAGGCATAATGACTGATGTTTTCAGAGCTTCATCTCATATGGTGAATGCCCTTGAGAACGGAATTGAGCATATACGAATTTTTGATGATGTGGAAGCTTGCCGGAAAATGCGGGACGATGGCTACCTTATTGCCGGTGAGAGGGGCGGTGAGCCGATAGCCGGGTTTGATCTTGGAAACTCCCCATTGGCCTACACAAACGCCAGGTTTGCAGGCAAAAAGCTGGCAATGACCACGACCAATGGTACCCGGGCGCTGCTTGCTCTTGAGTCCATTCCGGATATTTATGTGGGGGCAATGCTAAATATTGATGCTGTTGCCGATAAGATTAAAAAATACGAATCGTGCCTGATCCTCTGTGCCGGCTGGAAAAACAGGCCCAATATTGAAGATTCCTGCTTTGCAGGGGGCATCATCGAAAGAGCCGGTCAGGCTGATCATTCAGGTGATGAAGGCATTATCGTCCGGGATATTTACAATAGCTGGAAGGAGAATACTGAAAGCATAAAAAAAGCCCATCATTTCAAGCGGCTGGAAAAACTGCAGGTTATGGATGATCTGGATTTTTGTATGCAGGAAAACGTCAGTGACCTGGTGCCGCGTTATGCTTCAGGCACTGTTTTCAGTTGAGCTTTTCATTCTTACAGTGACGATCCTTGTCCCTGAGGTTCTTCTTCTCCAGATTTTTTTCAAAGGCCTCGGTAAGGTTGATCCCGGTCTGGTTGGCAAGGCAAATGAGCACCCAAAGCACATCGGCCAGTTCGTCACCGAGATCTTTTTCCCGGTCTGATGGTTTTTCGGATTGTTCCCCATACCTTCTGGCAATAATCCGGGCTACTTCACCTACTTCTTCGGTCAGCTGAGCCATATTGGTGAGTTCGTTAAAGTAACGTACTCCCACCGTATTTATCCATTTATCCACTCTTTGCTGTGCTTCCTCCAGTGTCATTTTTTGTCTTTTGTATCTATAATTATCGTTACCGGACCGTCATTTACCAGCGCCACCTCCATGTATGCGCCGAAGGTGCCTGTCATTATGGTTAATTCTGAGGTGGATTTCAGTTTTTCCACAAACGCTTCATATAATGGTCTTGCCACCTCCGGCGGAGAGGCTTTACTGTAAGAGGGTCTGTTGCCTTTTTTGGTGCTGGCATGCAGGGTAAACTGACTTATTACCATCATTTCTCCCTTCACATCCAGCACGGATTGGTTCATTACTCCGTTATCGTCATCGAATATACGGAGGTTTGTGATCTTTGATGTCAGCCAGTCGATATCCTGATGGCCATCATTTTCCGTAATGCCAAGGAATATCAGCAGCCCATGGCCAATGGTCCTTTTTTCATCATGGTTTATGGTGACTGAGGCCTTACTTACCCGCTGCAGCAGAGCAATCATATGTTTATTGATTTAGCTCTGCGAGTCTACTAAAATAGTTTTACCCCACCAAAACACAAGCCTTGATCAAGGCGGTAATCTCTTCCTGGGTGGTCAGGGTTTTATCCTTATTGTACCAAATCTGTAGCTGTTTTTTGACTTCATCGCTGTTTATACCCATCTCAAGCCAATGCTCAAATTCCTGTTGGAGCTTTTCTGGTCGCGGACCCCACCGGAACAACTCATTATAATTTTCATCAAAACCGATGAGTTTCGGGATGGACTTTTTACCTGCTGTGAGAAAATGCTCAAACGATGCCTCGTCTTCATCCCGGTAAAAAATCTTGAGGTCTGTTAGCGGGTTCACAGAAGACATTTTATGGATAATGGGCGTGGCATGAGCAGCATCACCGCACCATGCCTCAGTAAATAGTACCCAATGCTGAGGTTCGCTGATGTTTTTTAATATCGAGATGGTATCCTCTGAAAGCTGGTCGGTTTTTTCATGGCGATCCATCCGCTGCTTATTCATCATTGTATACTGGACAAACTGCTCAGATTGATTTTCTCCGCTGGTAGACTTCTGGATCACCATTTTATCAACCTGATCTCTGAACTGTTCATAGGTGAGACCTTTGCCTGAAAATGTAGATTTCATACTCATATCCTCTTTTTTTAACGAATTAACGCACTTAAATATGAAGAGATGTTGATATGAATCAATATGTCGTGTGATTTACAATTCTTTGGCCTCAACACCCTGCTCCCATTCCCTGAAAGCGAGAATATCGTCTTTGATATAGCGGTACACAAACAGCATCACGGTGACGTCGTCTACAAGACCTGACGCGGGGATGAAGTCGGGAACGACATCAAAAGGATTGACGAAATACAGCATGGCAGCGGTAACCATGAGCATGCTTTTCCATGGCACACGGGTATATTCCTGCCGGATATAGGCCTGCATCATGCGCTTGTAGGTTGTAAAGGAGGTAACTATATCTTTTTTTATATCCGGGCTGTTTCTGAATTTATGTACGGCCTGATTCAGCAGCATAGACAACCGTTGGCTATTTTTTAGATAATAGCCTGCTTTGCGGAAATAAACGGATAATCGTTGCATCATCAGAATTCAGCCTGTATTTCACTCTTCAGTTGAATTAACGCTTCTTCAACCGGGTTGTTGTCCTTATGTGTCCAGATGTCAATTATTCTTCTGCCCAGTTCAATGCTTCTTGCATTCAATTCAACATCACGTGCAGCAGTATTGATGACGGCGATTATTTCCTGCATTGCCGTTTTCACTTTTTCCCAACCTGCAGGCCCTACATATACCTGCTGTGACAGGTTATGGTTGAACTCCTCACGTATTTCTTTTAGCAGCATCTGGTGAAGTACACCAGCCTCCATTTCCCTCTGGTTGACGCGGGGTATTATATTTTCCGGCGAAATGCGTTCCAGAAAAAGGGTCATTCGCTCATACGCCTGCAGCCGCAGGGGCAATACTATTTCAACATTTTTACGATGCTGATCCAGTTGTTGTTTTCGCAATTGCTGATCAAAGATATTGCGTGCTATCAGCACCATGGCGTAAATGGATAAGGCTGCAGGAAGTACAATTTTTATCAGGTCCAGAACTATTTCCATAGATTAGCAGTATGTGATATAACAAATGTACAAATAGAAACTGATTTAGGATGGACCTTCCGGTGGATATTACAGAGGCAGCGATCAGAGAAATAGAGCACGTCAAAAACAACAAGAATATTCCGGCTGAATATGGCCTTCGTCTTGGGATAAAGGGTGGAGGATGTGGAGCATCCCTCATGGTAGGCTTTGATAAGCCGGATACATATGATCAGATGTACACCATACCGGGAAGCAACGTGCCGTTATATATCGACAAGCGTCACCTTATGTATATTATTGGTGCACGTCTGGATTTTTATGAAGGCTCCGATGCCAGGGGTTTTATGTTTGAAAAGAATAATGAAAACTGAATTTTGATAACTATTAAACACCAAACTCCATTTCGACTGCAGCCAGGTCAGTTTTTCCACCCACTGGTGGATTGAGTTTTTTCACGGTTACCAGAACCGATTGTATAGAGGTAAAAGTTTCCAGTAAGGATGATCCGATTTTATTACACAACGTTTCCAGCAGGTCGACAGAGGGCTGGTTCATGATATCGGCAACCCGGGTGTAGATGACTTCATAATCGATTGTTTCCTCAATATCGTCATTTTCGATTGCTGAAAGACGGGCATGCACTTTTATGTCGACCACGAAATCATTGCCATTTTCTTTTTCCTCCTTATGCACCCCATGATAGGCATGAAAATGCATTCCTTCCAGTCGGATAACCATCATTCGATATCATCAAAAAATGAACCCTGCTGTTTTTTCTCCTTTACAGCTTCTTCGCGGGGGGTGTTCTCAGCTTTTTCTTCCTGATGGGCGGGAGGTGCCTGCTTAGGTTTCACGGGTGCAGGAGAGAGTTCATCTATCAGATTTTTTTTAGCTTTCTCTACCGATTCCCTTACATGTTGTACCGAATTTCGTTTGCTTTCAATTCGTGATACTTTGTCCATCAGATCCTGTGCAGCATTTTTCAGTTCATCAGCCAGAGTATCACGGAATCCTTCCAGCTTATTGTATTGTTTTTCAAGTTCACGTATTTCACGCTCCATTTCGTCAAGCGTCTTTTTGACTGCAGTTTCAGCTTTTTCGGTTAGGTTTCTGGCATTTTCCTTTGCGTCAAACAAAATAGACTCGGCTTTCATCTGCGCTTCCTTTATCTGAAGCTCGGCCGATTTGGTTGCCTGTTCAATCATGTTGGCACCTGTATCCTCAGCCGTTTTAAGGGTTTTGAACAACGATGACTCTACTTCCCGGAGTTTTTTGACCTCTTTTTCAGCATTATCGAGTCGTATTTTCAGCTCCCTGTTTTCTTCCGTCATTTTCTCCCAGACCGTTGCCAGAGAGGTGAGGAATGCCTGCACCTCATCTTTGTCGTAACCTCTGAAATTCTTTTCGAACTCCTTCTGCCGAATTTCTAATGCGGTAATATTCATAATCTAATCATTGATAGCCAGTGACCATACAGATAACGTTCGGTCGTCACTTGCTGATACGATATAATCCGAAAAAGCAGACCAGTACAATTTATTTACGGATGTGCCATGACCCGCATGTCGGCCTTTATCAATCACTTTCAGCAACCGGAAGTCTTCCAGACGCCAAAGCTTTATGGTTTTATCCATGCTACAAGTTACGAAATATTTACCATCAGGATGAAAGGTGACATCATTTATTGCATACATATGACCTACCACATCGTTAACCAGGCTGAAATCGTCGAGGTTCCATTCTTTGACATGTGCATCACGTGATACCGTGATGAGTGTATTGCGTGGTGAAAAAGCCATACCAAAAACTGAATTTTCATGCGCCTTCCAGCTATGAAATAGTTTTTTTGAAGCGAGATCTATCAGGTGTACTTCATTATCGCTTGTTCCTACTGCCATTATCCCCCGGTCGTAGCTGATGACAAGACGGCGTATCCTGTCCCGGGCTAGCTGTAGCTTTTGTTTGACAACCCAGTTTTCTTCATCAATGATCACCAGCTCTCCTGTTTCGCAGGCTATAAATATCTCCTTTCCATGGCTTTTTATGTCAAATATTGATTTTTCGGTAAAGGCGATGGAACGTTCTTCTTTCCGGGTATCCATGTTGATGAGGTGGAGACCTTCCTGGTTGTGCCCTACCAGGAGTTGATTTTTTTCGGGGTTGTAGTGCATCCCGTATACGGAGTTGTCCACTTTTGCGAGAAGTTGGCCCTGATCGGGAGTTCTCAGATCCCATTCGACGATCCAGCCGTCACCACCTGATGAATATACATATGGCCCTTTACCCGGCGTCATCGCATAAACGGAGTCGCGGTGTCCTGTGAGAGAAAATATTTTGTTAACTTCGATGCCCATATCACAAATATAGTTACCATCTCTTACATGATCCCAGATCAGATAGTTGCATTGACCGATTCGTCGTATTTAGGTGTGCAAACCATTTTAGAAGCTGAGCCATCCGGTTTTATGGTTGAAGCAGCATCTGAGGAGCAGATTCACCACCCTTTGAAAATCCTGGAGTGGTATTATTCCCGTGCCCTGTTACGCAAGCTGGTGAACCATGCCGGTCTTGAATTCAAAGGTATAGTCAAAAATGACCACGGCAAACCATTTGATCCTGAAGATCGTCTACACATTTCGCTAAGCCATAGCTTTCCTCAGGTTGCTGCGGTCATATCTGACAGACCGGTTGGGATCGATATTGAAGCCATGTCGGAGCAGATGAGCCATATATCGCGCCGGTACTGTATGCCATCGGAACTGGATTATGCGGATAGTATACCGGCTCTGGCGGATATCTGGACAGCCAAAGAGGCGATATATAAGGCACTCGGACGTGAGGGCCTATCTTTTAAGCGCGACATTGAAGTGAAAAAGCGGCAGGGTAATTACGGTGTGGCGCATGTAAAATGGAAAGGAGAGAGGTTAGCGTTTGAGTTGTATTACCAGACTGTTGGAAATATCACCCTTTGCTACACTTTTTATACCGGAGGGTCACCAGGATCCTGAATGGTCGCAAGGAGCTGCTTTATTTCATCAACTTTAAAATGCTCTCCCATTTTCTCAAATGACATGATAAGATTACGCAGCATCCTTTTGATGATTTCAACAGATGTTGTAGGCTGATAAAACTCTTCACGGGGCACCATGCTGATATTGTTCAGGTAATTATCAATATCTTCTTTCTGAAATATCAGGCCACGGTTGAAGGTGTTAATGTAAAACTGGATTTCATCTGACTTGTATGTCATAATGAACAAGTTGGGCAGGTTAACCCCAAAAACCGGTATTTTCAATTTTTCAGCCAGCAGTATATAAATCACGCTCAGTGAAATAGGGTTGCCCTTTCGCGTATCCATGACTACATTGATCATGGAGTTACCCGGACTATGGAAGTTTTTTGTGTTGGGCGCGAATTTTAATTTATTGAAAAAAACATTGTTGAGTGTTTTCACCTGATCTATCGGCCGCATTTCTGTAGAAAATCCTGTCCAGGCTTCGTAATACAACTGGTCTACAGCAGCCTTCACCTTTTCCAGTTCGACATCCGGATACTGATAAGTGCAGATGAGCCATGCACCATCTATAAGATCCTGGTTTTCACTTTGTTTCCAGCGGATGAGCTCATTTTTTAAATGTTCAAACTGGATAAAATGAATAATATCCTCCAATCGTTTTTGTGCTTCCGGTTGAATGTTTGCCTCCCATTCAGACTCCAGAAAAGGAATGATTTCATTACCCAGTTCAAGTATTTTCTGTTCTACATGAGCAGCTACCTCACTGTCCTGGTCATCGAGCAATGAAATTAATGCCCGTAGCTCCTTTTCTGTTAATTTTTCACTCATGTCTGAAGCACTCCTGTTTTAAACTCACGGGTTATGGGTGCATGGTCTGCCATTTCGATACCTGTTGAAATCACCTTTCGCGTATCCAGCGGGTCTATGATGTCATCTATCCAGAGCCTCGATGCTGCATAATAGGGTGATAGCTGTTCTTCATACCTCGACTTAATGTCGTTGAGCAGCTTATCCTCGTCTTCTTTTGTTAATTCATTCCCCTGGCTTTTAATTGAAGCCATCTGAATCTGCAACAAGGTTTTGGCGGCCGAATCACCACTCATTACCGCCATTTGTGCGGTCGGCCATGACATTATCAGTCTAGGGTCGTAGGCCTTTCCACACATGGCATAGTTGCCTGCCCCAAAACTGTTTCCGATTACTATGGTAAACTTAGGAACCACAGAATTGGCCATTACGTTCACCATTTTCGCTCCATCTTTGATGATACCCCCATGCTCTGCCTTGCTTCCGACCATAAATCCGCTTACATCCTGTAGGAATACCAACGGGAGCTTACGCTGATTGCAGTTCATGATGAAGCGCGCAGCCTTATCCGCTGAGTCGGAATAGATTACACCCCCCATTTGCATTTCACCCGCAGCGTTTTTTACAACCTGGCGCTGGTTTGCAATGATTCCAACTGCCCATCCATCTATCCGGGCGCTGCCACAGATAATAGTTTTTCCATAATCAGGCTTGTAAGCATCAAAACCGCCTTCGTCCACAATGCGGTCGATGATTTCCATCATATCATAGGGTTTCACCCGATTGGTCGGAAATACACCATACAATTCTTCCATCGGCTTTGCCGGATCCTTTGCCTCAGCGCGGTTAAAGCCGGCCCGTGGGAAGGCTCCCATTTTGTCAAAAATGTTTTTAATGGCGTCCAGGCATTCCTGGTCAGTGTCGTATTTATTATCTGTTACTCCTGATATTTCGGTATGTGTAGTAGCGCCGCCGAGTGTTTCGTTGTCAATATTCTCTCCAATTGCTGCTTTAACCAGATAGGAGCCGGCGAGAAAGAGAGTGCCTGTTTTTTTAACGATGAGAGCCTCATCCGACATTATAGGGAGATAGGCTCCACCGGCAACACAGCTGCCCATGATGGCGGCTACCTGCACTATGCCCTCTGCCGACATTCGGGCATTGTTCCTGAACTGTCTTCCAAAATGCTCCTTATCCGGAAAAATTTCATCCTGCATAGGAAGAAATACACCTGCACTATCCACCAGGTAGACAATGGGCAGCCTGTTTTCAAGAGCGATCTCCTGTGCGCGCAGGTTTTTTTTAGCTGTCATGGGAAACCAGGCACCAGCCTTGACGGTGGCATCATTAGCCACGATCACACATCTTCTGCCCTTAACAGTACCTATGCCGGTGATCACGCCGGCGGAAGGGCATCCTCCCTGCTCCTGATACATATTATGGGCAGCCAAAGTGCCGATTTCCAGCCAGTCATTTTCGTCGTCGATAAGGTATTTTATCCTTTCCCTTGCGGTTAGCTTACCCTGATCATGTTGTTTGGCTATTTTTTTATCACCACCGCCTTTGTAGGTAGCATTTCGAATATCCCTAAGCCTGGAAATCAGTCTGCGGTGCTCATCCTCATTTTTATTAAACTCGAGATCCATTATTTATCTTTTCCTCCGAAAACTGAGAAGTTAATATATTTTTTAGGATTTCGGTTGAGGTCGACTATGAGGCTATCGAGATCACGTATCGTTTGATTTAAATCCAGATAAAGTGAAGAATCATTTACCAGCATACCTGCTGTACCTTCACCTTTGTTGATGGCGGAAGCAATTACCTTTAGTTCTGCACTAAGACTATCAATACTATTGATGGTTTTCTCATAGTCAATGTTCTTGAGTTGTGCGGTAAGTTCTTCCACATTTTTAATGGTCGGCTGCAGGTTGTCGTTGGTCATGACCAGCCCATCCGAAAGCCGGTTGATGCTGCCCACAGCAGAGTCTACTTTTTCGAATGTAGTGTTGAGATCACTTCGCAGGTCACGGATTGTTGCTATCACTTCAAGTATAGTGGTATCGACCTTGCCCTTCTCAGAATTAATGTTTTCCACCAGCTCATTTATATTGCCGATCACCGTACTCAGGTCATTGGTGACAGGTGTTACATTGTCCAGCAGCTGATCAGTAATAGAGCGGTCAATAATCGATATCAACGTATCGCCATCTTTCCTTACATTATCATTGACGCGACCCAGGTCGAGCCTGATTGCTTTGCTTCCCAGCACGTCCTGGTTAATAAGGATAGCTCTGGCGGAGTCGCCCAGTGATATGTCCCCTTCAATATCCATCTGGACTACAACCATTGTCCTCTCCTTGTCGTCAATAAATTCGATATCGCTGACCCTGCCTACGGACACACCGTTGATTATTACCGGATTGGATTTATTAAGTCCGTCGATATTGCTGTACAGTGCATAATATTTTTTGGTGCTGGAGAAAAAGTCCACCCCTTTGAGGTATTTGAACCCAAGGAAGAACATGGCCAGCGCCAGTAAGGCGAATAATCCAACACTAAATTCGTTTGAAAATTTCAAGATGTTATGGTTTTGATTCTACTTCGTTTTTATAGTCTCTTACTGCCCTGTAAATTCCTGAGGCCAGTAAAGTGCGACCATATTCATCATTCAGGTACAGCTCCTCATCCTTGTTGCTAAGGAATCCCGTTTCAACAAGAACGCTGGGCATTGAGGTTTTCCACAAAACTAAAAAACCTGCTTGTTTTACACCACGACTATAGCGTTTTACTCTGTTTTTAAATTGTTTTTCTATTTTTTCGGCCAGATTAAGGGAATTTTTTAGGTATGCGTTCTGGTATAAGGAGAATAAAATGTAGGATTCGGGCGAGTCAGGGTCAAAGCCATCATATTTTTCGGCAAACTCTTCCTCCAGCTCGATTACCGAGTTTTCCCGCATAGCAACTTCTAGGTTATCCTTGCTCATATGCATCCCCATAACCCAGGTTTCTGTACCGTAGGCCCTTCTGTCATCAGCTGCATTGCAATGGATGGAAATAAATAAATCCGCATTATTTCGGTTTGCTATGGCTGCCCTTTCATCCAATTCGATAAAAGTGTTGTCTTTACGAGTGTATATGATTTTCACTCCGGGTAAATACTGTTCAAATATTTCTCCCAATTCAAGGGCAATAGCAAGCGCAATGTCTTTTTCTTTTGAAATACTGCCAAGGGTTCCACTATCTTTGCCGCCATGTCCGGCATCGATGACAATGGTTTCTACCCTGTAATCTTTGAAGTTGAGTCGGGTGAAAGAGCAAAGG
Source organism: uncultured Cytophagales bacterium (assembly GCA_964514385.1). Classification (GTDB taxonomy): domain Bacteria; phylum Bacteroidota; class Bacteroidia; order Cytophagales; family Cyclobacteriaceae; genus CAZEQJ01. The sequence continues at coordinate 21,836 of CAZEQJ010000032.1, forward strand.
ATCATGACCAATGCCAGAAAAAATACTTTAACCAGAGGATTAATAGTGGTATTCGTCAATTTTCCGATACTATTTAACGTTGTAAAATTGCAAATAATTTAGGTAAAGATAAAGGCATCATTGTCGAAAAAGAATAACATAGCATATGTAGTCCTGGTGCTGATTACCGTCATTTCAACTCCCTTATTCGGGCAGGTTGAGGGTTTGCAGCGCCTCGAACAAAACGACTCTATCACACAGAATATTGCCTCTGATACGCTCACTGATGTGGTCGACTCTTTACTAAGTGAAGGTAAATATCTGCTGAGTGATTCCATATTGGTTACCAATGGTGACATTGAAACTACTATCAAATATAACGCCACAGATAGTATGAACCTTGATATGGTGCAGCGGAAGATATTTTTGTATGGGGAAGCTCATATTGAGTATGGCGATATCAAGCTGGATGCTGACTACATTGAAATCAACTGGGTAACCTCAGAACTGATGGCCAAGCCCACCTATGACTCGCTTGGTAATCCAGTCGGGCGGCCGGTATTTGACGATGGGAGGGACAGTTATGAAACGGATGAAATACGGTATAATTTCAAAACACGCAAAGCCTTTATCAAAGGGGTAGTGACCAAGCAGGGGGATGGATTTGTGCTGGGTTCTCGAGTAAAAAAAGACCAGGAAAACAATCTATATGTTGACGGAGGGCGATTTTGCCCCTGTGATGACCCCAACGCGCTAACCTATTTTAAAGCTGCCAAAATAAAAATGATACCCGGCGACAAGGTCATTACCAGCCCGTTCAATTTATTTATCGGCGATGTGCCAACACCTATCGGATTCTTATTCGGGATGTTCCCGTTACCCAAGACCCGCTCATCCGGTATCATCTTCCCAACCTACGGAGAGGAGGCGAGGCGAGGCTTTTTCCTGCGAAACGGAGGTTATTATTTTGATATAAACGACTATATCGACCTCGCCATACTGGGCGAAATATACTCGCGCGGCAGTCACGGCTTTTCCATCACCTCCAATTACAGCAAACGTTATGCCTTCAGGGGGAATTTAAATTTCAGGTACAACAGCCAGCTTATAGGCACAGGTGTGGAGGACACGATACGATCAAGAGATTACTGGGTCAACTGGAGTTTCAACCCGGAGACAAAAGGCAGAACACGTTTCAGTGCTAATGTCAGTGCCGGTTCAAATGGCTTTAATCAGAATAATGTGACCTCCTATGCCCAGCAGACCCGGGCCCAGTTTAACTCCAACGTATCGCTGAGCACCAGTTTTGACTGGGGTACCTTTTCGACCAATGCCCGCCATAACCAAAACGTTGTGACAGGTGAGTGGGATATTACACTTCCTGATTTTGCTGTAAATGTCAACCGTATCAACCCATTCCTCAAAAAGGGGCAAAGTGCATCAACATGGTATCAGAAACTGAACTTCAACTACAGCGTCACAGGGACCAATCAGGTGAATAACAGGATACGGGGGCTAACGAATGCACAGGGCCAGGACAGTGTAGTGGCATTGTCGGCAGAGACCTTGCCTTTGCTCCTGCAGCAGGCGCGCAATGGTATTCAACACAGGATACCGGCTTCTACCAGTTTCAAAGTGCTCAAGTATTTTACCATGTCGCCCAGTCTGAGCTACACCGAAAGGTGGTATTTTGAAAAGCTTGATCCGTTCTGGGACTCTGATTTGGGACGTATCAGCTATGACACCTTGTCGGGGTTTGCCCGTGCTCCCGAGTGGAATACCGGAGCCAGTATGAATACCGTTATTTACGGGTCCTATTATCCGATATTTGACGGGCCGGTCAAGCAAATCAGGCATGTGATGACACCAAGTCTGGCTTTTTCTTACCGCCCGGATTTCTCTACAAATGATAATCTTTTTAAGATCGTTTATGACAGTGTGCGGATGGAAGACCGTGCAATCAGCCGGTTTCAGGGGTTTGCCTACGGTGCGCCGGGAGCAGGAAGGAGTGGCAACCTTACATTTAACCTGAACAACACATTTGAAATGAAGGTGAACAAGGAAAATGACACAATCGATGAAGATGTCAAAGTTCCCTTATTGCAATCATTGAATTTCAGCGCCAGTTACAACCTCATAGCCGATTCCTTCAGGCTGAGTCCTATCAACTTCCAGGCCCGAACTACCTTATTCAACAATAACCTGAATGTAAGCGTAAGCGGCCGCATAAATCCCTATTATTTCAGGCTGGATAGCGTTGTACGCGTCTCAGACATTCAAAATCGTGTTTTTCAGACGCGTGTAGACCGCTATGCCTGGCAGGAAGGGCAGGGTTTAGGCCAACTCGAGCAATTTGTAGTAGCATTAAGCACCAATTTCAATCCTAAAGGCAGGCAGGCGGATGAGGAGACCCGCCAGAAAATTGAAAATGCATCGCCAGAGGACCAGCAGTTTCTACCCAATGACCCGTCACTTTACATCAATTGGGAAGTACCATGGAATTTAAGGCTTAATTACAATTTTCGTTATAGCCGGCAGGGTGCATTTGGTGAACCTGACATTACACAAAGTCTCTCCTTTGGCGGCGACGTGAAGATCAGCCAGAAATGGAATATTGGGTTCAATTCCGGCTTCGATATTGAACGCACACAATTCACCCAAACCAACATCAGGGTGACCCGTGACCTCAATTGCTGGCAGATGTCATTTGTGTGGATTCCTTTCGGTAGGCTTACAAGCTATGATTTTAACCTTCAAATCAAGGCTCCCACACTTAAAGACCTGAAACTGTCACGCCGACGCGACTTCCGCGATTTCTTTTAGTCGTTATTGAGGGCCTCTTCAGCACGCAACATGGCAGACTCCATAACCTCTTTCACCTTTGTGATCTTGGTTTTTTCGTACTCAAGAAAATACTGAAGCGAGTCAAGGTTGCCGGCTTCCTTAATTTCAGTATACCGGGGGGTATATTCTCTCATCCAGGTCATCATGGCTTCATCGGCTTCTTCGAGCTGAAGAATAATGGGATCCAGCTGATTTGAAACATTTTCTGCGATGATAGAGTCCTCCGAAGCAACGGAATCTTTTACGTCAAGCAATGCCTGCTTCAGGTTTTCAATGTCCTGCATGTAAAACATGGCATCATCATGAATGGTCATCACTTCTGAGCGGAGTGAATCAACGGCCTGTTGCTGTTCTTTATTGACTGTGTTACAAGCAAAGAACAGGGCGAATGGGATAATAAAAATCAGTTTTTCCATTTTATACTGCATCCTATACTAGGTAATTGGTTTTGATTAATTTTTTCCTGGTTCAGCAATGCTTGAATTGCATCGCCCAGGTCTTTACCTGTTAACGGTTTTCCGTTTTTTGGGTTTGAATCATCCAGACGTCCCCGGTAAACCAGCAGATTATTTTCATCAAAAAGATAAAAATCTGGGGTACATGCAGCATCATAGGCACGGGCAACTTCCTGTGATTCATCATAGAGGTAGGGGAAGCTGTACTGGTGGTGAAGAGCCAGCTCCTTCATTTTTTCCGGCGCGTCCTCCGGATAATTTTCAATGTCATTTGAGCTGATTGCAACAAATCCGACACCAAGATCCTGGTATTTTCCCGCCATTTCCAATATCATTGGTTCCACATGTTTTACATACGGACAATGGTTGCAGATGAACATGACCACCGTTCCTTTAGCGCCTCGCACATCGTCCAGTGACTTATTTTTTCCCTCGACTATATCAGGAAGGTTGAAATCTGTTGCCACTGTTCCCAATGGCAACATATAAGAATTTTCTGCCATTACAGATAAAATTTGTTCAGGGCATCAATATAAGCCTGAACAGATGCAGAAACAATATCTTTGTGAGCTCCATAGCCATAATTGAAGCTTCCGTCGCCATTTGAAAGTTGAATATGCACCTTGCCTTCTTCATTTCCGCCTTTTCCCGTATTGGCCTGGACAAGGTATTCTTCAATGACGACCTGTTTTTTAACGATCTGATTGACAGCTTTGACGGCTGCATCTACAGGTCCCTCTCCCGTCGCGCTAACCTTTTGTTTTTTGCCATCAAAGTCGATTGATACTTCAGCTTTTGCTTCCTGATCTGTGCCACAGGATACTTTCAGTCCGTCGAGGTAAATTCGTTTGCGGTTGGCCTGCTTGCCTACCAGTTCGTGCAGGTCATCATCGCTGATATCTTTTCGTTCGTCAGCCATAATGAGGAAATTCTCATAATGTTTAATTAACTCCTCTGGCTCAAACTCATATCCAAGAACCTCCAGTCGATGTTTTAATGCTGCTTTACCGCTTCTCGCAGTGAGAACAATATTTGATTCTTTTGTAATAGGAACACCTACTTCTTTCGGGTCAATGATCTCATATGTCTCTGTATTTTTTATAACACCATCCTGATGGATGCCGGAACTATGGGCAAAGGCGTTGCGGCCCACGATCGCCTTATTAGGTTGCACGGGCATACGCATCATACGAGATACCAGCTTGCTCATTGGGTATATCCGTTCTGTGTGGATATTGGTGTGAAGGTCGAGGTCTTTATGCTTTTTTATGATCATAACCACCTCTTCAAGTGAGGTATTGCCTGCACGCTCTCCGATGCCGTTGACGGTCACCTCCACCTGTCGTGCACCATTTACGACACCTTCAAGTGTATTGGCAGTGGCCATTCCGAGATCATTATGACAATGGCATGAAATAATGGCTTTTTCAATGTTTTTTACATTTTCCTTCAGGTATTTGATCTTTTTACCATACTCAGACGGCAGGCAGTAACCGGTGGTGTCCGGGATATTGACTACCGTAGCTCCTGCATCAATGGCAGCCTCAATAAGTTTTGCAAGAAACTCAAGATCTGCACGGCCGGCATCTTCGGCGTAAAATTCCACATCCTCTACATATTTTTTCGCATACGCTACTGCACGCCGTCCTCTTTCCAGAATATCTTCCCGGGTGCTGTTGAATTTATATTTGATATGGTAATCCGAGGCCCCGATACCAGTATGAATGCGTTTTCTTTTTGCATATTTCAATGAGTCAGCTGCTACATCAATGTCCTTTTCGACGGCTCGTGTGAGGGCGCAGATCACCATGTCATCTACCGCTTTTGACAATTCAACCACACTTTTAAAGTCGCCCGGACTTGAAATAGGAAAACCGGCCTCTATAATATCCACACCTGCTTTTTCCAATTCTTTTGCGATGATAATCTTTTCTTCGGTGGATAGCTGGCAGCCGGGTACCTGTTCGCCATCCCGCAGTGTTGTGTCAAAAACATATACCTTTTCCATAGCAAAAATATTAAATATGATCAATGATTAACCGGCCCATTTCATCGGTGCCGACAGCTTTTTGTGTGGTTGCTATATCCGCAGTTCGATGTCCTGCTTCGAGGACTTTTTCTACCGCCATGATCACCTTTCTGGATTCTTCCTTCAGGTTTAATGACAGGTCGAGGAGCAGTGCCACTGACAGAATCAGTGCCATCGGGTTAGCCATATTTTTACCTGCGATATCCGGTGCCGAACCGTGTACCGGCTCATAGAGGCCCACCTGATTACCGACGGATGCAGAGGGCAGTAAGCCCAGGGAGCCGCTGATCTGGCTCGCTTCGTCGGTAAGGATATCGCCAAACATATTTCCTGTGAGGACCACATCAAATTGCCGTGGATTTTTAATGAGTTGCATGGCAGCATTATCGACGAACATGTGCGTTACCTCTATTTCGGGATATTCTGTCGCAATATCTCTGACCGTTTCTCTCCATAGGCGGGAGCATTCCAATACATTAGCCTTATCAACGCTACAAAGTCTGCTTGATCTTTTGCCGGCAGCCTCAAACGCAAGCCGTGCTATGCGTTCTACCTCATACCGGCTGTATTCCATAGTATCAAGCGCCCGCAGGCCATCCTGGCTTCTTTCTTTCTGCCCGAAATAGATATCGCCGGTTAGTTCTCTGAAAAACAGAATATCTGTACCCTTTAAGACCTCTTCTTTAAGTGAGGATGCATGTAGCAATTGGGTGAAAAGGCGTATCGGCCTGATGTTGGCAAAGAGTCCAAGCTCTTTCCTTATTTTCAGTAGTCCCTGCTCAGGGCGTACCTTTGCTGAAGGGTCATTATCATATCGCGGATCGCCTACAGCGCCTAGGATGATTGCATCAGATTGCTGACATTGTCGTAGTGTATCATCAGGCAAGGGATTGCCGGTTTTCTCAATGGCATCATGCCCTATCAGTCCTTCACTGAAAATAAATTCATGACCAAACACCTCGCCTGTTTTTTCCAGTACCTTTCGGCCCCATGTAGTGATTTCCTTTCCTATGCCATCACCAGGCAGTATTGATATGGTATATTGTCCCATTTTAAATGCTGAAAGAATAGGGTTTGTTTGATTCGTAATTCTCTATGAGGTGCTGCTTGTTAAGTATGTAGGAGATATCGTCAAGTCCCTGCAGCAGGCATGTTTTTTTATAGGGATTGATCTCGAAATGAATGGATTTCCCTGTGTGATGGAGCGTAAAGTGCTGAGCCTCAAGATCCACTGTAAATCTGGCGCTATGATCATCCTGGATGGCCGCCAGTATTTCATCCAGCTCCTGATCCGTTACCTGTATAGGCAGCAGTCCGTTGTTCAGGGCATTGCTTTTGAATATATCGGCAAAAAAGCTGGATACTACTACCCTAAATCCATAGTCATACAGCGCCCATGCTGCATGTTCACGGCTGCTTCCACAGCCAAAATTTTTACCTGCCACCAGTATGTCACCTTTGTATGCAGCATCATTTAATATGAATTCAGGGTTAGGGCTTTCACCGTCAAGATAGCGCCAGTCACGAAAGAGGTTATCACCAAACCCCTCTCTTGATGTTGCCTTAAGAAATCGCGCCGGTATGATCTGATCGGTATCGATATTCTCAACCGGTAATGGTATAGCTGAAGAGGTTAATTTTTTAAAAGGGTTCATCAGTAAAAGCTTCTTATATCCGTAATTTCACCAGTTACGGCAGCTGCAGCCGCCATCAGCGGACTGGCAAGCATGGTGCGGGCACCACGTCCCTGCCGTCCTTCAAAATTTCGATTTGAAGTGGAGATACAATATTTTCCTTCCGGCACTTTGTCTTCATTCATGGCAAGACATGCTGAACAACCGGGTTCGCGCAGTTCAAAACCTGCTTCCGCAAAGATTTTGTCCAACCCCTCTTCCCTTGCCTGAAGTTCAACCTGCTTACTGCCGGGTACAATCCAGGCTTCCACCTGTGGGGCTTTCTTTTTTCCTTTGATAAATTCTGCTGCCATTCGCAGGTCTTCAATTCTTGAGTTGGTGCAGCTGCCGATGAAAACATAGTCTACCGGTTTTCCCAATAGTGATGTACCCTCTTCAAGTCCCATATATTTCAATGATTTTATAAAGGAGGCCTTTTCATTGGCAGATACAAAGTCGTTACTCAGCGGTATATGGTCCGTTATGGCCATCCCCATGCCCGGATTAGTGCCGTAGGTGATCATAGGCTGAATCTCTTCGGCTTTGAATTTGAGTTCTTTATCGAACACAGCACCAGCATCAGTAGGGAGGCTTTTCCAGAACGCCAGGGCTTCTTCCCAAGCTTCTCCTTTCGGAGCGTAGGGTTTGTCCTTCAGGTATTGGAAAGTGGTTTCGTCTGGTGCGATGATGCCTCCCCTGGCACCCATTTCAATACTCATATTACATATGGTCATCCGCGCCTCCATGCTCAGGGCACGAATGGCTGACCCCGCATATTCCACAAAATAGCCTGTTGCGCCGCCAGTACCGATCTTACTGATGATGTAAAGAATAATATCTTTGGATAACACCCCTTTCCCAAGTTCACCATCTACTGTAATGCGCATCCTTTTCGGCTTATATTGGAGTATGCACTGAGTAGCCAGCACCTCTTCTACTTCACTTGTGCCGATGCCAAAGGCAACAGCACCAAATGCGCCATGGGTAGACGTGTGACTGTCTCCGCAAACGATGGTTTTACCGGGTTGCGTAATTCCCAGTTCAGGTCCGATTACATGCACAATCCCCTGGTTTTTATGGCCAAGCCCGTAGAGGGTGATGTCAAATTCCTCACAATTCTTTTTGAGGGTTGCTACCTGATGTGCCGATAATGCGTCCTGAATCGGGAGGTGTTGATTTTTTGTAGGCACATTATGATCCATTGTGGCAATGGTCTGTTCTTTACGAAAAACAGGCAGATTTCTTTTTTTGAGGCCATTAAATGCCTGTGGACTCGTCACCTCATGAATCAGGTGTGTGTCGATATACAGGATCACCGGATGATCAGGGAGCGCCTCTACGATATGGTTATCCCATACTTTATCGAATAAAGTTCTGGCCATAAATCAGATGTAGTTTGAATTACAAAATACGCGTAAACTCAATTCATATCCAAGATATATGGATTTTAGACTAAAAAACGAAATATAAATTACGTATAAATATCAAATATGAAATTATATATTATGAAGTGCTGATTGCCTTTGAAAAAAATAACACAACCTAACATTAGTTAGTAAATTGCCGGCAACGGTAAAAGGAAGAAATAAGGTAAAAAAAAGGGACCCGGGTCCCTTATGGTTATGCTACCTCTACCATTTCTATTTCGAAGGTAAGTTCTTTTCCTGCAAGCGGATGGTTGGCATCGAGTGTAATCTCTGCGTCGCTCACGTCAGACACGACCACAGGTACCTGGCGGCCATCCTGTGTATTCATTGAAAGGTTCATACCCACCTGAGGTTTGATGTCTTCCGGAATATTTTCTTTGGCCACTTTTATTACCATATCTTCCCTGGGTTGGCCATAAGCTTCATCAGGTGAAAGTGTGACGGTTTTCTTATCACCTGCTTTCATACCTAACACCCCCGTATCGAATCCTTTGATCATTTCACCTGCACCTACGGTAAAGGCGAGAGGTTCTCTGTTTACTGACGAATCAAATACAGAACCGTCATTTAATTTTCCTGTGTAGTGTACTTTTACTTTGCTACCGTTTTTTGCTTCAGACATAATTAAATAATTGAAAATGAATAACTTCTGATGGGCTAAGGTATAGAACATATACCGGAATGAGTAGTAAGAAAGTAAAAATCTCAAGAATTGGCTGAAATGCAGTAGAATTTATAACTTTGCACACGCAAAAAATATGCATCCGTAGTTCAACTGGATAGAATACCAGATTTCGGCTCTGGGGGTTGAGGGTTCGAATCCTTCCGGATGCACATCAAGTCAAAGCCATCTGCCTTCCGGTAAATGGCTTTTTTATGATGAATAGTTTGAGAAGCCTGTAATTTCCCATCATTCCATATTCAGCCAATTTTTTAGTATATTTATATAGTGTGGTAAAATAAGTTACCGTTTTTGATATGAAAGCTTTTTTGGTTTTTGTCTTTTTCATTTTGCTTTGTCATGTATCTTTTGCCCAGAAAAAGGTGAACCCAAGAATTGAGCGCCCGGCAAGCATCAGTTTCTACGGCCTGGGAGCGCCCTATCTGGGGAGTGTTACATATGACAACTTTTTTACGCCCAATTGGCAGCTATCCCTTGGGGCAGGTGTTGGTGTGGTTCACGGAGGTATGAATTTTCATCTTTTAGGTAAAACATCTGTAAAATGGACACCCTACCTTGGATTGGCAGTAATGTATTCCTACACCAATCTGATTGGTGTTGATGCCTTGCCTTATGGCTGTCTGGGCATTCAATATACCGCGTTAAATCATTTCAATTTTGCACTGGAGCTGGCACCGCAGCAAATTTTTCTATTAGCGGTAAATGTAGCCGGAATCAAAATTGGCTATCGGTTTTAGTTATTTATTTGACCATTTGGATCTGTTCCAGAGACCTATCACCATAAAAATAAATCCGAAACCAGCCAAAATCAGGAAATAAGGGTGTCGCCCAACGAAAACCATGACTAATCCTGCCACCAGAAAAATCACACCAAGAATGAAGAATAGTTTATAATTAGGGTTATCAAACACTTCATAACGTTTGCGACCGCTCAGCCCAATCATCAGCAAGCCGATCACGAATACCATTAAAATAAGTATAAATGCGTACAACATACTTTAAATACTCGATTTACACACTCAGGGTTTTAGCGGCAATACCTCGATATTGAACTTTTGGCATTATCATCACCAAGGTCAACAGCTTTTTGCCAATCGGCACAAGCTCCTTCTGCATCGTCTGTCTGATACTTTATTATCGCACTCAGATTGTAAAATTCAGCCCGGCTGTCATCCAGTTCCTTCGCTGCATCGAGTGCGTCAAGTGCCGTTTTAAACTGATCAATAGCGTAATATGCCTCTGCGATATAATAATATGCTTCAATATCTTTCGGGTTCAGGTCGATGGCCTTACGGTAATCGTTGGCAGCGTCGGCAAAATTTTCCAGCTCCATATGCATGGCAGCACGGTCCATATACACAGATGGGTTTTCAGGGGCCAGGCGGATAGCATTCCCGGCATCATCCAGTGCTACCCTGTCCTGACCGATGTAAAAGGCTGCTCTGGCCCTGCCCTGATAGGCTTCCGAAGTTGTATTAAGTTCTAAAGCACTTCCATAATCATTCATTGCAGCCTGAAACTGCTCCACCATCATATGCCCTTCAGCCCTGCGGAGGTATAACTCATACTCCTTTATGCCAGCCTCTTCGGCGCGTTCCAGATAGGCTATAGATAGGGGGAAGTCTTCAAGTGTATGGTAAGCGAGTCCGAGCATCAGATAGGAACGTGGGTCTCCTTCTGCAAGCTCTTCCATGGCTCTGAAATCACTGATGGCGTTATCAAACTGGTCGAGCTCGAAATACGCTATACCGCGGTTTTCATACGCCTTGCCGTAACTGTCATCCCGTTTAATGGCTTGTGTATAGTCTTCTACTGCCTTTTCCTTTTCTTCCAGATAATAATACGCTTTTCCCCGGTTATTATAGAAAACGGCATCATCTACACCATTGGCAAAGGCCTGATCATAATCGGCAATAGCACCTTCGTAATCATTTGTAAGAAACCGTGTATTGCCTCGCCAGGCCCATGCTTCCCCAATGCTTTTATCTTTGTTTATCGCAGCGGTGAAAAGCGAAGCAGCTACTTCATATTTATCTGTCTCATAAACAGATTTACCAAAATGGTAGAGCTGGATGGCACTGAGATTTGCCTGGCCTGCTCTTTCATATGTTGATATGGCATTGCTGTATTTTTCAAGAAAAAACTGTGTATCACCCCATTCAGCAAGGTCAGCAGCTAACAGAGTGGTGCCGGCTCGAGCAAAATCGGCGTCAGCTTCTTCATATTTTTCCTGTTGAAAATAAGATTTTGCCCTGGCCCTGAATCCTTCCTCACCCGTTTTCCCTTGTGTCTCCGCCGTAGACAGGTAATCGATAGCAACCGGTATCTGTGAAGAATAAAAAGCGGAAAGTCCTGCAAAATAATAGGCTTCTCCATCTGCTGCTTTTTTATCAATAAGCCGGTTGAAATCCTCCAGTGCCTCCGCATACCGCCTGAGGGCATACCTTGCCTGACCCCGGTTTGAAATAGCCTGAATGTATTCCGGGTCAATGGAAATAGCCTGATTAAAATCTTCTACTGCTGCTTCAGGTTGATTTATCAATAATTTCGCCTTTCCCCGGTTATTGAATATGACGGCATCCTGCGCATCAGCAGCAACTGCTTTATTGTAGCTGGTGATGGCCTCCGTATATTTTTCTATCCTGAAATACGCATTACCCAGGTTTTTTAATACGTCTGCTTCATTACTTCCCTGATTTACAGCCTCCTGCAATGTGATTGCCGCTTCAGCATATTTTTTAAGCGCGTAATAGCTGTTACCTAATGCTTCTTTCAATTTTAATTCCTGATAGCCCTTTCCCAATGACTGCTGAAGATATAAAGCGGCCTTTTCATAATTTTTGAGTTCATAATAGGCGTCTCCAAGCCAGAAAAGCTCCTGCGGATTGAGTGTGGCGACTCTTGGTTCAAGGTATTTTACTACGTCATTAAAATTTTTAAGGGTAAAACTGAT
>CAZEQJ010000033.1:0-32871 GCA_964514385.1 uncultured Cytophagales bacterium
AGAAAATACTGTCTTCCGCTTTATAAACGCTCTGAGGTGCTGGAAGAAATTACACGCCACATACCAACGATAGCAGTAGCAGGCACCCATGGAAAAACGACCACCACCGCCATTATTTCACATCTGCTTCATGAAGCAAAAAGACCTTTTACGGGTTTAGTGGGGGGAGTATTATCCGGGTACGATTCAAATTATCTGGCCGTAGAAGGTGAAAACCCATGGTTTGTGGTCGAGGCAGACGAATACGACCGTTCCTTTCACCGACTGTCTCCCACACTGAGCATTATTACGGCTGCAGATCCTGATCACCTCGACATCTACGGTAGTCATAGTGAAATGATTGAAGCCTTCAATCATTTCGCCTCCTTATCATCCGATACCGTATTTGTAAGCCAGGAAGCAGCAGATAAAATAAGGGGCGAAAAACAAGTTTACGGACCAGACAGCCAGGACATTTCCTACTCCAACGTACGTGTCGAAAATGGATTTTTTGTTTTTGATATCCGGGTCAGGGATAAATCCATAACGAATCTCCGGTCCGTGCTACCGGGCAAATACAACATTGCCAATGCCACGGCAGCAATATCAGTTTGCCTTACACTTGGCGTAACTGAACAACAGATCAGAGAGGGACTGGCTTCTTTTCGTGGCATACGCAGAAGGTTTGAGGTATATCACGGGGATAGATTTACACTGATAGATGACTATGCACATCACCCGGATGAGATTGAAGCCTTCCTTACGGCCGTTAAAACGCTGTTTCCGGAGAAGAAAATTCATGCAGTATTTCAACCTCATCTGTATTCACGAACCAGGGATTTTGCTGATGGCTTTGGCAAGGCATTGTCATTGGCTGATAAGGTCACTTTACTGGATATTTATCCGGCCAGGGAAGAGCCGATTGAGGGTGTGACAAGCCATATTATTCTGCCATCGCTTCACACTGAATGTACAATTGTAGATAAGAATGAGCTACTCAATGTCATGAGCCGGGAGAATGGGAAATATAGCATCGTTTGCATGATTGGAGCTGGCGACATCGACGCACTTGTAGAACCGGTCTGCCAACGCTTAAAAGAAATGGAAAATGAATAAAGGGATTTTACATATCATCATTGGCAGCATGCTCGGTTTGATAGTTTTAGTTTCTGTGAGCTTTACAGGCAAAACTTCCTCGAACCGGACGATACAGGAAGTTGAGATTGATATCCGTGATCAGGCGGGTAATTATTTTATTACACATGAAGAGGTAGAGCATCTGATCGCAGAAGGAGCAGGCTTTATCATAGAAGGGGCTCCTCAACAAGAGGTCTCCCTAAAAGCGATAGAAAATAGTATTGAGACACACAAATTTGTTAAAAACGCGGAAGTATTCCGTGATATCCGGGGTAAGGTCAAAGTAGAGATAGAGCAGCGTCGACCCATTGCGAGGATAGTGCAGGCCAATGGACCTCATGCTTACATAGGCGCTGATGGTCATTTGTTGCCGGTGATAGAAAGTTATACAGCAAGAGTCAATCTGGTAAGTGGTCCCTACGCCCGGAAATTACTCAAAAATGATCTTCATCAAAGTCAATACGGATTGCAGCTGCTAAACCTGCTGCAAACCATCAGCGCCGATACTTTCTGGGAGGCCCAGCTGGCACAACTTGATATTGACAGCAAAGGGAACATTGATATCTATTCACAGGTAAGCAAACAGGTGATAGAATTCGGTCAGCCTGAAAATATCGGGTACAAGCTAAAAAAGCTGAAAGTATTTTATGAAAATATATTACCCCGCAGTGGCTGGAATACATACGAGAGGGTAAATGTGATTTATAGCAATCAAATAATTTGTGAGTAACCTGAAAAACAACAACATATGTCATCAAAAGAAAAAATAATCGTCGGCCTCGACATAGGAACCACAAAAATTGTGGCTATGGTGGGGCGCAAAAACGAGTTCGGAAAACTCGAAGTTCTCGGGATGGGGAAAGCCGTTTCCGACGGTGTTATCCGCGGTATGGTTACCAATATTGAAAAAACAGTAAACGCCATCGAAAAAGCCATCGCCGAAGCAGAAGAGACTGCGGGTATTAATATCCGGGTCGTAAATGTGGGTATTGCCGGTCAGCATATCAAAAGCTCGATACATCATGGGTCTATTACGCGTTCAAGCACAGATGATGAGATTACGGTTGAAGATGTCAGCCGCCTCACAAATGATATGTACCGCATTGTGACACCACCGGGAAGTGAAATCATTCATGTAATGCCTCAGGATTACATGGTGGATTATGAAGATGGTATAATGGATCCGGTAGGGATGTCTGGTGTTAAGCTGGAGGCCGATTTTCACGTCATCACAGCGCATACCAATGCCATTCAGAATATCAACAAATGCGTCAAACGGGCAGGACTGGAAATCGAAAATCTTATTCTGGAGCCACTGGCTTCCAGCCTGGCAGTGCTCACCGACGAAGAAAAGGAAGCGGGCGTCTGCCTCGTGGATATTGGTGGCGGAACTACCGACGTCGCTGTGTTTTATGATAATATCATACGGCATACCGCCGTCATTCCATTTGGAGGAAATATCATCACAACAGATATCAAACAGGGCTGCACGGTGATGCATAATCAGGCTGAATTACTAAAAACCAAGTTTGGTAAAGCAATTGCCGAGGAGGCATCACCCAATGAGATCATATCCATTCCCGGATTAAGAAACAGACCGCCTAAGGAGATATCGGTAAAAAATCTCGCCCATATCATTGAAGCACGTATGGAGGAAATCATTGAAATGGTACATACAGAGGTAATTCATTCCGGATATGAAAGTAAGCTTGCAGGTGGCATCGTGATCACCGGCGGCGGCTCTCAGCTTCAGTTTACCAAGCAGCTATTCGAATATATGACAGGTATGGACGCGCGAATAGGTTATCCTAACGAGCATATGGGAAAAACCAAAATGGATATTGTGAAAAGTCCCATGTTTGCTACCTCTATAGGACTGGTACTGAGTGGCTTCAAGGCCATTGATGAAAGGGAAAACCGCTACAACCAGGTGAAAAGTGGTACCCGCAAACGGGAAATCAGCGGTGGTGACATATTCCGAAGGATACTGGACCGCACAAAAGGCTTACTTATCGACGATATTGACGATAAAGATTATTAAACCTAATAACAACACAACAATATGGAATATAAATTTGAAATGCCGGATCACCACAAATCGATCATTAAAGTGATTGGCGTTGGTGGTGGTGGTTCGAATGCAGTGAACCACATGTATAACCAGGGTATACGCGATGTGGAGTTTGTAGTCTGCAATACAGATGCCCAGGCGCTTAAAGCCAGCCCTGTTCCCAATCGCCTGCAGATTGGTGTAAATCTTACAGAGGGGCTTGGAGCCGGTGCGAATCCCGAAAAAGGGCGAAATGCCGCACTTGAAAGTAAAGAAGAGATCAGAGACCTCCTTTCTGATAATACAAAGATGCTGTTTGTAACAGCTGGAATGGGCGGTGGTACAGGTACGGGTGCTGCTCCTGTTATAGCACAGATTGCCAGTGAACTGGACATACTTACGGTAGGCATTGTGACATCGCCTTTTCTTTTTGAAGGTAAAAAGAAAATAAAGGCAGCCGAAGAGGGCATCGCAGAACTACGCAAGTATTGCGACACTGTGCTGGTGATCCTAAATGATAAACTGCGAATGATCCATGGCAACCTTCCGATCAGCGATGCCTTTGCAAAAGCGGATAATGTGCTGACAACGGCAGCCAAAGGTATTGCAGAGATCATCACGGTGCCGGGTTATGTAAATGTCGATTTTCAGGATGTGCAGACTGTCATGAAAAGCGCAGGTGCCGCTGTGATGGGCTCAGGGGTAAGCAGCGGCGACAACCGTGCGCTGCGTGCAGCAGAGGAAGCCATATCTTCACCATTGCTGAACAATCAGGACATTCATGGTGCACAGAAAATCTTGCTGAGCATTATCTCAGGTGAAGAAGCAGAGCTTCAGATGGATGAGCTCACCGAGATCACTGAATATATTCAGCAGATGGCTGGTGATGAGGCAGAGGTAATATTTGGTCACGGTATCGACAAAGAGATGGGTACCAATATCTCTGTGACAGTTATCGCCACCGGCTTCGGGGCTGATCCGGAAAAAATTGACGTGGAACCGCAGCGTAAGGTTATCGATCTGGAGACGAATAAGCAGATCAACCTTTTTGATGAAGATGAAAAGGATGAGGACGAGGATAACCCAAGGATGTACACCTTTGAACGACCTTCAGCGCCACAGCCTGCTCCCGTGGAGAGTGATTATTCAGATGAGGAAGATGAGGATATGTTTGATCTTAATGGTGAATTTGACTCTTTCGATGATCAGCATGAGGAGGAGATGGGTGAGATGAGGTTCTACAACCACAACTACAGCCTCGAAAACAAGAAAAAAATGCTGAAGGAAAAGGCGATGGAGCGTGTACAGAAACTTCGTGAGCTGGGAAATAAATTACTTGATCCGGATAGCCTGAAGCATAAGCTGGAGACACCGGCATATGAGAGAAAAAAGGTCAAGCTAAAAGAAGTGCCACCCAGTGACGAGTCCAATATTTCGCGATACCATCTCAATGATGATAATGAAATACAGGGAAACAATCGATTCCTCCACGATAATGTAGATTAACCAATTGTTGTTGTTGGTTTTTTAGGTTGTCCCGCCGGTATTCCGGCGGGATTTTTTTTATTTGTACTCCTCCTTAAGGCGATCGCTGAACACTCTCGCTACACGCTTTATCTTGGGTTTTGATACATTCACGACGTACGGATTGTCAGGATGTTTCTCTTCATAATCCTGATGATAATCTTCTGCCATCCAGAATTCTGTGTAAGGTACCACCTCCGTGACAATATTGCCGTTATAGACATTGGCATTTAATGAATCAATCACTGACTCGATAATCCTTTTCTGCTCTTCATTATGATAAAAGGCAGCAGAGCGGTATTGAGTACCTACATCAGGCCCCTGCCGGTTTAACTGAGTAGGGTCGTGAGATGTAAAGAATATTTCAACAATCGTTCTGAAATCGATTATTTCAGGGTCATAATATACCTGAACAGTTTCTGTATGACCGGTTCTTCCGGTACCTACCTGCTGATAGGTTGGATTTTTGGTACTGCCACCGGCATATCCGGAAACAGCTTCAATTACACCCTCTATTTGCTCATAACTGGCTTCAACGCACCAGAAACAACCCCCTGCAACCGTTGCGGTGTCAGTTTTTTCTGAATAGCTTACCGGTACCGTAACGCGATCGGTCTGATTGGCGCTTTCGCTTCCGTTTGAACATGATACGGATGTTATTAATAAAATGGCTAATATTTTATAGTACATATGTGATGCTTTTAGTCGTTTAACGGGTTAAGAAGCATTTTGATTTCAATTTTGCAGATAAGGTTTACCTAATTACGAATTGATTAACCAGTGGACAGGTATTTCACCCTCAGTTACACAACAGTATCTGTCGAAAATATCAGATGATTTTGAATTCAGCGCTGTGAAATGGTTCTGGAGTAGTCCATGGTATGACGTGCTATCTCCCGTGCCAGGCTTTCTATGTATTGCCGGCGCATGGTTAGGAAAAGTCCCCTGCCGGCATGCTCGTAGTTATAACCCCAGCTATCCAGGTCGTCACGCTCAACAGTGAATATTTCTTTACCATCTTTATCTTTTCCAGTGATTTCGATGTACATCTTGGCATAGTAACGAAATCCATCCGTCCCTTCTCGTTCTGTTCTTACCGTCAGATACAGCTCCAGTATATTATCCTCACGATCAGACGTTGTGAATACGTTGAGGTCCTTAAGTTCGTCAGAAAGCCTTCTGGCTACACTTCCTCCTTCATATCTTCTGTTCATATTTCGTTCTGAAGTGCTGAGAAATACCTTAATGCGGTTGATGTCAACTGTAGCCGGCAGGCTGTAAGCTTTATCCAGCAGTCGTGCATCTACTACCAGGTTTGGGGGAAGCTTTGGAGTCAGTATCACCCGCATGCTGTTTTGAAGGCCATGAACTTTCTCTAATCTGAGATAATATATGGAGTCTCTTTTCTCCATATTAAATGATTTAGCCACGCCACCACTCGCTTCGGGGATCAGTTCAATCTGATCGACCGGCTTGCCTGTAGCACGGGAAGTAACCATGAAAGGGATGTACACATCCTCGCCTTCATATATAGCCTGGCGTTCCGTAACAGGGAAAATCTGCAGATCACTCAGGTATCGTATAAGTAAATTTTTTATTTCCAGCTGCATATCCAGTATATGCATTTGAAAATTACCCTCAGGAAAGAGAGGGCTGTAGGTGGTGATAAGATCTGAGACGGTGATGAGTGAGGTAAAAGCACTCTCATATTTTCCATCTTCAAAATAGCTTTTTGCCAGTTCAAGATTCTGGTTACTTAGCTTCTCTAGTCGTCGTACGAGCTTATCCTTTTTTTCTTCAAAGTCCTGCTTATTGAGGCGAAGCATTACCCAGTAAAGTCCTGAGCTTTGATTGTAGAAGTCATCTACGAACTCAAATCCTTCCAGTAATGTAATGGTTTCTGTACTTGTATTTTCCTGGTAGTCATAGACAGTATTCCGGTCGTAGCTGTCAATAGATAAGTTGGATGAACTTTCCAGTCGCACATAGATTTGCTGAGCTATTTCCTTAAGCGCATTTTTTCTTGCGACATCCCTAAAATCTTCGTCAATATCTGTGGAGGCCATGCCTATACCATAATACCACAAGGCACTGGACGGACGTTCATTTACCCATTCAGGTTGCATCTGGGCTCTCAGTGGAGAGAGCCCAAATACAAGCCATGACAAAACCAGACATGCTGTTTTAGTACCCATTGCTGAATTCTTCCAGTTCTTTCTCGTAGATTTCACGGAAGCGCTCCTGATCAAACTTTATGCGCAGACGCTCGTCTTCAGATATCCTGCTACCCAGCTCACCACCGGCATCTTTTTTGGACATTTGCATGGCAGAATAGTAAATATACTGTCCTCTTTCATCCTGATATCCCTGCTGGTCTACGATTTCGATGTTACGAAGTACTTCATCGATTACGGTACGGGTTACTTCTTCAAAGCTGGATGCGGCCTCACTGTCGCCGGCAAGGCCAGTGTTCTGAAGATACTGCTCTCCAACACTTCTTACCACAGTTTGAATCTGAGAGGCTATCGCCTGTTTGGCGTTCAGTTCAGCAATGCGTTTTGCAACGGTGCGATCATCGCTGACGCCTTCACCTACTGCTCTGAAATAATCTTTATTGGTACGGTATTCCGCCCCTGAAAAAGGCTCTTCAATAGCGGTAAGCTTCTTGGAGTTCCCAACGTTTACTTGCGTTTTCTTGCTACAGGATGAGATGAGTATCACACCCAGTACGACTGCTGCTAAAAAGGTAAAGTTTCTTTTCATTTCTGTATGATTTGCTTTCAGAATTATTTTAACCAAGAATTATGCCATTCGAAATAATTCCTCTACAATTTAAGGTTTTTTCATCGTTAAAACCCATGCGTTGGCAAACTGGAATTGGTTTTTTTGTCTTATTTCATCTCTGATCTCCCGAGCCTTGCTGATGTCATCCGGATGTGAATAGATATGGACATACCATGCCCCTCTTTCTGAAACAAACCCATAGGAATTCATATAACCACTTCTGGCAAGTTGACGACTGTAGCTTTCTACATTCTCCAGTTGCGAAAAAACGCCCACAATTACATAGTGACCCAGAGGCAATTCCTCAGGATGGTTGCCCTGAATAAATGTTATGGTCGGTTCACCGTCGGACTCAGTTTTCAAAGGCTGTTCTTCAGGTATTACAGTGGCATTTTCCGGTGTCTGAACCTGACTCACCGGTGGTTCTACCGCGCTACTGGTATCTTCTGTACCACTGGCTACCGGTATAGGTACGATGACAGGCTGTGGTTGCCGTTGTTCGTTTTGTATCGTATCCTCCTCCTGCTGAACGGTTTCTTCCGGAACTTCCGTTATTATTTCCTCCTGCATCGCCTCCTCCTGCACTGCATCTGTTACAACTTCTGTTGTGTCATCTTCGGCCATGTCAGCCTCTTCGGTCAGCTCCGCAATTTGCGCTTCTTCCTCCTCCAGAATTTCTTCTTCCCTGTCGCGTTTTTTGACCTTCACATTTTTTGGATTACCAAATACCAGGTTAATTCCAACGCGGGCATCAACTGTAGATGTGTTGGTAATATCCAGTGCCGGCTCCAGATGATTTACCGTGGCGAAGACCTGCAGATTTGCCAGCTTTACTGTAAACCCGGCATTAATATTTCCCCAGGTACCATTGGCATACCCTCCGCCTACACTGGCTTCGAACATGCGAAGAAACTTAATATTGTACGACAATTGGACAAAAGGATCCAGTGGCTGGATTCGATTGAGGCCGCCTACCACGCTAAACCGGTTGAATAACAGATCGTAATGTAAGCCACTGTATATTCTGGGTGAAAAGGTAGTCCGGAAGTTTTCTGTTGTGCTGTCTACCACAAATAGCGACTGTATAGAATCGACCTGCTGTGTAAGGAAAGTGTCGAGCTCACCAAGGTCAAAAGGGGATATTCCGGTAAAGGAATAATTAACGCCATCCAGTGAAATGCCTTCGGTATATTCATTCCAGCTGATAAATCCCAGATCAAGCACGGAGGCTGAAACACTCAGTTTTGGTGTCAGAAAGTACTGCATGCCGAGATCGAGTTTATAGCCCCGGTTTGAATTAAGCGCCCAGTTTCTCCAGTTGCCTGTACCATTGAAAGTATTTTGAAGAGAATCGATAAGGACTATTCCGGCAGCCGATACGTCGACATTGTTGGTGTTGATTGTGATTTCTGATGGGTTGACCGTAAGTGAGCCATCTATGGCATTGGTGCCGATGTATCCATGACCCTGAATATAATGAGCCGTCAGCCCAACACGAAGACGGTTGTCAAAAAATGGCCGTGTTATTCCAGCAGCGACATCTGTATAGGAGAGCACACGGGCATTTAATCTGCCAAAGTCGATGAAAATATCGCTGTAGTCATTTGAAAACAGTGAACCGGGTATTGAAAATGAGGCACTGGTGTGGTGATTGGCCTGTGCTGTCACATAATTACGACCGATACGAAAGCCAAGGTAAAACAGCTGAGCATCGGCACTCAGGTTGAATGACTGGGTTTGTGCAAAGGCGTCAGCTGCATTGTTCAGGTCGACGATGGAGTCATTGACAATAAAGTCTGACAGGCGTAAACCTCCCAGGCTCAATTTTGCATAAGGACTGGGCAGACCTATGCTCAGGATATAGTCAGGGTTGAAGGATGGGTTTAATATATTCGCCTGAGGTAGGGTACGGTTAAGATTATAGGTAGCTATTTCCTGCGCATCGACAGAGCCGATAGTCACAGTGAACAGGAGGGAAAAAGCAGCCACATAAATCCTTTTCTTCATCAAAGGTTAAAATAACCAAAAAAAACAGTTCTCACATAAAAAAAGGTGCCGAAGCACCTTTCTGAAGAAGATTATTATCTATGGCTGGTAAGGTTGGAGGTCAAACCTGCTTTCCAGCTCTTTATAATCGATTTTTCTGACGCGGCCATTTAGGAAATCAGAAGGCACGATAACCAGTCTGAAAATCTGATCATCTGTAAATCCTGCGTCCAGCAGATTAAGATCAAAATTAGCGTCCATGAACAGTCGCACATCCACGGCAGAGAAGTCATAATTATATTGCATCTGCCCAAATTCGGTGAAATACAATTGCGGCAGTGGCTCCCATACATCGCCAACGTCCGGATCCTGATAAAGGAACCGATAGACCAGAATTACATCAGACGGCAGCACTGTGATATCTTCCGGTAAGGCTATGAAAACCTCAAATTCAGGGTCAATGAAATCGACGTTTTCATAATCCAGCGTAATACCGATAAGTCCGTCATCACCATCTTGTCCAGCAGGGCCTGGAGGGCCCTGGGGCCCGGGAGGGCCTTCAATGCCATATTCACAACTGAAAAGGAAAAAAGCCAGAAGCGGGAGTAAGTATAGTTTTTTCATAGCTATCGTTTTTTTTATAGGCTTCCAAATGATGTGCCAGAATTCAATTTTTTTGTAAAATACCCGATTTTATCTTGTTTACCGGTATTTTTTCTATGTTTTTACCTGTAATCTTAAGAATGATGCCTTCGTGTATCCATTCTCCCGTATTCAGGTATTTGCTCCCGTCCGGCAGATCTTCATCGATGACCAGATGCCGGTGCCCAAAGATATAGAGGTCATGCTTTTCATGCCGCGCTACCTCGAGGCAATACTGGTAAAGCCACTCCTGATCCAGGGGCTTCATTTTTTCCGGATCCTTGTGACGAATACGGCTTTTTCTGGACCATCCATGTGCTATCCGGAAGCTGAAGTCAGGATGAAAAATGTAGAAAAGCCACCTGAAAAAACGGTTTCTGAACACAGGCTTTAAAATCTGTTTATATATACGGTCACCCGGGCCAAGGCCATCTCCATGACCGCATAATATTTTAAGGTCACCGGTGATCACCTGTATATTTTCTCCAAATATTTTATTACCGCTTATTTCTTCAATTGCGGTTCCCATCCACATATCATGATTACCCTCAAAGAAATAGATATGTATGCCTTTTTCCCGCAGCTGATCAATTTTAGCAAGAACACAATAAAAGCCACGGGGAACTACTTTATGGTATTCAAACCAGAAATCAAAAATATCGCCTGTGAAGAAAATGGCATAGGCTTCGTTGGCTATGGAGTCCAGAAAACTGACAAGAAGCTCTTCCCGCCTGCGATCGGTTGTGTCTCCGGCACCCAGGTGTACATCTGAAATAAAGAAAATAGAAAGGCCATCCGGAACGGACAGCCTTAATGTATCTTCATAGTAGCTCATTTAAAAAAAGATTAAGCCTCTTTTGAGCTGTCAGCATCTTCCGGCTTCACTGCTGTATTTTCTTCTTTTACTTCTTCAGCCTCTGACTCATTTTCAGCTTCTTTTTGACCGTTCAGTTTTCCGTTGGTATACTCTTCGTAATGAGTAGGCCTGTCAAACGGCCGCTTACCTACGAGCTGCTCCAGATCTGACTGAAACAATATTTCTTTTTCGAGCAGGGCAGTAGCTACTTTGTTCAGTTCTTCGTTTTTACTACGCAATAGGTCGAGCGTACGCTGATAACACTCATCAACTATTTTTTTGGCCTCCTTGTCGATCAGTTCAGCTGTAGCCTCAGAGTATGGCTTGCTAAACTGATAGTCACTCTGCTTGCTGTCGTAGAATGATATGTTACCGATTTGGTTGTTCATACCATATATGGTCACCATAGAATAGGCCATTTTGGTAATTCTTTCCAGGTCGCTCAGTGCTCCTGTCGAAATTTTCCCGAAAACAATTTCTTCAGCTGCGCGCCCACCCAGAGCCATACACATTTCATCCAGAAGTTGCTCCGTCTGATAAAGAAACTGCTCTTTTGGTAAATACTGAGCATAGCCCAATGCAGCTACACCACGTGGCACAATGCTTACTTTTACCAACGGGTCGGCATGTTCAAGGAACCAGCCTGCGATGGCATGGCCAGCCTCGTGAAAGGCGACAATCTTCTTCTCTTCCGGAGAGATCAGTTTATTTTTCTTTTCCAGACCACCTATCACCCGGTCGATAGCATCCTGAAAATCGGCCATCTCAACTTCCTTCTTATCGCGTCGTGCCGCAATAAGAGCAGCTTCATTGCATACGTTTGCAATTTCTGCTCCGGCAAAACCTGGTGTCTGGGCTGCCAGCTTACGCACGTCTACATTGCTGCTTATTTTGATGGGCTTAAGGTGTACTTTAAAAATATGTTCACGGCCAATGATGTCCGGCTTATCGATGCTGATCTGTCGGTCAAAACGGCCGGGACGTAACAGGGCCGAATCGAGTACATCAGGACGGTTGGTGGCCGCCAGAATAATAACACCGGTGTCTGTGCCAAAGCCATCCATTTCAACCAGTAGCGAGTTTAATGTATTTTCGCGTTCGTCATTAGCTCCTGGCATAGCACCTTTCCCTCTGCTTCTTCCGATAGCATCAATCTCATCTATAAATACGATGCATGGTGCTTTTTCCTTTGCCTGCTTGAACAGGTCGCGTACTCTTGCAGCACCCACACCTACAAACATCTCGACGAAGTCGGACCCTGATAGTGAAAAGAAGGGTACACCGGCTTCACCGGCAACTGCTTTTGCCAGCAATGTTTTACCCGTTCCCGGAGGGCCAACAAGCAAGGCGCCCTTTGGAATTTTACCTCCCAGGGTGGTGAATTTTTCAGGAGCCTTAAGGAAATCTACGATCTCTTTCACTTCTTCCTTGGCCTCATCGAGTCCGGCTACGTCTTTAAAAGTGATTTTTACTTTATTTTCGGTGTCGAAAAGGGCTGCTTTGGACTTACCAATATTAAATATCTGTCCACCAGGGCCGGCACCACCGGTCATCCTGCGCATCAGAAAGAAAAATCCGGCTATAAGCAGAATCAACAGACCCCAGTTGAGCAGCGTGCCGGTCGGATCCTGACTATTGTCTATTTCATATCCTAAACGCTCGGACTCATCCACCTCAGCTTCGATTTCCTGCATTTTCTGGTCAAAAAGTTCCAGACTACCTATCGGAACCTGAAAATGAGGTCCATTGATCGTGTTGAAAGGTCCGTTTTGTTCTATTTCATTTTTATAGCGTGCATTACTGAGCGCTTCATCATTCAACCAGAGGTACACCAGGTTTTTGTTGACCACTACTTCTATTTTGCGCAGGTCATTGCTTTTGTACATCTCCTCGAGACGTCGCATCGACACTTCCTTCACCGTGCCGGTGCTGGTAAACCAATATACCATCATGAATAAACCCACTATAGACAGGATTATCCAAAGCTGATAATTAGGCCTGCCACCGCCACCAAGCGGCTTTTTTGGTTGTTTCGGGTTGATATTATTCTGTTTCTGTTGTTTTGCCATTACTGTTCAATTCCTAATTCTCCCAAACGGGCTGAAATAAATTTTGTTAGATTTCGCTGCTGATATGCGTTACTATGCCATCGCCCCACATATTTTCAAGATCGAAATATTGTCTTTTCTCATCCTGAAAAATGTGTACGACTACGTTGATGTAGTCCAGCAACACCCATTCACTGTTTTCCTTGCCCTCACGATGCCAGGGATGTTCTTTGCAGCCTTTAAATATCACTTCTTCTACAGAGTCGCTGAGACCGTCAACCTGAGTGGAGGATGTACCGGAGGCTATAACAAAATAATCTGCAAAAGCATTCTTGATGTGCTTCAGGTCAATTACGACGATGTCTTTTCCTTTTTTCTCCTGCAATCCGGCTACTGCCAGATCCTTTAATTCGTTGGATGTGATAGGCTTTACTTCCTTAATTTGTTCCAAATTGTGTTTCTTCTGCTAAATTAACGATTATGTATGCATAAATATCTTACCAAAACATCATTTTTAGGAAAAAAGATTATTTATCTGCCAGAATGTCATTCAACTAACGATATTGCCCGTCAGTTGCAGGAAGGTGGTGCTGTAAAATCCGGAGATATTGTCATAACTGATTTTCAAACTGTCGGCAGGGGTCAACGTGGCCGGAACTGGATGAGTAACAAAGGGGAGAACATTCTATGCACAATAGTGTATGCACCTGAGACCATGCCTGAAAATGCTTTTGACATCACGATGATCATTTCGCTTGCCTTACATGATCTGGTCAAACCGTTGAGTAGCCGAGGTGCCATTAAATGGCCCAACGACATCTATGCAGGCCGTAATAAGCTGGCCGGAATACTGATTGAAAGCAGATACCGCAATGCAATGCCGCCGCTTTATTTTATAGGGATAGGATTGAACGTCAACCAACAAAGCTGGGAAGATGGGATACGAGCTTCTTCTATTGCCCTGCTTTCCGGGGAGGAAGTGGACCGGCATGCTGTTTTCGAGGAAATGATACTTAAGATTGAAAAATGGATAACAAATTATATAGAAAAAGGTAGAGATTCTATCTACCGGGATTATACGGAATCACTGTATCTAAAGGATATACCATCAGACTTCGGCGCCACATGGGGCAATTTCAAAGGAAAAATAGAAGGTGTAACGAATGAAGGGAAATTACAGGTAAATATTGATGGAAAATTAACAAACTTTGCGTCTACAGAACTGTTTTTCCTCGGGTGAACCCGACTAATATAAAAATTCATCTATTCTTTTAAATTTGAATTCTCTAATTACAAATATTTTAAGCAATGATTAAAACCGAAAATTACAAGGTTAAAGATATTACCCTGGCCGACTGGGGCAGGAAGGAAATCAGACTGGCCGAGGCTGAAATGCCTGGCCTGATGTCACTTCGTGAAGAGTATGGCGCACAGAAGCCACTAAAAGGTGCACGTATTGCCGGCTGTCTGCATATGACAGTACAGACTGCAGTACTCATCGAGACGCTCGTCGAGCTGGGTGCTGAGGTGCAATGGTCTTCATGTAATATTTTCTCCACACAGGATCATGCTGCAGCGGCCATCGCCAAGGCAGGAGTACCCGTGTTTGCCTGGAAGGGAATGACAGAAGAAGAATATAACTGGTGTATCGAGCAGACATTGTTTTTCGGTGAGGAGCGTGAGCCATTGAATATGATTCTGGATGACGGGGGTGACCTAACTAATATGGTGCTTGACAATTATCCTGAAATAGCCCAGCAGGTAAAAGGTATTTCTGAAGAGACTACCACCGGTGTGCACCGTCTTTATGAGCGTATGAAAAAAGGCACATTGCCTATGCCGGCTATCAACGTAAATGACTCGGTAACGAAGTCGAAATTTGATAATAAATACGGTTGTAAGGAATCACTGGTAGATGCTATACGCCGGGCTACTGATATAATGCTGGCCGGCAAGGTGGCAGTAGTAGCAGGTTATGGTGATGTCGGTAAAGGGTCAGCTGCGTCCCTGAGAGGTGCCGGAGTACGTGTGATCGTAACCGAAATTGATCCGATCTGTGCGCTGCAGGCTGCCATGGATGGTTTTGAGGTGAAAAAAATGACAAATGCTGTGCCCCGCGCAGACATTATCGTGACGGCAACTGGGAATAAGGATATCATCACAGAGGAGCATTTCCGCCTGATGAAGGATAAAACCATCGTTTGTAACATCGGCCATTTTGATAATGAAATAGACATTGCATGGCTAAATAAAAACTACGGTCATACCAAAGATACCATCAAGCCGCAGGTAGATCTGTATAATATTGATGGCACTGAGATTATTCTTCTTGCTGAAGGCCGTCTGGTCAACCTGGGGGTTGCTACCGGACATCCCAGCTTTGTGATGTCCAATTCATTTACTAACCAGACGCTGGCACAGATCGAGCTGTGGAATAACAACGATAAATACGAAAATGCTGTTTATATGCTACCCAAGCACCTGGATGAAAAAGTCGCAGCACTGCATTTATCCAAAATCGGGGTAGAGCTCGACACCTTGAGCGATGATCAGGCTGAATACATCGGTGTAAAAGCTGAAGGACCGTTCAAGCCCGAATATTACAGGTATTAAGATTACCTATTATATTTAGACCCATCTGTCATAAAGGCAGATGGGTTTTTTATTTTACACCATGTTATACGTAAGTTTTCGTACATAAAGTTACGTAACAATTCAGAATGAAAAGGATTTTACAGCAGCCTGTGTTGGTGCCATTGATATGGTTTATGGTCAATGTGATACAGGCATTTTTCACAGAGCTGAACCATGATGAGGCCTATTACCGGATGTATGCCAGGCATTTGGACTGGGGTTACTTCGATCACCCGCCGATGATAGGCTGGATCATCTGGTTAGGAAGCATTATACCGGGTAGCCTGGGTGTACGCCTTGTGCCTATTCTAATGAGCACTTTGTCGCTTGTGCTGGTGGGGCAGATCACAAAAAAATACCTGTTCACCTACTTATCCTTTACGGCGGTTATTCTACTTCATTTAAGCGGTTTTATAGCTTTTCCGGATAGCCCGCTTCTGTTTTTTTCGATATTATGGCTGTATCTGATCCGGCAATTCCTATCCCGTCAGGATGTGGGGACGGCACTGGCACTTGGAGCTACTGCCGCATTCTTGTTGTATAGTAAATATCATGGCATCCTGGTGCTTGGATTTACTGTACTGGCATATCCGGGTATATTTCGGTTGAAATATTTCTGGTTGAGCATATTGTCTGGCGTATTACTGTATTTACCACATATACTCTGGCTGGCAGATACATCATTTGAAACCATAACCTTTCAGTTGTTTGGCAGAGGCGGTTCAGCATGGCGCCCAGAGATGGTTACCGCCTATCTTCGTGACGTAGCGTTGGTATTAGGTCCTCTCGTTTCAATTCCGCTGATCATACTTGCTTTTCAGCACAGGCGGCGCGACGTGTTTGACAGAATTTTATGGTTCAATCTCCTGGGTGTCATTCTGTTTTTTCTGGTCATGTCGTTCAGGGGTTGGGTCGAAGCTAACTGGCTTATTACAGCTGCACCTGTGCTTGTGGTGCTGGCGCTGAAAAATGGCGATTTATCCGTTTTATGGAAAAAAATCCTCTTCGTCACCGGTGCCCTTAGTATGCTCCTGTATTTTGGGGCACGCCTGCATCTGATAAGTCCGGTATTTCCGGTATTTACTAAAAACCAGTTCACTGACTGGGACATCTGGGCAGCATCGCTGGCAGAGGCAGCAGATGGAAGACCGGTTGTATTTATAAATTCCTATCAGAAGGCTTCCAAATATATGTTTTATACTCAGGATACAGCCCATTCCTACAACTGGTACACATATAAAAAAACGCAGTATCACTACTGGCCATATGCTGCATCCATTCAGGGCAGGGAGGTAGTGGTGATTTCAAACCTGATGAGCGGCAAACGCATAGATTGCGGGATAAGAGAAGAATGGGGCTTCCTGGTGCAGGATTATCGTTCTTACGAAAATCTTACAATCAAGACTAATCCTGAGATGGAGGTGCCTTTGGCAGGAGATTCTGTTGACATAATGACCGAGTTTATTTGGGAGAGAGGCAGCCAACGAGATCTCCGGGGGTCAGTCATTACCATAAGTATATTTCGGGGCGACCAGCTGGTGAACGAGCAGCGGCTGGATGTTGGCTGGCAGGAGGATTTACGCGAAAATCAATTCCTTTCTGTACCATTGGATAAACCTGTGGAGGCAGGTGAGTACAGGGTTTATTTAAGTGTTCATCATCCGCGGCTGCCACCTGGTATCAACGGTGAGCCTTTTACGTTGCGGCTGCGATGACCTTTTTGATGCCAATGCCTGTATTTGGGTTTTCGATAAACTCTATATCATCGTCTGTTTTAATTTCATCCCAGAGTTGCTTGACCCCGGTGTTAGCATTGGCGATGTCATGAAAGATGATGAAGTTATTGGCCTTACACAACGCATAGTCCTGTTTTACACCTTCGTAGCTATGGTCACCGTCGATAAAGACGATGTCGTATCGGTCGTCGTGTGATTTGAGAAATTCGGCAGAGTCAGATTCATAAAAGGTGACTTTTGGCACCTTTCGCTTAAGAAACCTGATTTTCTTTAAAATTCTGGATCGCTTCTGGATACCATGCTTCTCGTAGGAAAGGTCATCTACTGCAACCACCTTTTGAGCTCCTGAGAAGAGTGAATTGATCATAAATGAGCCACCATCACCTATTCCGATTTCCATGTAGCTGTTAACATCCTGAACGCGAAGCCAGTCAAGAAAAGCAGCATACTCGTAGGGGTTTTGCTGAAGTCTTAATCTTCCGCCCTTTTTACAGCCAAAATACTTAGGATCTCTGCTCCCGGCCACTTCATCAATCCAATGCAAAAGGTCGTCTTTGCTGTATGTTAATATTTTCTTTTTAAGCATTTAATTCAGTTCCTGCAGGCTTTTAAGCCGCTTGTAGAGCCCCGAGTCTTTGTTGATGAGCTCCTTATGCGTGCCTGTTTCTGCAATCATACCATCTTTTAGCACAATTATTTTATCAGCTCCTTTAATAGTGCTCAAACGGTGTGCAATAATAAGAGCTGTCCTGTTTTTCATTAGATTTTGAATGGCATCCTGCACCAGCTTTTCAGATTCCGTATCCAGTGAAGAGGTGGCCTCATCAAGTATCAGTATTTGCGGGTTACGTAGCACAGCACGAGCGATACTTATCCGCTGCCGCTGACCTCCGGAAAGTTTAGAACCGCGATCTCCGATATTGGTATGATACCCTTTTTCGAGATTCAGTATAAAATCATGAGCGTTGGCAATT
Source organism: uncultured Cytophagales bacterium (assembly GCA_964514385.1). Lineage (GTDB taxonomy): Bacteria > Bacteroidota > Bacteroidia > Cytophagales > Cyclobacteriaceae > CAZEQJ01. Next base: position 18,351 of record CAZEQJ010000033.1, read on the forward strand.
TTCGCAGCTTTAATCACCTCCTCTTCAGCTATATCCGGTAGACCAAAGGCAATATTATTATAGATGGTATCATTAAAAAGTATCGGCTCCTGATTTACGATTCCCATTAAAGCAGTAATGGAATTGGAATCACAATCTCTCAGGTTTATACCGTCAATGGTAATTGAGCCCTGATCCGGATCATAAAACCGGGGAATCAGGTCAGAAATTGTGGTTTTACCACTTCCTGAAGGACCAACCAATGCTACAGTCTCACCTTTTTTGATGGAAAAGTTTATATTCTTCAGTACTTTTTGACCTTCATTATAGGAGAAGGTGACATCATGTAGCACAATCGCATCATTGAAATGTGTTAGTTGCTGAGCATTGGGCTTGTCGGTTATCTTTTCTGGTTCATTTAAAATATACAATATCCGGTCTATGCTGGCCAGACCAGATCGAATTTCTGCGAAGGATCCGGTAATGGTTTTTAATGGACGAACGGCCTGTGATAATATCACTACATATGTAATGAAAGCTTCCGGTTGCATCTGTGTGTTGTTACCTAATACAAGATAACCTCCATAAAGCACCATTGTCAACACCATGATCACTCCCAGAAATTCATTTACAGGCCCAGCCATAGTTTGCCGGTAGAGCATTCGTTTGGCAAGCCGGCTGTGACGGTATACCTCTTTACTGTATTTTCCCTCTATATATTTCCTGGCGTTAAAGGCTTTTATGATCCTGAAGCCTGAAAGAGCCTCGTCCAGATGCCCGAGCAATATGGCAAACGAGTCCTGTACCGTGGCAGCGTGCTTTCTGAGCTGTTTTACCAACAGACTGATGGCAATACTCATTACCGGAATAACGATTAGGGCAAACAAGGTGAGTTTGACAGAAAATGCAAAAAGCGTGTAAAAATAAATGATCAATGTTACCGGCTCACTGATATATACCATGACTACTTTAGAGATGATATTCTGTACAACTGGCAGGTCTGCGGTGACGCGGCTGATGATATCCGCCTTTTTGTTTTGGGAATAATACCCATAATGCATACCCATAAGCTTGTGAAAAGTATGGTTGCGTAAATTTCGCTGAACACGAAGATTAAATTTCACTTCTTCTCTTCTGCTGATATATTTAAATGCATTTGCCAGCATTACACATACAATAATGGCACCGGATACAAAGAGTAAGGACTGGAAAGGACCGTAGGTGGCATTGATGTCTGCAAGATATCGGTAAAATGTATTTTTGATATCAAATAAAGAACCTTCACTTTGTACCGTTTCGGTATCATTGGCATCAAGGCCAAACAGAAGCTGCAGTACGGGCACAAGAAGCGCGAGATTTAATACTCCGAAAAAGCTGCTAAGCAATGAAAGAATAAAAAACGGCACTACAAATATCCAGATCGGCCTGGCAAACGAAGAAAGCTTCAGTATTTCTCGCATCTATCGTTAATATAGTTCATAGACTAATGAAAATTGTATACCCAGGTTATTATTGATTTCTCCAAGGTCAGCTCCAATGGCTGTACCTACTTTCAGGGGAAGCTGAGACAGTTCTTTTTCAAGGTATAAATATCCGTTAAACTGATCAAGGCCATCGGAGAAAGGATAGTCATAGTCGGCTATTGATTCAGGCGAGGGCCAGTTAAACCGTCCGCGGTATTTACCTCTGAAGTTCCCAAAATTTCTGGAGAAAGATGTCATAAATCTGTAATTGATTTGCTTTGGCAACGTACCGCTCAACCCCATATGTAGCAGAATAATACGGTTATTGACTACAAACTCATTTCCGAATAATGCAGTAGTATCCGTGAGGGCATTCCACATAGGGCGGGTAAGCATAAACGGATTTCCCAGCGGCTGACTAAAGTTGGTAAACCCTTCCTGGTAGAGGTATTTGTTTAAATAATCGGACCTGCCGCCATATTTAAATCCATTATTCCACTCCTGTTCAAGTACAAGCAAAGCGTCGACAGTGGTAAGGCTGGATCCTGGCACAAGACCATAATTCTCTTCCAGATATGCAGCATCAAAATAAGTGAGTAAAAATCCTTCCACATCATCTTCCCATAGCGGAACGGCCTGAAAGGAACCATCGGGAGCTATAGGGTCAGGTATTCCCTCACCATTTTGAACCGTAGTATATATATACTCAACATGGATTTTTTTAACCAGATTGCCCGGCGTTTCAATAGTAAGGCCAAAAATATTATCCTTATTTCTTTTGAAACCATCGGCAAAACTAATTCTGTCGTTTATCATTTTTTGCCATGAACCCTTTATGTGATAACCGCTCATGTCGGTTTCAGCACTGACTTCAATGATGCCCCAGTGACCACCGAGCACATTTACCTCTTCACCACGAAAACCGGAACTCTCTGCCGCTCCGCGGGCAAAAAATACGCGTAAATAGTCATTCGGAATAGGTGTGCCTGAAGGTTGTATGCCTCCATAATATGCCATATGAGCCACTCCGGCTGATATATTGACAGGTAATCGCCCGCTTGAGATATATGCCCATTTTTCATGTAACAAAGGATTTAAAGCATCCGACATATTCATAGGCCATTTATGGGTAAGACCACCTTTTACCCGTAAGTAGCCAGAAGTAAACGGAAAGTCTGACCATTCATGCACTGCTATGCCAGCACTCCAGTCCGGAATGGCATTTCGGCCAAGGAAAAAACTACCCGAACCAAGTTCTTCATCCAGAGCACCTATGGTATACCTTTTTCTTCCTGCCCAAATATCGATATCCCAAAGGCCAATCTGTGTGTAACCTTCAAGTATCTGGTTGTCCCAGGGCAGATAATGTGCCGATTGTAGATTTACACCAAAATCAAGCCAGTCTGTAAATCGGATGTCGTAGGCTATTTTCGGAGAAATTAAGGTGCCATTGCCGAAAGGATTGATAGCACCCCATTGGTTGGAATACAGCCAGTGAGTGGGCCTGCCATCGGTACCAACAGTGGTGACCGAAGAGATAGTTGCAGATAAACTATCCTGTATCTGTGCTCTTAATGAAATGGCTGAAAGCAGTCCAATTATATAGAATATCTTCATAATTTTTTAAATAATTCCATTAACTCAGCTCCCTTTTTCTCCGGTAAATAGTTAGAAACATCGGGGATCATGGCCTTTCGTGATAATGCATCCATTGAACATAATCTTAAAGCTTTTTCTGCCATACTGTCTATATCAAGATACGGCACCATCATTTCCTCAGGCGATATCTCTTCAATACCGGTGCTGTCTTTCCATAGTAAAACTGGCACTCCGGCGTCCATGGCCTCAAGAGCCGCAAGCGGGAAAGGGTCTTCACGACTCACCAGCAAAAACAAATGCCAGTTTGCTACTATATCATGAGGCTCAGCAATGTGGCCATGCCATGTGAACACATCCTGAAGGCCCAGCTTATCTAATTCATTTTCAAGAATAGGTTTCTTTAGCGAATCAACTCCTCCTATCCATTCAAATTTAATATCACTTTGTCTTTTATGGATCTTGTGAGCGACCTGAAGAAACAAATCAGGGCTTTTTCTCCAATGTACAAAGCCCGATCCTCCGATAATTATATCTCTGCCGTCCAGTGCAGTCTTAGCTTCAGGAAACTCTACACATTCATAAAAAGTGTAGATCTTTTCCCTGGAAACGCTGTAATTTTTATTCAGCACTGAAGTTACTTTATCCGATGCAGTAAGCCAATAGTCAACTTTATGCAACGGGAGTTGGCGTTTACCCCATATCTGCTGTATCATCACACGCATTTCATGTACGTATAGCCAGGTTTGAATATTCAATTTAGATTTTAAACGAAGCGCATGGTCAATTGTGGCTACCGTATTGGCAAAAATCAGGTCGAATGGTTGCTGCCTCTGTGCCCAACGGATCATCTTCTTTTTTCGAAATCTTTGCAACCTGAAGAAAGGCAGAGGGGGATTGACCTGATGGAGGAATAAACACGGTCCTAATTTTTTAAATTCATCAGCAACGGAACCACCCTCGTTAAAAATAAAGGCAAAAGAGAAACCATTCCCTTCCTTTTTTAACTGTTTGATCAGGTTAAGTAGGGTAGTGGTGGCGCCATTTGCAGAAGCTTCATGCCCGATTACCAACAGATTCATTAGTATTCATAATGTTTACTGCCAACCTTTATTTTCAGGTAAAACATTTTTGCCTTTATCAATAATCTGCCTACTATGGTATTGTAAAAGAAGTTTTTGCCATTACTTGATGAGAGATAAAACTTCGTAATAGTAGTGCGTAAGGTTTTACGAGACATTGCGACGGCATGTTTTTTCTTAAATTGCTCAAGCTCGGCCATAAACCTTTTGTCAGGTGTGCCCCGGCTCTTATGCCATAGCATAAAATCGATGACGTAAGCATTCATTCCTCGGTATTTTGCATTCAGAGTGAGGTCTGTGGCATAAAGATGATATCCGCTCAGGTCGCTGGAAAAGCCCAGGTTTGCATCAGAACGCAATACGAGAAAGTTTTCATCTAATGTTAAAACACGTGCCGGTAGTGGGTGCTTTGTTTTTTCAGGGCTTTCCTTTTCATGTACAATGTTAATGTAGATTCTTTTAAAATTGATAGCGCCTGCATTACCTGCAATAGCCCATTTTTTGTCTTGAGTGTTAAGTTTGGCAAGCTCAGATTCAAGCTTTTGCCTTTTGTCGTAGATAAGCTCAATGTCCTGATGGCAAAGAATAATGTATTCCCCTTTGGCTTTATTCAGGAAAATATTATACCCGGCATATGCATCGTGTTTGTTTCCATTTGAGTTATCTATGTAAAGGAATTCACAGTCCTCAGAAGTAAAGCCGGCCTCTACAAAGGTATCCAGCATGCGATTATACTCAACAAGATCCGTTACCAGTGTGCATATACTAAATTTTGGCCTTTGCTCAACGAGTTGGCCTATTTCTTTTACAAATGAATAATTCAGTGCCTTAACTGTTATGTTTGTGCAAAAATAGTTTAATCGACGATAATGACACGTATATCTGTACTGATTCCTAATTATAATGGCGAAGCATTGATAAGACGCAATCTGCCTGCAATCCTGAGCGCAATCAGTAAGGAGGATGAAGTTATTATAGTAGATGACTGTTCTACAGATAACTCGGTCGCAGAAATACAAAAGTTTGAAGAGGTAAAGCTCCTGAGAAATGAAAAGAATCAGGGCTTTGCGAGAACAATAAACAAAGCCATAGAAAGCGGAAATGGTCAATATGCTCTGTTGCTGAATAGCGATATGGCTTTCAGTTCGGCCGCCCTGCATCAGCTATTAAGTTTCATGATTGATCACCCGGATGCATTTGGAGTATCACCCACAATCGTCGATGAAAATGGTAAACCGCTTGAGGGTTTGAAGCAAGGTAGACTAAATAAATTTCAGATTTATTTATATAACTCATTTAATGTTGATCAGGCTGTTCCGACGCTTTATTTATGTGGCGGCGCTGCTTTAGTAAATTATAATAAACTTCGGGAGATTAAGGGTTTCTCACTCCTATATGAACCGTTCTATTATGAAGATGTCGACCTTTCTTTTAAGGCAAGGCAGTTAGGTTGGGTTAGCTATTACGAACCTAACTCAGAGTTTGTTCACCAACATTCAAAGACTATAGGTAAATACTTTGACCGAAAATTTATACGATCTGTTTCGAAGCAGAACAGGATTTTATTTTCACTTATTTACGGCAAATCAACCGGATTGAGGATTCTGGTGAGGGCGTTGTCAGTATTCAGGGATGGGGTTTATCGTAAAGCGCTAAAAAAATATAAATCTATTACCGACAAGCCAGCCGTACATATTTCGATGGAAAAGCTGATCAAAGAAACAAAACGTTAGTGACTTATTTCATAAAAGAAATCCTCATAATTTTCAATGGTCTTTTCGATGGAAAACTTTTCAAAAGCAGTTTGTTTTCCATTTTCAATCAATTTGTGCCGTAAGTCTTTATCGCCAATAACGGATTGAATTTTTGAAGCCAGTTCTACAATGTCCCCATCTTTAAAAAGTAAACCATTCACCCCATCTTCCACCACATTGGTGATGCCCAGGCTTCGGGTTGCCACTACTGGTACTTCCATACCCATGGACTCTACCAATACCAAACCAAAGCCATCCATGGTTGATGCCAGCACGTTGCAGTCAAATAGTTTGTAATAATGCATGGCATCCTTAGGGTCAATCCTTCCTGTGAAATGAAGTTTCTGCTTTGGTTGATGCTTATGCATTTCCGCAGAAAATTCATCCCTGCTCACTCCGACGAAAATTACTATATATGAAGCCGGCAAAAACCGCAGTGCCGCAATGAGCTGGCCCTGGCTTTTTTTACGCGATACACATCCGATCACGACATCCTCCGGTCCGATATTGTAGGCTTGTTTCAGCTCATCTACTCTCGACTGGTCATATGTGAATTTATCACGAGGCAGCCCGTTGTAGATCACTTTGATCATTCTGGAAGGGAAACCTTTTTTTATGAAATGTCTTTTCAGTGCATCACTGATGACTACAAGATGATCGGCACCCCAGATATACAACAATTGTTTAAAAAAGCCACCCACATCATCCGACCGCTGTCGCCGTGTGTGAACCACCTTTATAGGAAGCCTACGCAATTTCCTTAGCCAGATGCTGATATACCGGTCTCGGCTGGCCTGTGCATTAAACACCTGAATGTTCTTTTCAAGGATTAGCTTTTCCAGCACATCCATAGCATGCCTGTCCCGCTTACTACGGAAGTTGAGGTCTATCAATTGCACCTTACTATCCTGCAAACTTTGGTATAGATAAGTCTCTTTGCGGCATGCCAGGTACACCTGATGTCCCTTTTCTGCAAGACCCCGGCATAGATAGCTGATCGAAAGGGTAGATCCTTCAATATCGCCTGCATAAGTGGAAAAAAGTATATTCAGGCTTTTTTTCATAACGTTTTGTAAAGCTGCATGTAGGACTGGATGACACGTGGCCAGTGGAATTTTTCGGCATATTTGATGCCATTTGCAGTTTGGGCAGTGCGGGCAGCTTCTGTCGCTTCAATAAATTCGTCTGTTTCATCAGGATTGGCTGCGAGTGAAATACCACCTCCAATCTCTACCAGGGCAGCAGTCCGGGATGTTACTACCGGCTTACCTGCTGATAGTGCTTCAATCACCGGGATACCAAAACCTTCTGCCAGAGAGGGAAATAAAAAAACATCGCAATGCTGATATAACCAGCTTTTTTCAGCGTCAGTTACTGTTCCGGGAAGTATCAATCGCTTTGTCAATTCCTTTTCTTCGGCCAATTTCCTGATCTCAGCAGCATAAGTAGTATGATCATGTCCTGCAATGATCATCCGGTGATCCTTGTAATATTCAAGCAAGGGAAGCAGGGTGTGAAAATTTTTTTTGCGGTTTATTGCACCGATACTAAAAAAGTAAGGGCCTTGAATCTCCTGCATAAATGAGGGCCTTTGAGGGGAAGGGAGGGGCATGACACCATTATAGATGACAGCCGGTGTCTCGCGTAGGCTTTGACCAAAATGACGGACTACCTGCTCCTTCGTTGACTCTGAAATGCACGTCACTTTACTGGCTCTCCCGATATATTTTCCCAGCCTGCGCTTGTATTTTTCTAGCTTTCCGGCAGTTTTCTCTACCAAAAAATTCAGATCGTGTATCGTAAGCACCCATGGGATATCGCGCGGAGGAAGGTGAGAAGGGAACTGATGAAGACTATGCCAGATGTTTACTTTTGGTTTTGAAAAATAGCGTAATGACACGCTGTCCTTCACCTGTGCCTTTCGGTCAATCCAGCTTTGGTATTCCGGTACAATAAAACAAAGATCATCCGGGTAGGACATCAAAAGATTTCGGGCAAAGGCATCAGAAAACTGACCCAGCCCGCTGAAGGGGTCACGTAGTTTGTAAATGTCGACCAGTAGCATTTCAGGCCTTTTTCAGTTTTTTTTTCGAACCATACTTTTCTCGCAGTGAGGCATAGGATGGGTGAAAACGCTTTTCAATTTCTTTAAGGACGTGTTTTTCTATCAGTTCAGTCTTTCTTTGAGGCAATAAAACGGAAAGGTAAAGGATCAGGTGATACAAAAGCCAGAATGGACGGTAGATTAAAATCCGATGCCACCTTTGGGGGTAATCCCTGACAAAGGGCAGACCTGTTATTCTGGTGATCGATCGCAACCATATCAGCTGATGGTCACTATATGATGGATGTACCCGCTGTTCTGTGGCTACGCTGTTAGTAAGTTGTGCCGATGTCATGTTCTCAATGGAAGCAAAAAAATGTTCTGGGCACTCACAAAAGTCTTCGTAAAACAACAGCCGTGGAGGCACAATAAAATAATCTGAAACCTTTTTCAGTGTGCGGGCAAAGTCTAGTTCATTCAGACTCCAGTATCCGGTGTCATTTTCTACGTCAACGAACTCATCGAAATTGCCTGAAAATCCATTTTTCACGTGTTTTTTATATTGTGATGCAACCCATTGTGCAGGGGAGCGCAAACAGATGATAATTTGCGCATGAGGGTAATTACGACCAAAGCTGCTTAGCTCCGTTTCCAGCTCCCTGTCAAATTCACGAGAAAGTAAAATGACGTTGCTTTTGCTTCTTCTGATAATAGCCTGATGGCGGTGATATTGTTCAGGGGGGATATACTGAATGCCACTCAGATAAGGGAATACTTTTTTCTGCAGGAAGGTGGTGGCCGTTTTTCTCAGGCCTGCATGGAATATAATATGGGGTGACACCTGCATCATTTTGAAAATAAATTGTAGTATATTATACAATACAGTGCCCTGAAGCCATCTTTCCAGTTGATTTTTTTGCCTTCATCATAGGTGCGCCCGTAATAGGATATGCCCACTTCATAAATACGGATACCTTTGATTTTGGAGATTTTGGCTGTCACCTCCGGCTCGAACCCGAACCTCTTTTCCCTTAACCTGATCGACTGTATGATTTCAGAACGGAATAGCTTGTAGCAGGTTTCCATATCGCTGAGGTTCAGGTCGGTGAACATATTGGAAAGCAGGGTCAGGAATTTATTACCTACAGTATGCCAGAAAAATAAAATACGATGTGCTCCGGAAGAGTGAAACCTGCTGCCGTACACCACGTCGGCAAGGCCTTTCACCATGGGCTTTAGCAGAATATTGTATTCGTGAGGGTCATATTCAAGGTCTGCGTCCTGTATAATGATGTAATCACCTGTAGCCCGGGCAATGCCAGTGTGAATAGCACCTCCTTTTCCGGTATTCTTCTCATGACTGAAATACTGAATATTCACATCCGGATGTGTTGCCCTGAATTCAGCAATTTTTTCTTCCGTGGCATCCTGGCTGCAGTCATTTACCACTATGAGTTCTTTTTGTATTTGCTGAATCAGCTCAACCTGGCTTACTTCTTTAAGAAGCTTTTGGACGGTTACCTCCTCGTTATAAACAGGTATTATTATGCTTAATGTCTTATTCATGGCTCAGATCAGGGAACGCAAACCTAATCCATTTCGACGGTTTCCACAATAAAATCACGGCTACAGAATGTCGGCGCCGACATTAAATGCCACCCGAAAATTTCCCTTGCTATTGTAGCTACCCTCAATCCGAACGACAAAATCATAAAATGAGGTAATATCAATACCCAGTCCGATGCTGCCCAGCGGCTGGTTCACCAAAAACAGGTCACTCGTGAGATTTGCTCTGTGTACATATCCGAAATCAGCAAAAGACTTTAGATAAACCTGTAGCGGAACCATGCGAAACTGTTTAATGGGTATGAAATCTCCGAGGTCTATATTCCAATCGATGAAACGCCATTTCAGACTATTTCTCCACAATGCCCAGTGCTGGCCGTTTATGAGGTATAGTTCAAATCCACGCACATAATTTTCATCCAGGCCAAGAGCAGCAAACTGCTGATACGGTTGCTCCTTCGGAAAAGAAACGGATACATCTGCACTAAAAGCATAAAAAAGTTTTTGTTTGATAAGCTCATTGTAGCGCGAATGGGAAACGAAAAACTGGGTTCGGTTGAAATTGGAAAGACCAAAGCCGTTATGTTCAAAAAAGAAAAAACTCGACTGCCCCCGTAGGGGATAATAAAAAAGGTCGCGTTCGTCTTTCCGGTAAGTATAAGACAGATGCGGGTAGTTTTGCTCCGTATTCCCATTTAAATAATAATCAGGGTTTGCCAAAGCGATGGTATCCGCAATACTTTTCATCATATACCCAAAATTGATGCGGTGATAGTTTACCAAATCGGGGCGGTAGGTTAAGGTGGCATAACTGTAAAAACGCCTCAGCAGGATTTCTTCTGAATACAGGTTTTGTGTGATATGGCCCTCATTGCGATAAATGATAGTGCGGTTTGTGAGATATTCTACATCCAGTTCGAGGCCAAATTTTTGTTGCCTGTCAATGAAGGGTATGCGGTATTCGAAGCCCAATGTTTCTGTAAATCCACCCTGCACTTTTAGTCGCAGTCGTTCATTTCTGCCCCTCATGTTAAACCGGTAAAGGCGGAGTCCGTATTCAATGCGTGAGATATCCCGGTTCTCATTTACCCACCATTGGTTAAAATTCCGGTCGATAAGGCCAAACACAGGTGCTGGCCACGTATACCACCGTTCTTCCACATGCAGGAAGATTTTGAGCCGGTCGCTCTGCCTTCGGAAGGTAAATTTTGTGTCATTGAAAAGGCGGGTATTGTAGAGGAGCTCGCGCGAACGTTCAAATAGTGAATCAAGATGCTGAAATTCTACCGTATCGCCAACGGCGAAGGTAAGTTCCCTTTGAATAATAAACGCCTTGGTTTGCTTATTGCCCGTTATTTCCAGTTCATCAATAATAACAGGTTGAGAAAAACAAATAATTCCCAACAAATTAAATGAACAGAAAGTAAATGTATATAGAATGTTAATTAGCTGATTGTTCAACTTGATTACATTAAATGCGTTATGCATAGTTAGCCTGACCACCTACGCCAGAGGATCATGGAAAAAGCGAAATTACCGGATAAAAATAAAATAGCCATATTTGACAAGGAGTTTATGCCTCACATAAACTCTATGTACAATTTTGCCTTCAGGCTAACCAATGATGAGGATGACGCCAAAGACCTTGTCCAGGACACCTATCTGAAGGCGTACAGGTTTATTTCTTCATTCGAATCCGGCACCAACTCCAAAGCATGGCTCTATCGTATTCTGAAGAACAGCTTTATAAATGACTACCGCAAAAAGAGTAAACAGCCTGCTAAAGTGGATTATCAGGAGGTTGAGACTTTTTATAATTCAGATGATGTCGACATGAAGATTACGCATGACCTTCGGATAGATGCTGTAAAAGACATGATCGGGGATGAGGTAGCCAATGCCCTTAATTCACTGGCCGTAGATTTCCGGGTAGCAATTATTTTATGTGATCTCGAAGGGTTTACGTATGAAGAGATGGCAAAAATTTTGGATATACCTATCGGCACGGTCAGATCAAGGCTGCACAGGGCAAGAAATCTTTTAAAAGAAAAATTGGAATCTTATGCGCAGTCGATGGGTTATAAGAAGAAATAAATATTGCATATTTGTAGGATAATTTTTCCAGGGAACCATCTATTTTTCATGGAGCAAGTAGGAGACAAGCAGAAACAATTGGAGAGTTGCAGAGATCTGGTGCAACTTATCATCGATAACGAGGCATCGGATCAGCAGGTAACAGATTTTAAAAAGCATTATGAGGAGTGCATATTCTGTAAAAATGAGTATTCATTTCAGGCCATGCTTCACGAAGCGCTGGTTGACAGGCTGTCACCAGTGCAGGTGCCGGAGGGGCTGGCAGATGCCATCAGAGCCCAACTTGGTAAATGATGAATAAAAAAGTCATTATCATCTCTGCACCTTCCGGAGCAGGCAAATCAACTATAGTAAGGTACCTGCTGCAGGTAAATCCAAACCTTTCATTTTCAGTATCAGCGACCACCAGGCTACCCCGGCCTGATGAAAAAGAGGGCGTCCATTATCATTTTATATCTGTGGAAGAATTCAGAGCCAGGCTGAAAAATAACGAATTTATTGAGCACGAAGAAGTTTACAATGGGACCCTGTACGGCACTCTCAAAAGCGAGGTGGAGCGAATATGGCAGGAAGGTAAAGCAGTAATTTTCGACGTAGATGTAAAAGGAGGTGTGTTTCTCAAAAACTACTTTAAGAAAAATGCATTTTCTCTGTATATCAAGGTGCCTGATGTCAGTGTATTGGTAGATAGATTGAGTAAAAGAAGTACTGAATCCGGAGAAGATCTGAAAAAGCGAGTCGAGAAGGCAGCAGAGGAAATGAGGTTTGAAGACAATTTTGATGTTTCAATTCTTAACGACAATCTGGATGACGCGAAAAGCGAAGCTGAGCGTCTGGTCAATCAATTTCTCGGATGAAAATAGGCTTATTTTTTGGGAGTTTTAATCCGATTCACGTAGGTCACCTGATCGTATCTCAGGCAGTTTTAAACCAGTCTGAGGTAGATGAGGTTTGGTTTGTGGTATCACCTCAGAATCCTTTCAAGTCACCCCAGTCGCTTGCTCATGAATGGGACCGGTTGCGTATGACTGAACTGGCTATCGCTGATCATTTTAGGCTCCGATGTACGGATATTGAATTTCACCTCCCCAGACCAAGCTATACCATTGATACTCTGGTGCATCTGGCGGAGCGATATCCCAATCACAGCTTCAGGGTCATTATGGGTGAGGACAACCTGCAGAACTTCCAAAAATGGAAAAACCACGATCGTATTCTGGAATATTATGGGCTTATCGTATATCCAAGGCATGAGGGGCAAAGGGTAGCACAACCCGGCGAAGGTATTGAAGTCATTGAAGCTCCACTGCTGCATATTTCAGCTACCTACATCCGAAAACTAATAAGGGACGACAAATCTCTTCAGTTTATCGTCCCTCAGCCCGTGATAGATTATATAAATGACAAAAGCCTTTACCGCTAAACGGTCATGATCTCTTTTTCTTTGTCGGCAGCCATACTTTCAATTTTTGAGATATGGCTGTCTGTGATTTTCTGCACCTGATCTTCGCCACCTTTAACAGCATCTTCAGCTATGCCTTCCTTCAACAATTTTTTGAGGGCATCATTCATTTCCTTCCGTACATTCCGCACACTTACCCGTGCATTTTCAGCTTCTGCCTTTACCTGTTTTACGATGTTCTGACGTCTTTCTTCGGTCAGGGGTGGAATATTGATGCGTACCAATTCACCATCATTCTGAGGGTTTAGCCCAAGGTCACTGTTGATGATGGCTTTTTCTATTTCGGGGATAACCGACTTTTCCCATGGTTTTACCACGAGTGTTCGTGCATCAGGAGTGTTAATGGAGGCCACCTGGTTGATGGGTGTCATGTTGCCATAATATTCTACCTGCAGTGAATCAAGCATATTGGGCATTGCTTTTCCAGCCCTTATGCGGGAGAGTTCACTTGCAAAATGTTTCACCGACTTGTCCATCAGTGATTTTGTTTCATCCAAAATTAAGTCTATCTCTTCCATAAGATTAATTAGATATTAAAGTGCCAATATTCTCACCGGAAACGAGTTTTACAAGGTTTCCGGATTGATTCATATCAAATACAATGATAGGTAATTTATTTTCCATGCATAAGGTAAAGGCGGTCATGTCCATGATATTGAGACCTTTGCGATAAGCCTCATCGAAAGATATGGTATCATATTTGACAGCGTCCTCCACTTTCTCAGGGTCTGCGCTGTACACGCCATCCACGCGTGTACCTTTCAATACCACGTCTGCCTCTATTTCAATGGCCCTGAGACTTGCAGTGGTGTCTGTAGTAAAGTAGGGGCTACCCAGCCCGGCTCCAAAAATTACGATACGTCCTTTCTCAAGATGCCTCACTGCACGTCTGCGAATGAAGGGTTCCGCTACCGACTCCATTTTAATGCCACTCATAAGACGGGTATAGAGTCCCTGGTTTTCAAGCGCTCCCTGCAGGGCAATGCCGTTGATGACGGTTGCCAGCATGCCCATGTAATCGCCCTGTACCCTGTCAATGCCCATTTTCTCGGCCTGTACACCCCGGTAGATATTACCTCCGCCGATGACTATGGCTACCTCGACACCCATGTTTACAATTTTCCTTATCTCTGTGCTGTATTGCTCAAGGCGATCTGCATCAATACCGTAATGAGCGTTACCCATCAGCGCTTCCCCGCTTAGTTTAAGTAGTATTCGTTTATATTTCATAGCTATTGGAGTTGGGCAAATATAGCATGTGAGGATGACTTCCGCTTTAAATTACTTCATTTGTTCTGTAATGACAGGTTCATCGGAGGGCTGGCTTCTTAATTTTAATTCAAATGTTTGATAAAAATAAAAAAGCATATAATTTTGCACTTCCTTAGAAAAGAGGGTCTTTGTTAAACCCTCTTTTTGGGTCTTTGGGGGGATACCAAAGCGGCCAACTGGGGCAGACTGTAAATCTGCTGGCGTATGCC
>CAZEQJ010000034.1:0-5470 GCA_964514385.1 uncultured Cytophagales bacterium
ATTCCACGTCTTTACAACACAAAGCTTGCCTCATTGAAGCTGGCCAACACCCATTTTTGGATCGGTACCCTGGGAATCATATTTTATGCCCTTCCTATGTACTGGGCCGGTTTTACGCAGAGCTCTATGTGGAAGCAGTTTAACCCCGACGGCACTCTGGTTTATGCCAACTTCCTTGAAACGGTTACTCAAATCATACCAATGTACGCATTAAGGGCATTTGGAGGGCTTCTATACCTTACAGGTGTCATCGTAATGGTGGTGAATCTTGTAAAAACAGCACGCTCAGGTTCTTTCATAGCCAATACCAAAGCTACAGCTGCACCGTTAGTAAAAGATTATACTCCTGAGAGATCTGAGCACTGGCATAGAAGAATATTTGAATGGAAACCCGTAAGAATGCTGGTATGGAGTTTAATACTTGTCGCCATAGGTGGTGCAGTAGAAATCATCCCGACATTCCTGGTGAAATCCAATGTGCCAACGATTGCTAGTGTACAACCCTATACGCCACTTGAACTCCACGGACGCGACATTTATGTACGTGAAGGCTGCTATACCTGCCATTCTCAAATGATACGACCGTTTCGTTCTGAAGTATTGCGTTACGACCCTGAAGACCTTGAATATTCAAAAGCAGGTGAGTTTGTTTATGACCACCCATTCCAGTGGGGCTCAAAGCGCACTGGTCCTGATTTGCATCGCATAGGAGGTAAATACAATGACGCCTGGCATTATAATCATATGCTGGATCCACGCAGCATGTCACCAGGATCAATCATGCCTCCATATCCATGGCTTTTTGATCAGAAATGGAATGCTGAAATATTGCCTGCCAAGATCAAGGCCATGCAAACGCTGGGAGTGCCTTATCCGGAAGGATATGACGAGCAGGCAATTGAAGATGCACAGCAGCAGGCAGAGCAAATTGTATCTAATCTGGCTGAAAACAATATAAAAGTGGCCTCTGACCGTGAGATTATTGCACTGATTGCCTATCTCCAGCGCATGGGTACGGACATTAAAAAATTAGATGATAATAACCTGTCAACAGCTGAGTAATCATGTTAAAATTTGTCAAACATCATATGGAAACTATAGCGGGTATTGAAATATACCCGCTGATTTCCCTTGTCATATTTGTAGTATTTTTTGTAGGACTCACCATTTACGTGGTACGCGCCGACAAGAAGCATATCAAAAAACTAGCCAATATTCCCCTAGACCTAAACGAAGATCAGGATGAGAAATCTTAAACTACTTTTAATTTCATTTTTAGCGCTGCCGTTAGGCTCCTACGCTCAAAGTGCGCCAGGATCAGCCAATTTCCTTGCAGAGGTCATCATAGTACTGATTATCTTTATCAGCATCCTCTCCATGGTTGCCATTTATGCTTCATTCAAGATCATAAGACTGCTTAAAGGCCAAGAGGCTCCTGAAGAAGAAACAACAGAGGAAATAAGCCTCAGCAAAGATGCGGGATGGGGTAGTTTCTGGAACAAAATAAATGTAGCCGTACCGGTGGCCCGGGAAGCTGAGGTTGCAACAGACCACGAATATGACGGCATCCGTGAGCTTGATAACCGACTTCCGCCCTGGTGGCTCTATGGTTTTTACTTCACTATTGCTTTTGCAGTAGTATACCTGCTCAATTTTCATGTATTTAAAATTGGGAAATTACAGGACCAGGAGTATCAGGCGCAAATGGAAAGGGCAGAGGCCGAAGTGCAGGCCTATCTTGCCTCTATGCCCGTTACTTTTGATGAAGCTTCTATTGCAGTGCTGAGTGCTACGGGTGACCTCGCTGCAGGAAAGCAGATATTTGAAGTAAACTGTACGCCTTGTCATGCCATCGATGGAGGTGGTGTAATGGGCTTGGGCCCGAATCTTACAGATAAATACTGGGTGCATGGAGGTGGTATTCAGGATATTTTCTTCACTATCAAAAATGGTGTGCCCGCAAAAGGTATGGTCGCCTGGAGCAACCAGCTATCGGGTCAGAAAATGTTGCAGGTAGCAAGTTATGTTTACTCTCTTGAAGGTACGACGCCCGCAAATCCAAAGGAGCCTGAAGGTGAGCTGTACGAAAGAATAAAAGAGGAGGGGCAGATCAATCCGGATGAGGAACAGGAGGAAACAGAGACCGATCCTGCAGATGAAGATGAGACTGTTGCCAGCAATACTACCAACAAAACCGAAATGACCTCAGGGTTTTAAATTATGTCAGAGACGTCAATTGCAGAAATATATAAAGAAGGAGAAGCCCGTGAAGAGACCTTCCGGGATCATCTTGCTACCGTTGATGAGCAGGGTAAACGTCTCTGGGTTTTTCCAAAAAAGCCGAAAGGCAGGTTTACCAACTACCGTAATATAGTAAGCTATTTCCTGCTTGCGGTATTGTTTGCAGGTCCTTTTATAAAAATCCAGGGTGAACCTCTGTTGATGATCAACATCTTTGAGCGGAAATTCATCATTTTCGGACAGATTTTCTGGCCGCATGACTTTTTCCTTTTTCTTATCGGCATGATCACCATGGTGGTTTTCATCATCCTTTTTACGGTGGTTTTCGGCCGTATATTCTGCGGCTGGATATGCCCGCAAACCATTTTCATGGAAGGGGTATTCCGTAAGATTGAGTATTGGATTGAAGGGGACTACATGGCACAGAAAAAGCTTAGAAGTCAGCCATGGAATCGTGAAAAAATAACGAAGAAAACCCTGAAACATACACTTTTTGTAATGGTCAGTGCGCTGATTATGCACACATTCATCGCCTATCTCATCGGTGTCGAACAAATGTGGCAAATGATCCAGGCAGGACCGTCAGAGCAACCAGGTGGCTTTGTTGCCATGTTGGTGTTTATCGGGTTGTTCTATGGTGTATTCAGCCACATGCGTGAACAGGTTTGTACTACGATTTGCCCTTATGGCCGATTGCAGGGTGTATTGCTTGATAAAAACAGTGTGGTCGTCGCCTATGATCATATGCGCGGAGAAGAGAGAGGGAAATGGCGCAAAAATCAGGACCGTGAGGCTCAGGGGCTGGGTGATTGTATCGACTGTAAGCAGTGTACTTATGTATGCCCTACAGGTATCGATATTCGCAATGGCACTCAGCTGGAATGTATAAATTGTACTGCCTGCATTGATGCATGTGACAATATTATGGATAAGATAAACAAACCAAAAGGACTTATCCGCTACGCTTCGGAAGCCAACATAGCAGAACAAATTCCTTTCCGGTTTAATGCAAGAGTGAAGGCTTATTCAACACTATTGGTTATCCTGGCCGGTTTTCTGGTTTCCCTGCTATTATTGCGCTCTGACTTTGAAACCACAGTGCTGCGTAAGCCCGGTATGCTGTACCAGGAAAGGGAAAATGGCATGATCTCTAATCTTTATGACGTGTCAATGGTAAACAAGACCAATGCAGATAAAGATGTCTACCTTGAACTGATAGACCCCCCGGGTACGATCGAATTGATAGGGAAGGATATTATGCTGGAAAAACAAGGTAAGCAGGAAGCTACATTCTTTGTAATGATTGACCCGAAAGACCTTCAGAAAATGAGTAGCCGGATTACCATTGGAGTTTATTCTGACGGTGAACTCATACAAAAAGTAAAAACAAAATTCTTAGGACCCGCAAACTGATAGCATATGAACTGGGGAGTAAAAATAACGTTGGCCTTTTCCTTTTTTGTGGCATTTATCCTGTATATGGTCATTACGATCATGACGAAAGACTTTGACCTCGTAGCAGACGATTATTATGCACAGGAGATAAATTACCAGGAAAAGCAACAAAAGCTGACTAATGCGCACCGTGACGGTGTAGTAGTGCAGGTGGAACTTACGAAAGAAAAAATTACGCTTACTTATCCTCCCGGCACTACCGGTACACTTTATTTTTATCATGCCTCTGAAGAGGATTTTGATAAGAGGTTTCCGATATCGCCTGATGCAAATCACATGCAGTCTATCCAAAGAGACCAATTGGTGTCCGGGCATTACAACCTGAAAGTTGATTTTCAGTCTGCCCGGACCGAATATTTTCAGCAGCAGAAAATTATTCTGATGTGATCTCGGCCTTTCTACTCGGATTTCTCGGCAGCTTCCATTGCATTGGCATGTGCAGTCCGCTGGTCATGGTTTTTTTGGGCAAAACTAAAAATCCGATGTATGCGGTCACATACCATGCAGGCAGGTTTATGGCATACGGAGTGATCGGCCTGTTACTAGGCCTGCTAAGCCTTACCATCAATATTATGGTTTGGCAGAAAATTGCATCTATTAGCATCGGCATCCTGCTTATGGCACTTTATACTTTTAGCGGCATACGGGTAGCTATTGAAAATTATTATTACAAGTCTTTTTTGGTCAAAAAGGCCCGGCAGGTACTTAACCAGCCTGTAAATCCTTATCTGCGTTTTTACACCAGCGGCATGATAAACGGATTGCTACCCTGTGGCCTGACCTATATTGCAGCCGCAGGTGCTATTGTGGCTGGAAGCTTTGGTGGAGGCTTTTCGTATATGCTTCTATTCGGACTGGGTACTTTGCCTGCCTTGATAGCTGTTCAGGCCGGACAGGGGTTATTAAAGAAATTAAACCCCAGACTTATCCCGAATCTCACTTCAGTATTGGCGATTTCGGCAGGCGCCATTTTGATCCTCAGAGGTGTATTTATGCATCGGCCCGATATGAACCAACTCGTGTTGGATCAGGCGATGAATGTTGTGAAGATGTGTGGCTTTTAATCTGAATCCAATGGATCTCAAAAAATATAATATTCAGGTACCCCGGTATACCAGTTACCCTTCCGTTCCATACTGGGATAATGACGCATTCAATACACGGGATTTTCTCAGACAAATGAATGAAATTTTCTGGAAGACGGACCGTGAACTAAGCCTTTATCTTCACCTTCCATTTTGCGAAAGTCTGTGTACTTATTGTGCCTGTCACACCCGTATCACGAAAAATCATGCGGTTGAAGAAGTATATATCAGCTATTTGTTAAAAGAATGGCAGCTCTATCTGGAACAGCTCTATGACCGCCCTGTTATCAGGGAAATTCATCTGGGCGGCGGCACACCAACCTTCTTCAGCCCGGATAATCTGAAAAGACTACTTGATGGCATCCTGAAGATGGCGGACGTAAGTGAAAACTGCCGGATGAGCTTTGAGGGACACCCCGGAAATACAACGAAAGAACATCTGGTATCACTACATAGCCTGGGTTTTGATCGTGTAAGTTTCGGTATCCAGGATTTTAATGAGGAAGTTCAGAAGCATATACATCGGTTTCAGAGTTTTGAAGAAGTAAAAAATATTACCCGGATAGCCCGGGAAGCAGGATATAAATCAGTCAACTATGATATGGTGTATGGCCTGCCAGGACAAACAATCGATACTTTTCAGAGCACACTGGATGCCATCACATTGCTGAAACCTGACCGTATTGCCT
>CAZEQJ010000034.1:5480-28891 GCA_964514385.1 uncultured Cytophagales bacterium
TTATGCCCATGTGCCAAAACTACGGCCGGCGCAGCGATCATATGAACAATATCTTCCCGCTGATGAAGAGAAGTACAGTTTTCAGCAACTAGGAAAAAAGACACTGAAGGACGCCGGATACTTTGAAATAGGATTAGATCACTTTGTGCTTCCGGATGATGAATTGATGCATGCGACACATAACGGTCGCCTTCATCGCAATTTCATGGGCTACACCGCCTTCAATTCCAAAATCCTGATCGGCTTGGGCGCAAGTGCTATTAGCGATATTTGGACAGGATTTGCACAGAACGAAAAAAATATTGATCGGTATTATGAATATATTGACAGGGGAGAGCTGCCGCTGGTCAGAGGACATATCCTGAACGAGGTAGACCTTTTCCTTCGCCGTCAAATACTCAACATTATGTGTTATTTCAATACAAAATGGAGTGATGCGGATCTTAACACCCATGGGCTGGCGATTAACTTTGAACTCGCACAAAAGCTTGCCGATGATGGCATTATTACACTGTCTAAGGAGGGTATTGATGTATTACCCCGTGGAAGGGATGCTCTGCGTATTGCGGCGAGTATATTTGATGCCCACCTCGACACTACGGTATTTAATAGTTTCAGTAAATCCATTTAGACTTTTATCTCAAGCCGGATAGTTGTACTGTTGTGGGAAACTAATTTATTGGATGTCATTAAAAAATGAATTACCTGATAATTACAGCGGATGACTATGGTGCTTGTGAATATATAGATGCAGGTATTGAAAAAGCGATACAAAATCAATGGATTACTGCGGTGGCAGTACTACCGAATGGCAACGAAGAAGATTTCCAGCGTGTAATTCGACTTCACGAGGAATATGGAGATAAAGTTGACATAGGATGTCATTTTAATATCACCAATGGAAAACCACTGCTGCCCTGGCCTGAAAGATTTACCAGGAAATATAAAAAAGAGCGACTATTCGAGTGGATACTCGATGTCAAATTGATGGAACTGGATACCCAGCTGCTGGAAGATGAACTGCACGCTCAGGTTGACAGATTTGAAAGCCACAATATTCCAATAAAACATTTCAGTGATCATTTTGGCGTACTAAGCGTAATGGAAGGTTCTGTATGTGCCACAATGTGCCGGGTAATTAAATCCTATAATGAAAGGAACAACACGCAACTACCAGTAAGAAATCCGATACTTTCAAGTGTGCTTGCCGAGAGAGGCACCTGCCTGAGAAACTCAACTTTACGTGATCTGGGACGGTTTGCGAATTTTGTAAGGAAGCTAAAGTTGGTAGCAACAGATGAAAACGCGTTCCAGCTTTTTTATGACAATATGAAGGAGCGGCTTGAGCAAATACGCGGATTTGACTTTCGCCATACCGACTATTTTCTTGATCAGTATTTTAAAATTAACGAAAGCAACGCAGCTGAAACTATTAATTGTCTTAATGATCATCAGCTGGTAGACCAAAAGGCTGAACTGCCATCCAATATGTCTGAAGACCCTGTTTTCGAACTTGTTATCCACCCGGGTGAAGATCCTGAAAAAATGCAGGTAACCAGAAAGAAATTAAGATATTATAAGAGATACTGGCGGTTCAACCGAAAGCTCTTAAAAAAGGAACGACCAACAGAACTGGCTTATTTGCCTGAGCTGGTAGCTCGTATAAATGATAATGAGAAGTTTACCATCACTACATTTCATGAAATGGACATAAAACGGTCTAATGAAGGAAGCTTATAACTTATTACATATTCAATCATAACCAAAACAATTAGAATTGGTGAGCATGAACATAGATTATTGGATGCAGGGGGCTATAGGTATTGCAAAGGAGGGGCAGTCACCTTTTGGAGCGCTGATTCTGGATGAAAACCTAAACGTTGTGGCACAATCAGCCAATACCGGCCGGAAAACTGGTCCGCTGCATCATGCTGAGATGAACGTATTACTTGAAGCATCTGATATCCACGGTAAGCTGGAAAATCATATACTTGTAACGACGTGTGAACCATGTCCGATGTGTGCCGGTGCTGCAATATGGGCCCGGATATCTGCCGTTTATTTTGGGTTTTCCATTGACCAAATCAGTGCATATGTATCCCAGATTCATGTTGACATGAAAGAGATTACCCGTAAATCGTTTCATAAGCCGGCGATCTACCACGTCCCGGGTTATACAGACCAGATCGGTGCCCTTTTTCAGAATAGACTAGCGTAGCTGGTAGGAAATGCCCGCAGAAAAAAATAAATTCTGAATCTCATCAATGGTGTTGACTCGAGGTTCTGCATCTATATTTTCAGTGTAGACATAATTGATATCATATCCTGCCGAAAAGTCAAGCTGAAAATCCGGAGACAGCAGATAAGCAAAACCTGCATCAAAACCTGATGTCAGTGCAAGCTCACCAACACCACCATAGTATTCAATGAAAGGAGTAATATTCTCATTCAACGGAAAGCTCAGATTGGCAACATAGTCAAGAAATGTGAGTAGCGTTTGATTAGCTTCAATATTACCACGGGAAGGATTCAGTCCAGCTACTCCTGTAAACAAAAGGTTCCATGGAAGCTGTTGCTCGATTACAGTTCGAATGTCAATACCTGTTACAAGGTCTGTAAACGGAGGATAAAAATCAACACCTGCCAATAAGGCAATACCCGGGCGGTAGTCTTCACGCAGGAGCAAACGGTACTTGAGCCCGATGCCAAAAACCGGGCTAATGCTATTAATTATACGTGCTGTGTCTAGAAAGCTTTGCTCCTGTGACCCCCGGATGCCACCCAGTCGCAGCTCGAGATTTTCGGATAACCCGACACGCAGTAGCCCATCAAGGGTAGTAGAAGATGTGTTGTAACGGCTGAAAATGGCCTGTGGATTAGCCCTTTGCTGTCCGTCTCCCTGGAAAAGGGCATAGCCTGCCTCAAACTGAAATGTTTTTTTACCTACTACATTGGCAGAAATGACTACACCTGGCCGCTCGGAGATAATGGGATGGTTTTCTTCATCAACCGAAGCGGATTCCTGACCAAGCAGAATAACGGGCAAAAGCAATAGCGGAATTAAAATTTTCATAACCCAAATATAGGGTAGTAGCGCCTATTTTGCACTAAACCGATGCCGTATTGGTTATTTTGCATAATGAGCCATTATCTTTGTATGTGATGAAACCAATCACCATTTTACTCACATTGCTCAGCATAGGCATACATGCACAACCCGAACATTCGGTGGCTAGAAAATGGAATGAGGTGCTGCTGGAAGCTATTCGAAATGATTTTGCGCGGCCAACGGTACATGCCCGCAACCTGTTTCATGTATCTGCTGCCATGTATGATGGTTATGTTCAGTTTGATGATACCGCGGTTCCATATTTATTGGGAAATGATGTGAATGGCTTTCGTTCGATGTTTGACGGATTTGTACCTGTATCTACGTCACAGGAAGCGATAGAAGAGGCAATTTCTTATGCAGCTTACCGGCTGATCACACAT
Source organism: uncultured Cytophagales bacterium (assembly GCA_964514385.1). Lineage (GTDB taxonomy): Bacteria > Bacteroidota > Bacteroidia > Cytophagales > Cyclobacteriaceae > CAZEQJ01. Next base: position 8,973 of record CAZEQJ010000034.1, read on the forward strand.
CGTTTTATCAATTCGCCTGGTGCATTTGAAACACTCACCAATGCTAACGAGCTCATGGCTGAGCTCGGCTATGATGTAAATTTCACTTCCCGGAATTACAGTACGGGCAATCCGGCTGCTTTGGGCAATTATATAGCACAGCAATATATCAATTATGGCCTGCAGGATGGCTCCAATGAAGTAAATGACTATGCCAACCAGTACTATTTTCCGGAAAATGATCCTCTTTATCCAAAGGAGCCGGGCAACTCCAATATCACATATCCAAATGCCTGGCAGCCTCTGGGCTTTGATACCTTCATCGATCAGAGTGGCAACGTAATTCCCGGAGAAGTACCTGATTTCTTAAGTCCGGAATGGGGGAATGTCCTGCCTTTTGCATTACAGGAAACGGACCGTAAAGTATTGTCTAAAAATGGGGATGAATATACCATCTACGCTGATCCCGGACCTCCGCCTATGCTGGGTGCTTCACCCGCCGACGATGAGCAGTACAGGTGGGGCTTTTCTCTTGTGTTGCTGTGGTCTGAACACCTTGACCCTACGCAGGGCGACTCGCTTGATATTTCTCCGGCATCATTGGGTAATCTGGATATTTCGTCATTTCCGGATGATTTCAACGATTATCCGGCTTTCTACGATTATCTCTGGGGTGGAGATCCTTCTAACGGCCATGCGCTAAACCCTTTTACCGGCGAGCCCTACCCTGAACAACGTGTTGCAATGGGTGACTATGCCCGTATTCTTGCTGAGTTTTGGGCGGACGGCCCGGACTCTGAAACACCGCCAGGCCATTGGTTTACCATATTAAACACGGTTAATGACCACCCGCAATTGATAAAGCGATTTCAGGGAGCTGGTGAATTAATTTCCGATCTTGAGTGGGATATCCGGTCTTATTTTACCCTTGGAGGTGCCATGCATGATGTGGCAATAAGCGTATGGGGGCTGAAGGGATATTATGATTATGTACGTCCAATATCCGCTATCCGCTATATGGGCGATCTGGGGCAATCTTCGGATGAAAACCAGCCTTCTTTCCATCCTCATGGGCTTCCGTTAATCGAAGACAGAATCGAGCTGGTAAAAGAAGGAGACCCGCTGGCAGGTGGGGATGGGCAGCATATCAATAAAATCAAAGTAAGGGCCTGGAGAGGGCCTGACTATATAGATGATCCCGCTGTCGATGTTGCCGGTGTAGACTGGATACTGGTAGAAAACTGGTGGCCGTATCAGCGCCCTACTTTCGTAACACCAAATTTTGCAGGATATGTTTCGGGTCATTCTACCTATTCACGTGCTGCTGCAGAAGTACTTACCGCCCTGACCGGAGACCCATTTTTTCCGGGTGGAATAGGCGAGTTTAATGCACCAAAGAATGAATTTCTGGTATTCGAAAATGGTCCATCTGAAGATATCGTCCTGCAATGGGCAACTTACCGGGATGCCGCAGATCAATGCAGTCTTTCCCGCATATGGGGAGGCATTCATCCGCCGGCAGACGATTTGCCTGGCAGAATACTGGGTGAAAGAATAGGGAAAGAGGCATTTAACAAAGCGATTTTGTATTTCTCCGGCCGAATTTTAGAGACTCCAGAGGAAAAAAATATTCTGTTCTATCCCAATCCGGCCTCAGATATGGTATTTATCCATGCAACTGAACCTATCATAGAGGTAAGCATTTACTCCCTTAATGGTCATTTGATAAAGAACCTGCAGATTGGAAATTTAAATGCGATAGACCTTAGCTCCATGGACAGGGGAAAATACTTATTAAAAATAATCACCCGTAATGAGGTTGAAGTAAAACCATTGATACTCCGATGAGGCTGAATTTGATCATTTCATGTGCTTTCCTTCCATTTTTGTCATACGGGCAATGGCAATTTCTGGACCGCACCGGTACCATGTCTTTTAAGATAACCAATGCGGGCGATGCTATAGGTAGTGGAATTGCTATCGGTGATGTGGATAATGACGGTGACCCTGATCTATATGTGGCTGCGGAAAGAGGGTTTCCTGACCGGATATATCTGAATAATGACGGGAATTATGAAGTGTTGCCCGGATTTTCATTTGAAGGAAGAACACGTGCTGCGCTATGGTTGGATTTTGATGCCGATCATGACCTTGATCTGCTTATTACTTCCGACTGCTACCTAGATGATGAACCCTGTCCGGATCTTCCTTTATTTACATTATTTCGCAATGACAACCTCAACTTTACTGATGTGACAGCCTCATCAGGTTTGGCAGGATACCGGCTATCATCGGAGGAGGTAAGCGTTGGAGGTCTGGCTGCCGGAGACCTTAACCGGGATGGATGGCTGGATGTGGTGGCGACCATATGGGGTGATCCTCTGCTGATTCTCATGAATAATCGTGAGGGTGCATTTGTTAATAGTGACTCGATCCTGAACATCAATCGGGAGGCAAAATATTATCAGCCTCTGATATATGACCTGAACGGAGATGGCAGGGACGATATTTTCCTGAATGTGGACTTTGGAGAAAATCTGTTTTACATACAACAGTCAGATGGCATTTTTGAAGAGCGGGCAAGGGTAACGAACGCCAATGCGGATTTTAATGAAATGGGCGTGGCGCTGGGTGATTACGACCGTGACGGAGATTATGATCTATACATGACCAATATCTATCGTTTTCTGGGTGACGATGTACATAATATATTGCTGGAGCAGAATCAGAATGTGAGTGGTCTGTTTTTTATTGAAAAGGCAAAGTCATTGGGCGTAGAAAACGGAGGATGGGGCTGGGGCACCACCTTTTTTGATGCTGATAATGATGGCTGGCTAGATATTGCGGCCACAAACGGTTGGGATGTCCCGTTTGAAGTAATTGATTCTTCAAAAATCTGGCTAAGAAGGGGCAATACGTTTACCGATTTTTCAGATAGCCTTGGCTTCAATGATGATTATAATGCGACCTCCTTAATGGCGGCTGATTTTGATCGTGACGGAGACCTTGATCTTTTTCATGGACTGAGAATATTCGATGAGAGTAAACCGGTGATCCGCATATTGGAAAATCCACTGCCACGGAACGACAGCTCACATTTTGTGATTATCAGGCCACGCATGGAAGGCAGAAACCATTTTGCTATTGGCGCTTCAGTTATTGCCTGGGTAGGGGATGTACCTTTGATGCGTCCGGTAACTGCGGGCATGAGCTTTCTGGGGCAGGAGCCGGCTGAGGTGCACATCGGACTCGGGTCATACCAGACCATTGATTCCCTGGAAATAAGGTGGCCGGGTGGTGCCGTTACAAAGCAATATGACGTAGCCGCTGACCAGATAATCACCGTCATGGATGAGGAGGCGCTTCATCGCCCGGGTGACCTGAGAGCTATGGTGGATGCGCGCGGACTGGTGCTGGAATGGGCGGATAACAGCAATAGCGAGGAAGGATTCCTTCTGGAAAGATCCTTTGACCCTCAATTTGAACAGGTACAGCAGATTTTTCTTGGCCCCAATACGATACAGTACATTGACGACGACTTCGAAAAGCGCCTGATTTACCATTACCGTGTGGCCGCGTTTGATGGGGATCAGCGATCTGCTTTTTCCAATTACCTGGTGCAGAGTACCTTTTTTACCGACCTGGCGAATGAAAATATTCAGGTCTACCCAAACCCCGCTGATGATAAACTTCATATAATGTTGGATCAGCCAGCTGCCGTCAGTGCTTTTGATCTTGAGGGCAGATGCTGGTTTACAGCATATTACTCCGCTCAAAATGCTGAGATTGACATCCGATCATGGCCACCCGGTGTGTATGTGTTTGAATTCGTTCGATCATCAGGGCGTGAAACCTACAGGGTATCTGTTTTTTAGCCCTATTTTTTATTCCATGGCGTTGAAACTATTTCATCAATAAACCATTATACTTGTATTGCTTAATATTATGGAAGACATTTCTGCAGAGATAGATAGGCTGGTAAGTGCAAAACTACCTACGGCATATGGCGTTTTTGATATTATTGCCTATACGAGTCCTTTCGATGATTTTCCACATGTAGTGCTATCCAATATTCACGATCCGGTTGAAAGTATCAACGTAAGAATACATTCGGAATGTATGACCGGTGATGTGTTTGCATCACGCAAATGCGACTGTGGAGAACAGCTCGATTTCTCGCTTAACTATATTGCAAAAAACGGTGGTCTATTGATTTACCTAAGGCAGGAAGGGCGCGGTATAGGTCTTGTAAACAAGCTGAAAGCTTATAATTTACAGGAAAAGGGCTACAATACCATCGAATCAAACGAGATGCTCGGTTTTCATTCTGATCCCAGGGATTACAGCGATGCTGTTAAAATACTCAAATCCCTTGGTGTGCGACGCATCAATCTGTTGACCAATAACCCTGAAAAAATTGACAGCCTCGATCAGGCAGGAATAGAAATTATCGACCGAATTCCGGTTGAAATAGCACCCTCTTCGGAAAATGAAGAGTACCTTAAGGTGAAAAAGTTACGAATGGGCCATATGCTAAATAACCTTGATATCTGATGCTTGCCTATATTATTGTGAAGGGGTTTCATATTTTATTCATACTTACTATGGCCGCATCTCTCAGTGCGGAATTAGCCCTCATCAATGGTAAAGTACAAAGAGGGACAATAAAGCGACTTTTTGTTATTGATGGTATCTATGGGTTCAGCTCAATACTTGTGCTGGCGGCAGGGTTTATTTTATGGTTTGGGGTAGGGAAAGATGCGCAATATTATCACAATTTTGTTTTTTACACCAAGGTGATCCTGGTTCTTATCATCGGGATACTCAGCATTCCTCCGACCGTGTTTTATTTCAAAAACCGGAAGGGAGACATGGCAGAGGAGGTATATATTCCCTCACATGTCAAAAGATTTGTCATTGCAGAACTCGTGATTTTTGCCCTCATTCCTTTTCTCGCTACCACCATGGCCCAGGGCATAGGCCGCATCATTTAAACCAACCCTTTCGCCTGAAATAAAACAACATGCCTATGGCAACCAGCAGCATAAAAAAAAGAACTAAAGGGTAGCCCATCCTGTAGGCCAGCTCAGGCATATAGTTAAAATTCATACCATAAATCCCGGCTATAAAGGTCAGTGGAATGAAAATGGTGGCAACAAGTGTCAACATTTTCATTATTTCGTTCATTTTCTGGCTCTGAGATGCAAAATAAATGTTCGTTAAGCTTTCCAGTGCCTTCATCAGAGCGTCAATTTCTTCCAATGCTGAGGTAGTGATGTTGTGCAGATCAGCAATAAAGCGCCGGTTGCTTTTATGGAATAGCGGCGATTCCAGTATCTCCCGGGATTGTAATACTTCTTTTAGCGGCACCAGTGATTTTTTGATGAGTTGCGCATTTTTACGATAGTTTTCAAGCGATATGAGCACCTCCTTTTCCGGATTTTCAGCTAATTGCAACTCAACCTCTGTCGTTGCCTGGGTTAGCTTCTCCATTTCCATAAAATAGTAATCCAGAATAGCGTCCAGAAGCTGTGTCAACAGATAATCTGCCGATCGCTTTCGGATAAAACCGATATCATCTCTCATTTTCTGGCGGATATCACCAAAAGTGTCGTTTACTGCTTCCTGAAAGGTGATCACATAATGATCACCCAGGATGAAGGAGATCTGCTCTGTCTCAAGATTTTCTTCCTCATCCGGCACTATGGACTTTACAGAAAAGTGAATATAGTGATCATATGATTCTACCTTCGGCCGCTGCGTCGTATCAAGGACCCTGCGGATGGTAAGCCGGTCGAGGTTGAAGCCTGTTGAAATCTGCTCCACTTTATCTACTTCATGCAGGCCATGATAATTGATCCAGTGGTAGTGATCCTTCACCAGGTCCTCAGCTCTCAAATCAAACTTATCATTCACAAGCTCACATAAGGCCGTATTGTAGGCATACCACTGTGTAACTACTTTTTCGGCTTTCTTTTCGCCAAAATAAGCCAGCTCGGCCCTTGCCTTGGCGCGTTTTTTTTCTGACTGGTAAAAGCGCTTTGAAAAGTCGCCTATTGCCCGAATACCTGATTCGGCCAGCTGGTCCGGCCTGAAAATGCCAGCCATATTATTTCTGTTCTATTTTAAGCGGATTGATCTCATCACCCCAGTATATAGTCTGATGAGGGAATGGTATCTCAATACCCTGGTTATCGAAAGCATACTTAAGCCGCCTGTTAAATTCACGGCCCACAACCCATTGCTCACCCGGCTTTGTTTTAAGCCGCGCCTTGATCACCACTGCGCTGTCACCAAAGTTATCAAGGCCAAATATTTCAATATCTTCATTGATCAATGCACTATATGCCGGGTCATTTTTTAATTCCTTTCCTACCTCTTTGATGATCCCGATCACCTGATTTACATCCTCTTTATAAGCCACGCCGATATCAAAAACGCGGGCTGACCAGTCCTTTGTCATATTGGCCATGGTATCGATTTTACCATTTTGAAACGTGTGTACTACGCCGGAAAGATCGCGGAGGGTTACGGTACGCAGGTTTATGTTTTCTACCAGTCCGCCCTGACCATTGATAATGCATACATCACCGGCGCGAATTCTGTTTTCGAGCAGCAGAAAAAAGCCCGTGATAGCATCTCTTACCAGCTCCTGTGCGCCAAAACCTATTGCAAGACCTGCTATACCCGCACCAGCCAGTAGTGGCGCTATTTCTACACCAAGTTTCTGCAGAATGATCATTAGGAAAATCACCCATAGTGTCACCACCAGCACCCCCCGTATGATCTCAATCAGGGTGTTGACCCTTTTTTCCTTTTCATGTGTTTCTTCCTCTTCGCTGATCTTTGCGACCATTCTTTTTTGAAACTTCCGTAAGGAAACCTTCACCAGCCGAACAGCCACAAAAAATATTACAACAGTAAGCAGGAGGGAAGGTAAATTTTCTACACCCCATTCAATAATTTTATTCGTGATTTGCTCATAAAATGAAGCACTAAGCAGGTTTTCAAACATATAATCATCAATTTTAATGTCTATATATTAAAAAAACATGGCCCTGACAAACCCTCTGTAAAATATATCAGTCGAATACACTGTCTGGCTACAGGTAAAATATGATATTTTAGAAAGCTTTTTTATTTTTATCCGTGCGCAACCTGTTCCTAATACTGTTTCTTATCTTATCAAAGGCAATGGCACAGCCGGATACACTGGAATTGCTGTTTGTGGGTGATATTATGGGGCATGACTCTCAAATCAGAGCTGCATTCGACCCTGAAAGCAGGACGTATTCCTACTCTTCGGTTTTTAAACACATTGCAGCAGAAATCCAGCATGCTGATTACGCCATAGGTAACCTCGAGGTAACCCTTGCCGGCCCACCCTATAAAGGATATCCTTTATTTTCATCTCCTGATGAACTGGCTTCTGACCTGAAAAAACATGGTTTTGACGTGCTGGTTACTGCCAATAATCATGCAGTAGACCGTGGCAGGAAAGGGCTTTTTCGTACTATCAGAGTGCTGGATTCACTAAATATTCTTCATACCGGCACGTTTGCTGATAGTGCTTCTTACCGTAAAGAGAATCTGCTGGTCATGCAATTCGGAGATATTCGTGTTGGACTCCTGAATTATACTTATGGTGTAAATACTTCACCTGTACCTGACAACTGTATCATCAACTTTATCGATGCCGATGCCATTAAAAATGACCTTACCAAAGCAAAAGAAAAGCAACTGGATAAAATCATTCTGTATCTTCACTGGGGAAATGAGTATGCCACCACACCTACTCCTGAGCAGGTTAGTCTGGCGGACGAACTATTTCAGTCGGGCGCTGATGTCATTATCGGTGCACACCCGCATGTAGTACAGCCTATAGCGTATTTTTATCCTACCGAAGTAAGCAATGAAAGGCTGATTGCTTTCTCTTTAGGTAATTTTATTTCCAACCAGCGTGTAGGACCGAGGAGTGGAGGAGCTGTTTTGAAGATAAAATTTGTAAAGGAAAACGACCTTACCCGAATAGTTTCAGCTCAGTATGACTACATATGGATGCATAAACCAATACGAAATGGAAAAACCATGTTTGAGTTGATTTCAAGTTCACAGGATTCACTTATTGAAAGGGAGCACACATTGTACAATGATTTTAAAATGGGTATCAATGCCGCAATGACAGGTAATAAAGACCTGATCTCAAGTGGTATGAACACATACCCAATGCCGTTAAGCTTACCTGCACCTTTGCTTCCGGTGCGGCGCCAGAACCTGTTTCGGTTAACAGAAAATTAATCTTTTCAAATTAAACATTCTGTTGTAGCTTTGGCATTATTTATAATAAGTCTAAATAAAAATAAAGTATTTTTGAAAGCTGCCATTTTCGATAGTCAGGATTTGTTTAAGGAAGGCGTTAAGTCAGTGCTTTCCTCATTGCCGGCCTTCGACGATGTGGTGGAACTGACAACGGATCTCACACTTTCAACGCAACTGGAAATACACGCGCCGGATTTATTTATTTACGAGTATCTGGGTAGCCATGATCTAAATGAGAATGACGTGACCCTGCTTCGTAAAAAATTCCCCAAAATGAAGCAATTGATCATTTCCGATGACGAAAATGTTGTAGAAATAAAATCGAGGGTGCTGGCAGGTGTTAACGGTTTTCTGACTAAAAGGTGTTCACTGGAAGAAATTCATGATGCAGTAGAAAGCATTTTCATGGGTAAATCATTTTACTGCAGCCGAATATCCGATATGATGTCCTCTGATTCCTTTGAGAAAATCAGTACGCTGTCCAGACGAGAAATTGAAGTATTGCAGGGTATCGGAAAGGGACTGTCTTCAAGTCAGATAAGCGATCAGTTATATGTAAGCATTCATACAGTCAACTCGCACCGTAAAAACATTATGAAAAAGTTGGGATTTCAATCACCGGCCGCAATGATCGCTTTTGCCGTGAAACTGGCGAACACTTGATTTCCTCCTGTATTTTTATATATTTCTATAATCAATTGTACTATTTCAGGGGATTTACATTTTTTCAAACCATTTTGCTTACATCCGTATCCTAATGTAGATGCCTTTCTTATTCAGCATACCAGGGAATACCTTGTCTTACTCTACAGGTATGCTGTATCCGTCACAATCAGATTTTAACCAAAACTATACATACTATGGCAAAATGTTTTGCACTTATGGGGTGGAGTCTGCCCGTAATCGAAAGCGTTCAGAAAGCTAATCTTCCTTATGTAGTGGTTTCGTTTCCTGACTTTGAGCCCTATGCAGAAGAAAACAACATTCCCTTTGTTTCCTACCCATTAAACGAATGGAGTGACACCTCCAACTCGCTTGATCTTGCCACCAAACTGGAACCTTATGGCGTAGACGTTGCAGTGCCATTGTTTGAAGAGACTGTTGAATGGGCAGGAGCGCTAAACTCTCTCTATCGCGATGATCCAAGAGTACTCAACAGGGCATTTCTATTTCGCAATAAGGCCATGATGAAGCGTAAAGCGTTAATTGGAGGTCTGCGGGTAGGTCTTTTTGAGGAAGTATATAACCGAGATGGGGTAAAAGCCTTTATGAAACGCCTCAATGAGGCCAATCTACAGCTGGAAGGTGAAGAAGATAGTTGGGTTCACATTAAACCATTAGCTTCTGCAGGGACAGTGGGGCATAGGCTACTTCGTTCTATGCAGGATATAGATACGAAATGCGAGGATGGTGATTTTCCCTGTCTTGCCGAGAGCCACCTGCCCGGTCAGGAATTTAGCTGTGAGGCCTTTATCCATAAGGGCGAAATCAGGTTTCTCAATATCACAGAATATGTAAGGCTCGGATATTCCAACTTTATACCCGAGGGTCACATGCTTGAATCCAAGCGTCAGATGATTCATGATCATGTACAAAAGCTTGTCGATATTTTTGGTATTGAATACGGCATGGTGCACCCGGAATGGTTCCTTACGGAGAAAAATGAACTGAATTTCGGGGAAACGGCGTGTCGAATACCCGGCGGACATATACTCGAACTTTGTGGTAAGGCATATGATTTTGATGCACTTGCTGCATTCGTTAAAATACATGACCCCAATGCCACAGAAGAAGAACTGGATGCCTTTTTTCCACCCAAAGACTACCGACCGGAATATCACTACGGAAATGTGATGATTTATCCACAGCGTAAGTCATTTTCCAAGTTAGAAATACCGGAAGAACTCAACAACGAGCCTTATTTCTTAGATCATACCCTCATACCTCCAATGACCACTCAGAAAATAAGTGATGAAAGGGAAGGTTTTGGTAATCATTTTGGTACGATCAACTTCCGTGGTGAGGATCCCGACCGGATGACCGAATTGCTGCGACATTACGAAAAAGTCGATTTTTATATTTAATAGCACGGATTAAAGCATTTCATGCAGCCAAACGTATTCGATAACTTTACATCCAGCCTGGAAGAGTTGAAGGAATCTACCCCTCTCACACGTCCTGATAAAATTGCCAGGATTATCAGTCAGGTGGATATACTGTCTTTAAGTAGGGAAGGACTATCGCATCTTTATGAAATATCAGGCCACCTGGTCAGTCTGGGCTTTTTTCAGGATACCGTCTGGGATGAGACTGACAAACTGGTACCGGCTCTGGTTCATGGAACCATAAAGGCCGGCCATCCCTCCTCCAGTTTTGAGATTGTTTCCGAATTGAGAATATTGGGAATTGCCCGCCAGTTATTTTATGATGATAGAATGAGTGCCTCAGAAGCCCAGTCATTTCTTGAGGAAGTGATGGTGCATAATCTTGAGTTTGCATTGAATGAGCTCAAGGAAGAAACCCGCAATGTTATGAGCTCAAGAGAGATAAAGAAAGCGCATAATCTCTTTGGGTTTATTATGTCTGAAATAGATCTGGATGGGGTATATGACAAATTGACTGAAGAGGTGGAGATGATGGCCGCCCAGCGACCGATTGTTACAACACGCATACGTGAGCTTATTGCCCTGATTATACATCACACGGGCGAAAGTAAAAGTCATCACGATGATGATCACCCGATACAAATATACATTAATGCCCTCAACAGACCTTCAAGGGCAAGTGTCAATTATACAGGGCTGGATCAATACCAACATTGGTTAGAAAATGAGGCTTCAGAAGAGGATCTGGAAGCAGAAGCTGAAGAGATGGGTAGGTATATGGTGCAGACAGGGCTGGTAAGTCAGTATCATGCATTGCTTCTTTTGCATCTTCTTTCTACATACCCCTCCCTCATACCCTCATTGTTGCACCTTAGTGACAATGGCAGGGCAGAGTGGAATCAGTATTATGATTTTCTCTCGGCGATAATTGCCGAAATTGTAGATCCCTACAACATACAATGCATTTATGGCTTTTCGATGATGCTCAACCGGAATATTTTTTCGAGAAGAGCGGTACGAATAGGTCTTGAAAATCTGAGACGTATCAAGATACATCCACGTGTAGGGGAAAGAATAATAAAGTCAGTCAGTAATCCTCAATCTCACCTGTCACCCCTTCAGTACCTCATGGGAGGTGTGATCAAAGTGCTCGGACAGCCATTGGGAATAGGGCAGGGAAATAACCCCACCTGCCAGTCAGCAAGAGGTATCAGCATGTGGTCACAGCATGCGCCTGCCAAGTTGCTGGATATGATCATTACCGTGGCTACCCAGAATAACCTGGTATTACGTTTTGAAAATCAGAACCTGGAGTCTGAGCTGCTGGGTAAAGGACTTGTGCAGGAGCTGGATTATAATCTGGATGTGGTATCCGTTGTACTCGTTCCACACCTTGACCGTATTTATAATGAAATGATGCGATTATCCACAGGACGCATTGACGATCCTCACCGCTGGGTCAATCCGGCCTTGTATGGACAGTGGATACAGGTAGGGTTTGCATCCTGCTATGATTATGCCAGCAATTCTATACTGGATTTTAATGGCTTCATCAGGATATTTTATGCTGCTTTCCATCCAAACTTCAATGGAGACAGGCATATCGTCTACCCTGTACCTGTAGGCATCTTTATCACCAGCAATAAGGGTGAAATGCTGGGATTTCATGCCATCTCCCTTCTACGGGTAGAAAAAGATAACGCGGGCATAATACGGGCATATTTTCTCAATCCCAATAATGAAGGTCGCCAGGACTGGGGCCAGGGTATTAAGCCTACCGTAAATGGGAACATGGAACGGCCGGGTGAATCATCACTGCCTTTCGATCAGTTTGCAGCACGGATTTATGCATTTCACTATAATCAGCTTGAGGTAAACGCGTATGTTCAACAGGTTCCAGAGACGGAGATCCTAAAGGTGAAAACACTTGCCAGAGAAAGCTGGGGTAAGTCTTATTTTTGGAATGATCAGATAAAGATATGGTAAGACATTCATCACGAATAGAATTAAGCCAGTCTTCCCTCACAGGGAACATAAACTTTATCAGAAAAAAAGTAGGGGATACAACGCGCATTTCTTCTGTTGTGAAAGCCAATGCATACGGCCATGGCATACATGAATTTGTGAAAATGTGTGAAAAAGCCGGTGTAAATCATTTTGCGACAGCTTCTGCGTTCGAGGCTGAAGAGGTGCTACAAGCCAAATCACCTGCATCAGACATCATGATCATGGGTATTCTGTATCCGGATGATATTTCATGGGCAATTGAGCATGGGATTGAATTCTTTGTCTTCAACTACGATAGGCTTCCAAAGGTACTGGAGCTTGCCAGACAACTAGGTACAAAAGCAAAAGTGCATCTCGAAGTGGAAACAGGAGCAAACAGAACCGGTCTGCCGGCTCATGAAGTATCCAAATCAATAGATTTTATTAAAAAGAACAATGAGTTTATTGAATTTACAGGCATTTGTACTCACTTTGGCGGGGCTGAAAGCTTTAGCAACCAGTTTAAAATTGAAATGCAGCATAGCCGATTTAAAGAATTTCTTAAAATCTGCACCAAAAAGAAGATCAGTCCAAAATACCGGCATATCGCATGTTCTGCCGCAGCGTTAGCCTATCCCGATACATTATATGATATGGTTAGAATAGGTGTGGCCCAATATGGATTCTGGCCAAGCCCTGATATTTACTTCATGCATATGCAAACCGTACAAAAGCCCAGGAGGAAGTCAAACGGTGCATTAAAACGGATCATTACCTGGAAAACAGATATCATGGACCTGCGGGATGTGGATGCAGGCGAATTTATTGGTTATGGTACAGCCTATCAGGCTACTCAAAATATGAAAGTTGCTGTGTTACCTCTGGGATATTCCAATGGATATCCCAGAGCCCAGTCCAACCGTGGCCACGTGTTGATCAGGGGAAAAAAAGCACCTATTGTAGGTCTTATCAATATGAATTTATTTATGGTGGATGTTTCTCATATCCAAAGTGTAGCTGTCGGTGATGAGGTAGTACTTGTTGGAAGGCAACAGAATAACACCATTAACATCAGCTCGTTCACCAATGTTACTCAGCTTTTGAATAACGAGGTGTTAAGTCGTCTGCCGGCAGCTATACCCAGAAAAATAGTCAAATGATGAGAGTGCTAACCCCGAATGAAAAAAATACATTGAAAGCCCTGATTACACAGGGAACTGATATTAGTTTTCTTGAGATGATGCAGGCCTTCTGGAAGGTGGGAATACTTGAAATCGGTGCTTATCAGCAAATTTTACGTCTCTATATCACCGATGATAAGGAAATAGAACCTGTTATGGGGCAAATTACTGAATTATTGAATTTAATTGAGTTACTTGAAAGCCATGGTTATTTAACAATGTGGAACAGCCCTCCGACGGAGGATGATTTACAATTTATGGGCGCTCAGCCAGACGGTCAGCATCAGGCCAGGTTTTTGCCAGATTTAGGCGTAGCAACTGAGGTACTGAGACTGGCTGGATGTAAGGTTCATTTCAATGAAAGTATACGTCAGGTACTATCTGACAACGGCAGGTCCCGGGCTATAGGCATACATTCAGGCAGGCTGGTGACATTAGGTGTAATAATATTAATTATTATGATAGCACAGCTGGTGCTATCCGGCGTACGGTTGCAGCATCAGACACGCTTGAACCAGGAGGAATTATATGTTTCATCTACCAAACTGATGGATAATCAACTGAAAAACAGGAAAGAAATTAACCAGATTCAGGTAGCACAGGATTCTATGACCGTGATGCTCCTGGGTTTTACCGATGATTTGCAAAATCTGGAAAAGATTCATCTGGCTGAAAAGCAAAATCGTTTGCAGCTTGTGGATATTTCCGACAAACAGGAAATTCTTCATCAGCAGCTGGATAGTCTGTTATCACGGGTAAAATAAAATGGCAGAGAATACAATTGTGATAAAATATGGCGGAAATGCCATGACCGATGACACGCTGAAAAAGAAAACCATTTCTAATATAGGCACACTTCGGGAACAGGGATACCGCGTTGTAGTAGTACATGGCGGTGGACCCTTTATTAACAATATACTGAATGAGGTCAGGCTGACCTCTGAATTTATCGGAGGCCACCGTAAAACCACACTGGAAGCGATAAGGTACATTGAAATGGCCCTGACAGGAGAAGTAAACCAGGGGTTGGTTGCGCTGTCAAATGCCAAGGGCATACCTGCAGTTGGGTTGTCCGGTAAGGATGCGCGGCTGGTGGTTGCACGTAAACGATACCACAGTGAAGATGGCATTGAAGCGGACCTCGGCAGGGTCGGCGACGTAGATGATCTTAACCCTGAAATTCTACACTATCTGCTTGATGGTGGTTATATGCCTGTGATTTCGTGTATCGCCGCCGATATTGATGGAAATACGTATAATATAAATGCGGATATGTTTGCAGGTGCATTAGCAGGCGCGCTTAAAGCAGATATTTATTGTGCTATGACAGATATTGATGGATTGCGCAAAGACAAGGACGATCCTGATACCCTAATTCATCAGGTGAGCTTCATGCAGGTGGAGCAAATGATGGGAAATGTCATACAGGGTGGCATGATACCCAAGATAGAATCCTGCATGGAGGCTATCAGAAAGGGTGCCCGTAAAGCCATCATTATAAACGGTAAGCAGGAAAATGCACTTTTATCCGCTATTATTGAAAAAGATCCTATAGGAACAACAATTATAAAATGAGTCACTCAACAGAATCATTACATCAGATAGATAAAAAGCATTATCTGCCTACTTTCAGACGATATCCGCTGGCATTTAAGAAAGGAAGTGGATCCAGATTGTGGGATATGGAAGGCAATGAATATATCGATGCCCTTGCAGGTATTGCCGTTAATAATGTGGGCCATACCCATCCCAAGGTAGTAGAAGCAATTCGCTATCAGGCCGGGCAGCTTATCCACATCTCAAATTTCTATGTTAGCGAACCGCAGATGAAACTGGTGGAAAAGATAGCCCAGTTGTCGGGTATGGAGCGAGTATTTCTTACCAACAGCGGTGCTGAATCTGCTGAAGGTGTGATCAAGATTGCACGCAAATATGCAAGCAAAAATGGACGAGGCGGCACTATTATGGCCATGAAGAATGCCTTCCATGGGCGAACCCTTGCTACCGTAGCTGCTACAGGAAAGAAGGCCATGATGAATGGTTTTGATCCTATTCCTACCGGCTTTTGTCATCTTCCTTTCAACGATATTGACATTGTGCGAAGAAATGTAAACCAGGATGTAGCTGCCATTATGCTTGAGCCTGTACAGGGTGAAGGCGGTATAATACCTGCTGACCCGATATATATGAAAGAACTCAGAGCATTTTGTGATGAAGAAAATGTAGTACTGATTTTTGATGAAATACAATGTGGCATTGGGCGTACGGGTAAAATGTTTGCACATGAGCATTATGACGTTAAGCCAGACGTCATGTCACTGGCCAAAGGATTAGGAGGTGGAGTACCTGTTGGTGCAGCTGTTGCAAATGAAAAGGTTGGAAGCGCTATCGACTGGGGTGACCATGGCACTACCTTTGGAGGCAATCCTCTTGTATCGGCGGCAGCGCTGGCCACTCTTGAGGCAATTGAAGAAGAAGGGATGATGAAGCATGCAACAGAGAAAGGCCGTTGGTTTTGGAGAAAGATAGAGGAAGCTAAGGCCGACTATCCCGAAATTGATCATATACGTGGCATAGGCCTGATGCTAGGGGTTGTACTTAATGTGCCATCCAAACCTGTAGTAGCCAGGATGATGGAACACAAGGTGCTTGCAAATGCCACAGCAGAGACCGTTGTCAGGATTGTTCCGCCATTAAATATACCATATGAAGACCTTGAGCGTGTATTGGAGGTGTTATTGGTTAGTATCACAGAATGCAGAGAAGGATGAAATATAAAGTAGCAATAGTCGGAGCAACAGGCTACACGGGATCAGAGCTGGTGAGGTTGCTATTGCATCATGAAGATGTGGAAATAGCCCTGATTACAGCAGATTCACGAAAAGGCGAGCAGTTTGTTGATGTTCACCCTCAGTTTCAGAATATCTTTGACGCAACTTTGGAAGGAATAGAAGCTGTCGAAGCATCAGATGATCTGGATGTCGTGTTTCTGGCACTTCCGCATGGAATATCCATGGCGTATGTGGAGCGGCTTCAACACAAGCATGTAAAGATCATAGATCTGTCAGGAGATTTTAGATTGTCAGGTCCCGAAGTTTACCATCAATGGTACCAAAAAGAGCATACGTTTCCGCAAGGATTTGATGGTGCCGTTTACGGACTTCCGGAGCTCAACCGTGAAGCCATAAAAAGGGCAACGCTTGTGGCAAACCCTGGTTGTTTTCCCACATCTGCCATATTGCCTCTTATCCCATTGGTTTCACACGGTCTCATTGATCCGTCACATATTATTGTGGACTCCAAAACAGGAGTGACCGGAGCGGGTAATAAGCCTAAGCCAAATACACATTTCCCGGTAGTAAGTGATAATTTTACTGCCTATAATGTAAAAAAGCATCGTCATAGCATTGAGATACAGGAACAGGTGGCTCATGCGGGTGACAGTGATGTGAAAATTGTTTTTACACCACACCTGTTGCCAATAGACCGTGGCATACTTTCTACTTCTTATTCTGTTCCTGCGATTGATATGAGCGAGGAAAAACTGAAGTCCGTTTTTAATGAATGTTTTGCCGATGAGCCTTTTGTAAGGCTTACTGAGAGGCTGCCCAGTGTAAAGCAGGTAAGAGGAACAAATTTTGCCGATATTTACGTCACCTTTGATGAAAGAACCAATACGGTGATCACCGTAAGTGTGATCGACAATCTAGTAAAAGGGGCTGCAGGTCAGGCTATACAAAATATGAATATCATGCTTGATTTGCCGGAAGACAAAGGATTACATATTGTGCCGTTACAACCTTAAATCATAAATTATCAAAGATTTGAACATGATACGAAATATTACCAACGTCAGGGGAATCCGATGTTGGGGAGCGCATACAGGAGTCAAATCGATGCGTCGTGACCTTGCTTTAATATATTCAGAAGTTCCAGCTAAGGTGGCAGCTACGTTTACTCAGAACCTCGTGGTGGCAGAACCGATCAAACTCACAAAACAACATCTGAATGCGAACCAAAATAAAGCGCGTATTCTGGTAGTGAACTCCGGTAACGCCAATGCTATGACAGGTGAGCAGGGACGTAAGGGTGCCGAAGAAATGGCAAAGGCTGCCGCAGATGAGCTGGGCATCAGGAAAGAGGAGGTTATGGTTGCCTCAACGGGAATAATAGGCCGGGAGTTTCCAACAGAAGAAGTAGTCACCGGCATCAGGGAAAACATCAAAAACCTTTCTGAAAATTCCAGAGCTGGATCATTTGCGGCCAATGCAATACTCACTACCGATACATTTGCCAAGGAAGGGTATGTTGAGTTTGATATTGATGGTAATACGATCAATATCGGTGGCATAGCTAAAGGTTCAGGTATGATTCATCCCAATATGGCCACCATGCTGGCATTTGCCTTTACTGATTTAAACATTGAACAAAAGCTGCTGGACAAGGCATTTAAAGAAGCAGTTGAAGATTCATTCAACATGATCACCGTTGATGGTGATACATCCACCAATGACATGGCTTCCATTATGGCAACAGGCCTTGCCGATAATGACATTATATCATCAGCCTCAGATCCAAACTACAGGCTTTTCAAAGAAAAATTGAATGAATTGATGATATATCTGGCCAAACTTATCATTTCAGATGGGGAAGGGGCCTCCAAATTTATCGAATATCAGCTTACTGGAGCCAAAACTAAAAAAGATGCGCGTCGTCTGGTACGTGTGATCTCTGACTCTTCCCTCGTAAAGACCGCGATGTTTGGTAGGGATCCCAACTGGGGTAGGATCCTTGCTGCGATGGGCCGGGCAGGAGTGAAATTCAACCCGGAGAAGGTAGATCTTTTCCTCGGTAATGTGGACGAAACAGTACAAATGCTGGATAACGGGCGTCCGCTGCAGTTTGATATGAACACCATGAAGCGCCTACTTAAAAGCTCCGAGATTGTCATTAAAATTATCATGCGTGAAGGCAATGCATCCTCGGTAGGATGGGGTACCGACCTGACGACAGATTATGTGATGTTTAACTCTATGTACACCACCTAGCGAAGCTGCAGCAGATAGTAATTATCTATATTTTCAATCAATCTGAATCGGTTGATATAGTTATTTAGCAGTATCTGCTCATATTCGCGCCTGTCCGCCGGACCCCCGGTCGCAATTATCAGATAATCCAGGTTTTCAAGGCTGTTAAAACTATCCATCCAGGGCATCCAATCTGGCCGGCTCCCGGGTTTTATTCCCTGAGCGTATTTCAATGGAAACTGTTCTTTGTAAGTCCAAAGCTGATTACAAAGTCCCCCCTTTTCTACGGTGTAGTATACAGGCAGGTAATGGGGCACGTTGACGCCATTCATAAAATAGCGACTGTCGTTATCAAAAATGATGGCACCCAGGTTTGCCTTTGACGGCAGTTGTGTGTATAAATCCCGCACTGATTTTGCTTCTGTCTGAAAGCCTGTAGTAGCCAGAATTAATGCAAGCATAACGATCGCATTGTAAACTGACATCGTTATTCTGGTTTTTGCATACTTCAACCATTCTTCAGGCAGTAAAACAAATAATAGTGTCAATCCAAAAGTAAGAAACCTCATGTTAATATAGGAGACATGAACAAATGCGTCCATCTCATACGGAATCAGGATTAACAATATCAGCAGCATCCACGAAAACCGAATGAATTTCCTGTCGTTGATTAACACCTTTGGCCGTGTGCTGAAAAAGGAAGCAATAAAGAGAATAAACAATGCCAATGCGGGAATGAGGTTGAAACTTCCCGCCAGGTGCTGCACAACATAGGTAAATATTTCCGTGGGACTCGACCACTTAAGCTCAAGCCATTGGTCGATAAACATAAACCCAAAGCTCTTTTTTATCGTGGTGCCCACAGCCTCAAGCCCATTTCCAGCCGATAGAGTGCCGCTTAATACTCCTCCCAGCCATAGAAAAATAACCACTGCCGGAATGCTCAGAAATAATAGCTTTCTGTGATGTTTCGAGCCATAAATAAGCAAAACAATACCCCAGAGAATCAATGAAAAAATACCTGCTACGATATGAAAAACGCCTGGCACCAACAAAAAAAACCATGATAAGACAAGCTGATGTTCTTTTCCCAGCCTGATCCATTTGCCTAAATAACCAACGCTTAGTAACAGAAAGGGAAGGCCGCCCAGATAAGGTAAAAAACCAAAACCCATCGAAGGGTTTACCATGATCACAGGCAAAAATATCAACCTGACGAATGCCTTTTTCAATGAAATCTCGTGTATACAACTCGCGGCATATACTAAGGCAAAACCTAACAAAAGATGATAGACGAAAAGCCATATTTTCATCGCTATGAG
>CAZEQJ010000034.1:28901-31840 GCA_964514385.1 uncultured Cytophagales bacterium
CTATGAGTGGAGCTATGCCTCCCGCAATAAGAAAGGATAGGAGATAGTGAATTGTATGATAACTATTGTAGGGGTTTCTGACATAAATTCCGGCGGTGT
This sequence comes from uncultured Cytophagales bacterium, assembly GCA_964514385.1. GTDB lineage: Bacteria > Bacteroidota > Bacteroidia > Cytophagales > Cyclobacteriaceae > CAZEQJ01. The sequence goes on from CAZEQJ010000034.1 coordinate 29,001, forward strand.
ATTCCGAAGAAAAATTGGCCAGAAGCGTCCCAAATGCCAGATGCTGAGGAAGATCCTGATACGGATAAAATGTAAAAACCAAATAATACGAAAGCGAAACCAATAAAATGGCAACCGGAACATAAAAAAAAGAGCTTTTTGGAGAAGACAGCATCGCTGGATTGTTGACCGTCCTAAAATTATAATAATTTTGGACCATGAAAAAGGATATAGATTTTGAGCCAGTTTCGGGCGTAGACCTGGTGATGGCAAGGGATGAAACGAAAACGGAGGAGCCATGGGGAGTATATATTATAAATCGTAACCTTATTGAACTTGATCAGGTGATGGTAACCAGCAAGGGATATGGCATCATCGGTGGTGAAGAAAAGAAAACTTCGACACTACGGCATGTTATTAAAAAAATTGAGGCATCAAGTTATGCGTTGGTTGAGCCGGTGATGAATGATCTGCTACAGCTAAATAATGAATATTGGTTAGCTACTACATCCTGGATAAGATTTTTGATAAAAAGTTCGTCTTCACACCAGCTGCCATCGAAGATGGTAATATGCAATATATTGAGGAGATAGGGCTTGAGGGCATCAGGCATGCTTAATAGCTCCCTGGGATATCCTCATTCACCACAAGTATATAGTCAGCTTTGTTCTCCCATTCAGTATTCCATGTTGCATTAATGGAAGTAGCAGTAGAAAATGTTACAATTTCAAGGCCGGGTCTATATTCGTTAAGATACCATATGATACCTTCGTAATTATCAGAATGATAGGCGCCATTGAAATGAATGAATAGACTATCCTCCATGAAATATTCTTTAATAAACCAGGCCATGGTAGCATCCTTGATAGCCTGCGCTTTAGGAAGATTTTCGCCACCATGCCCGGGCATCATATCCAGCATAGCTTTATATCCGGGCAGGTCAGGGTCGTAAGGGACCGGTAGGGCAGGCAACCAGCCCTTTTCTTTCTCAGTCAATGTGTCAAGAACCTCAAAACCTCCCCGAAAAACCGCAGAAGCATACCTGCGTGGAATATTCGTACCAGCAAAGGCAATATTATTATCTCTGGCATAATTGACAAGAGGTGCATAATCTGTGGCATAATTTGACCATAGGGTGATCGTATCGGCCAATTGCTCTGCTGTAATACTTCCTTGCAGATATGCTTCTAGAAACTCCTGCTGATCACGTTCAAACATTTCTGCACCTAATATGAGATCATGTTCCTGATCCAGTCTCCGGACAGCCTCCAGCTGCATCCAGTGGGCTATAGAGTTGTTATGAAGTTCACCGAAAAATAAAATATCGGCCTCTTTTGATACCTTTTTTATAACTTTCGAAAAATTGATTTTTTTACCATCCGAAGTATACCATTGATAGGGAACCGGATCCTGAGCGTAAACTGTCATATAAAAGAGTAAGAAGTAAATAAATAAGTGCTTCATGATAGGTTCAGATCAATTTTATTTTTCTCATGCAATATGAAGGGTAATTATTCCATAATCTTAATCATTCTTTTTATATTTTCATGTAACAGTGAGCATTATAAAAAGCCTGAAGATGCTGCTGTGGTAGTACAGGCAGTTGCGCATCTTACGGATGTAACAGTCCATGATATCTTTTCACCTCCTGTGGCCTCCAGAAACTACGTCTATCCCTGCCTGGCCCTGTATGAGACATTGGCCTATTACGATCCATCCTTTACCTCTATGGCAGACATTTTACGGGATTTTAGCAGCATTCCTGATCCTGTCGATAGTATTGATCCTTATCTGGCCGGCATTGAAGCCTTTTATCGGGTAGGAGGCAGGCTGGTAAACTCCAATTACCTTCTGGAGGAAGAAAAATCTAAACTATACGAGAAATATTTTGAAGGGATGCCCGGCTGGCTCAGGCAGAACTCAATTGCTTATGGCGACAAAGTTGCGGCGCATATTCTCCAATACGCCACTGAAGATGGATATGATCGTACACGGGCCATGAGCCGATATAATCCGGGTGAGGAAAGAAATGGCTTCTGGATACCCACCCCACCAGACTACATGGACGCCATTGAGCCACATTGGAATAAGATCAGGCCATTTGTTTTGGATTCTGCTAATCAGTTTATTCCTGCCCCGCCAACTGATTTTTCGACAGATGTCGGCTCAACATTTTATACTGAAGCCATGCAGGTATATCAAGCTGTAAATGATCTTGATATCGAACGGGAAAGTATTGCCAATTTCTGGGATTGCAATCCTTATGTTACCAGCCACATTGGCCACGTCATGATAGGGAATAAAAAAATAAGCCCGGGAGGTCACTGGATGGGTATTACTTCTATTGTAAGCTTGCAGGATCAGCAATCTGCCATACAGTCAGCCTATACCCATCTGGTAGTGTCAATTGCACTCTTTGATGGATTCATCTCCTGCTGGGATGAAAAATACCGCAGCAACCTCATTCGACCAGAAACCTACATCAATACTTTTATCGACGCCGACTGGTTACCAGAACTGGAGACCCCTCCGTTTCCAGAGCATACTTCAGGCCATAGTGTTATCTCCAGAGCTGCCGCAGAGGTACTCACCATACTCCTGGGCGACTCATATGCATATACTGATACCGTAGAGGTGAAGTATGGCCTGGAGCAACGACATTACACATCCTTTTTACAGGCGAGTGATGAAGCTGCGATAAGTCGTTTATACGGAGGTATACATTTTATGCCAGCTATAGAAGAGGGGGTACAACAGGGTAGGCAGGTAGGAAGATACGTAGCCAACAATCTCAACCTGCAACTTATCCGCAATAATCCCTGAAATATTTTTAGGGCTAATATTTAAATAGAAGGTGAATT
>CAZEQJ010000035.1:0-758 GCA_964514385.1 uncultured Cytophagales bacterium
TAGCTGTGATGAATGTATTTTTGTGACGGTCGTCTTTGCGGATTTTTTCATACAAGGCATTGATCTTAGCAAAATCACCCTCAAGATATTGGACAAATTTCTTATCAGAATACAGCAGTACACCTGTTATTTCCAGCGCACTATTGTTGCGTTTGCATGCCTCCAGGATTTTTTCGATTTCCGAATCTGTACATTTTTCAGTACGATCGCTCACATAAACAAGATTGGATAGCATATGATATCATTTAAAAATATTTATAAACATAGCATTATTTTCCCGGCGTGCTGAATTGTGAATTGGAAATTTGGGTAAAAATATTCTATAAACGGTAGCTTCTGTGGATGATTTGCATTGCCCACTATGGTATCAGCTCTTACAACCCTTTTATCCACTGACTGATAATCTCCAGCACCTGGGGAGACATTGTCTGTTCAATCTGGCTGTATTCTGTGGGTGATCCGGTTTCTGCTTCCTGAAACAGGTGGTTCAGGCCTTCCATGGCTTCAATTTTATAGGTATTGTTGCCGCCTTCCTTTAATGCATTTTCAATAGCGGTAAGGTTTTCTTCAAAGGGTACCTGGAGGTCGAGGGTTCCGTTGATGGCAAGCACCGGGCATGTTACTTTGGTCAGTTCGGGATACGGGTCGTAACCGATAAACCGGATCATCCAGGGTGAAATAAATTGCTGTGCCTGCAATTCGACAGCTTCATCGATATTCATGTCTTCGCCTAACTCTGCAATTAACGCTTCGTTTTC
>CAZEQJ010000035.1:768-30195 GCA_964514385.1 uncultured Cytophagales bacterium
TGTCTGATAATTGCCTTGATTTCGGCTTCAAGTTTTTCTACATCATCACCCTGCTCAATGACGGTATTAAGTACCTTTCTTCGGATTTTGGCTGAGGTGTCCAGGATTTCTTTCGAAATCCCTGCCGACTCAGCTATAAGATTGGATTGCATCATAAGGATGGAGTCACCACGTACGCCCGGCCCCGCCATAAGGACTATAAAATCTACCAGATCGGACTGGTTGGCTGCCATCGGGGCAATCAGGCCGCCTTCACTGTGACCTATAATACCTATATCGTCGATGCCTGTATGGGAATTCAGGAAACGTAAGGCGCTTAGTACATCATTAGTCAGCTCAAAGCTGGTAGCAGATTGAAAATCTCCTGTGGATTGGCCTGTACCGCGGTCATCATAGCGGAGAACAGCAATACCTTGTTGCGTCAGATGGTCAGCAAGCACGAGAAAAGGCTTATGGCCCATGAGCTCCTCATCCCTGTTTTGAGGCCCGCTTCCGGATACCAGCACGACAGCTTTATCGGGTTTGCCGCTTTCCGGTAGGGTCAGCGTTCCGGCAAGTGTATGCCCTTCCATTTCGTTGTTGAATGTCACCTCTTCCGACAGATAAGGGAATGGAGGCTTAGGCTCCTGTGGCCGGTTACGTATTTTCTCACCGGGAATCAAGGTGAGAGGTATTTCCATACCGTTTTGACGGAAGGTTCCCTTTATGGAGTCGGTCATCCATGTCCCGGTATAAGACATGCCAATATTATCTTGTTTTACTTCCAGCGTTTCATTTTCGTAGGAAACAGAAGAGAGTGGAATACCATAGGCGCCCTGATCAGGGCTATCCATGGATCCCTGCAATGTGCCTGCTGAGTCTGTAAAATGAAATACAAGTTTGAGGGTGATGGACTGAATATTAAGGTCTCCACTCCACGTGCCAGAAACCGTTTGAGCATAAACTGAAAGGCCAAGGCAAAAAGTCAGGAAAAAGGTTAGGTAATTCATATGGACGATAATATGTGTGTAAGATATGTCTTTATACATTAAAAGGAAAATGCACCCTTTGTGAAATAATCAGGGGACAACCTTAGTTGGAGGAGTACCTGATATGCAGGCCATTCATTTTGACTTCGTCCGCTGTTGTAAATCATGATGCTTGGTCATCTGCATGTCCCGATGTATATTTACATTAAATACTTTGTGCCCATGAAGCGCTATTTTTTGATTATGCTACTGGTGTTTACAGGATGTACCTCCGAAAATCTGAACTACACCTTCAACGAAAACGCATTTGTTGTCAGTGCCACGCTGCATTCCAGAGCCATTACCTATGATAACATTGATACGACATCCCTTCGCGTAGTCCCTTTTCATCATGATGCTTACACACCGAGGGTTCGCATCTGGGGTATCGGCCAGCCGGAGGTAAGTTATAAAAACATCGACATCGATCATTACCTTGAAGGGTGGTTTATCTTGAAGAACAATGAAATCGCCCTTGTATATGCTTCAGAACATGAAAACCTGCTGTATTTCAGAACCGATCTACATCCTCCGAAACAAGCATTGCTTGTAGCCGATGTATTGGGCAACTATGATACAAACACTACATTTTCCGTGCTGGTAGGTACTGATAATCCCGAGTTGCTGATGAATCAGATCCGGCAATACGGATTAGCTTACCAAGCCGAAGAGGATAAAAGCAAGCATTAGCAATACCATATAATAGGAAGAATAGAGGTAGCCTGTGAATTTTTCCTGATTTCCCTCTCGTTTATGTTTCCTCAGCAGTAAAAATATCACGAGCGTCATGCCGATTATTTCAACCAGAAGCAGTAAAGTGAAATAAAAGATAAAGGAGATGGCACGGTCAAATGGCTTGGCATATGTATTGTCAATGATCGTATGTACGGACCATAAGGAAATAAGAAACAACGCAACAGATGTCAGGACTACCGAAATCAATATCTGGTAGCGCTTTTTCATCTGTCGTATAAAGCTTTACCGGCATTGTAATATTTATCGTTTTCAACCCAGAATGGAGTTTCCGGATTATTGGCAATCAGCCGGCATGCCAACACATAGGACCGAAAGAATTTCTCCAGGTACTCATAATCCAGGTTATCAGGTTCATCCGCCACCTGGTGATAATATTTCATAATTTCTTCGTCAAAGGCAGTGAACCCAAGGCTGAAAGTAGGGGCCGGAATTCCCTTTCTCGCAAAATTCACATTGTCAGAGCGATCAAAAAGCCCTTGCTCCCCCGCCGGGTCATCGATAGCTCTCAACCCGAAGGCTTCACATGCCTGACGAATATCCGCTTCAGCAGTGGTGCGGCCGAGGCCAACAATGGTCGCAATACTTGTGTCATTATATCCGCCATTATCGCTGTTAAAGCAGTAGACGATGTTTTGTAGTGGAATTAGCGGATTTTCGGCGAAGTAGCGACTTCCACGTAATCCCATTTCTTCAGCTGTCCAAAGGATAAATATAGCGGAGCGACGGGTAGGGTATTTTGCGATATTTTCAGCTGCGCTAAGTACCGTCACCGTGCCTACCGCATTATCCCGTGCACCATTGAAAATAGAATCAGGCTGTCCGGTATTCCGAACTCCGATATGGTCATAATGGGCAGAGTAGAGGATGAATTCATCTTTCAACTCCGGGTCTGTTCCTTCTACGATACCTACTACATTTTTACCGGTCATTATAGTGGAATCCCTGCGCATAAAGCTTATTTCCTGAAAATAACTACCGTCGACAGGCTCAACGCCATATTTTCTGAATTCCGAGGCCAGGTAAATTGCTGCAATATCAATTTCAGGTGTGCCGGTGGCTCGTCCCCTCATTTCATCTGCTGCCAGAAAATAGATATGACCTTCTATTTCAGCTTTATTTACTGTCTCGATGGTGAGCTGCTTTTCTGATTGAGCACAAGCTACAAATGACAGCAAAATCAACAGAAGGATAAATTTTTTCATGTGTGATGTTTTACGTCTTGTAAAATTAGAAGAAAAGGTGGGTTGGCAAAAATAATCAGAAATAACGTGTCTTTATGACAACGTATCAGGAGGTTTGGTGGAAGGGATGATTTAATCTTATAAAAATGGTCAGCCCATCTGACTGACCATTAAATTCCATTCTAATTTGTTATTGCTCTGACTGTACTTTATACCAATCAATATTTCGGGTAAAATACATAGTTGCTCCAAGGATAAGAGTTAAACCAATACTACCCATAAGGAGGGCATAATATGTGAACTTTTTCAGCTGATCTTTTACAGAATTTTATTTATACCAGTCTCTTAACCTTACCTCTACATCCACAGCAGTTACCAGCTCCTTGAATTTTTCGATATCACTCAGACCATCAGGTCCACGATAGTGAAAGGGATATACAATGGCCGGCTTAAATTCATTTACCGCATCAGCCGCTGCTTCCACATCCATGGTGTAGGGGAGGTTCATGCATACAAAAGCAACGTCAATGTTATCAAGGTTACGCATCTCCGGAATGTCTTCCGTATCACCGGATATATAGAACTGCTTTCCTCCCAGATTTAAAACATATCCATTACCTCGGCCTTTGGGATGCCTACGGTTATCTTCAGGAAAATTATACATAGGTACAGCCGTTACTTCGATACCGCCTATCTGCTTAGTTTCACCATTGCTAATGATCTCACATTTTGATTTATAGGGCTCTTTCAGGGCATCGTATACTGCCTGTGGCACTATCAGTTTCGCGCGGGAAAGGTCCAGTGCCTCAAGTGTGGCAGGATGAAGGTGGTCGCCGTGTATATCGGTTATGTATACATGTGTCGGAGCACCAAAACTGCTGTATTTTTCAGCACCGCCGTACGGATCCATGTAGATGATATTATCTCCATAAGTCAAAACCATACTGGCATGTTGTATAGGGTGGATGACAACATCTTCATCATTGGTAATAATGATATCCTGGCCAAAGGCAGTATTTACATAAATAATACAAAGTAATACTGGGATGTATTTCATAGTTTTGGTTTTTAGAAACAACCATGAATACCCGTATTGGTTCAAATCTATGATCAAGTTTGCTCCATTGTTAATATTTCTGGCCTTTGCTTCAGGCGCCGTGTTACCCTTTCAGGCAGGCATCAACGCCCGTTTGGGCAGGTCGCTTCATGATTCAGGATATTCTGCCCTGATCTCCTTTATTATCGGCACAATCGGACTGATTTTTTACACAGTAGTTACACGGGTAAATTACCAGGCCGTACTGGATACAGCTCATGAACCGTGGTGGGTATGGATTGGCGGTCTCCTTGGGGCTTTTTATGTGGTGGTTGTTATCGTTGTAATACCCCATCTCGGGGGTGCATTGACATTCGGCCTTATTGTCGCTGGTCAGCTTATTTTTTCGTTAATCGTAGATCATTTCGGTTTATTGGGTACGCCCGTACATCCCGTTAATACCCTTCGTATTATAGGTGTACTGTTGATAATCGCTGGTGTATTGCTGATACGCCTTTTTTAGACTATCTACGCTTTCTTTTATATCTTACCATCCTTAATCACAAAGGAAAAACTATGAGAAGTATATTTATTGCAATTATTCTGGGGCTGACATTTGCTGTTGCCCAGGAAAACCTTAACTATCAGCAACCACCTAAGGAAATTCTTGAGTTGGTAGATGTTCAGCTTCCACCATCTGTAGTCATAACGGAAAATGGTGAGTATATGGTCATGCTATACCGGGATGCCTACAAGACCATCGCTGAACTTTCTGAAGATGAATTGCGTCTGGGAGGTTTACGTATCAATCCGGTCACGAATTCTGGCAGCAGAACAACCTACTACAACAATGTAAAAGTGAGAAAAATGGGGTAAAAACCAGGTGATGTCACCGATGTAGCAGGATTGCCCCAAAATCCGCGCCTGGCAAATTTTTCCGTTGCTCCCGATGAATCAAAGATTGCGCTTACCAATACCACATCTGAAGGAGTGGAATTGTGGGTACTTGACCTTGCCTCCGCCTCGGTAAAGCAACTTACAAAGCCCAATCTCAATGCTAATATCGGTTCGCCAATTGACTGGTTTAAAGACAGCCGTCACCTGCTGGTGAAAATGCTGCCTGATGACCGCAAACCTTTGATAGACACTGAAAATGCCATACCCTCTGGCCCCACCATCTCCACCAATGATGGTAAGCTGGCACAAAACCGCACCTATCAGGATTTATTAAAAACTCCTGCGGATGAGCATAATTTCGAACAGCTTGCTTATGGTACCCTGCACAGGGTAGACCTCGATGGCAATGCAGATCAATGGATGGAAAGGGCCATGTATCGCGGGATTTCATTTTCTCCGGATGGCAATTATGTGATGATCACAACAATAGAGAAGCCATTTTCCTACCTTGTTCCGTACAGCAGGTTTCCATCATCGACTAGCATATTCACAAAAGAAGGTGCGCTGGTGCGCAAACTTATTGATATACCCCTTATCGAAGATCTGCCACAGGGATTTATGGCCGAACGAGAGGGGCCGCGTGACTTTAGCTGGCGTAATGACCGCCCGGCTACCATCGTATATGTAGAAGCCCTTGATGGGGGTGACCCGTCAAATGAAGCAGAATTCCGTGATGAAGTATTCGAAATGGATGCACCATTCAACGAGCCGCGTTCTATTCTGAAGACAATAAATCGTTTTTCCGGTATCACCTGGGGTAGTGACGAGCTTGCAATTGCTTATGACTATTGGTGGGATACCCGTAATACAAAGACCTATATTTTCAATCCGGAAAACCCTGCACAGGAGCCACGTGTCATTTTTGACCGAAATTACCAGGATGTTTACAGCAACCCCGGCGGATTTGTGACCGTCGAAAATGAATATGGCCAGAACACCCTTGCCATCAAAGATGGTAATGCCTTTTTGATTGGGGAAGGCTATACACCTGAGGGACAATTCCCGTTTCTGCATGCCTACAACCTTAAGTCCGGAGAAAAAAAGGAGCTTTATGTGTCGCGAATGGAAGGCAAGAAAGAAAATCTCTATGAATATGACCCTGAAAACAACAGGCTTCTGGTGCGCATTGAGTCACCATCCGACTATCCGAATTATTATTATCGTGCCATCAAAAATGACAGGCTGACACCACTTACCGATTTCAGGAATCCATTTGCTGCCCTCGCCGATGTACATAAGGAGGTAATTACATATAAGCGGTCTGACGGTTTGGAGCTTTCCGGCACGCTGTATTTACCTGCAGGCTATGATTTTGAAAAGAAGGAAAAACTGCCTATGATCTTATGGGCATATCCACGTGAATATAAAGACCGAAGCAGTGCATCACAAAATACACAAAATCCCAATGAATTTACAGCACCATACTGGGGATCACCGCTCTACTGGGTTACCAGGGGCTATGCTGTGTTAGATGATGCCGCCTTCCCCATAGTAGGTGAAGGGGATGAGGAACCAAATGACTCATTTAGAAAGCAGCTTGTAGCCAATGCAAGGGCTGCAATAGATGCTGTAGACGACATGGGCTACATCGATAAAAACCGTGTTGCCGTTGGCGGTCATAGCTACGGTGCTTTTATGGTAGCCAATCTCCTCTCACATTCCGATCTGTTTGCTGCGGGAATTGCAAGGAGTGGTGCATATAACCGTACGCTGACACCTTTTGGCTTTCAGAGTGAACAGCGTAATTACTGGGAAGCACCTGAGGTATATTACAGTATGTCACCATTTATGCATGCTGATAAAATGAAAACCCCGTTACTGCTGGTACATGGGGAGGCAGATAATAACTCCGGCACATATCCTATGCAAAGTGAGCGCTATTTCAACGCGCTGAAAGGCCTGGGAGCAACAGTACGGCTGGTTATGTTTCCAAAGGAAAGCCATGGCTATGCAGCCAAAGAAACGATACTACATCTGCTTTGGGAGCAGGATCAATGGTTGGAAAAATACCTGAAGGATACAGACAAGATGTAAGATAGAAAAGAGAAAATCCCGGTTGCTGCCGGGATTTTTTTTTATTAACGCTGCGGTAGTTTGTCCATAACCAGTCCGTATACGAATGTACCGGCAACAGCAAAGAGGAATACCACAATAAAGGATAGATAACCATTTCCCATCAGGATGTATATTGGTCCGGGGCATGCCCCTGTAAGCGCCCATCCCATACCGAAAATAGTCCCGCCAAACAAAGGCTTCAGAAAGCGTTTTTCTTTGTCAGGAATAATGATTGGATTCCCCTGATAGTCTGTAAGCTTATACCTTTTAATCAACTGTATCATGACAACACCCAGAAATACAGCCGAACCGATTATACCGTACATATGAAAAGATTCAAACCGAAACATTTCATAAATACGATACCACGATATCACCTCCGCCTTGGTGAGTACGATGCCAAATACGATGCCGAGAAATAAAAATTTCGTAAACTTGAATACCTTTTTCATAAGATGTGAGGGATAATAAGATGTGTTACAAATAGCCCGCCAATGAAGAAACCTATTACTGCGATAAGGGAGGGCAACTGAAGGTTGCTCAGCCCGCTGATCGCGTGGCCGGAGGTACAGCCACCTGCATATCGGGTTCCAAAACCGACCATAAAACCGCCTATTACCATAAATATCACACCCTGTGTAGTAGCCAGGTTGGTGAAATTGAAAATATCAGGAAGATAATCATCCCCAATATTGGTGAGACCTGCTTTTTTTAGCGATGCTACCGTTTTTTCATTTAGTACAACGGCACGATCCTTCATCATAAATGTTGTAGCCAGGAATCCGCCAATGATGGCGCCTACCGCAAAGACAAGATTCCATACATGTGCTTTCCAGTTGTACCTGAAAAACTCACTTAACGTGCCTGCACCACTGATGCTGCATATTGACCGCATGGTAGACGAAATACCAAATACCTTGTTAAAATAAAGAAGTAATCCCATGATCAGGGCTATGAGTGGCCCGCCTACATACCAGGGCCAGGGTTCTTTGATCCATTCCATATACTTAGTTGTTTCAGTTCACTTAGCTGACAAATGTAATTTTTTTCATATTTAAGCACAACTAATATCATTGCTTAATTACCCGATTTCAGTTGGGATCTTGCTTAATACGATAAAACTATAAAATCGATAGGTTATATAGGAAACATATTTACTTATCTTCACGTTGTCACCCTGAAGATTATGTTTAACCTAAATTTTATTTACTTATGGCATCATTACGACTTGGAGATGAGGCGCCGGATTTTACGGCACAATCAACTGAGGGTGAAATCAGCTTTCACGATTGGTTAGGTGACGGCTGGGGTGTATTATTCTCTCACCCTGCCGATTATACCCCCGTATGCACAACAGAGTTGGGAGCAGTATCCAAAATCAAAGATGAGTTTGAAAAAAGAAATACCAAAGTGATTGCTTTGAGTGTAGATGGTCTTGATTCACATAAAGGCTGGATTAATGACATCAATGAAACTCAAAATACCACGATGAACTTTCCCATTATTGCTGATGAAGACAGGAAAGTGGCTGAGTTGTACGACATGATCCATCCGAATGCTGACGACAAGCTCACCGTTCGGTCTGTTTTTGTGATCGGCCCAGACAAGAAAATTAAACTTATCATCACCTACCCGGCTTCAACAGGACGTAATTTTCATGAACTGCTTCGGGTGATTGATTCCCTGCAACTTACTGCTTATCATAAGGTCGCTACACCTGCCAACTGGCAGCATGGCGATGACACGGTTATTTCACCTTCGGTACCCGATGCTGACATACCGGCATTATTTCCAAAAGGGCATAAGGTGATTAAACCCTACCTGCGGATCACACCACAGCCCGATTTAGAATAAAAAATTACCCGGTTCTGCCGGGTTTTTTATTATTTATCCCTCCGATCTACACCATTTTTATAAAATTTCGTATCAGTGCTTGATATTATAAATGGATTATGGTCAAGCTTTTCGAATATTTTTATACGGACATATATCTCGCGCAATGGTAGTTTACTGTTGGTACTGTAGTTGTTGTTTTGCTCCTGCGTCTGGTTATCAGAAACAGGCTGTTAAAGATTGCCCGAAAGCATAATTATAAACCACACCGCGTCATTCTGATGCGTCGTACCATTTTCTTTATTATCCATTTTATTGCGCTCATCATCCTGATTACCATCTGGGGTCTGGAGGTTGAAAATCTCTGGATTTATTTCAGCAGTGTATTTGGTCTCATTGCCATTGGCTTTTTTGCTACCTGGAGCATTCTGAGTAATATGGTAGCCGGGCTGATGATCTACCTGAGCAATCCCTTTCGCATTGACTCAAAGATTAAACTGTATGATCACGAACTTGAAGCAACCGTGCTTACAATTGGCTTATTTTATACCCAACTCCGGGACGATGAGGGGATTTTTGAGGTTCCCAATTCCATATTTTTTCAGAAAATATTTAAGGTATTGGACCATGAAGTAACTATTTGAAAATTTAATACCTTTACCAATACAATCAATTCACAACAATATGAAATACATAATATTTAGCCTGATCCCGGCATTATGCTGGTTGCAGAGTTGTAATACACCGGGATCATTTTCTATTGACTCGCCCGAGGGGAATACTACGGTAAATTTTGAATTGGATGATGAAGGAAAGCCCTACTATGAGGTCACCTACATGGGGAAATCCGTTATTACCCCTTCCTTCCTGGGTTTTGAACTGGAAGGTGCTCCGGATATGATGGGTAATTTTAAAGTAATAGAGCATCTCGAGTCGACCTTCGACGAAACATGGGAACAGCCCTGGGGGGAGGAGCAGTTTGTGAAAAATCATTATAACGAGTTGTCGGTATTACTTGAGGAAAAAACAGCAGCACCCCGTCAGCTTCGGGTTGTTTTTCGGGTATACGATGACGGGCTGGGATTTCGTTACGAATTCCCTGAGCAGGAGCATCTTGACAGCATCTTTATCAACGAAGAACACTCTGGTTTCAACCTTGCCGGTGACTTTACCGCCTGGTGGATACCGGTTTCATGTGATGATCGCTACGAATGCCTTTATTCCGAAACACCGGCATCTGAAATGGATAAGGTGCATACACCGGTTACATTTAAAGCTGCGGACGATCTCTACCTGAGTATACATGAAGCGGCTCTTACCAACTACAGTTCTATGGCTATTCTGAATAGAGGAGACAATAAATTATCGGGAGAGCTTCTTCCTTGCGATAAGGATGGAGGAGTAAAGGTCTATCAAAAGGCACCTTTTCACACCCCATGGCGTACTATCCAGCTGGCAGAACGCGCCGGTGGACTGATTGAGTCAAACCTGATCCTGAATCTCAACGAGCCAAACAAACTGGGTGATGTATCATGGTTTAAACCTGGTAAATATGTGGGCATATGGTGGGAAATGCATATCAATAAGTCTACATGGTCGTCAGGTGAAAAGCATGGCGCAACCACTGAAAATACCAGGAAATACATAGACTTCGCTGCTGAACATGGTTTTGATGGCGTATTAGTAGAAGGCTGGAATACCGGATGGGACGGCAACTGGATGTTTGGTGGTACGCATTTTGATTTTACTCAACCACATCCGGATTATGATGTGGAGGAATTGAGCCGGTATGCTGCTGAAAAAGGAGTGTACATCGTGGGTCACCATGAGACCGGAGCAGATGTGGACAACTATGAAAGTCAGTTGGAAGATGCATTTGACTTTTTGCAGAAATACGGCATGAAAGCAGTAAAAACAGGATATGTTGAAAACGGCAATTTACTGGTAAATGGCTGGTACCATCATGGACAGGCCTACGTCAACCATTTTCAGCGGGTAATCGATATTGCCGCAGAGCATCAGGTAGCCATAGTGGCCCACGAGCCGATTAAGGCCACAGGTAAAAGAAGAACCTACCCCAATATGATATCGAGAGAGGGAGCACGTGGCATGGAGTTTAATGCCTGGGCAGGCGATGGCGGTAATCCTCCGGATCATGAGATTAACCTGGCTTTTACCCGGATACTGGGTGGACCTATGGATTATACACCCGGTGCTTTTGATATTCGTATTCCGTCACAACCTAACAACCAGGTCAACACTACGCTGGCTAAGCAGCTTGCTTTGTATGTCACTATTTATTCACCTATGCAAATGGCCTGTGATCTGCCGGAAAATTATATGAAATACCCTGATGCCTTTCAGTGGATTGAAGAAGTAGGAGTGGATTGGGAGACGACCAAAGTGCTTGAAGGAGCTATTGGCGATTATCTCACCATTGCACGGAAAGAAAAGGATACGGGAACATGGTTTATTGGTGCCATTACAGATGAAAATCCACGCGAAACCACCATCAGTCTCGATTTTCTGGATGAAGGTAAAACGTATTATGCCAGAATCTATCGTGATGCAGATGACGCGCACTACCGGGACAATCCGGAGGCTTACGAAATAGAAGAAACTTACGTAGATTCTGAAGGGGTTTTAGAGCTGAAACTTGCCGCTAGCGGAGGAGCAGCTATTAAGCTGGCAGCTGTAAAGTAAGAGTAAGAAGATGAAAATAAAAATGCCCTTCCGGTTCAAAGAAGGGCATTTTTTTTAAATATAATTATGGTTTTCCTTCGGCTCACCCTCCAATATGGATGCATCACATTGGGCCCTGAACTGGTCAAAGTTTGTGTGGAATTTCTGCACCAGTGCGTTAGCCATTTTATAAAACCTGACATCATCTTTCCAGGTCTCCCGGGGACTTAGGAGCTCCGGAGGTACGCCCGGGCATGAGGTAGGTATTTCCGCACCAAAAATGGAGTGGGTCCTATACCCTGCATTTTCCATGATATCGTTCAATATTGCTGTAATCATGGCACGGGTATAAGTAAGTTTTATTCTCGATCCGACGCCATAGGGACCTCCTGTCCAGCCTGTATTAATCAACCATACCTGAGTCTGATGTTTTTCAAGCTTTTCGCCCAGCAATCTGGCATATTCTGAAGGATGAAGTGGCATAAAGGGTGCCCCGAAACAAGCAGAAAATACCGGTGTGGGCTCGGTGATGCCATCCTCTGTTCCTGCTACTTTTGAGGTATAACCGGAAATAAAATGGTACATAGCCTGAGCGGTATTCAGTCGCATCATGGGCGGAATTACGCCAAAGGCATCGCAAGTCAGGAAAAAAATATGCCTGGGAATACCTCCCATGGAAGGTTCAATAGAATTTGGAATATGATGTATAGGGTAGGATACCCTTGTGTTTTCTGTTACCTCAATATTATGAAAATCAACATCACGGGTTCCGGGAATAAAGCGCGTATTTTCCAGGATGGCACCGAACTTTATGGCATTGAATATCTCCGGTTCTTTTTCCTCTGTAAGATCTACGGTTTTTGCGTAACAGCCGCCTTCAAAATTAAAAATATTCTTTTCTGTCCAGCCGTGCTCATCATCACCGATCAGAATCCGCTCAGGGTCAGCTGATAACGTAGTTTTTCCGGTACCGGAAAGGCCGAAAAAGATAGCTGTATCCTGCTTTTCTCTGCCCATATTGGCTGAGCAGTGCATTGGGAATATGTTGTGCTCTGTAGGCAGGAGAAAGTTTAGTACTGAAAAAATACCTTTTTTCATCTCTCCTGAATAGCCGGTACCACCAATCAGGATCATTTTTTTGGTCATGTTGATGATAGCAAAGTTTTGTTGTCTCGTGCCATCTTTTTCCGGGTCAGCTTCAAATTCCGGACAGTTGATGATAGTGAAATTGGGATCAAACGTTTCCAGTTTATATTGTTCGGGTCTTATGAACATGTTGTAGCAAAACAAGTTATGCCACGCTTCGGTGTTGATCACGCGAAGTTTGAGCCTGTATGTTTTGTCAGCACCAGCATATGCATCCCTTACGAAGACGTTTTTATCCTTCAAATAATCCACCATTTTTGTATGCAGACGGTCAAAATGGTCTTCAGAAATAGGCTGATTGATATTTCCCCACCAGACTTTGTCGCTGGTGTATGCATCTTTAACAATAAAACGATCTTTTGGTGCCCTGCCGGTGAATTTACCCGTATCGCACATTAACGCTCCGGTATCAGTGAGCTGCCCTTCATGATTACGAAGTGCTATTTCGGTAAGCTCAGCAGGAGTAAGATTCCAGTATGCTTCATGAACCATCGTAATGCCAGAAGTTTCCAGGCCTGCCACTTTTGATTTTAGTCCGTATTCTTTCATTGTTTGTTTCGCGTTTAGGCGGCAAAGATAGAAGGCAAAATATTATTTTGTATTTGATGAATGTTAATTTTTATGGCTTTTAGGCTAATGTGATTATTAAATATATAATAAAGTTAATATTATTTTGATAATATGATCATTTTATATTGAAATTGGTCACTTTGTAAGATATAAGTACTGTTTAGATTAGATGAAACATAATATTTTTAGAAAATCATGCGACCAATTATCTCATGGTTTATGATCTTTTTGAAGGAAGTGTTAATTTTAAAGTGAAACCCGGGAAAATCATGCGTATTGCATATATTCTACTGATATTCAATTCTTTCACCTCATTTTCACAGGAGCAGGTCATAGACAGTCTCAGACAGCTGCTATCCCAGGATATACCTGATACCAGTCGCATCGAAGTATTTAAAGAAATGTCAAAGATCTATGGCTATATGAATGCAGACTCGGGTATTTATTATGCTGTAAAAGCCAATGAAATTGCGGTACGAATCCGTGACACAATGGAAATCGCACGGACAATAAATTATGAATCTATCGCTCATTGGATCAAAGGTGATTATGACACAGCCATAGCTTTGAATAAGCAGGCTCTTTCTTATTTTTTGGTGCTAAATGATAGCAATGGCATTGCCTCATGTTATACTAATCAGGGCATCCTGTACGATAATCAGGGTAAGCATCTTCTGGCGCTTGAAAACTACATAGAGTCGTCAAAATATTTCGTTGCAGGGAGTGAATATGAAAATATGGATTGGATGAGTTTGTATGTGAATATGGGCGCTGTCTATCAACGCACACGATTATACGAGGAGGCACTGGATCAGTATTATAAGGCATTGCAGTATAAGGATATTTTTCCCGTTTGGGTCAATACGGTTTACGCAAATATATGCCAGTCGTATTTTGTGCTCGATGAGTATGATAGCGTAAGAAAATATATCGAAATCATGGAGACCAATGCGATACGTGATGACCTTGTGGATTATAAAGCTGAGAGTTCGTATTACAAAGGGTTGCTGGCCAGAGTTTCTGGTGATTACAGTCAGGCTCTGTTTTTTATGAATAATGCCCTAAGCATGTATCATCAACAAAGATCATCACGAGATATTAACCTCGCTCATCAGGAGTTGTCTGGGATCCATCTTGCATTAGGCGATTATTCCCTTGCATTGCAATTTGCGGATAGTGTGCTGGCCTACGGCAGGGCAAATTCTATAAAATCTACCATAGCAGAAGGAAGGAAGTTACGTGCAGATGCATTGGAGAAATCGGGGAAAATACGTGATGCCCTCTATGAATACCGGTTATACATGGCAGAGGCAGACACGGTGCTTCGGCAAAAAAGCGATACACGCCTGAGTGAAATGAAAGAAAAGTTTGAGGCCGATCAACGCGAAAAAGAGATAAATGAAAATAAAATTGCCCTTGCGCGTAACGAAGCCACAATAGCCAGAAAAAATGGTGAACGGAACCTCCTGCTTTCCGGACTGCTGATCGCTTTTCTTGCGGCTGGCTTCATCTACCGCAATGAACGGATTAAAACCAGGAAGAATAAGAAAATCGAGGCCCTGCTGCGGGAGATACATCATCGTGTGAAAAATAACCTGCAGGTGATATCCAGCCTGCTCAACATGCAATCGCGGCAACTAGAGGATGAGAATGTATTAGAAGCCATAAGGGAGGGTCAAAGCCGGGTAAAGGCGATGTCGCTGATCCATCAGAAACTTTACCAGCGTGATGACATAACCCGGGTGGATTTTAACGATTATACTCAGAACCTGCTCGACCAGCTCGATTATCTATACAGTGAGGATGGTAAAAAAATAGAAAAGCAAGTGAATGCAAAGGGAATTCAGCTGGATATCGATACGGCGATACCACTGGGCCTGATTCTGAATGAACTTATATCCAATGCCTATAAATATGCCTTTAAAGAAGCATCAGCTGGTAAGATTTGCGTCGATCTTGTAAAAAATGAAAATGCATATGAATTGAAGATCATGGATAATGGTAAAGGGTTACCATCGGAGCTTGATATAGCAAAATCAACTACGCTGGGCCTGCGGCTTGTAAATATGCTCGTGAAGCAGCTGAAGGGGCAGATGACATATTCAAATTCAGATGGATCGGTGTTTTCTATTCGTTTTAATGAGATGAAAATAGCATGAAAACAAGGGTGCTGATAGTAGAAGACGAAATAATTATTGCAGAGGATATTCGGGAGATGCTTGAAAAATCAGGCTATGAAGTAGCTGGACTCACCGGTGAGGTAGATGAAGCCCGGCGACTGCTTCACGCTACACAACCCGATGTTGTACTCCTCGACATCACGCTTGGGCAAGCCCAGCTGGGTCTTGAACTTGCACGTGAAATTGCAGAAAAGCACCAGCTCCCTTTTATCTTCTGCACCTCTCATGGGGACAAGTCAACCATAAAAAAAGCTACTCAGCTTCATCCGCATGGATATCTTATAAAACCATTTGACCAGAAAGATCTTTATTCGTCAATAGAAATTGCGCTTGCGAACTTTTCTTCTAACCTGAAATCTTTCGATCCCGATGATCCGGAGGTCGTAACGAGTGATATGATCATCAAGGATAGCCTATTTATAAAAGAGGGAGATCTTTTTGTGAAAGTAAAGATTGACGATATTACATGGCTATCTCCGGAAGGTAATTACACCACTATTTATGACCGGCAGGGCAGAAAATATGTAGTACGCATGCCGCTGAAAGATTTATATAATTTTCTCCCGGCAGAAAAATTTTTCCGCACCCATCGGTCCTATATGGTAAATATGGATTATGTGGATGCCATAAATAATGCCAGTGTATATATTGGAACTACAAAAATTCCGCTCGGAAAAAACTTCAGGGACGCTCTGCTGACACAAGTCCGGAAGCTTCAATAATTGTTTATATACGAATATACGTCGTTTACATACATCAAAAGGCTGTTCATCCCTGCTCCATGCATTGATTAGTTTTTACTGTTTCATTAGTAGAAAATTTCGATGTTATGAAAACCAGGATACTGACCATAATTACTCTTTTCTGTATTGCAGGACTACACGCCATGGAGGTGACCTCAACTGAGCCCAGGGCAGTAGCGAATGCAGTGAATCCAAATAGCCTTATTTCTATTCGTTTTGACTCCACACTTTCCACTGCTACGGTAAACGCCTCTACTATTCGTATATCGTCATCATATAGTGGAACAATTGACGGTACATTTGAAGTTTACGACAATCTGGTCGTCTTCACACCGGACGAGGCTTTACCAGCCGGACAAAGGATTCAGGTTTTGATAACCGATGGGGTAGAAAATATAAACAATAATCCTTCTATACCCTATGTCTATTTTTTTGATGTAGCGGCCTCTGGAAGTTCGGCAGTTTTTGAGCAGCCAGCTACGCTAAATTCAGCAGGGGATAATGTCCGTCATGTTTTTCCGGCTGATATTGATGGGGATGGGGATATGGATATTTTTATGGCTTCCAGTATGGATGGTGAAGTAGCATGGCTCGAAAATAATGGTTCAGCTTCCTTTTCAAGACACCTGATCAGCAGCTCAGAAAGTGGAGCTTTCGATGTTCATGGAGCTGATATCGATGGCGATGGTGATATTGATCTGATCACATCCAATGAGTCCCTCAATGAAATAGCATGGTATGCTAATAATGGTGGGTCATTTTCATCAAAAATTGTCATAAGTAGTGCCTTTAATTTCCCAAATATGGTCTATGCCTCCGATCTTGATCTTGATGGAGACATGGATGTGCTGGCTGCATCCCGGGGAGGAGACTCCATTTCATGGTTTGAAAACAATGGTAGCCAACAGTTTACCCATCGTCTTATTTCAGATGAAACACTCGGACCTCGTGATATACGTACTGCAGATGTAGATCTGGATGGATTCATGGATGTCATTGCCTGCAGCAGGGGTGACCGTACGGTAACATGGTACAGAAATGACGGTTTTCAAAATTTCACAGAAGACACCATTTACATCAGCAACTCAGACAATGCCAATGTTTACCCCGTTGATATGGATCATGATGGTGATGTTGATTTTGTGACGACAACCTATAATGATAATGAGGTTGCCTGGCATGAAAATAATGGTGCCGGTGAGTTTGTGAATCATATTGTTACTACTTCTGCTAATGGCGCTCTCTGGGCGATACCAGCAGACTTTGATAATGACGGTGATATTGACATCGTAAGCGCATCAGCGTTGGATGATCAGATCACCCTCTTTTTAAATGATGGAAATCAGCATTTTAATGAAAAGGTGCTGACCAGCTTAGCAGATGGTGCATTCATAGTATTTCCGGTTGATCTTGATGGAGATAACGATCTGGATATTCTGGCTACATCACGGATCAATGATGAGGTAATCTGGTTGGAGCAAAAGGATCCTAATGCGGGCATAGCCAATCAGTACATTTCAGATTTACCGTGGATTTCATCTACCAGTGGGTTAACCACTTCAGCAATACGTGATAAAAATCAAAATGACAGCGGTCTTACCAGCCTTGGTAGCTATGGCTTTGGTGTTTTTACGAAAGGTGTCGGCATTCAGGGTGCCTCTTCTGTCAGAGTCGAGCTTGCAGGAAGTTATGCTAGTTTCAGTACTGAATATGGAATTGACATTCGGGCATTCGGCTCCAATACTTTTGCAAAAATGAAATTTTACATATACGGTGACAACATCCTGCTTTTTGAAAGCAGTGAAATGTCATATGGTGAGAGTGGGAATGTAAATGTGAATGTAAGTGGTTATAATGAGCTTGAACTGGTTACATCACCCACCACGGATACAGGTGGTGAGTTTGGATTCTGGGGGAATGCGAGATTGACACTTGCCGCTGAAAACGGCGCATTAAGTAAGAATACACTTGATTTTTTCGCGCCCTTAGGCACACCTGTCGGACAAATCCTTGGTGGTGTTGCACCTTACCGCTTCGTGAATACCGGGGATAGCCAAAGTGCCGATAATGATCTGTTCAGTCTGCTTACTGAAAAGAAGGAAGGGTATAATACCACAAGGCTCGTGCTCAACAGCCCGCTGAACCGGCGGATAAAAGATACACTCTACATCGCATGCCAGGATATGAACAATGATACATTATATCTGACTGTAGAAGTAGACCGCAGACCATCCCAAGCCACAAAACAATCTGATATTTACTATCGGTCAGAAAAGCTCAGACCGGTTGATGGTAATACAGGCAATAATGTATCCATCAGAAGTTATCTGGGAGGCGGCGCTATGCAGTTGTATCCGAATGGTGACATTATACTTAATACAAGAGGCGGGGCAGGAGGGTCGAGTCAGCAAACCAGTCTTTTAATAAACAGGAATGACGGCACATTTGAACGGTATATCACAGGCCTTACAAATAATGAGCCACAGGATTATGAACTATTTGATTATGACAATGACAACAATCCTGAAATAATGAATGCCAGGTTGTTTGGCGTAACCAGTTTTTTGAACAATAAAAAAATAACCTACTATACGCGGCATTCTAACACGAATATCGATGAGATTGAGATCGTTGATTTCAATGGAGATGGCAGAATGGATGTGCTGGCATTAAATCAGGACAACGGCCGGATATTTGTCCTTATTCAGGATGAGCAAGGCTACCAAAACTCGATTTTACTTGTTGATGAATCCATTTCAGTATACAATATTTTTACTGCGGATATAGATAAAGACGGTCGGCCGGATATTATATACAGTGGAAATAAGCAATTGAAAATCTGGAAAAATCTGAATGGACATAATTTCCAGCTGGTCAAAACCATCACGGATGATATCTATACCTTTAATATTGGTGATATTGACGGTGATGATATCCTGGATTTAGTCTACAGTTCAGGATCAGTAAATCCTTATATTAAAATTGCTCATCAGGATGCATCTTTCAATTTTGTTGTTGCTGACTCTTTAGACTATTCAGGTTTCGCTCAGGCACTATATATTCAGGATTTAAATAGCGATGGTGCTCCAGATATTTTCCTTTCAAATAATTATTGGTTTTCAGATAACAGACATTCCATTTTGTGGAACAATAATGATGGAACGTTTACCAACGGAGGTCAGCAGATAGAGGTTAATAACAGCTCGGGTGAAAAAATATTTTACGACTACAATCAGGACGGAATACCTGATATCATCGATTATTCCAATTATTCAATAAATGAAAGTGAAATCTATATTCATTTTAGTGTGATTAATGACTCCATTGCACTGACAGATCGCAAAATTGCCGTTGCTGCCGAAAAAGAACTGCTGCAGGTAGATCTCGATGAGCAAATCATATACGGACTTGAGAATGAAGCGAGATTCTACACGCTTACCGACCCTACAGACACGACCTTATTCTCACTGAATGGCAAATTTCTATCGTTACGATCAGGGAAATCGCCCGACCTTGACAGCGCTTTACAGTATGTTGTGGAGTTTTCCATATCAGATGGTAGCTATTCCGATACGGCCTCCTTAACCATAGAATTTTCACTTATCAATAATTTAACAGGAATTGCAGATAGCAGTAACGTTTACCTGCAGTGGGAATATGTTGACTCAGAACTTATTGATTATTTTGAAGTCAGGAGCCGCATTGAAGGCGGTACCTTTGGGTCATATGATACGACGCGATTAAACAAAATAACAGATAGTGGACTCAATGAAGGAGACACCTATTTTTACACGGTAATCGCGCATCTCACGAATGGTTCCACTTCAAATTCATTGGATACCATTCAGCTCACACCTTTTTCAGGGAGTGGCAATGGGTTTCTATTTACAGGCAATAACGACCTGGTATTTGATCAGGAGCCGGAAGCTACACAGTCAGCAGCTACCTATGACTTCTGGATGAAGACAACGCATCTTCCTGATGGCGTGCAGTCCAGCAGTATATTGTCGAAATGTGAACCTGTAGCCTCACGCTATGGATTCAACTTTTTACTTAATGAGGAAGGTAAGCTTGAAATTCGTCTGAAAGATTTTGATATGCCTGAGGTTGCTAGTTCGTCTATTGCGTATAATGACGATCAGTGGCACCACATTAACTTAACCTATAAATGGGATGAAACAGCTCAAACGATGACTTTGTATGTTGATGCTGATTCGATATTCACAGTACAGCTTAATTACAATATCATTACCTCAGACCCGCTACGACTGGGGCGAAGCAGTGATAATTTCTGGTCAGAATTCCAGGGTCAGATTGATAATTTCATGATATGGGACAAAGTATTAAGTAGTGATGAAATAAAATATTATCATACACGAAATGTAACAGGTTTTGAACGGAATCTTGCCATGTGGCTTCCCTTTGACGGACCGCAAGGGGCAACTAGAATCAACGATCAGACCCCTAATCGCCTCAATATTTCAGATACATTGCAGACAAGTCCGTCAGACATTATGCTGGAAAGCCCCATCATTTGGAGAAATAATGAATGGCTAAATGGCAGTCCCTCTCCGGATGATTATGTTGTTTTAATATCTAGTTATACAGGTGATCTGTCGGTTGCTTCGCTTGTGGTAAACGATTCGCTGGTTATAGAGCATGTAGTGAAGACAGGTGATATCCTTTCCAAAGGCGTGGTCTATGTGCCTTCAGGCAGATCTTTGATAACGAA
Organism: uncultured Cytophagales bacterium; assembly: GCA_964514385.1. Taxonomy (GTDB): domain Bacteria; phylum Bacteroidota; class Bacteroidia; order Cytophagales; family Cyclobacteriaceae; genus CAZEQJ01. Next base: position 21,647 of record CAZEQJ010000035.1, read on the forward strand.
TGGGTTTATATACAAAGTACCCGATGGAGAATACATCATCGACAGGCAAACGACCTTTGATAAACACACCGGAAGATACAGTATTGTCGGTAGTCCTGTAATGCAAACACCATTTTCAGTTTTGGGTGAAAATGCACTCATTTATGGTTACGATGAGACAGTGCCCTATCAGCCAAACGTAAATCAGGGAATTGATCGCTATAAAACACCCGATCAGCTTAATCACAGTTATATGGAAGCTGGGCGCGGTTATTTTTCGGCATTTACAGGTGATGAAAACGGTTTGATTCGTTTTTTAGGAACTCCCCATTATGGTGAAGTAAGAACAGCGATAAGCCGCACGGACCATTCTCTTGATAATACGCTGGAAGATCAGCATGAAGGGTTCAACCTGATAGCCAATCCATACCCTGCCGCGATAAGCTATGAAGAATTTATCGCATCCAATAGCATAAATATTAGTAATACACTTTGGTTTTGGTCAGAAGCGAATACTACGATGGGTGAGCGGGGTAACACGATGGACTTTATGGTAGTAAATGAACTGGGTGTCGCTGGTGGAGGCAATACAACCAAGCAATGGAATGGAAATATCGGTACAGCGCAGGGCTTTTTTGTTGAAAAAACAAGTAACGGCACTACCGATATTCTTTTTCTGGATGACATGAAAGATACACTGGGGAACAATGAAGACCAACACTTCTTCAGAAAGAAAAATGCCGGACCATATACAGTCAAATTGGGCATAATGGGTGAAGGAGAATACCATGAAACCATCGTAGGTTTTGCAGCCGACGCTACTGCAGGGTTTGATCCAAGGTATGATGGCAAAAGCCTTAGCGGAAGTGATCTGCAATTATTTACGACAATTGATAACATCCGATATACCATTCAGGCATTACCATTGACTGACCAGTTACAGGAGGTGGATCTGGGACTTCGGGCCAACGAAGGGTACTATAAAATCTTTGTTTGTGACAAACATATACCTGGAAATTCAGCCTGGTTACGGGATAACATCACAGGTGAGGTCATGAGCCTGCAGGATACAGTAATTGTCCATACTATTACAACAGACGATCCATACCGTTTTACCTTGCTATTCCGCGAACAGCGAATTACAGATGTTCAGAATGAACTTAGGTTATTTATACTCGAAAAAGACGACAATATCCAGCTTTATCTGGGAGACTATTCCGGCAGGGCTTCCTGGGAGCTTTACGACCATACGGGGCTATCGTACGGTCACGGAACTGTCGATATTAAATATGGTAGAGGGGAAGTTACACTGCCTCAAAATACACCAAAAACGATCATACTACGACTTAAAACTGAAAATGACATGTATAACAAAAGATTCATCAATAAATAAGAGACATATGAAGACGATAATGTTAATCACCTTTACATTGATTATTTCCGTTGCTTTTGCCGGACCTGGAGCGCCACCTGCTACACCTATCGACGGGGGTCTCGGGCTGCTGCTGGCGGCGGGTGCCGGTTATGGAATGAAAAAAATAGCTGACAAAAGAAGACGCGGATAGACTTTACTACACTTTTGACATCACATACAGCATTTCTGTAGCGATCTGGTGGCATCTCTCATCATAGATTTCTGTTTCCCTGATGGTGCCATCTGAAATTTTTGGATCTTCATAGGGGATCGATATACGTGCATCCGAACCGTAAACGATCGGGCAGGCCTCATCAGCCTGGCTGCAAGTCATCACAGCGGCAAAATTTTGGGTAGGATTGAAAGGGTCATCATATTTTTTAGAGAAGCAGATGACGGGCTCAGCGGTGTCATGATAATGTACTTCATAACGCGGATTTGGCCCTGCAAGCGGTTCAATGCTAAACCCGGCGCGTTGCATGGCTGCAATTGCTCTCGGGTTAAAGGCGGTGACTTCAGTGCCTCCGGGAAAGGATTGAATACTGACCCCATAGTATGCAGCAGCGGCAATGGCCCAAAGCTGACTCATGTGGCTCCTTCGGCTATTATGTGTGCAGATAAAAATGAGGTTAGCGTCATCGTTTGCCCTGATGTATGATGCAAGCTGATCCAGGGCTGCTTTTCGGGTTTCAGGAATTGTGGTAAAGGAGGTATCCAATGACTGGATATATTGTATGATTTCAGGATATAGGCTCATGGAGTTGGTATTGTTTATATGATTTTGTTTATGAGTTACCTGGCAGGAGGTAAAGCTCCATATAAATAAAGTTATGAAGAAATATCTCATTTTTGATTCAGAAGATGTTGGTCAAATGATTCGAAAAGGTCTAAAAATGCTTTTTTTATTTCATTCCATTTGATTGGGTCTATATAATAGGATCGGGTATTACCTTCTATTTTACCTTTAATTATACCGGATTTTCTCAGCCTTTTGAGGTGTTCACTGACAGTAGGCTGGGAAAGGCTTATTGCTTCTACAATCTCGCTTGTTTTGCCACTATTTTTTACAGACAGGTATTGGATGATGGCGACACGTGCCGGATTTGCCATAGCCTGAGCTGCCAGGGCAATCTCATTCTGGATCTGAGTACGAAGATCCGATTTTATGGTTCCCATTGTATTAGAAAAGCTTGAATTTAAAGATTAAGGTAAGTTTTTTCTGAAATTAGTAATAGCGATTTTGTAATAAATAGATGGATGAAGAAATCTATATTGGTATATAGCTATATTTCTATATCCCTATATTTCTATATCCCTATAACCCTATATCTCTATTACCTACTACAACCGAAAAAGCCAAACATCATGTTCTGTCCCGGTAGTGAGTGATCACTGGTCAAACTCGCCATCTCCATCCTCGTCCCACTCTGTGTATGGAATGTTCTCTACCACCACAATTTTATTCTGATACACCCAGCACATGTATTTTTTACTTCGCTTTTCAATTCGCCATTCATTATCATAATTTGGCTCTCCAAAAAGCTCTTTTGCTCTTTGCAGCGCAGTTTCCGCATTGTTGTACAAAATGATCACCTCATACAATGGCTTCTCTCCATCCATATCAAAGTAATAGGCAATGGATTCTATCCCCTTTTTGTTGATATTCTCCTGTAAAAAAACTGTTCTGAAGTCAAAGTTCTGCCCGGCCGGTGCTGCAGATTTGATAATGCGTTGAAACTCGGTCATGGACATACCAAATTCTATGCGTTTTGGAAATCCATCCGGAAGGATCTGCTGAGAATAAGATGCCGTTGAAATGAAAAAAAATATTATGACAATATATTTTGTGCCCATAAATTATGATTAATACGGGTAAAGATAGGCCTTAACCGTCATTTCAAATACGGCATCGGAAATAAATCTTGCTTAGAAGGTGTGAAACATCACAATGTTCAGCTGATCACGGCCTCCATTTTCAAAAAATTGATTCATGTATCCCAGTTCGAATCGTGTATGCTTATTGAGCTGATATCCCATACCGCCATACAATCGGTTTCTGTCAAATACCGGTGATGCTCCCGCCAGAAAAATTTCATTGTACCCTGTTATATATAGTGTGTGATCCGAAAAAGTAGGGTTATTGATTGCCATGCGTGCAGACAAAAAATAGCGGTATCTCAACTTGAATTCTGAATTTTCAACCCATCGCTGCTCGAAACGGTACCTGTGTACCAATGCAAACCGGCCAAAGGATTGCGTTGTCAGATACTGCTGGTAAATCCTGTGCTCTTCAATATTTTGTTTTTCATTTTCATTAACGTAATTACCTGACAAGATGTATCCGTACCCAAACAAGACATTATTGTTTCCTTCTGTAAGATTGTAACCAAGTCCGGTCCGTATCAGCAGCTGCTCCAGATCACCAACCGCATTATAATTCCGGTGTTGCACCTCATGCCACCAGTTCCATTGATTCTTGATTTTTTTATCACCGAAATATATCAGCCAGTTACCAAAATCTGATTGCTGTGCCGATACGGAGGCACTCACAATGGTTAAAATAAACAGTAGTTTTTTCATATCTCCTCATGTCTCATTCCGGAAGTAATATTACGGGAGATGAAACAGAGATTTTGTCTTGATTTCAGGTCTATCTTACATCTGTGGCTTCTGTATGGTTTTTTCCATCAATAGGCATGAGCTTGATATCTGAAGCCGATATGTTATTTATTTATCAGCTTCCAATGTCAGGTTTTTTTGCTTCTTTATGTAGTCGGCCAAATAAAACATTTCCCGGGCAATCAATCTGACGGTTTCATCATATTTCATATCCTGAGAAGGTGTATTATCGTAATATCTGGGGTCATCGAATGGAAGGGAAAACCGATCATCTGCGCCTTCTACAATCGGACAGGAATTATCTGCATCCGAGCAAACCATGATTGCCCCAAAATCTTCTTTCGGGTTTATTCGGTCTGTGTATTTCTTGGAGTACATGATGTAAGAACCCACTCCATTAGAGGCTGTATACGCCGGGTTATCACCAATTTTAGCACCCATAACATTGAATCCTGCTCTTTCTAAAGCGGCTATTGCATTGGGATGGAATGCTGTCGTTTCCAGCCCTCCTGAGAAAACCTGAATCCCATCAATGCCATAATAGATCGCAGCTGTTTGTAACCAAATCTGGGAAATATGGCTTCTGCGCGAATTGTGCGTACATATAATGATAATATCGGATTGACCATCTTCTTCAATCTCGTTGAGTATAAAATCACCAAGCTCCCTCAAACTGGCTTGCCTATCCTCTTCAATTTGATCAAATTCTGTAACTACATTACTGGTATATTTCCTCAGCTTTTTGCTAAGATCTTGTGCGTTGATCGTATTAGTATTACATAACAATAATACGATGATAGAGAGTGAAAAGATTTTTGATTTCATGACTTGTTGATTTTAGGTTTTATCCGGATAAAGGGCCATCACACAGGTGGCCGTCTGCTATTTATTTAGTTTTCGTTATTCTCAAGGGTTAGAAAAAGAGGGTAGAAGGGTGCCATATGCATCCTTACTGCCGCGATGTTATTACATTGATTTCTCTGATACATGGTGTTTTTTTTTAACAACAACCCGAGCCAGGAGTACAATCATCCTGCTGGATTTCTGCCAGTCTTACCTTCGGTTTCACTGAGCCGTTCCCGGGTTTTTCAGCGTATACTGTGATGCTGTAAATACCTGTATCACCCTGGTTGAACTCTGCCATTTCCGAATCAGAGAGATATTTGCTCAGAATATCATCGGGGATAGTAATGGGCTTTTCCTTTTGGAGCGTGATATGTTGAAATCCGGCGTCTTTGATATGTTGTAAATATTCGTCTTTTTGAATGGCACCAGCCACGCATCCGGCATACATTTCAGCATCTTCACGCAATGCCTCGGGTAAATTTCCTGACAATACAATATCTGAGATGCTAAAGTGACCTCCTGGTTTCAATACTCTATATATTTCTCTTACTACTTTTTTCTTATCTGGTACAAGGTTCAATACACAATTGGATACGATGACATCAGCTACATTGTCATTGACAGGCATGTTGTCAATATCACCTTCCCGAAACTCAACATTATTATAGCCTAATTTCTCCGCGTTGAGTCGGGCCTTTTCGATCATGGCCGGAGTAAAATCTATTCCAATTACCTTACCTTCTGCTCCTGTTTCATGTCGGGCCACAAAACAATCATTTCCAGCACCTGAACCAAGGTCAATTACGGTATCACCTTTTTCGATTCGGGCAAACTGCGTAGGCAGGCCGCAACCCAAACCCAGGTCTGCCTCTTCAATATATCCATTAGTTCCGGAGTAATCGTCCATCATAATGTTATATACTTTATTTGATGGCATAGTTGCACCACAACAGGAAGCAGCATTTTCAGCTTTTCCTTGTTCTGCAATGCGTGCATACCGCATTTTCACTACATTTTTAAGTTCCTTTTCTGTATTCATCTTGTTCACTTCAATACTTCAATACAATATTACGATAAATAAAATCAAATTTTTTTAGTCACAACATACGTTAGCAGGGTCTTCAAATTGATTGAAAATCTCTTCAAATCTGGCTTTTGCCAGGTTCCAGACTATGGGATTGATACAGTAATTCACACTTGTTCCCTCAACTGTTCCCAGAATAATTCCGATATTTTTCAGTTCTTTCAGGTGTTGGGAAACCGTAGCCTGTGCAATTCCAAGTTCTTCTACCAGGTGGCCATTGATGCACGCTTTGGCTTTCAATAAATGCATAATGATGGCTACACGGGCCGGATGGGAGAAAGCCTTTCCGAAGATTGCTATCTCATTGTGTTCATCAGTGTAGTTTTGTGTTTTTGTCACTCCCATAACTATATTACAATATTACGATAAATAAATTTAAAAAACAACTACTAAACTATTTCTGCTCAGATTTTGAAGATTGTGCAATTAAAATTAGTGGTTCTACTACTGTTGTGCTTGATTCTGATCACGTCAATTCCATAAGAAACCAGATATTCATCCAGAACTCTGCTTTGATGCCAAAGCCATCTTCCAGCCTGACCGCCAACTCAGGAGTGAGGCTATGCTTGCCATTGATAATCTTGGACATTACATTTTTAGTAATACCCAATTCCATTGCCAGTTCGATTTGTTTCATGTCCTCTGCCTCCAGCTCATCTCCAAGAAGTTCACCTGTATGCATCGTTGATCCAGGAATCAAATCATTTGCTAATTTTCTTTAGTTGCTCATTTACTTATTGATAATTAGCTTACCCTCCGTGTGTTCCAGAAAAGCGCTACTTGCCTCCAATTGTGTTTGCATATCGTCCATGTCGTCATTTACTATTGTAGCGCTAAATTCATGGATTCGGGATAACATGTGAACAAATCCTTTTGGATCTCTTTGTCTTGTGAGTTTCCTTAATGCACCTAAGTAATCATCTCTGTACACTGTGGGTATTATGATCTTTGATTGATTAGCTTTTACAAGCTCGGCATTCATCATCACTCTTGCTATTCTGCCATTTCCATCAAGGAACGGGTGAATTTCGCTGATTATAAACATCATGTAAGCTGCTCGCGCGAAGGGATGGTTTAAAGCTTGATATAGATCAAAACTTTTTATGAGTGTTCCTTTTACAAGGGCAACATCCACAAATGCTGTTTGACCAGCAAAATTGTTTTTATCTTTGAATTCACCTGGTTTTTTTGAGGTTCTGGCTGAGAGAAGTACCTTATGTCGATATTTTAGAATGTCAATTAGTTCTTTGGGTGAGCCTGGAATTGAACTCATCTCTTTGCGATTGGACACTATTTGATAAGTACCAAGTATATCATGAGAGTCTTCATTCCGTGCCGGAAGAGGCTTTTGAGTTTGAATGATCTGTCTGGCTTCTTCTACCTCAAATTCAGTTCCTTCAATATAGTTGGAGAAGTAACTTTCGAAAAACGCAAAATTTCTAAATGCCGAATTACTGGTGTTCTGCTCCTTTCTATACTTGAAATCCTGTTGAAGTGCTCTAAATAGAACCTCAAATAACTCTAGTCTGTCAGGATCATAGGGGATACCGAATGCTCTGGCCGCTGCAATAGGAGATTTTAATATTTTAGATGGATGAGTTGTCAGCAGCGCACTGATCACCTGATTGAGTTTGGTAAATTCCTTTTGCATATTAAGCTGTTCAGAAACCGCCCTTGCCTGATCTCTCACTTTGTTTAGTTCCTCTTCTCCATTCACCCTGATTATCCTTTCCAGGTGTCCTTCTATTTCAGGAAGTGGCAATGTTTTAGAGTCGGGACCCGGTTTCCTTGAAGGCTGCAGATTTTCCAATATGGCCCTTGCTCTTTGTGATGCGTAAAGATCTCCGGACAATCGGTTATCTCCGTCTATGGGGCCGCTTCCTTCCAGCAAGCGAATGGTTATGCCGGGTAATTCTGCCCTGCGAGTGTATTTATAGGTAAGAAATATTTGACCTGTAGAAGTTGGCTGAAATTCAATGGCAGATCGATGGCTCAAAACAGCTCTTGGATATAAATGACCCAAAATTGAAAAGAGATTTCTTTTAATAATTGCCTCTGGCTTCTCTGTTAGATTAGACGAATAAATTCGAGGTGCAATTTTCCTAATCGTTCCTTCTTTTTCTAGTTTTGATATTTGCTTGGATACCGTAGAATCAGAAGAGCCATAGATAACCTCTTGTAGACGTATGGGTAAATTTTTTTCCATTAAAACGTACTATTTTGAGCAATTTGGAAAATAATTTCCACTAAAACGCCAATAATGGAAAATAATTTCCACTAATTATAATATAGTGGGTGGAAAATAAATTCGATTAAAACGTTGCGAGATTACTTTCCGATACAATATCTAAAGTAATATTGATTATCAGCTACTTACATCTGTCAAGGTACAAATAGGGGACAAAAACGGCTGAAATACAGCTAAATAAGAGATAATCAAGAGCAAATATACTGAGGAGAAGGCATAAAAAAACCACCCCAATTATGAGGTGGTTTCGAGAGAAATCCAATCGCTTTTAAGCAACTGTTACAGAACCGAGATAAACGCTGTAAGCGACTTCTTTACCGTCTTCTGATAAGAAACCTATGAAGGCTTCTACATCATCA
>CAZEQJ010000036.1:0-29886 GCA_964514385.1 uncultured Cytophagales bacterium
AGCCATTTTCAATTGGCGGTCCGATGCCAAACTTTATGCCCGGATACAGTGCCTCCAATGCCTCCGCCAAAAGGTGGGCAGAAGAATGCCAGAATGTAGACTTCCCTTCATCGTCATTCCAGGTGAGAAGCTGAAGTTCCGCATCTGACTCAATAGGGCGAAAGGCATCTCTCACCTCTCCATCCACCCTTGCTGCCAGAACATTTCTTGCCAGACCTTCACTGATCTCCCTGGCCACCTCTAGTGGTGTCACCGGATGATCATAAACTTTTTTACTGCCGTCGGGTAACGTAATGTTGATTTTACTCATTATTTACTGTTGTATCCTGTTGCCTTTGCTGTTGCAAATATGATATATTTTGTTGGACTAACTCCAATTTGTTGCGCGCATATTGGTTGGTGCTATCTAATGATAGTATACGATTCAGCAGCCTTCTGGTAGTGTAAAAACGTCGGCTGTTATATTCATAGTCGGCCAGCCATTGAAGCGGTCTGACATTGAGCGTATCATAGTTCACCCAGGAAAGCGCTGACAACCTTGTGTCATAATCCTGCCCCATCTGCTGGTAGATATCAAACTGCTTTTCGAAAATTTGAGGCGTATCAAGCTGCGCTGCGTAGTATAAGGCTGAATCCCATTGCTGTTGAAACTCAAACAATGCGAAGGAAATGTAATTGTTGTCTATGCTACCTGAAGCCTGCAGGGTATCCAGCAACTCCCAGTTTTCCTGTCTGAATGCAAATAACACCACCAGGGAATCAATAGGAGGCATAAGGTCTGTTAAATGGATATCCTCCAGCAACTTATTGACTCGCAAGCTATCCCCCTGGCGAAGGTAATAAGTAAGAAATTTGAGGTTCATCTCACGGCTTTGTCCTGCTTTCCTGTATGCTTCAAATGCCCGTTCCTGCTGGTCATTGGCCAGGTATAGTTCGGCTAAAAGCAGATGTTCCTCCTTTGTGTCGATATCGGGAAGGTGTTTTTCAATATAGTGGAGTGCCACAGGATAGTTACCCATGGCGTTATATACTTTCGCCTTTATGATGTTGGCATCATTCAGCGTTACTTCATGTAGTACTTCGATGCATGTATCGTATGCTCCGAGATCGTAGTATATGCGTGATAACTGCAGTCTTTGCTGATCATTGAGGTCATCCCAATCGGACCATTCCTGTAAGACATATGCTGTATCAAATACAAAGTCTGATGACCTGTCTCTACCCGGATTTTGCTGACAGGCCATCAACATGCATATAAAAATTAAAGCAATCCGTATGATCATGTCTAAAATAATCCTAGCTGATCTTTGCTGTCATCTCCCGGCGAAAGATCAATTGTTGAGCCTACATCAAAGGTATCCTCATCTCCTTCATCGTTTGTATCCTCATTTTCGTCATTTTTTGTGGATTCAAGTGCGATAAACTCGACTTTATTCAACCGGTTGCCATATTGGAACTTATTACCGATTGCCTTCCATCCTTTGATATCGATAAGGTCTGAAGCTATTACTTCCTCTTCCTTCTTTTCATTCCTGTCCTGATATGAAATCAGCATTTTGGCATGCTCAAACGGTGCAGCAGCTATCAGTTTGGATCCTTTATTTTCAGATATATAGAGGAATGGCTTATCAAGCGTTGTTGTCTCTATCTTAAAGCGTTTGATATAATAGTTTTTGCTTTCGCCATCCTGGTAGACCGCATTAACCACAATGTTATCCGCCATTTTAGTAAGATATAATACACTTTTGGGGTCATAGCGGTTGGTGAGATCATAATTTGTCAGCTCATAGGAGCCATTACGATGAAGAACCAATATCGTATCTTCACCGCTGAACTCACCTACATAGTTTCCACGCGCATCCGTATTAAGCCGTCCTATCGTTTCGTCATACCAAAGTTTCAAACCACCAAGCGTAGATACGCCTTCTGATTTGAGTGTAATCTTGCGTACGGGGTATCGCGTCAGAATATTTCCTTTTGCACCCCTACCCTTAATCTCCAGTTCGGCAAAATCAAAATCAAAAACCTTTTTTCTGGCTTTAGAGCCACTTGTAAGTTGAATATTGATCATTTCAGCTTCGGCATTGGCGTTTGCAGTAAACCAAAGTACCCTTGTTTTTGGATGATCCGTACCTACAGCATATTCTTTGTCACGTGTGACACTAAGCACCTGAAAACGCTTGACCATGGTGCGGCCACTGCTGCCATCAAGATAAGCCAGGTTGTATACCGTGCGTTCGTCGTTCTTTTTCCAGACAGAAGCATATATGATATCCTTACCTACGAAGGTTTTATCCGTAATACGGGTGACCACACATTTTCCGTCGCGTCGGAATACAATGATGTCATCGATATCCGAGCAGTCCATAATGTATTCATCCTTCTTGATCCCGAATCCGATAAACCCATCCTCACGGTTAACATATAGTTTCTGGTTGTTGGCTACTACCATCGTCGCCTCGATAGATTCGAAGCTGGTGATGACCGATTTGCGCTCGCGTCCTTTACCAAATTTCTCCAGCAGGCGCTGATAATACGAAATGGCATATTCAGTCAGATGAGCAAGGTGGTGTTCTGTTTCTTTTAGCTGCTCTTCAAGGCTCTTTAGCAGTTCATCAGCTTTAAAAGCATCGTATCGGGAGATGCGCTTGATCTTTATTTCCGTTAGCCTGATGATATCGTCACGGGTAATCTCTCTGTAAAACTGCGCTTTAAACGGGTCCAGGCCACGGTCAATGGTATCCAGCACATCCTCCCATGTTTCACACTCCTCAATGTCCCGGTATATTCTGTTTTCAATAAATATTTTCTCCAGTGAGGAGAACAATATTTTTTCAAGTAACTCAGCCTTTTTTATTTCCAATTCACGCCGGAGAAGGTCACGCGTCTGCCATGTATTGGCTTCAAGGATCTCACTCACGCCCATGAACCGGGGTTTATCGTCTACGATGACACATGTATTGGGTGATATCGATACCTCACAATCCGTAAAAGCATATAGGGCATCGATCGTGACATCTGGTGAGGTATTTGGAGCAAGTTGCACCTGTATTTCTACATCTCTGGCCGTGTTGTCCACGACTTTCTTTATTTTAATTTTACCCTTGTCATTGGCTTTGATGATGGACTCAATAAGGCTGACAGTGGTAATACCGAACGGGATATCCCGTATCACCAGTGTTTTTTTGTCTAGCTCTTCAATAGTGGCGCGTACACGCACCTTGCCTCCTCGTAATCCGTCATTGTAATCGGAAGCATCCATCATACCTCCTGTCGGGAAGTCCGGATAGATTTTAGGCTTTTTACCCTTTAGCACCTGAATGCTGGCCTCAATCAGCTCACAAAAATTATGGGGAAGCACCTTAGTTGATAATCCTACAGCAATGCCTTCCACCCCTTGTGCCAGCAGTAGTGGAAATTTCACAGGAAAGGTGACCGGCTCCTTTTTGCGGCCATCATAGGACAACTGCCATTCTGTTGTCTGGGGATTAAATACTACCTCAAGTGCAAACTTGGATAGACGGGCCTCGATATACCGGGATGCAGCAGCACCATCACCTGTACGAATGTCGCCCCAGTTACCCTGTGTTTCGATCAGCAGATCCTTTTGACCAAGCCCAATGATAGCTTCACCTATGGAGGCGTCTCCGTGCGGATGGTATTGCATGGTATTGCCTATAATGTTGGCGACCTTATTGAAACGACCGTCATCCATTTCCTTCATAGCATGGAGGATACGTCGTTGCACAGGTTTCAGACCATCATTTATTGCTGGTACGGCACGTTCCAGGATTACATAGGATGCGTAATCCAGAAACCATGACTCAAACATACCATTTACATGAATGACTTCCTTCAGTTCATCTGATCCGTTTTGTCCATTCTTGTTCTCTTCCATAGACGAAATCTACTCTTTTTCTATTAAATCAAATGACAATTTACCTGATGTATAATCCATTATTGCAAAAGTAGGACTCCCGCCCCAGGATCCGCCGAGGTTTCCGGGGAAATAGACGGCATGACCATTGAAGTTGAATTTACCTTTCAGGTCATGATCATGTCCGCACAGGATCGCCAGGATTTTATCCTGATGGTTCAGCTTTTGATATACAGGTATAGTATCAACACCATTTTCGCTGATCGTACTGTCCGGTATATGTTGTAATATCAGGACTGGCTTATCTGCTTTATCGAGTGCCTGATCCAGAAACCGGGCTGAGGGCGGCAAATAGTCTCCTGCAAGATTTGAGGTATCCAGGGATAATATGGTAAGTTCGTCAACATCTAACTGATAGTTAAACGGCATACTCCATACAGACTCCCATTGCGATTCGTCTGCCCGGTCATGGTTTCCCCGGCTTACCAATACGGGGGTTTCCAATATTTTGAATTTGTCGCTCACCTCCGCCAGAAGGCCAGGGTCGTCGTGAATGATGTCTCCGTTAAGCACGATAAAATCACATGAAAACTCAGATACTTTGTCAATAAACCAGTTCAGGCTCTCAATGTAATCTGTTCCGGACTGACCGAAATGTAAATCTGATGCCAGTATCCACCTCATGAAGCGGGCTGTTCTTCTTCCGCCTGCACAACATCACCGAGCAAAGCAGCTTCGGTATCCTTTTCCACCTTCAGTTTATCAATGATAAATTTTTGTCTGTCAGGTGTGTTTTTTCCCATATAAAAGGTCAGCAGGTCTTTGATCTTCACTTCTTTGTCAAGCATCACAGGCTCCAGGCGGATATCATCCCCGATAAAATTACCGAATTCATCCGGCGATATTTCGCCAAGTCCTTTAAACCGGGTGATTTCTGGCTTATTCCCCAGCTTTTTTATGGCTTCCTGCTTTTCTGATTCACTGTAGCAATAGATGGTTTCCTTTTTATTTCTCACCCTGAACAGTGGTGTATCCAGAATAAACAAATGACCTGCACGCACCAGATCTGGGAAAAACTGGAGGAAATAGGTGAGAATAAGCAACCTGATATGCATACCATCGACATCAGCGTCTGTTGCGATGATAATCTTGTTGTAACGAAGCCCCTCTATACCATCTTCGATATTAAGCGCATGCTGTAACAGGTTGAACTCCTCATTTTCATATACTATCTTCTTGGTCTGACCAAAGCAATTCAACGGTTTACCCCGAAGGCTGAATACAGCCTGAGTCTCCACGTTCCTGGATTTGGTGATAGATCCGCTGGCAGAGTCACCTTCGGTGATGAATATCATTGTATTCTCACCCCGATCTCCATTATCATTAAAGTGATACCGGCAGTCCCTTAGCTTTTTATTATGCAGGTTGGCCTTTTTGGCTCTTTCATTGGCCAGTTTTTTTATTCCTGCCATATCCTTGCGTTCCCTTTCTGACTGCAGTATCCGCTTCAGTAATGCATCAGCAGTATCAGGATGACGGTGAAGGTAATTGTCGAGCTCATTTTTCAGAAAATCAACAATGTAAGTACGTATGGTAGGCTGGTCAGGGCCCATATTCTGGGAACCGAGCTTAGTTTTGGTCTGCGATTCGAATACAGGATCCTGTACCCTCACCGATACAGCGGCCAGTATGCTGGCACGGACGTCTGATGCATCAAAATTCTTGTTGTAAAACTCACGTACGGTCTTCACAACCGCCTCACGAAATGCCGCCAGATGCGTTCCTCCCTGTGTTGTATACTGACCATTTACGAAAGAGTAGTATTCCTCACCATACTGGTTGTTGTGCGTAATGGCTACTTCAATATCCTCCCCTTTGAGGTGAATGATCGGATACCGGGCATTTTCCTGGTCACTTTTTCTTTCCAGCAGGTCCTTTAACCCATTTTCTGAAAAATATTTTTTGCCGTTGAATACGATGGTAAGTCCGGCATTAAGATACACATAGTTCCAGATCAGGTTATCGAGGTAATCCGGAATAAAGCGGTAGTTTTTGAATATGGAGTCGTCAGGTTCAAAGACTACGTGTGTGCCATTTCTGCCACTCGAGTCCTCTACTTTTTCATCATTTTTAATATTACCCTGCTGAAATTCCGCTTTTTTGGTCTGCCCGTCGCGGTATGACTGTACTTTAAAATAATTACTGAGTGCGTTTACAGCCTTTGTACCGACTCCATTAAGTCCTACTGACTTTTGAAATGCCCTGGAATCATATTTACCTCCTGTATTGATTTTGGATACGCAATCAATGACCTTTCCCAATGGTATCCCGCGGCCATAATCGCGTACTTCGACCCGCTTATCGGTCACCTTTACCTCTATGGTCTTCCCGAAACCCATGACATGCTCATCAATGGCATTATCTATCACCTCTTTAACCAGCACGTAAATACCGTCGTCGAAGGCACTGCCGTCACCGAGTTTACCTATATACATACCCGGTCTCAACCGTATATGCTCCTTCCAGTCGAGTGATCGGATACTATCTTCCGTATAAACAGATTCCTGAGCCATTATTCGCTACGCTTTGTTACAAAATATATTCCTAAAATGATCCACGCCACCAACAGTATGATCGGAATGAAAAGAATGACGCCGAAGAGATTTAGATTATAGCTTTCCGGGTCATTGATCAGGGAAATAATGATAGCACTGAAAAGAATGAAAATATTAAATACCACTGTAAGGCCAAAAAACCAGGTTTTTACCCGTGTAGGAAACTCAGCTCCCACGGATGTGGTCATGGATACACGTTTATGCAAACTGTTGCCAGACAAGGTCACAACAAGGTTCACTAATATAAACACCGCAATACCGAGAAAAAAGAAATTATCCTTGGATATATACAACTCCTTTCCATTATCTATCATCACCAATGCCTTTTCCGGCAGATAGGCATAAGCGTGCATAAACCCGGCCAGAAAAGCCATAATCGTAAAATACCAAGAAAATCTTACAGCACGTTCCATATTCCCTTCAGAACTATAGGTTGAATAATTAGTTTAGAGGTAAAATTAATAAGCATGCAGCAAAAAATCGTTGTACTTGGTTTAATTATTCTCGTGATGGCCTTTTCCTGTAGCAGGAAAGCAGATGTAGCTATTGTTAGTCAGGACTGGATAGCCAATAAAAAAGCATGTAACGGATCCCGGCTGCTTTCGGTAGAGCAGATGAAGCTGATCAATGAAAAGCTTCTCAAGGCTTCGGAAGAAGAAATACGGGAGGTATTTGGGAAGCCTGACCGGCATCAGCTTTATGTCCGTTCACAGAAGTTCTATACATACTATCTCGAACCGGGACCTGAGTGTAAAGGCGGAAGCGAGCATCCTCAATGTCTTTTCGTGCGTTTTGATGCCCTGGGACGTGCAAACTCATTTGAATACCGTAGTTTATAACAGGCATGCATCGTATTTGAGGAGTTTTAAAACTATATGTTCTCAATGTTAAGGATTTGCTATGAATTGATTTCGTACTGGTAATACATGCAGTTTAAGCCGATATTAGATGTGTTATGGTACAACCAACCTACGGCTATATCTTACTCTTCATCATTTTTTTCGGTTGCACATTACCGGAAGATCAAGGTCCACTGAAAAGCCGGGAACATGCTCAGGCGTTAACCCTGAATGCCTTTGAATTAAAGGATGTCGACCCGGATTCATCCCTCTGGCTGGCAAGACAGGCATTGCAGCTTTCAAAGCGGTCACATCTGGATGCCGCAATTGCACAAAACTCATTTACAATAGCGGAGATTTGTTTTGAAAAGGGTGAATATCAGGAGGCAAATTCATTTCTCGTAGAGTCTGTCGAAATTTATAAATCGTTAGACGACGCCGCAAATCTGGGTAAGGTATTAAACCTAAAGGGTATGATATTTCAAAAAAATGACCGCCCGGATATGTCAAGGATCAACTTTTTGCTGGCATTGGAGGAGTTTGAGTCGGTAAATGACCAGCAGGGAATAGCCGAATCATTTGCCAATCTCGGCCACCTCTATGAAAAGTCAGGGGATTATGATAGCGCACTATATTACAACTTCAAGGCACGTGAGATTTACACAACCCTGCAAGATAGTGTAGGTCTGGCAAGAGTTTACGACAACATTGGAAGTGTATACGAGGATAAGGAAGAATACATAAGCGCCAGAACAAACTTTGAGCAGGCTTTTGCGATCAACCAAAAGCTGGGCAATTATTATGGAGCACTTATCAACCAGAATAACATCGCCGATACATACCGCAAAACAGATCATTATCTAAAGGCCCTGGCTATTTATACTGATCTGCTCACGACAGCAAAAAAGCAAAACCAGACCTATCAGATAAAAAGCGCATACAGGGACATATCCAGAACCTATTTTTTTCTGGGCGATTACAGTACGGGCTATAGATATCTTGATTCATGTTATGTTCTGGCTGATCAGCTTGCCAAACAGGAAATTGTGCGTGGTGTAGAAGAAACACGATCTGTTTATTCCCTCGATCAGAAAGAAAAAGAGATAGAACTGCTGAGAAAGACAAAGCAGGTGGATCAGCTGGCAAGAAATGCATTGATCATTTTCACTATCCTGTTTCTGGTAATTGCCTTTCTGATTTACCAGCAGCTAAGAAGCCGTATTAAAAATGAACGGCAGCTTTTTGAAGCAGAAAAAAAGCTGGATAAGGCACGCAAGGAGCAACTGGAATCAGAACTTCGGCTTAAGGAATTTTATGAGAAAAAAATTGCAGAAGAGCTGGAAAGTATGAGCAAGGAACTTACTGCAAATGCTCTCAATATCATTCGTAAAAATAAGCTCCTGGGTAATGTAAAGGGTGATTTGAAAACTTTAAATGCCTCTACGGACAAAAAAGTTGAGAAAAATATCAAAAAAATCATCAACACCATCAACTATAGCTTTCAGGAAGATGAGGAATGGAAGGATTTTGAAAACATGTTTCAGCATGTGCACACCACATTCTTTGAGGAGCTAAATAAAAAACATCCGAACCTTACTTCCTCAGAGATCAGATTATGCGCCATGATCAGGCTAAACCTCAACTCAGGTGAGATGGCGACCCTACTTGGTATTTCGACAGACAGCCTTCGCATTGCCCGTTACCGGCTTCGTAAAAAGCTGTCTATTGCCAGGGGAAGTAATTTATATAGCTATGTTATGAGCCTCGGTTAACTACCTGATTAACAGTATTTTATAAATTAATGTTGCTTTTTTGTATACGGCTTAGCGGCTTTAGTTCACTTTTTCTTGATCGGTTTTAATTGTGAGGTAACACACTCTGCAGGTCATTTGTATTGAAAGTTGAAAATGGCTTTTAATTAACTAAACCCTACTAAATTATTTAACCCCAAAAAAAATGAAAAAACAGTTACTACTAGTATTTTCAATCTTATTGTGGACCAAACTGATATTTGCACAGGGGGTACTTGATGTATCTATTGCACCAACAGGAGGCTCGCTTGTAGATTCGCTTTTTGATGAGGATGACAATTTTGTCGGCCTTATCACGCTCGAAATTTCATCAGACGATGCAGAACAGGAAAACGACCAAATTGACGCCTTAAATGATGACGACCTGGATGCAGGCTGGGAAGGTGAAGAGGGAGACGCAAATATCCTGACTACAGGGCTTCGTTTTCAGAACCTTCAGATTCCACAGGGAGCCACCATCGACTCTGCCTTTATCGTAGTGGTATCACATGAAGCTAAAGATGCTACTGATGTAGCTGAGATTACCATATGGGGTGATGCAACCGATGATGCTGCCACATTTACCGAAGATGCCCTGATCACGGACCGTCCTCGAACCTCTGCTGAGGTAGAATGGAGAGTAGCTGAGGAATGGGGATTGTGGACAACAGAAAAAAGCGTAGATGTAAGCCCTATCATTCAGGAAATTGTAAATCGTGGCGGCTGGGCGCCCGGAAACTCCCTTGCTTTGATACTTGAAGGCAATGATCAGGGCCCAAGCGAAGTCGAAAATGCTCGTGAATTCCAGTCATTTGAAAATATCGCAGATCCTGCCGATGGAGGTGACGGTAGAAACTACCAGCGAAGAGCACCCAGATTAGTCGTTTATTATGATGGTTATGACGGCGAGGCTGTCACTTATGAACTTGGCATAAGCTCTTTCGCCAACAACGCAATTGATGTTTACATCACATCAACCGGTGGTTCACTTACTGACTCCCTTTTTGACGAAAATGACAATTTCCTTGAGGTCATCACCCTTGAAATATCATCCGACGACGCTGAGCAGGAAAACGATGAAATTGATGCATTGAATGATGATGACCTTGATGTAGGCTGGGAAGGTCAGGATGGCGACGCCAATGTGCTTACAACAGGTCTCCGCTTTAAGCGGGTCGGCATACCCCAGGGTTCTACCATTGACTCAGCATTCTTTGTGTTTGTTTCTCATGAAGCAAAGGCTGCTACTGATGTAGCGGAAATCACCATTACCGGTGAAGCAACGGGTGATGCTGAGACATTTGATGAGACAAACCTGATTACAGCACGACCCAGAACATCGGCTTCTGTTGATTGGGTAGTAAATGTAGACTGGGGACTTTGGACCACAGAAAGAAGTGTGGACATCAGCTCCATCGTACAGGAAATTGTAAACAGAGAAGATTGGGTATCCGGCAACGACATGGCCTTTATTCTGGAAGGTAATGACCAGGGGCCAAGTGAAGTAGAAAACGCGCGTGAATTTCAGTCTTTTGAAAATATTGCTGATCCCGCAGATGGCGGTAACGGCGGTAACGACCCGCGTCGCGCACCACGCTTAGTGGTATATTATGGTGGCTATACCGGAGACCCTATCCAGGTTGACCTCGGTATCAACAGCTTTGCTAATGGCGGTGGTGGATCCATACTATCAGTAGAAGAAGATTTGAATAAAGAGTTTTCAGGCGTATACCCCAACCCTACTTCAGGACTTATTAATCTGGTTCTTGAAAATTCGTCACCCGCTACTATTTCCATCACACAGCTCAATGGCGGAAGGCGTATCAAAACGTTTGGCAATGACGGTATGAAAACAATCAGAATGAATCTTTCTCATCTTCAAACCGGCATGTACATCATTACAGTTGTGCAAAATGGAAAGACCTACAATAAGCAAATCATACTTGAATAGATTTCCTTAATCAACACACTCTCCTGTTTTTTTGGCAGGAGAGTGTATTTTTCCCTAACCTTTCAATACCATAGGATGACCATTCTTATGAAAAATGTCATTATTTTAATGCTGTTTTCCTGTGTACAGGCCTTTGCACAATACTCCCTAAGCGGGAAAGTAATTGACGCCGGTAGTTCAGAAGAGCTGATAGGCGCTACCGTAGTTGTAAAACAGTATCAGATAGGCAAAATCACAGATTTTGACGGGCGTTTTGTTATTGGTGGTATACCAGAAAATACCGTTACGCTAGAGATTTCCTACGTCGGGTATATCACCAAGACCCTGAATCTGGAATTGGAAACCCGATCAACCAAACTGCTGATCAAACTTGAAGAAGATGCCACAGCACTAGACGAAGTGGTGGTAACCGGTGTAATGGAGGGTCAGATCGCTGCGATGTCCACTATGAAGCGAGCAGCAAATATAAAAAATGTCGTTTCTCAGGAACAGATCGTCACATTTCCGGATTTGAATGCTGCTGAAGTCATGCAGCGAATTCCCGGTATTACACTAAAGCGCGATCAGGGTGATGGCCGCTACGTGCAGTTGAGGGGAACCCCGGCAGCATTTACCAATTTCAATATCAACGGAGAGCAGGTGCCCTCACCTGAAGGAGATGTACGAAATGTCGGCCTAGATATTATCCCTTCAGATCAGATCGAATTTATCGAAGTCACCAAAGTATTAACACCCGATATGGATGGCGATGGCATCGGCGGGTCTGTAAATGTCATTACCCGGAGCCCCAAAGAAGGAGAGCCTCAGCTTGGTGCTGTATTATCCGGTGGATATAATCATCTGCGGCAAACGCCAAATTATAACCTCCAGTTTACCTATGGCCAGCGGTTCAAAAATATAGGTTTTCAGGTCAATGCAAGCTATTTTCAGAACAATCAGGGATCAGATAACATCGAGTATGACTTTGATAAAGGGCCGTTTTTTAACAGTCAGGCACAGGCCCTGGGTGAAAATAACTATTTCCTGCATTTCAGGGATGTGCAGCTGCGCCACTATGATATTCAGCGGACCCGGTTTGCTATAAGCCCTACCCTCGATTATGAATTTAATGAAGACTCCAGGATATACCTTAAAGCAATGGTCAACAGCTTTACCGATGTGGAAACACGTAGAAGAAAAACGTTCACCACAGATGATCCATTTAACTATACCCGCTATATTTTCGGCGGTATTGAACATGACCTACGATTCAGGACCCAAAACCAGCAACTCTCTACTTTGGCTATCGGAGGCGAACACCTCATCGGCAGAGTGAAAATTGATTATCAGCTATTTGGTTCATCTGCAGGTGAAACTACACCTGATTTTTTAGAAATCACCTTCGATGATGGATTTCAGGCGATTGACATGAGCTTTGACTTTTCTGACCCGGAATACCCAAAAGCCAGCTTTGACTCGCTGCCCAGCATTGCTGCTACAGATTTTGTAAACTTTGATTATGATGGTATGGTCAGGGAATCGTCAAGGACGTCAGAAACATTACTTACACCAAGGTTAAATATTGAGATCCCCTACACCATCAATAGCGGTAATGACGGCTTTATTAAGTTTGGTGGTAAAATACGGAGCCGGGTCAAGAGCAGAGATGTGATTAACGAAACATACGGAAACTACCGGCCCATTAATAACCGCACCATTGCAGGCATAGGTGATCCGTTAATTCTCACTGAGCTGTCCGATGGATGGCGTGACGACAATTTCTTAAATCAGGGTTATGTGCTGGAAGCCATGCCGGACATTGAGCGCGTACTTGATCACATTGAGTTTAACTATATGTACTATGTGCCCAGCCGTAATGAATCAAGGTTTGACAGCTATGTTTCAGACTACGAATACCGTGAAAACATATATGCGGCATATGGCATGGTCCGGCACCAATATAATAAGCTCATGATACTGGCAGGTGTCCGGTATGAACTTACCGATATTACACAAAACCAGGGTTTTGGGGTGTTTTTTGAAAGAATCGTCGATTCACTGAATAATGTACGTGTCGTCACCACCGTGACACCGGATGACCAGCCCGCAAGACATCCTTTTTGGTTACCGCAAATTCAGCTTAAATATGAACTCAATCAAAATGTAAACCTTAGGGCAGCGGTGACAAGAACCTACAACCGTCCGAACTACGACGAAATTGTAAACTCAACATCAAGAGATGCGGACAACAGGGGTCAGTTGTTTATCGGTAATCCTAATATCCTCTTTCCTACGGCCACAAATTATGATCTGATGATTGAGCGTTATAAAAATACCAGCATCTTCTCTGCCGGTATATTTTACAAAGAGATCCAAAATCCGATTTATCCATATCGTGCCCTACTGCGTGATCAGGCAGAGCGGGATGCCGGTGAATTGAATGTGGGTAACACGGAGGTCACCTTCCCAACAAACGGATTGTCAGCATCGGTATTTGGCGTGGAACTGCAGGCTCAGTTTAAGTTTGATTTTCTGCCTGGGGCATTATCCAATTTTGGTATATATTCAAACTATACCTACACGAATTCAACTTCATTTATAGCTTCGAATGATGAAGCAAATCTAGGTAATGAAGTTTTTGTTTATTTCAACGCCCAATCCATTCAGAATCATATCAATACACTGGGAGTAGAAGAATTCACCCTTCCCGGACAGGCAGCTAATACGGCAAACATAGCCCTGCTGTATGACGGACCGAAGTTTTTCGCCCGCCTGTCGGCAAACTATCAGGATGATTTCCTGCTTTCCGTTGGTCTCGACAGGGATTTTGATGAGTACTATGACGAGGCCTTTCGGCTCGACTATACTATGAATTATCGGATGAATGATGTTGTCACATTATTCAGCGATGTGATCAACATCATCGATACACCACTGCGACTTTACCTGGGGCAGGAAGATATTGTGAAACAGCAGGAATTTTACTCCTGGTGGTTTAGAGTAGGTGCCCGTATCAATATTTAAATCAATTTTCAACTATGTATAAATACATTTTACCACTACTTTTCTTAATGGCTTGCGCCGAATCTGATAAATCATCCAACGATAATAGTGCAGATAATATGATTGTTGGAGATTCTGTCACAACTGTTTTAACGCCTTTATATGTCACTGAACCTGTAGCTTTTGACAGTGACGATCCGGCTATCTGGATCAATCATGCAGATCCTTCAGCAAGCCTGATTTTAGGAACCGATAAAATGGAAGACAGCAAAGGTGGCGTCTATGTTTTCGACCTTCAGGGTAAAATAGACACCGTACTTACCAATATCGACAGGCCCAACAATATAGATGTGGCTTACAATGTGCAACTAAGTAATGAGTTAGTTGATATTGCAGTATATACAGAAAGAATGAAAGGGCAGGTGCGCGTCATTACCCTTCCCGACATGCAGTATATTGACAATGGAGGCATTCCGGTTTTTGAAGATGATGATTACAATGCTGTTATGGGTATTGCAATATTTTCCCATCTGGTGACCGGAAAAAAATATATTATTGTCAGCCGCAAGGAAAATCCGGATCAGCAGGATGATTACCTGTATCAATATGAGCTTGTATCAGAAAATGGCATAGTAAGGGGCAAGCTTGTGCGTAAATTCGGAGCCTTTGAGGGCAGCACAGAAATTGAAGCTATCGCAGTAGATGATAACCTCGGCTATATTTATTATGCTGATGAGGGTTACGGCATCAGAAAATATTATGCAGATCCTGCCAAAGGAGATGCGCAACTCAGTGTATTCGGCCTTGATGGATTCAAAGAAGACAGGGAGGGAATATCGATTTTTGAAACAAGCGATACTACAGGATATATACTCGTTTCTGACCAGCAGGCCGGAACTTTCAGGGTATTTCCTCGTGAAGGCGCCCCCGATGACCCGCATCAACACGATTTTATTGCTACTATTGACGTGCAGGCAAATGAAAGCGATGGCTCTGAAGTCACCCACATTGGGTTGAATGAAGACTTTCCTGAGGGCTTGTTTGTGGCTATGTCTGACAACCGCACTTTTGAGCTGTACTCCTGGGCTGCAATTAAGGTATTATTGCAGCAGGCAAAGAAAGATTAGCACCTGTTACCGTCCTAAGGTGAAATGATAATATTTTGTAATTGACATTCTGGCATAATTTTTTATCTTAAAACTTTGCAGTAAATGATAATTTTGAAGTTATTTTTTGATGACCAGAAAATCAAGGCGCATCCACTTGTTGATATGGGGTATTTTTACAGGAGCAATCGTGATCCTGCTGATATATAACAGAATAACCAGAACAGATTTTACGCCGGTTGATGCGACGCGTGACATTATTGTGGATGATTAGTATTACCTTATTTCCTTTAAGATCAATTAGTAACACTGACCATGATCATAGGTCCTGTAATATCGGTATCCATTCAGCTTGGTTTGTCCATCGGAATAGGTAATGCTGTATTCATTCTTTCTGCCGTCGGAAAAACTGAGAATAAGCAGGGCGTTACCAGCTGCATCCTGACCGACCTCCCATTTACCTCTTCCCTGTCCTGATCGGTTGCCGTAACCTGATGTACCACTACCACTATCTACCGAAAGGTTGGAGTTGGAGTAAAAGTCAAACTGCTCATTGGAACAAAGCACTATTTCTTCCCGTGAACTGTAACCTCCATAACCACCTGTAGCATCCGAACTGTAATATGAATCCAGGTAGGTCAGCTTTGCCCCTTTTAATGTTTCGGACCATTCTTTCACTACCGGCGATTCTTTTGGGGTATAAAATGCCAGACTTTCTGCTACCTTTCGGACTGTTGCTTCATGCACCTCACCGAACAATTGAGGTGTGGTGACGGCCATGATCAATACGCCCTGATTGAAAGGGTTTACAACTCCTATTATATATGCACGGACAGGTGTATATTCCAATAGACCTGAAAATTGTCCACCAAGCCCTACACCGCCGATATCGGTGAGTTTCGACTCGAGCAATAGTTGGGTGCCGCCCGTTTCATTAATTCCATTTTCAGCTTCAATCCGCATCTCCTTTACTGTTTTGGCTTCATGTGTGGTCATGTAGATCAATCCTGGGATTGAATTATGCCCCATGATAAAGGCCCCTTCTGCCTCCTGGCCTACCCATCCGTCAGGCACATAAAACGAAATTCCCAAATAGGGATAGTCAATTTTACCAGTCTGCTGACCAACCCCCAGCAAGGGGAAAAGCATTACTATAAAATAAATAGCTCTCATAATACAAGATAATCATTTCTGATTAAGAATGGAGGCCATAATGGCATATAAATCGGGGTTGTACTGTTTCAGGTCATGCTTTTGCTCAAAAAAATATTCTACCGTCACTGCAAAAAACTCATGATAATCCAGCGCTGCATATGGTCGCAGTATGCTGACACCTGCTTCAATGCGGGGCTTCTCTGCCAGATAAAGCTCGTACAGCTTTCTTCTTTCATTTCTTGTGATAAACCCCACTTCATCGTTCGCTACACCGTTTTCAATATAGAATGCATGCGCCATTTCATGCAGGCCAAGATTCCGTGCATCCGTATCATCCAGATAACCGTGCACAAAATGTTCCCATGAGAAGGATAGTATTCCCTTCACATTTACATCACCCGCGTGCATTTGACTGGTATAGGGTGAGTAATATTCCCACGGAAAAATCCTGATCTCACGAAAATGTGCGAAATAAACACCGGGGTACCCGAAGGTGATCTGTATAGCAGAGGCCGCTATCAATGCTTTCATCTCTTCGGTGACCTGCTCAAGGCCTTCCATGGCACGAAATTTCTTCTTTTTGATAAAATACTGGACCCTTTTCTCAAATCGTCGCTTGTCTTTTTCGGATAACTGCCGGTAATATTGAAAATTCTGCTGTAAAAAATCTTTATAAACTGGTCTTATTCGCACAAAAAGCACCTCAAGATAGGTCAGATCAGGGTAAAAATACGTGACAGCAGGCCATATAGTACCCTTGAAGTTTTGCAGGAAGCGAATGACCAATCCCAGCACAAATGCCAGGAGTGCCAGCCCTGCTATGATCGTCCAGAAAATTTCAATTCCGCTCACGCCCGGATCAGGTGATTAAGTAAAATACCGGTAGCAACACTTACATTCAGCGATTCAGCCTCCCCTATCCTGGGAATAGTCAACCTGCGGTTTATCCGCTTATTGAGATCGATACTCAGTCCGTGGGATTCACTTCCCATCACCAGCACAAATGGCTGTCTGGTTTTGGATGTATATAGGTTTTCTCCGTTCAGGTCTGCACCATAGATATCTCCGGAGACCTGCTCAAGAAATGCATTCAGGTTTTCATAACGTGGCACTATACGGGTAAAGGAACCCATTGTAGCCTGAATCACTTTAGGGTTGTAGAAATCAACAGCCTCCATGGAGCATACGATCTGACGGATACCAAACCAATCCGCAGTACGAATGATCGTCCCCATGTTTCCCGGGTCCCTGATGTCGTCAAGTATCAATATGTTTTTGCCAAAGTCAAAAGGAGGTGGATCCATCATTTCCGCTACAGCAATCCCGTAGCTATTGGTTTCCAGTGCTGTAAGCTGATTTAACATGCTGTCATCCACCGATATAAATTCATGCTCCCCCTCCAGCGCTATACCTTGCCGGAGAATCAGCATCCGTACCGGTATTTTTGATTTCAGCAGTTCATTAATACCTTTTTCTCCTTCCACAAGAAAACATCCCTGACGGTATCGGTGTTTTTTTAACCGGAGAGAC
Organism: uncultured Cytophagales bacterium; assembly: GCA_964514385.1. Taxonomy (GTDB): domain Bacteria; phylum Bacteroidota; class Bacteroidia; order Cytophagales; family Cyclobacteriaceae; genus CAZEQJ01. Next base: position 17,846 of record CAZEQJ010000036.1, read on the forward strand.
CTTATAAATTTGACATCGTTTTTAGAAATCATTTAATCTTTTCAGAGATACTCAGCAAATATAAATATCAGGGACTAATTGCCGTAGCATCGCTGCTGATGTTTACCTCCTGCGCTCCTTCACGGTTTGTACTTGAGGATGGAGATATATTGCTTCAAAAGCAAAAAATAAAAGGTAATCAGTCTTTTAGTGCCAATACCCTGGACAATCAATTTGTACAAAAACCAAATCGTCGCATTCCGCTGATCAATTTTCATCCCTACTTATGGATTTATACCCTCGGAGACAAGGTGTATAATGAGGAGAAAATAAAAGATAAAATGGAGAAAAAACTCGAGGCTATTACTGTCCGGGACAGCACTAATTTGCGGGAGATGAACCGTAAAACCTCCAGATACCAGAAAATAAAAGAAAAATACGAGCAAAAAATTGAGGAGGGAAACCTCTTTATGCGCATCGGGGAAGAAAAAGTGCTTTTTGATACGACACTAGCCTCTCAAAGTGCATCACGCCTGTCCCAGTTTTATTATTTAAACGGGTATTTTAACAATAACGTCGGGTATAATGTAAAGAAAAAGAAAAGGAGAGCCATAATTACCTATGTCATTGACGAAAAAGGACCTTATATTATCGACAGCATGCAGCTGGTGAGTACCGATACCACCATAAAAAGCCTAATTCTGCAGAATGAAGACAGCTATCTGCAAAAAGGTGATGCCTATCAGCAGCAAAATTTATCTCGCGAACGAGAGCGTATAAGTAACCTCCTGAAGAATAATGGCTTTTTCGGTTTCAATCCGCAATATGTTAACTTTATGGTAGATACTACCTTCGGAGATCATCAGGTAGCCATACGTACCATCATCAACAAGCCATATGATGGAAATGACCATCAACGCTACAGAGTTGATTCCATTATCTTTATAACAGATGCGGATATTCAGCTCAGAGGGGTAGAGCGTGAATATGAATCATATGGTAATGTGACATTCGGGTATTTCGACAACCAGTACAAAAAGAAATTTCTGACACAGCGTATTTTCGTGGAAAAGGATGCATGGTATTCGCGTGAAGCAACACTCAACACACAACAGCAGCTGGCCAATATGGATATTTTTAAATTTATCAATATTAACTACGATACCACAGGAGGGCAGCTTGTAGCCAACATTTTCGCCTCCCCACTACAAAAATATCAAACTACCAATGAGGTTGGCGTTACCGTATCTCAAGGGTTTCCAGGTCCGTTTTATAACCTTTCCTTTAAGAACCGCAACCTGTTTCGTGGACTTGAAATATTACAGCTCAACGGACGGGCAGGTATCGAGGGTGTAGCCTCTGCATCTGACCCCGGTGAGGTGTATCAAAGCTCAGAAATCAGGGCAAACCTGTCTGTTACATTTCCACAGTTTGTGCTGCCCATTAATGAAGAAATCAAGCGCAGACTAGGTCAGATAAATCCAAAAACCAATTTTCAGGCCGGCTACAGCTTTACCAACAGACCGGAATACAACCGTACCACCACCAATATTACGTGGGGATACAACTGGCAAAACAGAAAGCAAACACAGTACTCCCTCTCACTTTTTGATATAAGTTTTATTAACTCTTCCTTCAAACAGGATCTGTTTCGCGAACGGCTTGAAGCAAGTGGCAACCTGATCAATGCCTTCAATCCTAGTTTTGTGAGTAAAAATACAGGTGCTATAACCTATAACTTCAATAGCTACGGCCAATATGATAAGGCATCAGCCTATCTTCGGATAGCAGCTACAAACGGTGGAAGTTTACTCAATTTTACCGGAACAGACTTTTTATCAGAAAGAGGCCTGGAATATTTTAAATACCTGAAGCTTAGTTTCGACTTCCGGCGGTTTCTTCCACTTGTATACGATAATATATTCGCCTACCGCATACGGGCAGGGGTGGCTGTGCCGTATGGCACCAATGGTATTTTACCTTATGAAGAATATTTCTTTGCCGGAGGAAGTAACGGCATCCGGGCCTGGCAACCGCGACGCCTGGGCCCGGGAAATTATGAAGGCTCACGATCGACCGATGTCAACAGGATAGAGCAACCGGGTGAAATTGTGCTGGAATCCAGCTTTGAGCTACGCCGTAAGCTGGTAGGGTTTCTGGATGGGGCCTATTTTATTGATGTAGGTAATGTATGGACACTGCAGGAGGATGTATCAAGACCCGGCAGTGGATTTGATATCACAGAATTTTACCGTCAGCTGGCAGTTGGTACTGGTTTAGGGCTGCGCATCGATTTCACGTTCCTTATCCTGAGATTTGACTTCGCAGCGAAGGTAATTGACCCTTCCCGAGGTCGGGGTGATCAGTTTGTTTTGGATGAATTATCGTTTGAAAATGGAAATTACTATTCGCCACTGGTGAATATTGGAATAGGTTACCCTTTCTGATGCCATAATGGTCCTTATATTTACAATCTAAATTGAAATAATTGCAACTCTTTTCCGATATACTCCTTCCGGTATCCCTGGCTATAATCACTGCGGCAATGGGCCTCTCCCTTACCTTTGAAGATTTTACAAAGGTATTCGTATTGCCTAAACCTACCCTCACCGGACTTTTTAGTCAAATATTATTATTGCCAGCCATGGCATTTCTTATCGCCTACCTGATTCCTGTCGATCCTGAATATAAGGTTGGACTGATATTGATAGCAGCCTGTCCCGGCGGTACCACATCAAACCTGGTGACCTTCATACTGAAAGGCCGGCTTGCATTATCTATCACATTGACAGCGCTTAACAGCCTGATTATCACCTTTTCCATCCCACTTATTGTGGACCTGGGGCTGAGTACTTTCCTCGGTCAGCATACGGAATTTGATATCTCTTTTTGGAATACCCTGTCCAACATCCTGTTTGTGACCCTTATACCCACCATGATTGGTGTGATGTTACGGCGTAAATTTCCCGAATTTGCCAAAAAGACAAAAAAGCCACTACGATACGTAATGCCGATAATACTGGCCCTGATTTTTGTAGGTGTGATTTTCATTGACAGCAATGGCAGCAAAACCAATATTTTTGATCACATGGAAGTGGTCCCCTACCTGCTGATTTTGAATATCAGTGCCATGATATTGAGCTTCTTCCTCTCCCGAGGGTTAAAATTGAGGGGTACAAGCCAATATACCATCGCCATTGAAGTAGGATTGCAGAACAGTACCCTGGCCATATTCGTAGCCAATACTATCATTGGCAGCGATTCGATGACGATGATCGCCGTCATTTATGGAGCATTCAGCTTTTTTTCCACACTGATCATTGCCTCCATTATGAAAGTATATGTAGAACACCGCGAAAAGCGCAGACAAAAATGAGAAAATACCTGATCCTGATTTTCCTGACAGCAGCAGCTTCAGCACAGGAGTTGCAGATAGCCAAAATGAAATACAGAGGCGGAGGTGACTGGTACGCCAACAAAACAGCATTGCCCAATTTGATTGCCTTTACCAATCAGACCATAGGCACAAGGATCAACCCGCGCGAATCCGTAGTGGAACCCGGCAGCCCTGATCTTTATCTATTCCCTTATATCTACCTCACAGGACATGGTAACGTCAATTTTTCGAACCAGGAAGCTGAAAACCTCCGAAAATACCTGATGGGAGGTGGCTTTCTCCATATCGATGATAACTATGGACTTGATCCCTATATTCGGGTAGAAATGAAAAAAGTGTTTCCGGACAAAGACTTTGTTAAAATACCGTTTGACCATCCTATCTATCATCAGAAGTTTGACTTTAACGAAGGACTGCCCAAAATACACGAACATGATGGCAAGCCACCACAGGGGTTTGGTATCCTGCACGAAGGTAAGCTTGTGGTGTTTTATACGTATGAATGTGATCTCGGCAATGGCTGGGAAGATCAATCCGTATACAATGATCCGGAGGCACTTCGGATAAAGGCATTACAAATGGGCGCCAATATCCTCTCCTACGCCTTTCTTGGCGAAAATAATGCTGTAAATACTCCTTAGTTCATAAGAATGGAAGAAAAAAAACTACGTGAGCTGACACGTGCAGAAGAAGAAATCATGCAGGTGCTGTGGAAGATAGAGAAAGGCTTTGTTCGCAATATTCTTGAGGAATTAAAGGAACCCAGACCTGCCTACAATACTGTATCTACCATCGTCAGGATACTTGAAAAAAAGGGTTTCGTCGGATTTGAAGCACATGGTAAATCCCATGAATATTATCCTTTGGTAGCGAAAGATGAATATCGCAGGTTTACCCTGAAAAACCTGATCAGTGGTTATTTTGGGGGTTCGTTTCAAAACCTGGTTCGCTTTTTTGCCCATGACAATGACTTGTCCCTGGAAGAAATTGAAGCGATACTGAAAGAGAAGAATAGCCAGTCAGATAACCCAAAATCATAAATCTATGGGATTAATCAATTATTTACTTGAGGTAGTTATTTTGTCAGGGATACTTTTTGGTATCTACAAGCTGGGTATCCGGAAAGATACTTTGTTTGCCTACCGCCGCTACCTGCTGCTTGCTATTATATTCATTTCGATAGCTGCCCCGTTGTTCCATGTTAGCTTCCCGCAGCCACAGTCTGGTATGGAAAGCGTAGACTCTGCGGTTAACCCGCCAACATCCTATTTGCCGACCCTGCCGGTTATCAATCAATCCATGCAAGGCGACGCATCCTCTACCTCTACATCCAATTGGGATGTCTGGATATCTGTTTTTATTGGGCTTATTGCTGCTTTGCTGCTGCTGCGGATGACAATGCAGATAATTCGACTCATGCTCTTTATAAGAAGGAATAAAAACGGATCCTGTGTGATTCAGACAAAAGGCGAATTACCAACCTTCGCATTTCTGCATTACATCCTGATCAATGAGAAAGACATTGAAAATAATGTAGCCTATAAGCAAATCTTAGCACACGAAGTAGCCCATATACTGGATGGCCATACCTATGAGCGGTTATTCCACACACTACTCTGTAATGTATTCTGGTTCAACCCATTTTTCTGGCTCATTTCAAGAGAAACGGATGAGATCCATGAGTTTATTGCTGACCAGAAAGCCATGGCGTATACCACGACCGATCGTTATGAGATGTTGCTCGCCAATCAGGTATTAAGAAGATATGATCTGCTGTTTGCCAGCCATTTTAATAAATCAATAACCCTAAAGAGAATGAAAATGCTAAAGATTACAACTAAAAATCCCTCCTTCCTCCGTTCGGTAAGTACAAGCCTTTTAATTATACTGACAGCTGTATTCTTTGCCTGTGAGACAGATAGCGCACTTACAGACATGCTTGCAGACGAAAATAATCTGACCTCACAGGAGCAACTGAATAGTAGTGATCCGGTGTTGCTGGAGCTAATGGAAAAATACCCGAAAATCAATGAACTGAATGTGACTAAAGTGTCTACAGTATTTCTTAACAGCAACAGAGAAGAAATATCTGAATATTTCAGGGAATTAAATGCTCAAAATGCCGTACTGCATTTAAGTATGGATCAGCTGGAGGGAGAAAATGAGGAAGACCAGAAATTGAAAATCACTGCCTATATAAGTAACGATGATGAAGCTTTCGACATCGTTGCTGAGATTTCAAAAGCCAGGGCAGCTAAAGCAAAAGAGAACGCTACTTTTCGCGGAGAGGAAGTATTTCAGATCGTTGAAAATCCTGCAAAATACCCCGGAGGCATTGAAGCATTCTATGACTACGTTTCAAATAACCTGAATTACCCACAGCAGGCTGTTGAAAAGGGCATTGAGGGCAGAGTATATGTCGAGTTTATCGTTGCCAAAGACGGTACTATAAATAATGTAACAGCAGTTCGGGGCATCGGCGCAGGGTGTGACGAAGAAGCCGTCCGTGTTGTAAAGAGTTCACCAAACTGGTCCCCTCCGATGCAACGGGGCAGGGCGGTAAACCAACGCATGATTATTCCTATCACATTTAAACTTTAACTCAATAAAAAAGCCCGAAAGACGTCTTCTTTCGGGCTTTTTCTTGTTTTTCAAAAAAACGTCCCAACACGGGCTGTTGGGACGAAACCTCCTAAGCCAACTATCACTTACCCTACAACACAGGAGGCTAAACAACCAAAACTAATCTGAAAAACTACTACTATTACCTAACCTTATCTGATACAAATATACGCTGCCGGATTGAGGTAGTTAGTGTCAAAACTTTACGATCCCTACACAGGTATAGTATAGGTCAACTTCTTAATAAAACAGGTCAGATTACATGTTAAGGCTGATTATCGACCTGAATTCGGACTTGCATCTATCGATTTTCGATGAATCAATGGAAAGGAATTTACATCTTGTCTCAAATCTTACGTCTCAGAAGTGACGGCGGTCGAAAATTTCTTTGTAAATGACTGCTTTTCTGGCTTCATCCACATTACGCAATCGCTTTGCCCAGGTGTTTCGGTTGATTTTACGCACAGCAGGCTCCGACTCTACTTTGCCTATTTTTGTTTTTTTGGCTTCTTCCTCAATGGATATCTGCTCGTCAATAGTTTTAAAGTTTCCCTGTGACTTTTCATAAATTTCGCGTGCTGCGTGATCGTCAAATCTCGCTGCCTCTACCTGCTTATCCGGCGTTTTTTGTACTTCCTCTGCCTGTGTAGGGCCTTCATCAAACTCCTGTCCCAGTTGCTGAAGTATCTCTTCCAGTGTTGGTCGCTTTTTCTGCCGGTCAGCAGGCTGGGTAGACTGACCTGATGGCTGTCGGGGTTGTGCAGGTCGCCGGGGTTTATTTTTATCCTTATTGCCAAACAATCGTGCCAGCAAGGGAAGAACAATAAAAAGAATCAGGTATATAATATCAAAATCCATGATCAAAAATACAATTTTCCCGGTGGAATCAAATGCCTGACATGAATAATCATTTTACACTTTGGGCCGACCATAATTCGCCATATATTTGCTGTTCACTCCACACTACAATATGCAGTTAAGCCGACTTGAAATAAAAGGTTTTAAGAGTTTTGGAGAACGTATTTCCATACAGTTCGATGAGGGCATCACGGGCATTGTAGGTCCCAATGGATGTGGTAAATCCAATGTAGTGGACGCCATACGATGGGTGCTAGGTGAGCAAAAGTCAAGGATGCTGCGCTCTGAAAAGATGGAAAACATCATTTTCAACGGCACCAAAAAACGTAAGCCTACCCAGCTGGCTGAGGTAAGCCTTACTTTCAACAACACCAAAAACCTCCTTCCTACTGAATATACCCATGTCACCATTACACGCCGCTATTACCGCTCCGGGGAAAGTGAATACGAGCTGAACGGCGTACCCTGCCGACTCAAAGATATCACCGACCTGTTTATGGACACCGGCATTTCGTCCAATAGCTATGCCATCATTGAACTTAAAATGGTGGATGATATACTGAATGATAAAGACAACTCCCGCAGGGGATTATTCGAAGAGGCTGCAGGTATTTCCAAGTTTAAAATCCGGAAAAAGGAAACCATGCGCAAGCTTTCGGATACGGATGCTGACCTGGAACGCGTAGAGGACCTCCTTTATGAAATTGAAAAAAACCTGAAGTCGCTGGAGCGACAGGCCAGGCAGGCAGAAAAATATTACAAGATAAAGGAGGATTATAAGGAATCGAGCCTGAAGCTGGCCGCCCTGAACCTTGCTGACTTCAGAATAAAAGCCGAAAGCATCCGGCAGCAGGTAAGTGAGCAACAGGATAAAAAAGTTGCGTTGTCATCACAAATTTCAGGTCTGGAATCCAGCCTTGAGGAAAAGAAAGCCGAAATACTGCAAAAAGAAAAAAGCCTCCACCTCCGTCAGAAGGCATTAAATGAACATGTGTCCAGGATCAGGCAGTATGAAAGCGACAAAAAAATCAAAAATGAGCGCCTCCGTTATCTCAACGACAGATGTCAGAAGCTGGAGTCTCAGATAACATCCGATAAACAAAGTATCGAACGTACCCAGTTTTCAATACAAGGCCTTGAAAGAGATCGCAATGAGGCTTCCGAAAAGTTAAAATCACTGCAGGTAAAGCTCAATGAGCTGCAATCGGACTATGAAGCCCAAAAGGCATTGACACAGGGAATGGAGGAAGAAGTTAACGAGGCATCCCTCTCCCTCAAATCGCTTCAGCAGTCCTATTTTGAGATCAACAAATCAGTAGAGCTCAAGGAAGTTCAGATTTCTTCAATCGAACAGGAGCTCGAACGTTCTGACAAAGATGCCAGCAGTCAGTCGGAAAATATCAATGCCTTCAGTGTGAAGGAAAATGAGCTCACCCGACAGATCGAGGATAAGGAAAAAGAGCTGGCTACTAAAAAAAGCCGGGAAGATTCACTTCGGAATAATATTGAAAAAACAGAAAAGACCATTCAGGTTATAAAGGACGAGCTGAACGGCATCAACCGTAAAATTGATGCTCAGCAGCATGAGTATAATCTGACCAAGTCGCTTGTAGAAAACCTGGAAGGCTTTCCTGAGGCCATAAAGTTTCTCAAGAAAAAGTCCAATTGGGGCAAAGAAGCACCGCTGCTCAGCGACATCATCACGACGGATGAAAAATACCGGGTTGCCATAGAAAACTACCTGGAGCCCTACATGAACTATTATGTTGTAGATAGCCGTCAGCAGGCTATGGAAGCCGTGAACCTTCTCCGCGATGCCTCAAAAGGAAAAGCGCAGTTCTTCATTCTGGAAGCGTTCGAGAAATACAGGCCCGTACAGGACAATATCTTCGGGGATGCGACGCCTGCTACAGAAATTGTGGAATACGACCAGAAATATGGTCGGATGGTGGCATATCTGCTTGATAAAGTATACCTCATTCATGATATCAGTCAGGCGCCAGACGATCCTGACGCCATCTTTATTTCGACTAGTGGCCAGGTGACACAACGCCGATACAGTATCTCGGGCGGTTCAGTAGGCCTTTTTGAAGGAAAACGAATCGGCCGGGCAAAAAATCTTGAAAAACTGGAGAAGTCAATCCGCCAGCTGAAGGACAAACATGATAAAGTAAAAAAATCCCTTCAGGAAGCCGAAAATGATCTGGAATCACTTCGTGATAAGCTTAAGGAAGAAGAAGATCCGTTTCTGGGATTTGAAATAAGTGAACTGAAGCAGGAGCTGGTTTCTTTCCGCACCAAAAGAGAGGAAATGGCAAAGCAGCTGGATTCGGCAGCTTCCAGAAAGCAGCATCTGCTGGAGCAGCTTCATATATTAAATGAGGAGCTTGAAGAGACCTCACCGCGTGCAGAACACGTGAAGGGGCAGGTGCTGGTAGCCGAACAGACACTCAATGAGAAACAAAACAGGCTCAGGGAGCATAAAGAGCTGCTGTCTATCAAGTCCTCATCCTTTAATGAGGAAAATATTTATTTCCACCGGCAGGAAAATAAGGTGAACAGCCTGGAACAAGAGATTTCCTTTAAACAGTCGACCCTTGAGCAAAATCAGGAACGTATAGCAACCAGCCAGCAGGAACTTCAGAGCACGGTAGAAGAAATCAAAAAGCTGGAAAGTACCGGTAATGATGAAGAAAAAGAGCTGATCGGATTGTACGAAGAGCGAGACAGCCTGGAGCGAGCGGTTCAGGAGGCTGAAAAAGCATATTATGCAGCCCGTGGGGAGGTAGATGAAAAGGAAAAGGGAATTCGTGAAATACAACGCTCACGTGAGACGATCGATACGCTCCTGATGGAATACCAACAAAAGGAGAATGAAATCAGGATAGAAAACCGTTCGGTAAAAGAAAGGCTATCAGTTGAATTCGACATCGAAATTGATGAAAATAACCTGCCTGAAGTAGATGAGGACCGGGAAAGCCTTATGAAGAAAGTGAGTGGCGTCAGGGAAAGGCTGGATAAGATCGGCCCGATAAATCCAATGGCAATGGAAGCCTATGAGGAAATCAGGGAGCGCCATGAGTTCATAACCGAACAGAAAAAAGACCTGAGAGAAGCTAAAGAATCACTCATCTCTACCATTGGTGAAATTGATCAGGTGGCACGTGAGACATTTATTGACGCCTTCGACAAGATCAAGGCCAATTTCATGACCGTTTTCCGTTCTCTGTTTACCGAAGAAGACGATTGTGACCTGATTTTGTCTGACCCGGAAAACCCACTGGAATCCAAAGTAGAGATTATCGCCAAACCCAAAGGAAAAAGGCCGCTGACTATTAATCAGTTGTCGGGAGGTGAAAAAACATTAACAGCTACTTCCCTCCTGTTTGCTATTTACCTACTGAAACCGGCTCCGTTTTGTATTTTTGATGAAGTAGACGCTCCACTGGATGATGCCAATATTGATAAATTCAATAATATCATCCGTAAATTTTCCAAAGACTCACAGTTCATTATTGTCACCCACAACAAAAGAACCATGGCAAGCACAGATATTATCTATGGTGTAACCATGATCGAGCAAGGAGTTTCTCGTGTGGTACCGGTAGATCTTCGTGAGTTGGCTGAAAACTAAGCTGAAAATAATTTTTCTTTAAAATGTTGTCAGAATCACGTAGTTTTAAGAGTTAACCATAACCAACTTAAAAATGAGTGTACTCGGCATCATCACCCTGCTGATTTTTCTGGCAGCTTTATTTACATTTATAAACATCCGGTTTTTAAAATTGCCTTCCACAATAGGACTTATGATACTGGCTCTAATCATGTCGGTAGTGATTGTGGGCATGGGGTATTTCTGGCCTGAGCTCAAGGAAGGTGCTGCTAATATTATGACCAAATTTGATTTCTCTACCGTATTGCTGGAAATCATGCTTAGCTTTCTTTTGTTTGCCGGTGCTTTGCATATCAACCTGCAGAAGCTGGCTGAAGAAAGGTACCCCATATTAGCATTGGCGTTTTTTGGTACACTTTTATCAACCGCTATTGTAGGATTCATCACCTTCTATGTATTCAATGCACTTGGGATTGAAATTGAATTCATTTATTGTCTGCTTTTTGGTGCTCTCATTTCGCCGACGGACCCTATTGCGGTGCTGGCCCTGGTGAAAAAAATGAATGTATCCGATAACCTTGAAACAAAAATTGCGGGTGAATCGCTCTTCAATGACGGCATTGGTGTAGTGGTGTTTTTAACGATACTGCAGGTAGCTGTAGGAGGCAGCGGCCATGGTGGTAGTGCTGAAGCAGCCGGTAATATTAATGCCGGAAGTGTTGCCCTGCTTTTTGGACAGGAGGTGATAGGTGGTGTCGGTCTTGGTGCAATTTTTGGCCTGTTGGGTTTTCAGGTGCTCAAGGCGATTGACAATGCACATGTAGAACTCGAAGTACTGGTAACATTATCCATGGTCATGGCCGGCACTCAACTGGCTAAGGGCTTCCATGTGTCAGCACCGCTTGCAATGGTCACAATGGGATTATTCGTTGGTAATCAGGGACGTAAAGCAGATCTGTCAAATATTACCGGAGACTACGTATATAAATTCTGGCACCTGGTAGATGAAGCCTTAAATGCCATATTATTTATACTTATCGGTTTGGAAATGATTATCATCCCTTTCCAGTGGGACTATGTACTGGCCGGAGTGATCGGCATTTTGGTCGTGTTAGTCGGCAGGTTTATCGGGGTCAGTACACCCGTCACCATCATGTCTCCCTTTCGTAAATTTGAAAAAGGAACCATCCAGATACTTACATGGGGTGGACTGAGAGGAGGTATTTCCGTTGCCCTGGCCCTGTCATTGCCAGAAATTGCAGCAAAGGACCTGATCGTGACCGCCACCTACAGTGTGGTGGTATTTAGTATTTTGGTACAGGGACTTACAATCGGTGGCCTGATCAAACGGCTTGGGGTGCAAAAAGCAGAGTAAAAGATTAAGATTTCCTATTTGTAGAAAGGGTGTATTGAGCGAACTCTTTAGCTGTAGAGGTTTTTAGCGGCCTCTTTAAGCTTATCGATCTCCTTTTCCATAAATTCATCGATCTCACCTTTTTCTTTACGGAGCTTTTGTAGACCTTCAATTGAGGCGATGGCAGCCTTAAGCTTATGGTAATAGTTGTGTTCGAA